>NZ_CALPDE010000001.1 GCF_943193185.1 Lactococcus ileimucosae
AACTCCAAATCAGAAGGAGGAAAACTATTTTAAGAAAACATAGCTCATTTTCTGTCTAATTATTTGACATTAGTCCAGGTATTTGTTCAGATTGCCACTTCTGGGAAGAAGAGGAAGGGATAATCATCAAGCATCAAGCGGTCTTCACTTACAACGAAGCCATGGAAGATTATTTTAGTCGTTATAAATTTATGGGAGATTATCGTTTACGTAAAGCCTTTAGTCACCACTTTAAGAAAGAAAAAGATTATACCCTTGTTCCTGTTCCTATAAGTGAAAAACGCTTGCAGGAAAGAGGTTTTAACCAGGTTCTAGGCTTCATTGATCATCTTCACTTCGCGCCTTTATTGGAAAAAGAGGAGGGACTTTCACAGCACACTCTTAGCAGGAATAAAAGACTACAAAATAAAAATACCTTCACTCTAAAAGCAAAGGTAAAGCTTCCTAAAAAAGTTTTACTTGTTGATGATGTCTATACTACAGGGCGTACCCTACAGCATGCTATAGCGATTCTAAAAGAAGCAGGTGTCCAAGACGTGAAAAGTTTCTCCCTTTGTCGCTAACTCTTAGAAAAAAATATCCCAAATTTTAGGTAGGAAGATAAAAGAGGCTACAAGCAAAGCAAAACCTGAGATAACTAAAACAGCTCCAGCAGCCATATCCTTAGCTCTCTTGGCCCGCAAATGAAATTGGTAATCTGCAGCTAAATCAACAACATTTTCTATAGCTGAATTTAACAATTCTGCAGTAAAAACCAAAAAAACAGCAAGAAAAAGGAAAAGCCACTCAAACTCTCTAATTTGAAAAACAATACCTGAAATCAAAGCCAATACTGCAGAAAGAGCATGCTTACGCATGTTTCTTTCTTCTTTAAAAGCCGTCCAAATCCCAGTAATCGCAAACTCCATACTGGAGACAATATTAGTATTTTTCCAACGTTTGCGCCCTGAACTCTCAGGAATTTCCCCGTCAGCAAAATCTTCCTTGTTAAAAATTTTTACATCTTTTTCTTTATCTTTTAAGTCCATAAGCAGTCAAAATCTCCTCCTGAAGTCCGAACATTTCTGCTTCTTCTTCTGGAGTATAATGATCGTAACCATTAATATGTAAGAAGCCGTGGACCACTAACCAACCATATTCACGCTTAAGAGAATGCCCATACTCTTCTGCTTGCTCTGCTGCCTTATCGATTGAAATAAAGAGCTCACCGATAAAGGGATCTAGCTCTGCCATCAATTCTTCCGGAATCTCCATATCCTCGTCAAAGAAAAATTCTTCTTCATCTGGCTTGTATTCGAGAGAAATGACATCCGTTGGTGCATTTTTTTCTCTATATTTCAGATTAATTTCTTGTGAACGTGCATTATCAACAAAGGTTACAGCCATTTCCTTCGATTCCGCAAGCTTAATATAGTCTGCCGCAAATTTTAATAGCTTTTCTGTTTGTTCAATAATTTCTTCTGAAACTTGTTCCGTTTCATCAACTAATTCGATATACATTATCTTCCCTACATTTATTATTACTTTATATGCTTTTGTTCTATCATCTTTTTCGCAAAATTTAAAAGAGGTGTTTGGGTCGAAGGCATAATATCTTTAGGCAACTGCTCAAAAGGAAACCAACGTGCATCTATAACTTCACTGGCTTCAAGAAATATTTCTCCCGAAAATTCTTTACTTGTGTAAACAACATCAACGATATGCACTTCATCACCGTTGGGATAGCAGAAATGTTGCTCTTCTCCAGAACATACTGTAAATAATTCCATGTCACTCACAGTCAGTCCTAGTTCTTCGAACAGTTCACGTCTTGCAGCTTCTTCTGCCGTTTCTCCCGGCTCAATCGAACCCCCATGATAAGACCAACAGCCTGTATCTTTACGCTTTTGGAGCAATATCCCTTCATCATTATAAATAATGAGACTCGCACAAGCAATCACAAGTGGTCGGGGACCTAATATTTTGCGCAAGTCAAGAACATAGCCTTCAGACATGTTTGTCTCCTTTTTTCTCATAAGCATTGATAATTTGAGCCACGACAGGATGACGAACGACATCTTTAGCTGTAAAATAGACAAAATCAATACTGTTTAAACCAGAAAGTTTTTCCTGCGCATCAATCAAGCCAGATTTTACTTTAGAAGCCAAATCAATCTGTGAAATGTCCCCATTGACAATCATTTTTGAGTTGAATCCCAAGCGCGTGAGGAACATCTTCATCTGCATCGTTGTTGTATTCTGGGCCTCATCCAAGATAACAAAGGCATCGTCTAAAGTACGTCCACGCATGTAAGCTAGAGGTGCAATTTCGATAATTCCACGCTCCATCATCCGTTCGGTTGCATTTTTTCCTAAAATCTGGAATAAAGCATCATAAACAGGACGCAGATAAGGATCTACTTTTTCTTGCAAATCGCCTGGCAAGAATCCAAGATTTTCACCAGCTTCAACAGCCGGACGTGTCAAGATAATCCGCTTCACTTGTCCATTACGCAATGCTTGAACAGCCATAACAACAGCTAAGAAAGTTTTGCCTGTCCCTGCAGGTCCTATGCCAAACACGACATCGTGATGCTTTACGCTGTCTACATAAAGTTTTTGGCCCACATTTTTTAAGCGGATTGGTGTCCCCACAGCATCTTTCGTCAATTCAATTTCATAAAGTGTGATGAAATTTTCAATATTATCTTCCAACACCATCTTGATTGCAATCATTGCATCTGAACTGTGTACAGGTAATCCCCGTGAAATTAAGACCAAGAGCGCTTGCAGAACCTTACGTGCTTGCTCAGGAGCATTCTCGTTATCCGCAAAAATCTGCACCCTTTCTCCCCTGTAGTTGATATCAACAGCAAGTTGAGATTCTATCAACTGTGCGTTTTTATCCTGTGAACCAAAAAGTAAAACTGCATCTTCGGGGTTTTCCAACTTAAACTCTACGGAATGTTTAGCCAAACAAATACCTTCCTGTTCTTTTATTTATAATCTTTGTCTCATTATATCATATTTCAGAGCTTATACGTGTTCACACCTGCAAATAAAAAATCACTGAGACAAATATCTCAATGATTTTTAGCTTATTTTTTCTCTACATGGGGCAGGTCGATAGATTCCGCTAAAGCAAGAGAAACTATCTGTCCTTTATAGACACTCATGCCAGAGGTAAGAGGAAGACTTGCGGTCAACGCTTCATCTAAACCTTTATCTGCAATGAGCTTCAAGTATTCTATATTACCTTTAGACATCACTAAAGTTGATGTTCTAGGTGTCGCTCCTGGCATGTTAGGCACTGCATAATGGATAACATCATGTTTTACAAATACGGGGTTTGCATGACTGGTTGCATGTTCAATCGTTTCAACTGTTCCCCCCTGGTCAATAGCAATATCCACAATAACTGAACCAGGTTTCATCGACTTAACCATATATTCCTTCACAAGTTTAGGCGGTTTAGCACCAGGTATCAAAATTGTTGAAATAAATACATCTGCTTCTTTGATATGTTCTTCCAAAGCTTCTGTTGTTGACTTAATAATCTGAATGTTTTTTCCTAAATAACGTGCTTCAAGTTCCTGTATACGTTTATCATTCAGCTCCAATATAACAACTGAACAGCCAATGCTCAAGGCGATGTCTGCTGCATTCTCGGCAGCCGTTCCACCACCAAATATCACAACATGTCCTGCTTCAATCCCGCTGTCAGGAATACCTGGAAGCAGAATCCCTTGCCCTCCATGCTGTTTCTCCAAGTAATACTGTCCAAGATTAACTGCGCGTCTCCCTGCAATAGCACTTAAAGGTTTCAAAAGAGGAAAAATGCCATCAGCCGCAATATTTTCAGCGGAAAAAGCCGTAATATTCATTTCCATCATCTTCTCTACGCAGGCTTTGTTGGCTGGCAAATGCAAGAAGCCCCAAATGATTTGACCTTGTTTAAGGTATTGGTATTCTTCTTCCAGGGGTTCTTTTACCCGGACAAGAAGTTCTGCTTCCCAAGCCTTGGCACGGTCAACAATCTCAGCACCAGCTTCAATATACTGCTCATTTGAAAAACCAGCTCCTGCACCAGCTTTATTTTCTACAAAAAGTTGATGACCGGCCTCTACCAGAATTTTTACATTTTCTGGTGTCATGCCCACTCTTTCTTCTCCTTGTTTCAGGTCTTTGACAACACCTATAATCATTGTTTTTCCTCCACTTTCTGTATCCATTATAGAGTAAATATAGCATAAATAAAGCGCTTAACTTTGAGAAAGGGAAAAAAACACCCCTTTCTAGAAGAATAAGAAATTTTTGTTTTCTATTCTACAAAATATATTTTTAGTGAAAAGTAAAATGTATTTACGTCTAATATAGTGTAAGACAGAAAAGATATTATGTATTGAAAGGAGGAACTGAAACATAGTATCGCAATAATTTATATAGAAATTGGGAAAACATATGCCAAGCAAAAATCTTAAAAAATCATCATTGCTGCGCTCACTGCTCTTGCACTTTTTTCGGGATCTGGTTTAGCGCAGGCCAATGACGTTCCGAGACCAGCGCCCAGAGTCTGGGTTGGGACTGTCGTGCATCAAAGAGTATATCCCCCACACGGAAAGCTTGTTCAGACCTTTTATCGTGAGTTGAGGGTTGTAAATGGCTATAGGGTCAGAAGAACTCCACTCTATCCTAATAGAAACAGAACACGTTACTATCAAGACTACATTTACCATATTTACTAAATAAAATAAGAAATGACAGAAGGAGAAGATACTTTATTTTCCCTTCATTCTTTTTAAGGGGAAAAATATGTTTATACTAAAAAAATTTGTAAGCAGTAATAAGAATAAAGTCCTGCTCTCCTTATTGTTGATCGGCTTAATTCTCCAGTTCATTGCCTTTGAAACTGTGGGGACTAATCTTCCTAATGGATACAAACTAGAAAACACAACACAGGAAAACATCAAGGCCACTGAAAAGAGTATTAAGGAAATCAAAAATCTCATTGAATCTGGAGACAGTTCAGAAGAAAATAAAAATTCTTTAGCTGAATATGAGGAAGAGGTGAAGGCGGACAAAGCAAAACTTCAAACACTAGAAGAAAACAATTACAATGAGTTCTGGCGTTTAGAGAACCTTCACAACGAAAAGATGCTAAAAAAATTAGAGGAAGCTGAAAAGAAAGGCGAAGAGCCTCCTCTTGCTGGGGGATATGAGCATATCAAATCAATGTCAAAGTGGTACCACCAAGTCCTAGCCAGCGGGCAAGACTTTACCCAAGCTCCAGGACTCAACCCCTCAGGCCTAGGCGCTGCCCAATATATTTTGATTGGCTTAGGAGGACTTTATGGTTTAATCCTGCTGACTTTCATCTGTGGGGACACCTTAGCGATGGAAATGCCTAATGGTTTGCGTTATTATCACCTGATGAAAAAGAATAAAAAAGTGCTACATTTCCAACATCTGTTTATCCCTGCTGGTTTTGTGCTCCTGCTTATCCTTTCTGCCTTACTTGTCTTTGCGCTCATCGCTGGACTCCAATTTGGCATTGGTTCTTGGACTTTTCCTAACTTTGTCGTTGGGGCAACTTATGATTTATTTCAGGGTGAGGAGTTGCTCTGGCGTCTGCTCTATCTGCTTTTGGCCATCCTATTTATTACAAGTTTAGGACAGCTCCTCTCACAGTTTATCAGAAAGGCTTATATCCCTTCGGCGATTATCGCTTTACTGCTAGTCACTTTTTCCGTTATCCATACGCATGAAGTGATGAAGACAATCATCAAATGGATTCCTTTGACCTACTTAGATATCAACACCGTCTTTCAGTTTTCAAACGGTGAAAATTCGTGGCCAACTTCTGGAGATTTTCTCTTTGGTAGGGATTCACTTGGGATTGGTGCTCTTGTTCTTCTCTCTTGTACCATTATTTTCTATAGCACAAGCCACTTCCTTTTTACAAAGTATATTTATAGAAAGGCATAATATATTATGAAGCTTGCAATAAACAACTTGACAACTCACACACTCAGTAACGTTTGCTTAACCCTTGATAGACCTGGTCTTTATGGCATCATCGGTCGAAACGGAACAGGAAAGTCTACCCTTTTTACTGCAATCAATGATGAGATGAATTTTGAGGGAGAGATTCTTATCTCTGATGGTTGGCATCAAGGAAGAGTTTCCTATGTGGCGACACTTGATATTTTTGATAGCAATCTCAAAGCAGCGGACTATATTAAAGTTTTGAGAGGAAAGGAGTGGGAACATGCCCAAAAATATATGCCCTTGTTTTCCGCTTCACGTTTCTTTGAAAAACCGATAAAAAAATATTCTCTAGGTATGAAAGAAATACTGGCCTTTATTTATACGGTCAGTCTTGAAGCAGATGTTATCATCGTCGATGAACTGATAAATGGACTTGACAATGCAATGCGTGCCAAAGCATTTCAAATCTTAAAAGAGCTTTCTGAAACAAAAATTATCTTGCTTACTTCACACATCTTGGAAGAAGTTGAAAGATATTGCGATAAGGTTTATTTTCTTTCAAAATATGGCTTTGATGATGTCCTAGACTTTAAGGAAGCACAAAAATTAATCCGTGAAACACAAGTGTTTATGTAAAAAAAGACATGAATCTGCCCATTAAGAATGGCCTTCCCTCATTGTCTTTTCTTTTATATTTACAAAAAAAGCCTCTCCAAAGAGAGACTCGTTTACCATTATTTAGCGACTGCTGGGTAAACTGAAACGTGTTTTTTACCACGTTTCATTTCAAATTTAACGTGTCCTTCGATTTTAGCGAAGAGAGTGTCATCGCCACCACGACCAACGTTAGCACCTGGATGGATATGTGTACCACGTTGACGGAAAAGGATTGAACCGCCGCTTACAAGTTCACCGTCAGATGCTTTAGCACCAAGACGTTTCGCTTGTGAGTCACGACCATTGGAAGTAGAACCCCCACCTTTTTTGTGGGCGAAGAGTTGCAGATTAAGTTCAAGCATTATATTGCCCTCCATTTTCAATTTTAAGTGTAATGTATTGGCTATAGTTTTTAGATACTTCTCGCATAGCATTTTCAAATGCTTGGAGCAGTGTCTGAGCCAACTCGCCTTGTCTTTCAGGAGTACTCAAAGGTATTTCAACATAGAGATAACCTTCTTCCATGTTGGCAATGGGTTTAATCTTTGCCATTTCATAGAGATTATTCGCTGTTGTAATTGACAAGACACTGACAGCTGCACAGACCACATCGTGGCCATATTCACCTGATTCAGCGTGCCCCGAGATCTCATAGGAAACTATTTTATCCCGCTTTGTCCTGATAACTGCTTCAATCATGCCTTAAGCGTTGATTGATTTGATGACAACCTTAGTGTAAGGTTGACGGTGACCTTGTTTACGGTGTGAGTGTTTTTTAGGTTTGTATTGGAAAGTAACAACTTTCTTTTGTTTACCATGTTTTTCAACTTCACCGACAACTGTCGCACCTGAAACGAGTGGAGCACCAACTTTAGTAGTAGCACCGCCAACAAGAACAACTTCATCAAAAGTTACAGTTTGACCTGCTTCAACGTTAAGTTTTTCAACGTAGATGACTTGTCCTTCTTCAACTTTGACTTGTTTACCACCAGTTTTGATGATTGCGTAGTTTGACATTGTGATTCCTCCTTGTTAGATTTTGTGCCGTTAAACGGCTGTAAGACTCGCCTTGGACCGTGAGCTTATGCTACTTGAACGATACCTCGTGCGGTTGTACTTTATGGGAGACCACAAAGACAACTACATAAGTATAACAGAAATACCTCTTAATTTCAAGAGGCACGGTAAGGATAATTTTATCTCTGTATTTTGCTAAATTCCAAAGTAGAAAAGAGAGCGTACCCACTCTTTTCTCTCATATCTATATTTTGAAGAAGGATGCTGTAACAATTCCTACAAAAGAAGAAGGAAAAATCTGTTGTATATCTCAAAACTACTTTCGGTTAAGAAAAACAGGTCATAACTTGAAGCTAGAGACACGTTTTATTTAGGCACGATAGTCGTCAGACCTTTGCGATAAACTTTAATGTCCAGTGGAAGCGGAGAACTCTTATCTCCGTCAATTCTTGAATAAGGAACATCTTTCGTTTTATTTGACTGTGTACTTATTTCTAAATGATCGGTATCAAAATAAGTAATGTCCATAAAATCCGCCACTTTCCCCTTACGTAACTTATTTAAGTGGAATAAAATTTTGAGAAGATGAATTTCCTTCAAAGAATAAACTCGAATAAGGCCATCGTCAACCTTAGCATCCAGTGAAAGTGCTTGCCTTCCACCTATAGTATCTGTCATCGTAATCAGTAATAGTTTTGTTTTTAAAGCTTGTGTTTTACCGTTATATTTGAGTTCGATATGATAACTTTTATTATGACGAATGACTTTGTAGGCATCCTTTAGATAGGCAAAAGGTCCAAACTTTTTCTTTTCAGTGCTGCTCACATTTTGAGCTATGTCTGCCAAAATACCAAGTGTTAAGCTTGAAATCATATATTCATCATTCACCTTGGCTATATCAAATTTTTGCCTCCTGCCATGTTTTAGATTCTCAAGTGCAGCTTCGATGTCTTGGGGGATGTGAAGTGATTTGGAAAGATTGTTCACCGTCCCGTTTGGTATAATTCCTAAAATTGAATCTCCACCAGCTTCAAAAACTCCGCCACAAATTTTGTTAATCGTGCCATCGCCTCCCAAAGCCATTATCAAGTCTGTCTTTTCTTGACTTGCTTTTTTGGCCAAGCGAACAGCTTCTTCTGGGCTATCTGGATTCACAAACTCTAACTGAAAATCTTGATTTTCCTTTTTATCAAAAAACTTTTTGATTGTATTTAAGACTTCTTCTTCATCATTCTTTCCAGAAGATTGATTGTAAAACACTTTTACTTTTTTCATTTTCTCCTCTATTCATTTTATATAAAAATAACTTTTTCTCTTTTGTAAGGGCACAAATAAAAAATTTTATTTCATTCCTGTTAAACGTCTTTCTCTTTAGCAATATCAACAAGATAGATTACTCGAGTATTGAACAGTATTCTTACAAGATTATTTATTAAAAGCATAATCCAAGCGAATGATAAACTAAAGGAAAGAATTTCAAAGGCTGTGAGACTAAGATAATGTAAGGGATGCCATAAGAAATAGCCTAGGGCAATCAAGGAAGCAAGAGCATAAGAAATACGGTACATATTTTTATCTAAATCTGGCAAAAACCAACGGATGCCGAGGATAGACAAGCTCATAAAGAAGACAATTAATTGTGCAGCAACATCGTGCATAATATGCGCCAATCCCGTACCATTGTTCGGAATTAAGCCAACCAACGCAATAGATATCGCACACAAGGTCAGCAAAATTTGCAGAACCATAAAGCGTAGCCGCTTTCCTAATTTCTCACGAATTAGTACAAAAATATAATCAAACAAGGCAATCATCAAAGCAGCTGATACCACCAAGGTCATATTAAATTGCAAGCTCGTATTTGACTCACTGGTGCCCAATAAGCTAAAGTTTTTTCGCCACCAATATTGGTTGTTGTTGGCTGCCATACTTGCTACCAACCCACCAACAGATACCATGATAAGCATATTAATCATCATTTGTATAGAAAACGTGTCCACAACAAAGATAAGTAGATAATTCAAAATTGCTGAAAAAATAGCAAAAATCAAGACCGATGTAAACACATCAAAACTTAAGCCATAAAACAGCTGGTTTAAAAACCAAAATAGAGCAATTAATGCTAATGTTACAATAATAAAGACTGAAAGAATAACGGAAAGAAAAGTTCTCCAGTACACTTGAGGGCGCATCATGTGATAGAGTTCTTTCCGCTTCTTAATAAATGCAGTAATAAAAGATGTCAAGGCAACAGCATTAGCAATGACTAAAACTCCCGTAGAAATCGATTCAGTACCTGAAAGATAAATCTGTTTCAGGCCCATCACTTGACTAACAATAAAAAAGAGAAGCGTACTGATTACCGTTGGTATCAGAAAGACTCGGGCTGCATCTTCTTTTTTATTTGGTGCCTTTGCACGTATGGTAAAACTGTTCTTACTGTTTTTAACAACTTCAATTTCTTTTTCTCTTGGTACATCCAACTGCTCATAAAGTTCCTTAGGGAGAAGTATTTTTCTCATATCAACTCCTTTTCCAATCAATTCTCATGCGGTACTCTCCGATGGGAATATCATTCTGAGCTAAACGATACTTCAACTTCACATGGTTTAACCCTTCATCCATATGAAAGCCATCTGTCACAATTTCTAAGCGCCCCAAGCCTTCATAGATTGTGTGTGTGGGCATTTCTTTATGAAAACGCATGACTACCGGCTTTTCAGCATAGCGCGTCATGCTCAACTCTTTTTCATCAAACTTTATTAGTACTTTTTCTTCCTCAGCATTTTTATAATACAATGCAATTTTACTTCCTAATTTTTTAACCTCCCCCTCAAAAGTTTCACGAATAAATTCTTCTTGTCCATCAATAATAATGCGATTCCGAATAATAATTTCCATAAGTGTTATTTTACTATAACTTGCATTATTAGTAAAATGGCAATTTGCAGTAAATTCAGTTATAATTAAATCATAGTAATGCAAGAGTTTTCATCTAGATGCTGATGGCTTTTGATAACTCTTATCTGAAAAAAATTGCTTTAAAAATCAATGGCTTCCCCAAAAAACTTTACTTACAAATGCAAAGGAGGTTTTTATGGCTCATCTCGAAAAAGTCTTTCGCGATCCTGTCCATGACTATATTCACGTAGAAAACCAAATCATATATGACTTAATCAACACTGCGGAATTTCAACGTCTGCGCCGTATCAAACAACTTGGAACATCTTCGTATACTTTTCATGGGGCTGAACACAGTCGTTTTTCTCACTGCATGGGTGTTTATCACATTGCAAAAACTATAACAGACTGGTTCACAAAGAGCTACCCAGAAACATGGAATCCTGAGGAAAATCTCGTTACACAATGTGCTGCTTTATTACATGATGTAGGGCACGGAGCTTATTCGCATACTTTCGAAAGCCTTTTTGCTACAGATCATGAAGTGATGACTCGAGAAATTATTACCGCTCCCTCTACTGAGATTAATGCTGTATTACGCAAGGTAGGACCCGACTTTCCTGAACAAGTTGCTTCTGTTATTTCACATGACTATCCCAACCCTCAGGTTGTCCAGCTTATCTCTAGTCAAATTGATGCTGACCGAATGGATTATCTTTTAAGGGACGCTTACTATACCGGAGCCGTTTACGGCCAGTTTGATCTGACAAGAATTTTACGTGTCATTGCCCCTCATGAAGACGGAATAGTCTTTAGAGTTTCCGGTATGCATGCCGTTGAAGACTACATCGTCAGTCGTTATCAAATGTACATGCAAGTTTATTTTCACCCCGCCAGTCGTTCAATGGAGGTTATCTTGCAAAACTTGCTTCAAAGAGCAAAGGTCTTATACCAGTTAGATCAAGAATATTTTGCTCAGACAAGTCCAGGGCTGGTGCCTTTCTTTGAAAATAGGCAGAACTTACATCACTATCTTTCTCTAGATGACGGGGTGATGAATACTTATTTCCAATCTTGGATGTCTAACACAGACGATACTTTGTCCCAACTTGCCAGCATGTATATCAACCGCCATTTGCTCAAATCAATCGAATTTACCCAAGATCAAGAGCAACAACTCGATCTCTTTAGCTCAGAGGCTCCTCTTTTGGATCAGCTGCGAGAACTTGTTGAAAGAGAAGGTTTTGATTCACACTATTTTACAGGTACACATAACAATTTTGACTTGCCTTATGACTTTTATCGTCCAAATTCTAACAAACCACGAACTCAAATCGAAATATTACAGAAAGATGGCAGTTTGACTGAGCTTTCTGAAGTATCACCTATCGTTGCTAGTCTTGCTGGTACAATCCACGGAAACAGTCGCTTTTATTTTCCAAAAGTGATGCTGAAAAAACCTGAATTTAACCAATTGATCCGTACAAATCTTTAAACCAAATTAGAAAAGAGAACAAACAAAATGATTAAACTTATTGCTATTGACATCGACGGTACTTTGTTGGACCCTGACCGTAAAATTACACCTGAAGTTAAACAAGCGATTGCGGATGCAAAGGCCGCGGGAGTAAAAGTTGTCATCACTACAGGCCGTCCACTCATGGGTGTCCATGATATTCTTGAAGAACTTGAATTGACAGACTATAGTGACTATGTCATCACCTATAATGGTGCCCTAGTCCAGCGTGCAACAGGGGAAGAGTTTATCATGGAAACTTTGGAAGCCGAGGATGTTTTGGATATCGATGCCGCGGCACGCAAGATCGGTGTCCACATGCATGCTATTACGAAAAAAGGGATTTATACAAGTAATCGAGATATCGGAAAATACACTGTGCACGAAGCATCTTTAGTTAATATGCCTCTATACTTCCGCCAACCCGAAGAAATTGCTGCGCTTGAAATTGCCAAAGTGATGATGATTGACGAACCTGATATTTTGGATAATGCCATTGCTTACTTGCCTTTTGAGTTTTTTGAACGTTATAATATGGTTAAGTCGACACCTTTCTACTTAGAGTTTATGAATAAAAAGGCGAGCAAGGGGAATGCTGTCTTGCATTTAGCCAAGAAGCTTTTCCTAGATGTTGATGAGCTCATGGCTATCGGGGATCAAGAAAATGACCGTTCCATGCTTGAAGCTGTGGGAAATCCTGTTGTTATGGAGAACGGTAAGGAAGAACTGAAAAAAATCGCCAAATATGTCACTAAGTCTAACGCAGAGTCTGGTGTGGCCCATGCAATTAATGAATGGGTTTTGAAAGACTATGAGTGAGCTTCTTGACGAAGCTTTATATGGCACCAACATCTCTGGTAATATTGGTCGCTCATACAGACCAAAGATGTCCTAAATGAAAAGAACCCTCCCAATCTCTTGTTGTGTTACAACTCAAATGCCTTATTGAGTAAGCCTGCATCTCTAAATACTGCTTTTGCAGAAAAAATCATGAAATTAAAAAGAAAGTTGGTCTAAACTTTCCATACAAAAAAAGCGCCTAAGTGTACATCTCCCAAAGTTAGACAGAAAAAAACTAACTTTGGAAGATGTACAGTTTTAAGCGTTTTTCTTTTGGGATTTTACCTAAAATCTGTTGCTTATCGCTCTGTTCTCACCTCTTATTTTTAAATCCTTCTTTTAGTAAAAAAAGTTGGATCAGCCGTACGTTCTCTTATCAGCACTTTTATATCTTCATCTGGCAGGCTGAGTTCTTCCACACAGCTTTGTGAACAGCACCCTTCAAAGCGCTCTGCACAGTTTGAACACTGAATAAACAAGCGATGACAAGCTTTATTTTTACAGTTTCTATGCCTGTCGCAAGCTTCACCACATTGCGGGCATGTTGAAAGAATATCATCCGTGATACGTTCTCCCATCCGTTCATCAAAGACAAAATTTTTGCCAATAAATTCAATCGGGAGATTCTGCTCTTTTGCTTTGCGTGTATACTCAATAATGCCACCCTCAATGTGATAAACATTTTCAAAACCCTTATGCTTCATAAAAGCACTGGCTTTTTCACAACGAATACCACCCGTACAGTACATTACAATATTCTTGTCCTTATCTTCTTTCAGCATATCAACAGCCATAGGCAATTGTTCTCGGAACGTTGCAGATGGAATCTCCAGTGCAGCTTTAAAATGCCCCACTTCATACTCATAATGATTACGCATATCCACGAAGATTGTGTCTTCTCTTCCAAGCATTTCGTTAACTTCTTCTGCCTTGAGATAATGACCTACATCTGAAGGATCAAAGGTCGGATCATCAATACCGTCTGCAACGATTTTGTCGCGAACCTTCATCCGCAGTACCCAGAAGGACTTTCTATCGTCAGAAATTGCATAATTAAGACGAATCCCATCCAATTCAGGTGCAGCTTGATAAAGTATCGTTTTGAAAACCTCTAAATTAGCGGTTGGTAGGCTGATTTGGGCATTGATTCCTTCGGAAGCAATATAAATACGCCCAAAAACTTTCAATTCCTCAAACTTTTTATACAAATCATCACGAAATTGTTGAGGGGCAATGATATTAAAATATTTATAAAAAGAAAGCGTGGTGCGAGGCTCTGTTTCAGCCGCCAAACGCTCTTTTAATTCTTTATTTGAAATTTTATTATGTAAGATAGTCATGTCCTTATAGTAGCATAGCTTCATTTTCTTTTTAAACAATGCGCTTGTTTTTTTATGAACAAAGTTTGTTGTAAAAAATAAAAAAGCTCCCCTTACGAAAGAGCAGTTCCATCTTCTTTATCTGCAAGCTCCTCTAGCTTTTGCATTCGACTCATCAGCTGTCTTTCTCCCAGCAAAATAATGAGTAAAAGCAAGCCCCATCCAGCCAATACACCAGCAGTTCGCATCAATCCATCCCCATGATAAGTTAAAAAGACACGTCCCGGACGATTATTATCCACATAAACTTTTATTTTGTCATCTATCGTTCCAAGTTTCCTAAAATAAGTATCCAAAGGACGTACTTGATGTTCTACACCCTCAAAGGTATACTTGACCTCTTTAAAGCCCTCATCCCCTCGGACAATAACGCCACTTGCTTCTGTTTTTATAACATTTTTGTTGGCCATATGAACTCCAGTAAAAACAAGAGCTCCTGAGAGCAAAGCTAAAGCAACAACGAATAAGAGAATTCTTGAAATCCCTTGAAATATTTTTACCGTATTCTTCATGTATAACCTATGTAATTTCTAATGATAATTTTAATCTCTTTCCATTATATCAAAATTATCATTAGGACTCTAGGCTGACCTTTATTTTATTATGACAACTTTATGAATATAATTTTATATAAAAGTTAGACATTTTAACAGAATAGAGTTGGTTCTGCACAGCTTTTAGGGCAAAATCACTGGAAAAATCGTCTCGTCTTCATCACTTTTTTGCATTTGTCACGCGGGTTTGCCATTCCTAATATCAATGGATAGAGTTTAAACACCCTGTGTGCTGCCCACAAAATTCAAAGAGAAGCAACTATTCAGCAGGATAGGCTTTCATTAATTTTTGATTCCCTACAATCTTTTAATTATTTTCTATAGAAATACTCCTCAGCAGGATTATTAAAGTCACTTTGTACTAAAAGAAGTCTCGGTTTTGAAAGCTCTGACTAATCACCGAACGGGTTTTCTTCCCCAACTTTTAATATTTCAATTGCTGCTCCAGCACGAGCCACACCAGTTGCTCCTCTTATGCTCAATATCTTCTGACCTGAACTTATAAAATCAATAGTAATTGCCTGTGCCTTTCCATTAAGACTTACACTTTTATCTGGATTGATACTCAAAACATTTCCATTCCCAGCTTTCCAGCTCCCGATAAGTGTAGTAAAATCACCATTTAAAATAGCCTCTTCATCCAAATCAACTTCTTGCATTCCTGTAGTAGGTTGTTGAGAAATTTCAGTAGAGGCTTCTGGCTTTTCTTCTTTTTACAAAAGGTGTCACTTCTTTTGAAGAGACTTTGCGTGTGGCTTCAGTTTTTTCTTCAATTTTTTGTCTCTTTCTGCTTTTTGTGATACGCAGGCCATGAGCGACAGAGATGTAAGCGCCACAACAGACAATAGTATTAATTTTTTACCTCTTACCCCTTAGTCTAATATAAAAGAAGAAGAAAAGAAAGCTCCATCATAGATACAGCAGTTAAATTTTCAGTCAGGACGATTAGAACTTGTCTTGAGCTTCTGTTATAATTTAGCTATGAAAAAATTAGCACTGCTTTCAGATTTGCATTTAGATGTTAATGAATTTACAGATACTGAAATCAAGGTTTTAGTTGATACTTTGCAGAGTCAGGAGGTAACAGACTTACATTTTGCAGGCGATATGTCCAATGACTATAAAAAAATTACGGCACCTTTTTTTAATCAATTATCAAAGCCCTTCGACATTAGCCACAATCTTGGGAATCATGATATGGTACATTTATCCGAAAAAGAAATTAATGCACAGGATTTTTCACTTAAGTATTTTGGCGATACACTTTTGATTAGCTTTCATGGCTGGTATGATTACTCTTTCACTCAGGACTACTCGGAGGAGAAACTTTTAGCCTTTAAAAATAGTTTTTACTTTGATCGCAAAATCCATCGTAACTATAGTGATGTTATCACAACGCAACGCACGCTCACTACCCTCGAAACTCTTTTGGAAAACCTAGATTTTGAGGGTCGTATCATCATTGCCATGCATTTTGTTCCACATAAGGCTTTTTCCATTAATACGACTTATAAAAAATTCGAGCGCTTCAACGCTTACCTTGGCTCCCAAGCTTTCCATGACTTGTTTATCCAGCATCCTCAAATTACGGATGTCGTCTTTGGGCATGCACATCACCGGATTTCTGCTCAAACAATTGATGGGATTGTCTATCACTCACGCCCCTTGGGCTACACTTATGAATGGCAAATGGTCAGTGATTTTCTGCAAGATTATCCAGAGTATAAAATAGAAGAACACTATCATCTGCGTAAAAGATATCAGGCAATTAAGGCGCTTGATATTTGGAGAGATTACCGTACTCAGAATCTCTCAAAGGAGTTTCTCAGTAGTTTAAGCTTTTTTAATCTGCCAACCTGAGTTCAGAAACTTTTTGAATATTATGCTATAATAGAAAGCGAGAACTTTGAATTTTGGAAAGTTGGTGAAGCCTTGAATCTTCCGAAAGAAGGCGACCTTGTCACGATTCAAAGCTATAAACATGATGGCAGTTTACATCGTACCTGGCGAGATACGATGATACTGAAAACAAATGAAAATTCAATTATTGGTGTAAATGACCACACACTTGTAACCGAGTCAGACGACCGTCGTTGGGTCACACGTGAACCTGCAATCGTTTATTTCCACAAAAAGTTTTGGTTTAACATCATTGCTATGATTCGTGAGGAAGGCGTCAGCTACTACTGCAACCTTGCGAGCCCTTTTGTCTTGGACAATGAGGCCTTGAAATACATCGACTATGATCTCGATGTAAAAGTATTTAAAGATGGCGAGAAAAAGCTCTTGGACGTTGAAGAATACGAACGTCACAGGAAACAAATGAACTACTCTCCTGAAATTGACCACATTTTAAAGGAAAATGTAAAAATTCTTGTTGATTGGATTAACAATGGACGTGGCCCTTTCTCCAAAGAGTATGTTGACATTTGGTACAATCGCTATCATCAATTAAAAAAATAGTCCGAATGGACTATTTTTTGTTTAGTCACCAATCAAGTCACGTTGACGATAAGTAACCATCCCAACCAGAGCAAAAAATACTGCTAAAACAAGTATGAGTACAAAATTGCCCCAGTTCATCGTTTCGACTGGAAGTCTTGAAATATGATGGAAAATATTAAAATTATTTAACCAAGCTGGGAGATTCAATATATTACCGATGTAACTCATGAAGAAAACAAAACCAAGATAAACCCAGATCAGAGCGCTCAATCGTGGGAGCAAGGCCATCAGTAAACCCAATAACCCAAGGATGAAGAAAATTCCAACACTCCAAGACATCCCCGCTGCAGCTACTTTAGCAAAGCTAAACGCATTGTCGTTATTGGCTTGAGCCAGATAGATACCAAGCACAACTGCAAATTGAGCAAGAGCTCCCAATACCCAAGAGATAATCATATAAGTTGCATAAACTTTATAACGGCTAATCGGCAGAGCATAAAGTAGTTCTTGTCGATTTTTTCGTTCCTCAGTTACCATCCGCATCAGTGAAGTAACCGCAAAGCAAGCAACCATTACCGCACAAATCATAAAGATTGTTGACATAAAGCTTTCAATCATGGCTTTACTTGCCGCCCTGCTGGCTTCGTTTGCCAGATGAGGGTCAATGTTAAAGAGTTTGGATATGGTTGGACTGGATTCAACAAAACTGCCGATTTGGTCAATCATTGACCCATAGGTGATTCCCAGCACAAAAAGCCCAAAAATCCAACCGATACTGGCTGTACGTTGTTGTCGAAGTGTAAGTCCTGTAAAACTGAGTAAGCTTTTAGAAGCATGCGCTTTACCGTTCGCCTCTGGAATATAGCCCGCATTGACATCTCGTCTAATTTCAAGGAAATAAGCAAGAGCGAGAAGAACAAGGCTCAATCCTAGAGCGAGGAAGAAAGGAAGCCAATGATTTTTGACATAGGGACTGGTCAGATATGACCAACTTAAGGGGTTCCAATAGCCCCAATTTACATTTTGTGTATCTGTTCCCATACGAATAAGATAGAGCAGTCCGAGCAAGCCAAAAGTGGCACCTTTGGCGCTGCCTGAATCGGAAAAGATTTGCGCAAAGACGAGAGCAATCAAGCCCCAAAGTAAGCTTTGAACGCCTATCGCAGAGGCAAACAAGAGATTTTCGCTAAAAGAAATCATGCCCGGAATATTTTGCAACTGAATTGAAATCGCCAAAACCACAGTAATCAAGACTTGTAAAACAAAGAGTTCAATAACAAGAGCTGTCGTATTGGCTAGTTTTCCAACTTGAAAAGAACGGAAAACTTCAGCAATTCCATCCTCTTCTTCTTTCCGTGTTCGATTAACAACATAGATAACAGAAACAACAGCAAATGTTATTGCTGTAATTAAAGGCATGGTCGTGCCATAAGCTGCAGCTGCGGTAAAATCCTTGCCTTGAGTGACCGTCATAGGACCGAACAATGCCGTCATGGCTGGGCCTTGAAAAACATTAAACATGGTTTCCCTTTGACTGTCAGTCTGCATGATAAGCTCAAATTTACCCACTCCCGATGCAGCAAAGGCTAGTACACCCACTATCCAAAAGATCAACTTCAACCAATCTCTCTTGAGCAGGGCTTCCAGCATACTGAAGGTTTTATTTAAAGATTTATCCATAATGTCCACCTCCTACTCATAATGATGCATGAAGAGTTCTTCTAAGGTTGGCGGTGTAGACTCTAACTTCTTCACCCCATACTTAAGTAAGGTTTTTAAGACAATATCTGTTTTATCCGAATCCACTTGAAAAACTGCCTTGTTGTCAGTGAGTTGTAAATCATATACACCCTCTAATCCATGCAGCTCCTCTGGTACTTGAACCGTTTCGACTTTAAAGGTATCACGTGTCAAGTGGCGCAAATCTTCAAGAGAACCCGTTTCAACGATTTCTCCTTTTCGGATAACGGCAACACGATCTGCCAAGCGTTCAACCTCAGATAAGATGTGACTTGATAAAATAATGGCCTTACCCGCCTTTTTCAGGCGCTGAACCTCAGCTTGGAAGACAGACTCCATCAGGGGATCCAAACCACTGGTCGGCTCGTCAAAGATATAAAGTTCGGCATCCGTTGCTAAAGCAGCAATCAAGGCAATTTTCTGACGGTTTCCCTTGGAATAACTGCGCGCCTTTTTCCGCGGGTCGAGTTCGAACTTGGCAATTAATTCGTCTTTTTTCTGAATATCCGCATGACCATGTAGCTTCAAGAAAAGGTCGATAATCTCGCCTCCTGTAAGATTAGGCCAGAGATAGACATCGCCAGGCACATAGGCAATTTTCTTATGAATCTCAATGGCATCCGTCCATACATCCTTACCAAATATTGTGGCTGAACCTCCACTCTTTTTAATAATCCCCAGCAAAACACGAAGCGTTGTTGATTTTCCTGAACCATTTGGTCCAATATAGCCCAAAACTTCTCCAGCATTGACATCCAACGTCACATCCTTAAGAGCTTGAAATTTTCCAAAATTTTTCTGCAAGTTTTTTATTTCGACAATTTTTTGCATTACTTTTTCCTCTTTACTCCACATCTATTTTGAACTTTATTCCTCTTTGTAGTTCATATTGTACTCTTTTAGTTGAATCAGTTCAAATTAAAAGATATAATTTTATAAAGAATTCTTTTTGCGGAGAGGAGAAAATGAATCAAACAAAGAAAAAGAAAAAAGCTATTCTGGAAGTGACCACAAAGCTATTGAGAGAGCGCTTGATTTCTGATATTTCTATGGATGAAATTGCTCGGCTGGCTCATGTCTCTAAGGTGACCATTTTCAAATATTATGAAAACAAAAACAAGCTGATGAACCTAGTCATCCGAAAAGAGCTTGACTTTATGGTTGAGAGTATTCAAAAAATAATTGCCACTGATGCAGATTTTCATGAGACCTTTCATCAAATTTATCACTTCAAAATCAAGCAAATTCGGTTGATGACCGATATTTTTCTGCAAAATATGATGAAACAATATGCAGCAAATCCAAGTTTCTTTGATGAAGATACACGTCAAATTCAACATCTTGTTTACCAAGAACTTTTCAGAAAAGGACGTGCAGAAGGACAAATTTCGGAATATTATACGGATGAAGATCTTTTTCTATACGTTGATATTATCAGTGAAGGAATGAAATCTATCCCGCTAGAAATATTGATAAAACACTCTAAAAACCTAACCGAAATGTTTCTCAATTCTCTAAAAAAGAGGGAATGAATTCCACTTTATCAAAGTTATGCAATCCAATAAAAAATCACTCACTCTGCATGTAGGAATGCTAGAGTTGAGTGATTTTTTGACTTGTTTATCTATTTTAGAGAGGTTGATTGATGATTAGGGCAGGTCTAATACCACCACCAGTGGAATGGGTAGTCCCCACCGGACGTGTACCAAATAATTCTCCCCTCATACTTCCGGAAACAAACCAGCCTAATCCAGTGTCCCCTGGAGTTCTTAGCCACCACCAAGAAACAGTATCACCAATAGATAGAGCTCCCCGCTCATCGTGATTAGGGAAAGCACGCCCTGGACCTGATAGATGTGTCACATCTGCCAAAGAGAGGGCAAAAGCTTTACTCGTTCCACTTGAATCACTCTGAGATAAATCAGAGGCAACCACTAGAAAATTTTGTAGATTACTTGCCTGCCAACGTTCACCAGGACCTTCAAAAATTATATCTTCATGCACAACATTACCCGTTATAAAGTTATCGGCTACCGGACGAACTATGCTTTGAACTGAACTCTCAAGCTGGCTATACCATAAATCTAGCCTCGCTTCTTGTCCTTCAAATGTAACGCCTGGAATTACACGATTCCGGATAATCAAATGATTCCCCCCACCTTGATTCTCCAAATAACGGTACTGCTCCCCAGCCATGGTGAAGATAGTCCCCGGTGCCATGAGGCTAAAGTTGATTTGGTCGGGTTGGACATTGTCATCTGGTCCCGGGTTCCCCCAGTTGTTATCGATAGAACCGTTCTGTACGGCTGTCAGGAAGTCTGACAAGTCATCATGATGCGTATAGTCTGGATCTGCAGCCAAGAAGTCATTGATACGGTCAGGACTGATCAGTTGCCCGTCCACATGGATACCGTAATAATACTCGCCCGGGATGTTGTCTGCCGCTGCGGTCATCTGAGCCGCATCCAAGAGGTAAGAGGTGGTCTCCCCTGCTTGGAGTTGATTCGCCCAGTAAGCCCAGCCTGTTTGGTGGTCGATGACCCAGAAGTTCCCGACTTTCAGGTTATTAGGCAGGGTTGCCCACTGGCTCATGGTCATCGGGGCACGCTCTTGTTGCAGGTTTTGAGCGGCATCATGAGTGACTTCTTCTCCCGGCCAAACTGGACCGCTGTTGTCAAAGCTGTCGCCAGAGGACCAGTAGGCATCTGTACCGTCTCCCGGATGCGTGGCGCCGTCTGTAACACCGTCTGTGGCTGTACTTGTGACCCAGTCACGGGCATGTCCTGCAGAGGCGGTCCTCAGGTCTGAGTTGTCCCGGTTGAAGGTGGGCATGAACCATGGGGCATCTTGGCCTGAGCGACTCCAACCAAAGGTTAGGTTGGCGTAGGTGTTGAAGGCAGCCGAGTCGCCTACACGGGTGTTGAGGTTGGTCTCTGAGGGACGCATGACCGTCCAAGTGTTCACTTGGTCACGGATGGTGCCGTTCACTATAGGGGTGAAGTCTGTATCTCCTGTGGCGCGTTTCTCCATGAACTCGGAGAGGCGGATACGGGCCATGAGAGGCACATTGCCATAGTTCTCCACGAAGACGTCCTTGTTTTCGGTGTCTCGGTTGTAGTAGTCGTGGACACGGCCGCCGGGGATGTTTTCTCGGAGCCGGTCATTGATGGCCCGCTGGTTGAAGGCTTGGAAGGCGAAGGTGCCGCCTACCAAGAGCAATAAGAGGGACAGGAGCGCGAGGTTGCGCAGCCGCCGCTGGTTTTTCTTTTCTGGTGTCATAAACTCCTCCTTTGACGTAACCTGTACTTTTAGATTTACATTACATATACATTTCTAATGTTACGTTTACTTTCTGAGTCTATAGTATAAAAAAAAAAGGTCAAATGAAATGAGTGTTTAATGAGAAAAATCGGTTTGGCACATTACTTGTTGCACAAAAAACTCAGCTTCTCATGTCAGAGTTTACTGAGTTTTCTTTATTCTCTATTCTTTTTTCGCTTATAAGCCAGTTCTACAAACTGTCCATAGATTGTACTTCCTTGGAATTCCAAGTCTGCTGCATAATCGCCTTGGGGGAAAAGTGGAATTCCTTCACCAAGAAGAACCGGAGCAGTCGTGATCCTATATTCATCAATCAAGTCAGCTTCCAAAAAAGTTTTGATGAGTTGGCCACCACCAATCAACCAAATTTCTCCCTGAAGCCCCTGAACGAAGTCTGTAAGTTGTGACGGATGAACAAATTTAATATTGCCTTTGTCCTCCCAGTTCTTTTTAGAGAAAACATAGGTCATTTTGCCTTCATAAGGCCAAGTTTCCAATTTTTGATCTAAGAGCCACTGGTAGGTCCGACTTCCCATGAGAATAATGTCAATGGTGGAAAGAAAGGCAGATATGCCATTATCTCCTTTCCCTTGAACTGTCATCAACCAATCAAGATTATCCTGCTTGTCTGCAATGTAGCCGTCTAATGTTTGTGCAATGAAAAGTTTTACCGTCATCCGCTTCTCCTTCTTGTTTCACTCCCCCTAGCTTAACAAGATTAAAGAGCAAATTCAAGCCAAATACCTCCTCTGCACAGCTTCTGGCAGTTCTTTCCTTTCATACTACGAAGCTTCAGCTTTTACAGGTGCTTCATAAATTACAGGTCCGCTTGTACCATCATCCTCAATCTCTTTTACAACAAAGTAAAGTTCCGTACCATACTTGGCATGGTAGCTTCCTGACCCCATGTTATAAAGCGCAGTGTTATTGCTGACTTGCTGCCAGTTACTTCTGCTTTCTTTCATGAACATGTTCCAATATCTATTGCTTAGCAAGTCTTCTGATGCAATGACCTTACCAAGTCCATGTGTTGAGATTGCACCTGTCTCTAAATCAGTTTTGTATGGAATCTGTGCCTTGACCTTATCTTGAAGCTTAATCGTACCAGAAGCTTCTGTGGTTCTAAGAAACCAATCTACTTGAACTTTTGTATGCGGTTCGAGACGAATTGATGAAGAAGGAACCTTCCAAATGATCGTTTTAGATTTTGTTTTTTCGTATCCCGTTGTGTACGTATACTCTACACTAAATTTTACCTTAGCAATTCCTATCCCGCCAATACTTGGAAACAGGAAATGCTCTTGCGCAGACATCCCTGTATTGACAGAATGAGTCGTTGTTGTAGTAATCGAATCAGACGTTTCGAAGCTGAAAGAAGGGGTGTCAATATTTTGTACGTTATTCGTATCATTAGTAAAATGAGAAGAATGCGCTGCAAGAGCTTCCCCTTCTTTCAGCTTCATATCACTGTTCATCGAAAGTGTAGGATGATCACTCGCATTTATTGGTTTTGACTCTGCACTCCCAATCGTCCCCCCTGTTGCTTGTCCAGTTGCAAACATGCTGTAAGAATGTGCAATGGCCAGCTTTTCAAGTTTTTCATCAATTTTAGGATTAAGTTCACCTTGAGACTGTTTCTCTAAATGTCCACTACTTTTAGGACAGTTTACATCCGTAGCAGCCACGTTCCTTGACCCAACATTGCCCAAGGGCAAAGCAATCCCGAGTAGTAAAAGACTCCCAGTTAAAATTGTTCTCGTTTTCTTTAGAATCATGCAACATTTCCTTTCTTATCTTTTTCTTCTATTTTGCTGTACCTGTTCTTTCACTTGGCTATACTTTCAGCTACCATTCCAGGATCGGCAATCTTTGTTACACCATTTAAAAATGGCATGCCCCAGTCGCTTGCATGAGCCGCTCCATCAAACTCTTGCTCAAAGTTTAAGTTATCTCCTGTTACTGCATTCCACAAATTTCCAGCAGCCCATGCGCAATTGCCAATGGGAGAGTATGCGCCCCGACTTGGCCAAAAAACATATACTCCCATCATCCGAGCAATAGCAACACTTTCCTCTGAGAGATGTGGCATAATCGTCTTTTCGATATTTTCACAGCTTGTTTTATCATCCCCAAGCGGCAAGGTCTTTTCAACCGCAAATTTTCTTCCTGCACTGTCATCTGTAAAGTAGGAGCTTCCATTTTTCACCCATCCAAAGACTTCATGAAAACCATAGGAGGTATAATCACCGGGCTTGTTACTGTGGAAAATAACAATCCAAGCATGCCCTAGGCTACCGCTCCCAAAGTAAGAAATAAGTCTCTTTGTTACAGCCTTTGAACGATGTGCACTGTCTCCAATCGGATATTTTGCTGCTGCCTCATCTGCAAGCTTGACAATCTCAGCTATATTCGTACGTTCCGGTGCTCGATCAGTCCGTATACTGATTTGTGGATAGCTTACATTTGGATTGCCCGTAGGTTCATATTGACTTGTATCAATGTCCATGGTTCTTGCTTTGACTGTCGTTGAAGGCATTAAAGCCCCTAAAATACCAAAAGTAAAAGCGATGAGGACGATAGAAAATATTTTGTTTTTTCTCAAAAGATAACCTCCTTTAGTTCTTTCAGCTGAAAATATTTACTTCTACTTGGAATGTTACTCTAAATATTCGTGAAGTTCAACCGCATAAAGTTTCTAGTAAAATAGGTTTCATTTTCTTGAAGAAAGGGCTGTGTTATGAGAATGAAAATTTCCTTGTCATATCGTGTACTTTATTTTCTAGAAATATACAAAAAAACAAGAGTTCTTCACCAGACACTCTTGTTCTTTATTTTATTCGTCTTCTTTTTTGTCTGCTTCTTGTGCAGCTTTGGAGAGACGGAGTTTTCCTGAGGGGTTATATTTCTTAATCAAAGCATCAATCCGTTCATCTGTCCAAAAATCTGCTGAAGCTATAAATTCACCGTTTTCATCACGGTCAGAAATAATCTTGAAGCCCATATAAATCTCCTAATCTTTTAATCCACAAATTCAAACTCAAATTTCTCAATACGAACCAAATCACCGTCACGCGCACCAGCAGCACGGAGTGCCTCATCCACTCCCATCGCTCGAAGTTGACGCGCAAACTTCATAACCGACTCGTCACGGTCAAAATTAGTCATCTTGAAAAGCTTCTCAAGTTTAGCACCAGATAGACGCCAACCGGCATCATCATCCCGTGAGATGCGGAAGGGTTGTTCTTCCTCTTCAAAGCCATAATATGCTTCTTCGTCGATGAAGTCTTCGTCTTCATACAACAAGAATTCAGGCGTTTCGGCTAAAAGTTCGCTTGTGCGGGCCAAAAGACCTTGCAAACCTGTTTGAGTTAGACCAGATACCTCAAAGATTTGAGGCATTTCCTGACCTTCAGGTAGATTCTCCGCTAATTTTTTCTTAAAGTCCGCAAGAATTTCTGGCGCATCTGGCATGTCCATTTTATTTGCCACAATCAGTTGTGGACGTTCAAGCAAACGAAGATTGTAACTTTCCAACTCCTTGTTAATGGTGACATAGTCCTCATAAGGGTCACGGCCTTCAAGACCTGACATATCTAAGACGTGCAAGAGGACACGTGTACGTTCAATGTGACGAAGAAACTGAATTCCCAGACCTGCGCCTGAGTGGGCACCCTCAATCAATCCAGGCATATCCGCCATAACGAAGCTATCCCCATAACCAACCTGAACCATGCCAATATTTGGTGTGATTGTCGTGAAATGGTAGGCACCAATCTTTGGTCGTGCATTTGAGACAACACTCAAGAGCGTTGACTTACCAACTGATGGGAAACCTACTAAGCCCACATCAGCAAGGACACGCAATTCAAGCATGAGCCATTTTTGTTCACCTGGCTCACCATTTTCGGCGACTTCAGGTGCAGGATTGCGCGGTGTAGCAAAGCGGATATTCCCACGCCCTCCGCGACCACCTTTTGCCACGACAAATTCCTGTCCTTGTTCAACCAAGTCAACAATGACTTGACCTGTTTCATTATCTTTCACTGTTGTGCCCTGCGGTACTTTGACGATCAAATCTTCTGCTCCGCGACCGTGCATCCCCTTGTTCATCCCTTTTTCACCAGATTTTGCACGAAAAATACGATTGTATTTAAAGTCCATCAGTGTTGACAAACCTTCATCAACGCGGAAGATGATGTTACCGCCACGACCACCATCACCCCCAGCAGGGCCCCCGTCTGGTACATACTTTTCACGGCGGAAAGCAACTGCGCCATCACCACCTTTACCCGCTCTGACTTCGATTTTAGCTGTATCTAAAAATAAGCTCATTTTTTATTTTTCCTATTTCTTCCTAAAACATCTGCTCTTCTCTTGGGCTCTCTTTTGGCCTTTCTAGCAGTTTGTCTTTCTTACTTTTTTGCTGAAAACTTACGTTCTCTCACTCCACTTCCTTCTCAAATAGAGCTCTGAGCTTTCTCATTTTACCACATTTCATAAATTATCTCAAAAAGAGACTTTTAGAATATATGGTATTTTCAGGAGAGCTCTACAGTAATTTTTTATCTCAATTATTTTGCTAAAGAAACGAAGCTGATTTCCGCTATCTCTTGGTTTCTCAATCGGTAACTTATGCTTCAAGGAAGATTCAGAGTATGAAAAAACCTCCCGGCTACAGATTTCAAAGCCTGTAGTGAGGAGGTTTTCTCTCTTAAAAGTTTTTCATACTCAAATGTTTAGATAAAAGAGGAGAAATACTTTTATCCTAGCTTATTCACACTTACTTTGGCCTTTTTTTGGCTGATGAAAACGCGCAATGCTTTAATAATTTCCATCATGAGCAAGGCTGCCAGAGCAAGACCTGCCGCCAACAACCAGTAGTGCATATCAAAGTTTGCAGGAATACTAAAGAATTCACGTGTGAAAGGTAGGGTAGTTAGGCTATAAAGTCCTAAACAGAAGACCACTGCTCCCAACACGTATTTGTTTGAGAAAAGGCCTAAGGAAAGGATGGTTTGAGAGTTTGAACGCGCTGTAAATGTTTGTAAGCTGCGTGCCAAGATTAGTGTCGTAAAGGCCATTGCAACACCTAACTCATCTGAAACTTGCATCCCAATATATTGTGAAATAATCGCTGCAATACCGATCAGCGTTCCACGAACAGCGACACTAGCCATCAAACCGCCTTCAAAGATTCCCTCATCAGAAGGACGTGGTTTTTTATTCATCACATTTGGTTCTGCTTTTTCCATTCCCAAGGCAATAGCTGGTACTGAGTCGTTAACCAAGTTGATAAAGAGCAATTGCAGAGCAGTAAATGGACTTGCCCAGTTCATGACGAGAGCAAAGACAATCGTGATAATCGCTCCCAAGTTGCCAGAGAAGAGATAACCGATAGATTTTTTGATGTTGTCATAAACTGTGCGACCAACAGCGACTGCATTAACGATTGATACAAAGTTGTCGTCTGTCAGAATCATTGCGGATGCATCCTTAGCAACGTCAGTACCTGACCCCATAGCGATACCGATATTGGCTTGTTTTAAGGCAGGTGCATCATTAACACCATCACCTGTCATAGCTGTAACGTGGGACTTTTTCTGCCAAGCACGTACGATACGTATTTTATTTTCTGGTGAAACACGCGCATAGACTGAAATTTTCGCCAGTTTGTCATCCAACTCCTGCTCTGACATAGCATCTAATTCTTGACCAGTGACCGCAATGTCATTTTCACCAAAGAGTCCTATCTCTTGCCCAATGGCACGTGCTGTTGTTTTATGGTCACCTGTAATCATGACAGTACGGATGCCGGCTTTTTTCGCCTCAGCTATTGAAGCATAAACGGCTTCACGTGGTGGATCAATCATGGCTGTCAGACCAATCAAGATAAGATCGTTCTCATCTTCCAAGTCCAAAACTTCTTTGTCTTGCCCTAAAGGTTTGTAAGCATAAGCCAAGACACGGAGTGCCTTGTTACTAAAAGCTTCATTTTCTTTTTGGAAATTCGCTTTGAGTTCGTCCGTGAATTCTTGAACCTGACCGTTGATAAGAACTTTCGTACAACGGGCAAACATAACATCTGGACCACCCTTTGTCAACATAAGCTTTTCGCCATCAATAAGGTTGATCGTGGACATGAGTTTACGATCCGAATCAAATGGCAGTTCTGCCAAGCGCGGATAAGCTTCACGCAGTTCTTGGTAAGGCTTCCCGACTTTATTACTAAAGGCAATAAGCGCAACCTCTGTGGGATCGCCCAGCTCTTGGCCTTCTTCATTTATATTTGAATCATTACAAAGTACAGCCGCTTGCACAAGAAGTGCTTCATCATTTCTCCAAGAATCAGGCTGATCTGGAAAACTTTCTTTTTTGCCGCTCGGCAAAAAGTAGTCAACAACGGTCATCTTGTTTTGTGTCAATGTCCCTGTTTTATCCGTACAGATAACACTTGTTGAACCTAAAGTTTCAACAGCTGGTAACTTACGAATAATGGCATGCTGCTTAGCCATCTTGTTCGTACCCACCGAAAGGACAATCGTCACAATAGATGAAAGAGCCTCTGGAATTGCGGCAACCGCAACTGCAACCGCAAACATGAAGGCATCTAACATTTTCACCTCAATATTTGCACCGTCACCAGCAAAGAAGATACGGGCAGCTTGTATACCAAAGATAGCTACTGAAAGAATCAGAATGGCGATACCCAACTGCTTACTGAATTTCTCCAATTTCTGCTGCAAGGGTGTTTGCTTATCTTCCGCAGTTTCAAGGAGTGTCGCAATCTTACCAATCTCTGTCTGACTCCCTGTACCAGTAACGATAAATTCACCACGCCCGTATACCGTAAGTGCACCACTGTAAAGCATGTTCTTACGGTCCCCTAAAGGAAGTTCTCCCTCAAGAGCTTCATCTGTTTTCTCTACTGCTTCAGACTCTCCTGTAAGCATGCCTTCTTCAACACGCAAGCTCTTGCACGTCAAGATACGTCCATCTGCAGGAACAAAGTCTCCTGCTTCGAGTAGAACAAGGTCTCCAACAACTAATTCACGTGCAGGAATAGTAATTTTTTCTCCAGCACGCAAAACTTTAGCATTTGGGGCAGAGATTTGTTTCAAGGCATCCAGTGAGCTTTCCGCCTTTTTTGTCTGAATAACCGTCACGATTGAGCTAATCAGTACTACACCCAGGATGATAATAGCCTCAACTACCTCTCCCAAGGCAAGCTGGACAATCGTTACAATCAATAAGACAATGACCATTGGGTCTTTAAATGTCTCAAGGAAGACTTTCCAAGTGGGAACCTTGTCTTTACTCTTAAGTTCATTAAAACCATCACGTTCTTGTCTTTCTTTGACTTGCTGCTCTGTCAGCCCTTCAGCTGAAGCTTGCACCTCCTCAAGGACAAGGTCAGTTTCTTTGTTGTAGAATTCCATTCTAACTCCTTTTTCCAATATTTGAATATGAGATCAATCAGACCGTTTTCCATGAAATTTTCTGCCAGCATTAGCTCCTCCAGAGGAAATGTGAGGGATGTTTTATGAAGTCAAAAATCAAAAACGATAATCCGGGGTTAATAAAACGCGCGGACACTTTCTGTGAGAAATATCATCCTGAACCAGCTAAGGGCTGCGTATTAAAAAGACCCTTGCCAAATCTGGCAAAGGTCTTGCTAAACATGCCGTATCCATGTCAACAAAGCCGGTGAGAAAAGGCTCACGAAATGACGACTTTGTTTCGGCTCTCGCCGACGCTACTCCCCTTTGGGAACTCATATTCATTAATGTTCCTCTATGATAACAAATTCCTTCACCAAATGCAAGAGCGACATTTACAAAATCACATAAAACAAATGAACAATATTTTATCAGCGTTTAAAGTCTTTTTATTTTTTCCAGCCTTTTCCCTTTGGCGAGTTCATCCACTACTTTATCCATATAGCGTAGCTTCTTCATGAAGTTGTCTTCGATTTCTTCTACACGAACCCCGCAAATCACCCCAGTGATAAGAGGCGCATTGTCATTAAAGGGCTGATTTTCAATCAATTGCCCCAAACTGCCCGTGAGCTGGCTGGGATTCGTGTATCCTGTCAACCAAGTCAAAATCTCGTCCAGTTCTTCTTTTGTGCGTCCCTTTTTCTCTACTTTCTCCAAGTACAGCGGATAAACGCTTTCAAATTTCATCTGTTTTACGCGATCAGTGCTTGCCATATTCTTTACCTCTACAAAGCTTTTTCTTTTAAGTATATAGAGTGCTGGTTTTTTTGTCAAATCATCTCTGAGTTTTTGGGAAAACAGTGTAAAAATTTAAAGCTGCCCCAATCAGATTTGCATGGTTCATGTATTGACAACGTTCCACTCTTGGTAGGATATGAGCTATATCATAGCTTTGCAGACGTTCCGATAATTTTTTCTGGAGGATTTCTGGCAAATCTTTCCGCGCTGACATTCCCCCACCAATGATAATGGTATCTGGATCAAGCGAAACTTGGATATTATATAAATAATCAGAAATGATCTCCAGCATATTTTCGATAAGTAAAGTAGCTTGGGGATTTTTTTGATCCCTTAAGTCATACAGTTCCTTACCTGAAATTTTCTGGCCTGTCTCTTTGGAATAAGTTTCCGCAGCTTTAACCAATGGTCCGGTTTCGCTAAAAGTTTTATGTGCTGTGTTTTTCATCAAACCGAACTCGCCAGCAAAAAGATGCGCACCTTTATAAAGCTTGCGGTTAATGAAGATAGCTCCACCTACTCCTGTACCTATGACCAAAAAAACAGCATTCTGAGCTTCTTTTCCTACACCATAATCAATTTCACAAATCCCTGCACAATTGGCATCATTTTCGATAGCCACGGGCAAGTCAAAGCATTGTTCAATTTCATCAAATATAGGACGATTGTGCAGATAGGGTACAGCACTGATTCCCTCAATTCTTCTTTTTGTCGTATTGACAGCACCTGGAGACGATATTGCTATTCCCTTAAGCTGTGGATAATCCTTGATAATGCTGCCCATTTTCGCAGTAAGCTTCTCGAAGCTTTGAGGTGTTTTGAAAGAAGCGTTGTGCAGAAGTTTTGCTCCATCCCATAAACCATATTTTACTGCTGTGCCGCCAATATCAAACACGGCAAGATTCTGTCCATTATTCTTCATATCCATTGCGCTCACTTAATGTCTTATACCAGAGTCCACTCTTTTTCACGGTACGTTTATAATCCTCTTCCAAATCAACCCGATAAAAACCATAGCGGTTGCGATAGCCATTCAGCCAAGACCAACAATCAATAAAGGTCCAAGTATGGTAACCAAAGCAATTGCTTCCTTCTTCAATCGCTTGATGAAGATAATTGAGATGCTCCTTCATAAACTCAATGCGATAATCATCTTGGATCATGCCTGAATCATCCATAAACCGTTCCTCATCAGCTACACCCATGCCATTTTCACTGACAAACCAAGGAAGATTATGATAGTCCTTTTTCATCATCATTGCTACATCATAAATAGCTTGCGGGTAAATCTCCCAGCCACGATAAGGATTAATTTTCTTTTCAGGCCAATCATAAGGCTGGTAAAAATCATCTAAGGTTTTTGCGGGGAAGCTCGCATCCTCAGGTGCTTGAACTCGACTTGGCTGGTAATAGTTTAAACCGATAAAGTCTACTGTATTGGCTGCTACATCTTTTTCATCTTCTGGCAAGGCTTCAGGTAAGAGCTGGTGTGTTTTAAGAAGTTCAACCAAATCGCTGGTGTGTTTTCCAAGCACCGCAGGATCAAGAAAGCTTTTTATATTGACTAAATCAGCGGCTTTTTTAGCTTTTAAGTCTGGGGCTGACTGACTCCGCGCATAGCTCGGGGACACGTTGAGGATAATACCAATAGAGCCTTGAGGCATAAGTTTTCTAAAGGTTTGAACAGCTTTTACATGTGCCATTAAGGTATGATAAGCCACTTGAACAGCTTTTTTGATGTCGACAATTGCAGGATAATGAAAGCCTTGTAAATAACCACACTCCACATGAACCATTGGTTCATTGAAAGTGGTCCAATCCTGGACTAAATCACCAAAGCATTCAAAAGCTTTTTGGGCATAAAAACGAAAAGCCTCAACAGATTCTCGGATTTCCCACCCACCTTTATCCATCAACCACATGGGCATATCAAAATGAAAAAGGTTAATTATTGGCTTGACACCATTTTCTTTCATCTTTGTAAAATAATCTCTGTAGAAAGTCACTGCCTGAGGATTGAGTGTTTTTCCATCAGGAAGTAGTCGTGTCCATTGGATAGAAGTTCGAATCGAATTAAGCCCGATAGCTTTCATCCGTTGGCAATCCTCTACGTAATTTTCGTAAAGATTAGAAGTTGTTTCCGGTCCTTGGTTTTCATTAAATTTTTCAGGATTTTCTTTAAACCAGTAATCCCATGTAGAAGCAGATTTCCTCTCTTTTAGAGAATAACCTTCAGTTTGTGGGCCGGATAAAGCTGAGCCCCACAAAAATCCTTCAGGAAATTTTTTCATATTTTAACCTTCTTATTTTTTATTTTTATGTAAAATTTCTTCAGATTTTATCCATTTCTTTACAGAATCAGAAAAGAGATGAAGATAGCGTTCGTAAAGTATGTCTAATTGAATCAAAATCGGAATTTGTGGTGAGATATTACCGATAGATTCTTCATGTGTTAAGCCCGCTGAAATTAGTGTAATATCTGCTTGTTTAATCAAGTCAGAATTAGGATTGGAAGTAATCAGTGCTATCGGAATATTTTTTTCCTTTGTGATGGTCATCGCTTCAAGAAGATTATTGTCTATTCCTCTCAAGGATGCCACGAGTATCATTTCACCCTCACGGGCAAATTCTGCTGACATTAAGATTGACTTTTCTTCTGAAATGACACGGACATACTTGCCAAACCGTGAAAATTTGAATGAAAAATCAGCTCCTGTATAACTGTTAAAGCCTTTTCCAAAAAAATGAATGATGTTATGATCTTTTATTAAAGCGCACAGCTTGTCCACTTCCACCTCAGAATAAGCATTATCACTTCGTGTGGCTAAAGCGTGGTAAATAGCTGTCACTGCTGATGAAATCGATGGCTCTTCTTTTTTATCCAAGGAAAGGTTGTACAAAAACATTAATTCCTTGTAATTATCCAAACCAATCTTTTTACAAAAGCGGGTAATCGATGCCTTTGATACAGCCAATGTTTGCGCCAATTTATCTATATTCAGCGGTGCCTTTTTACTGATAAAATAGTTGGCTATAATCTCCTCAACATAGGTTAATTCCAAACGGTGCGATTCAATTAATATGAAAATATCTTCCTTCATGATTTTTCCTCAATCTATGAAATGAACAGTTTTAATCTGTCCTGCTCTAAAATCTCCCAGATTAATTTTACTATTTTTTTGTCGTTCGGTCAGCGCAATTCCTTTTAAGTCCACAAACTCATAGCAAAGCTCCTGCTCTGACAGAATAAAATTCTCACCTTGAACAGCTTGGGTACTTGGATTATACACCCTTAGGTCCCAACCGCCGTAAAGATTATTCTTACGGAGTGAACTAAAGACAAGGTCAGGCGCTTTCAAGCTGATATTCTGGGGACTGCAAATTTTTTCTTTCAAGGTATTTGACACAAAATATTTTAAAGTCGTTGTAAAAAGATTTAGACTCTGAATTTGATAGAAAGGCAGGGATAAAGCATACTCAAGGTAACTTTGAGCAAGTCGTGCTGGGTTATAATCCTGTTCTAAACTTATGGCAAATTTGAATGTTAATTTTTCCAGCAATTGGCTATCAGGTGTTGGGATGTACTTAAAAGCATTACCAGAAGCTACACCTGGCCTTCTGAGCAAATCAGGCCGTCCTAAAAATCCGACACTTCGAAAGAGAGTTAAAGCTAACTGACGGTGATTTTCTCCGATTAATTGATATTCTTTGATTCCTTTAGCAAAAACCGTCCAACTGTTTTTATCATCGTGAACATTGACCCATTTTAGCATGGGATAAATAGCCGTTGGTTCTTCACGCCAGCCGATTTCTTGCCAGTCTTTCAAATGCGGATCTTCTGCTTCACGCTTCACTGTACCAAAAGGTGTATCTGTGTAAGAATACCGATTTGCAAAAGGAAGATTGATGACTGCACGCATACGATGGTCCAGCACTTGATTATCAATCGTCAAATGGCATTCCAGATGCTTACTCCCTTTTTTTAAGGTAATTTTCAATTCGTAGTCTTGTTTTTGTTGGCAAATTCCTTCTGCCCGTTCTTTCAAATCCTTGGGAAGGTCCCAAGTACCAGTCAAAATTAGCTCTTGATAATGTTCCCCACAAAAAGCTTTTCGCTCACTTCCGGTAAGTGTCAAATCAAAGACACGATCTGTATAAGCTGGCGAGTAATCGTAAGTATCACCTTCATCACCGCCATCTTCAAAAATTAAGATATTGTCATAACTTTGCTGCATTTTCTTATCAAATAAATGAAGCTGTCCTTTTTTATAGCTCAGCTTGTAGTAATCATTTTCAATATAATCTTGCTTGTCTTCGCTGATGACCATGCTTGACTGTTGACTTTCTTCAACGAAGTAATTCACAAAACTAAGCGCAGGAACCGTAACTTCTACAGCCAGTTCATGAATATAATAATATTTATCCGGATCTTGAGCGGCTTCTTCGCGTCTGATTTCACCAGAATATTCTTTATTTCTTGTCAGAACATCAAAACTGAGCGCTTCTCCTGCTGTATTTTTCAGTTGGATATCTTTAAACTCAGTAGAGACATTAATTTTTACTGTTTTAGTTACTTCCCAAGGAAGGGGATTAAAAATGCTGACTTGATGGTCACAAACTTTTTTCTGTGACTCACTGATTTTTCTGGTCAAGTAGTCGACTATGGAATAAGACAGTTGGTCTGCTTCGATAAAGCGTTCGCGAATAATGCGATTGGTTTTATCGCTATTACAGCCGCCCGCACTGTCGTGGGCTTGATTTTTTGCCAGTAGTTTCCAGATTCTGTCAATTAAGCCCTGCTTGTTAGCAATCCCAAGTTTTTCAGCCATAAGAACGAGTGGTTCTACCTGATAAATCATCCGTCTTTCCAGCTTATCATTCAAATACTTATGATCGTAACGTGAGGAGTAAATCGAGCGATGGATTTTCGAGACTGAGCTGGAGATAAATTCCCCTTCAATTGTGGTCAGTTCCTCTTTTTCGAGTTCGGAGAACAACTCCTCATAGTTGCTTTCTTTTAACTCATAGTCACTCAGTTTCTGGTTGTAAAAATCAATCCGCTCACGTAGGTTAAAATCTACATAACGCTGGTCTCCTCCTACAGGTAAAACGAGATGTTGCCCCACAGCACCGTCTTCAATCTGCGTCATAAGTTCTTGTGTTTGGTCACTATGAATAAGTCCAACGCCAACAAAATAACCATCCTTAATATTTGAGACTAAAACTTTTGAACCATCTTCAGCTTGCCAATAAAATTCGCGGTCCCTTGTTTTTTCCTGCGGCAATCCACGCCAAAAGACTGTACGATCAATTCCTAACCCTTGATATATCTTAGGCATATCTTTGCTCTGGCCGAAAGAGTCTGGCAGGTAACCGATATTCATATAACCGCCCAAATCTTCTGCTAATTCCATTCCCAGAGTCAAATTTCTCAGGATTGACTCGCCGCTTATGATGAGTTCATCTGTTTGAGTATACCATGGACCAATCCAGAGTTTTCCAGCTTGAACCAACTTTTTGAGTCGTGTTTTTTGTTCAGGGAAACTTTGGAGGTAGTCATCCAAAATGCTCATTTGCCCGTCGAGGAGATAATAAGAAATTTCATTATTCTCCAAGGCGCTCATTACTTCATCCAAATGATAAGCCAACTGGACGAAAGATTCATTATGAGTAAAATACCATTCTAAATCCCAGTGTGTATGATGAATGACGTGTACTTTTTTCTTCATTTTTACTTCCTTATTCATTTTTTCAAAAGGCCAAATCAAGATGATTTGACCTTTGAGTTAAAAATCAATTTTATCTATAACGGCAGTCAGATTATTCGGGTCTTTCTCTGATAAAATATCTTCACGAAATTGATTATCGATTAGTTTTCGAGCGATTAAGCTCAGCAACTTCAAGTGCTCAGTCGCACCTTCCTCAGGAATCGTAAGTGCCAGAGCAACTTTCACGGGTTTGCCATCCAAAGCATTCCAAGGAATTTCATTGGCAAATCTAACGAAAAACATGCCCGGCTTTAAGTTCGTTTTATCTTTACAATGCGGAATGGCGATATGGTCTTTAAAGCCTGTTGTTGCTTCTGCTTCTCGCTGTTTTAGGCCTTCAAAATACTTAGCTTCATTGTCCACAAAGCCCAGAGAATGTGCAAACTGTGCAATAACTGCAAAGGCTTCTTCCTGTGTACGTGCGCTTGTATCGAAAAGGATATGTTCTTGATTAAAAACTTCTTTGTTCATCTTTATTCACCTTCTTATTTTGCTTTAACTTTTACTGGTTTTTTGAATTCAATACCTCGTGTAAATCCAATCAATAATGCGGTGGTCAAAATCCCTGCACATACGCACAAAATCCATGTTACAAAAGGAATCGGTTGCTCAATATAACCAATAAAGGTCCCCAGAGGCGAGCCGATACCGCCATAAAATTTCGAACCGGTAGCTGAGATAAGTCCACCTGCAACAGCTGAACCTACAACGTTTGAGAAAATCATTCGTACAGGATGTGCTGCCACAAATGGAATAGCTCCTTCAGTGACACCGACAATCCCCATACCAAAGGCTGCACTGGCAGCAATTTTTTCATCTTTTGAAAATTTATTTTTAAATAATATCGTAGCCAACCATACACCTAAGGGAGCTACCGAAATCGCTGCTTGTGTTGCTGTACCGGGTACAAAGTTTGCACCTTCAATACCGTATTTTGTCATTGTATCGGTAAATATTGCTGTCCCAAACACTAAAGCCGTTTTATTGATTGGTCCACCCAAGTCAAACCCAATCATTGCGCCACAAATGGCTCCGATAATGATTGGCGCACCTGCGAAATTATTATTTAAGTTGGTTAACCCATCATACATGGCATCCATCCCCACTGAGATTGGATTCCCGATGATATAAAGCACGATTAAGCTGATAACAGCTGTTGCAATAAAAGGAATAATCATAATTGGCACGATTGGCATGACAATTTTAGGCCATTTTATTTTTTTCAATCCTTTGACCATATAGCCAACAATGAAAGCCACAATAATAGCACCAATAAAACCTCCACCTGCTTCAGTTCCTAAAAATTCTGGGTCATTAACAAGATAAGCACCAATCATTGCAGGAGCTATTGCGGGTTTATCTGCAATGGAATTTGCTACGAAACCAGCAAATAGTGGAATCATCAGTTTAAAACCCATCTGCCCAACATAAAAGAGTTTTTCCATGAGGAAGCCCATTTGTGTTGTATTGTCAAACCCCCACTTCACAATACGTCCTAGGTCGTCTCTTTGAAAGGCATAGAGATTGGCAATGGTAAGGAGAAGACCTGCAGCGATGACCATGGGCACCATATAAGAAATACCACTCATCACATGGGTCAGAAAAGTAACCTTATCTTTATCATTACCAATCTGGATATTCCCTACCTTACTTCCTTTCTTGCCAAAAACTTCAGCCTCAGCGAATGCTTTTCTTATCAAGGCTTCCGAATCTTCAATTGCAGGAATGGATTTTGTAACATAAAGCGGCTTATCTGTGAAACGAATCGGATCAATCTTAATGTCTGAGGCAACAAGTACAAGATCTGCGTTTTCGATTTCTTCTGGAGTTAAGACATTTTCTGCTCCAATAGCTCCATTTGTCTCTACTTTGACCTCATAGCCCATTTTTTTAGCCGCTTTTTCGATAGACTCGGCGGCCATATAGGTGTGCGCTATTCCAGCAGCGCAGGCCGTAACGGCTACTATTTTTTTCGACATCTTGTTTCCTCCAAAATTTTTCTTTTAGTTTTGTTATATTTGTAATATAGCACCTCTTATTTTCAAAAGCAAGGAAAAATAAAGCGTTTTCTTTATTTAGTTTTTATTCCCATAAGCTGGAGGATTACTGGTATTTTTTTCATAAAAAAAGAGCTAGATCTTTGTCTAACTCTGCTTTTGTCTATTATTTCAATTTATTTACTTGCAAATTGAATGACCATGTTAAAGAGAAGGGCACCTAAGCTACCGCCAATGATTGGACCTAGGACAGGAATCCATGCGTAAGACCAGTCAGAATCTCCTTTGCCCTTGATAGGTAAGATAGCGTGCATGATACGAGGACCTAAGTCACGTGCAGGATTCAAAGAGTAACCTGTTGTCGCACCTAGTGATAAACCGATGGCTGTGATAATCGCACCCACTAAGAGTGGCGATACACCAGAAGTTTGCGTAATAGCGTATTGACCAAAGGCCAGAATACCTGCCGTTAAGACTGCCGTACCTACAATTTCACTCAGTAGGTTTGAGCTTGTATGGCGAATAGCAGGTCCTGTAGAAAAGGTGCCCAAGATATCTGCTGGATTTTTGGTTTCTGCATAGTGTGGATAGAACATTAGGTAAAGAATGACACTAGCTGCCATTGCACCAAGCATTTGCGCGACAATATAAGAGACAACCAAATTCCAACCAAAACTGCCAATCATTGCCATTGCAATTGTAACTGCTGGATTAAGATGCGCAGGGGACATGAAACCTGAGATGTAGACCGCCATCATCACTGCAAAGCCCCACCCAAGCGTGATGGCTACCCAACCTGCTCCTGTTGCCTTTGTTTTGTTCAGTACAACGCCTGAAACCACTCCGTTACCAAGAAGAATTAAGGTAAATGTTCCTAAAAATTCCCCAAGTAACTGTATCATTTCTGAGTGCATATTGACTCCTTTTTTTCTATTTTATTTTACTGAAGCATGCTTCTTACGCGTACAGTGAGTTTTTTAAGTCCGATAGGCTTGATTCACGAAGGGCTTCTTCCAAAGCTTTTTCTTGATTGGCTTTTTCCTCAGGAGACCACTCTAGAAAGTTCGCCATAGCGTTCACCACATGAACTTTGATGGCATCAACACCTTCACTCATAAAGAGAATGTGGTTGGTTCGACGCAATAAGTAGTCAACGGGTGTCAAGACCAGCTCGTCTTCAAGTGCATAGCGTAAGCGTGCTGACTCTGCTAAAGTAAGGCCCTCATAAGCTTCCATCTCCGAGGCATACGCAAATATTTTAAGCGCATTCATCCCATAAAAGTCTGCAATGTATTTTGCTTCAGCTTCTGTAAGACCTGCAGCTACACCAACTTTTGTATTTTCAGAAACAACTTCCTCAACTTTTCCTGGGTCAAATTCACCTCCAGAAATTTGATATTTTTTTGAGTCAATAGGTTCATATTTCAATCCGAAATCTTCTTCAAGAAGTTGGCAAATCAGATCTATCGCACCTGTTGCCATTTTACGATAGTCGGTGATTTTCCCCCCTGCCAAGGTGATTAAGCCGTCGCTCTCGCGCTCAAGTGAGCTGCCACGAGAGACAGACGAAGGCTCGCTTCCTTTTTCAGAAAGACTGGACTCCATATGATTCAAAAGATGCTCTACTTCTGCTTTTGTTGCTGTTTTATTTTTATAGCGGAGCACGGCCTCGACAACAGCATTAAAGCTGGTTTCAGAAACTGCGCCATTGTCACCACCATTATAGTCTGAACCAGAATTCCCACCTAATAATGGACGCAATCCCGCCCATGAAGCTTCAATGTCATCAAGCGTGATATGTGCTTCAGGGTAACGGAAGTTGATGACATCCAAGAGATAGTCCACATCTTCTTGTGTAACCTTTGGATCGATAAAGTCGCCCTGATAATCCGTATCTGTCGTACCAAAATAAGTTTTATTTTCACGTGGAATGGCAAAGACCATACGTTTATCGTGCTTTCCTGTATCAAAATAAGTCGGTTGTGGCACAGGTAATTTGGCTGCATCAACCACGAGATGGACACCTTTTGTGGGACGCATTTTTGGCACGATTGGTCGTGTGAAATTCAGATAGCGAATCTTGTCTACCCAAGGGCCACTGGTATTAATCACTAGCTTCGCCTTTACTTCAATAATCTCATCTGTCAGCATGTCACGCGCACGTACGCCCGAGATTTGGCCGTCTGTATAAATAAAGTCAATAACTTTCATCTTACTTATGGCTTGCGCCCCATCTTCGACAGCTTTTTTTATATTATCAATGACCAAACGTGCATCATTATTGCGGAAGTCAAGATAGACCCCTGCACCTTGCAGGCCTTTTTTCTTGATGAGCGGCTCACGACGGAGCACTTCTTCTGGTGAAATGGTGTAGTTGGCATAGGGAGAATCTTCATCTATACCAGCCAAACGGTCATACAAATCCATCGCTATTTTGACCGAAAACATGTCAAAGGTTGTTCTTCCCTCATCATCATAAATCGGAAGAAGCATTGGGTCAGGTTTTGGTATATGGGGCGCAATCCCTTGGACAACCGCGCGTTCAGAAACTGTATCGGAAACCACTTGCACATCAAAGTTTTTGAGGTAACGAATGCCGCCATGTACAAGTTTTGTCGAACGCGACGAAGTTCCTTCTGAAAAGTCCTGCATTTCAAACAGGGCAACTCTCATGCCAGAGGCTGCAGCCTGTAAGGTCAATCCCGCCCCTGTGATTCCTCCTCCAATAACGAGTAAATCCAATTCTTCCTCTTGAACTTTCCTGATTGCTTCTTGTCTTGTTTTTTTAGAAAAAGCCATTTTTATCTCTCCTTTTATCTCCCTGTGTCCTTGTCTATTACTCATTTAAAAGCACGTGTTGCATGCACAGCCTTCTTCCATCCTGCATAGAGTTCTTCTCTGCGTTCTTCCTGCATCTGTGTTTGGAAAATTTTACCTGGCTCATAAGACTCCTTGAGTTCCTCAATGTCTTTCCAGAAGCCAACCGCAAGCCCTGCTAAGAAAGCTGCACCGAGTGCGGTCGTTTCCAAGTCACCTGCACGCTGAATAGGGATATTTAAAATATCGGCTTGGAACTGCATCAAATATTCATTATTGGCTGCGCCACCATCCACCTTGAGGAGAGACAGGTCAATGCCAGTATCTTCTTTCATAGTGCCGACAACATCACGAACCTGATAAGCAATACTCTGTAAGGTTGCTTTAACGATATCTTCTTTAGTTGTCCCCCGTGTCAGACCGAACATTGCACCACGGGCTTCTTGATCCCAGTAAGGTGCTCCAAGACCAACAAAGGCCGGAACCACATAAACTTCATCTTTGTTGGTAGATTGAAGCGCAACCTCTTCAGAATCACTTGCGCGCTCCAGCATCTTTAAGCCGTCACGGAGCCATTGGATGGAAGAACCTGCGACAAATATGCTGCCCTCTAAGGCATAATAAACTTTTCCATTGATGCCATAACCAATAGTTGTCAGCAAGTTATTCTTAGAAATATGCGGTTTTTCTCCTGTATTCATGACGATAAATGAACCTGTACCATAGGTGTTCTTTATCATGCCTGGTTCAAAGGCCATCTGACCAAAAAGTGCTGCCTGCTGGTCTCCAGCCATACCTGAGATGGGCACTTCCGAGCCAAAGAAATGAAAACCTTTAGTCACACCGTAGACTTCCGAGTTTGACTTGACTTCTGGAAGCAAGGCTGCAGGTATATTAAGAATGTCCAAAATTTCTTCATCCCATTTTAACTCATGAATATTGTAAAGCATCGTACGGCTGGCATTGGAGTAGTCTGTATAATGTGCTTCACCATCTGTTAATTTCCATAATATCCATGTATCAATCGTCCCGAAAAGAAGTTCACCTCGCTCTGCACGCTCTTGTGCCCCCTCTACATGGTCAAGAATCCAGCGAATCTTTGTCGCTGAAAAGTAAGAGTCAACGATGAGTCCTGTTTTCTCATGAAAGAGTTCTTCATGTCCTGCTTCTTTGAGCGCGTTTGCGATATCAGCTGACTGACGCGACTGCCAAACAATGGCATGATAGATCGGTTTTCCAGTTGCCTTATCCCAAATGACTGTTGTTTCACGCTGATTGGTTATACCTATTCCTGCAACCTGAACAGGTTTAATACCTGACTCAATGAAAGCACCTGCGATAACAGATTGGACGGAGTTCCAGATCTCATTTGCATCATGCTCCACCCAGCCTTCTTGCGGGAAGTACTGTGTAAATTCTTTCTGGGAACTCCCGATATGCTTCCCTTTTTTATCAAATATAATAGCTCTTGAACTTGTAGTCCCTTGGTCAATTGCCATAATGTAAGAAGTTTCTGTCATTTTCTTTCTCCTTTGTAAACGCTTTCTATGTTTTATATTATAACATCTTTATGGTCGCGTATACTTTCATTTTTTATGGGAAACTTAAAAAAATTGAAAGTATACATAAAAAACTAAAGCTATCAATTGAGAATAGCTTTAGTTTGAAGTTTTTCTATTTTGAGAGCTTCTATATGTGTAATGAGCCGCTCAATATCATGATCACCCGAAAATTCTGAGAGAACATAGACAAATTTTCGATTGTCATTTCTTTTGCTAGAAATAAGCAAATCATAACTTTGCCCCTCATGATAGTGCTCCAGTTTTATCTTTTCAACCGCGCGGAGGCGGATCTTCAAAAACTGTTCTAAAGGAATCTGATAGGCTGGAGTATCCGACAAGTCGTAAGCTACAATAAGTTTTTGAGACGATAAGAGCTCCAACAACATAAGGGCATTGCTATAGCCAAAAATTAGTTCTGGGAGATCCTGCTCCTTGGGAATATAGTTTAAAGCGATGTGCTCTAAATCATCCAGTAGTTCTTGAAAACTTTTATCTACCCAGTTTTGCTTCCGCAGCATCAAAGCTTCCTGACTTCTAGTAAAGAGGCTACCTTGAAAAAAAGAAAATTTATTATTAACCTGTGCGAGTTGGTAGCTAATCGCTTTTTCTTCCTCAAAGCCCAAGCGATTTGGACGATAATGTTTCAACATACGCTCTCTAAGAGAAATATTTAACAACACTGTTGGAAGCTTTTTACTGCGGAAGATATCAAACCGATAATAACTTTCCTTGTCTAAGATAAAAAAGGAAAGAAGGAAGCTGTAGAAAAAGATGGTTTCGCACTTGTCCTTAGCATAGCGATCATAAATCTTTTGATAAAAAATCGAATCAAGCAACTGATACAGATGATCGTCTTGATAAATCACTTTAGTTTTTAAGGATTTTGTGACTTGGATGTCGCTTATCAAGCGTCTCTTTTCAGCAATAGCTAGCCAGTGATAAATTTTATCCTGACTGCTTTTTGAAAAACTGAGCTTCAAGGTTTCTTCCAGTTGTGTCACAAAGTCTGATTGTAGTTTTGTAACTTGTAACATATCTGGTCGAAATTTCGGATTTATTGAATCAAAAAGAAGATAGTAAAAATAACGAATCTGGCTTTCTTCTCCGACAAGCTTATTGTTTTTGACTTGTATTTCAAATTCAGCCAATAGTTTGTTGAGTTCCTTTATTTTACGAAACAATGTCGACTCACTGATGAGTAATTCTTCAGCCAAATCAATAATCATGTAGTTTTTCTGCTCCAAAAATAGAAGAAGCAAACGATATTTTATACTGTCTTGAATTAAAAAACTGATGATTTCATCTAAATTCTGAGATTCTTCCATTTCCAGAATTACTTTATGGTCCTGTCTAAGAACCTTCATCGGGCTCCCCATCATCTGTCCCAGATAGGCGATATCCTCCAAGTAACTTTCTATTGAAGGGCGTGACAAGCCTACCCAGTCACTAAGCTCCTGAGCGGTAATCTTTTCATTTTTCAAAACCAACTGCCGGAGAATCTCAACCTGCACCTGCTCTTTTTTCTCAAGTAAAGCTTCAATATTCACAGTTGCTCCAATCTTTTTACAATTCGTATTTTTAACACTTCATATCCTTCTTTAATTCTATTCTATCATTTCCCTCATTTTTGTTAGGGAAAAATGCTTACTTCCAGTGTCTAATAGACAATAAAAAAGAACAAGACAACAGCCTTATTCTTCTTTTAGTCTTCTAAATTGAGTTTGCCCTGAGCATAAATTGAAGCATTCCCATTAAGTATGTAAGCGATTGTTACAAGCGGCAAAATATATTGAACCGAACCATAGCCAAAAACTTCTGCTGCTATAAATATCGAAGCAAAATAACTGTTCGTTGCTGCAGAAAAAACAGACACATAGCCTGCTGCAGCGATTAAACCAACAGGCAGCCCCAAAAGCAGGGCCAAACTTGTACCCAGACTTGCACCAATGGCAAAGAGCGGTGTGACTTCTCCCCCTTGGAAACCAGCCGAAATACTTAAAACAGTAAAGAGCAATTTCAATATCCAGTCATAAGCATTGATAGGCTGACCGTTAAAACTCATCGAAATCAAATTTGTTCCCAAACCCGCATAACGGTCTAAGTGAATGAAAATTAAACCCAAGCTCAGCATTAAACCTACGATTAAAATTCTGCGGTAAGGATTGCTGAGTTTAAGCATCATATAGCTTTTCATAAAGGACAAGCCTTGGGCAAACAGGCGACCAACTAAGCCAAAACATAGGGCCACCACTAAAAGCTTCAAAAGTGTAATTGCATCCATATTTAAGTCAGTATTGACCGCAAAGGAAAATTTTTCTAATCCCAAAGCATGAGAAGTTGTACTGGCAACATAAGAAGCAACTAAAGCCGGAAACAAAGCAATGTACTCTATCTTGCCAACCATCAGTATCTCAATAGCAAAGAAAGTCGCAGCAATAGGAGTCTGAAACAAGCCTGCAAAACCTGCAGCCATACCAGTAATTAAGAGAACTTTCTGCGCTTCTTTAGAAGCTAATTTTCCCCCTAAGGTATGTCCTATTGTTGCACCGATTTGTACAGCTACTCCTTCTCGACCAACACTTGCTCCAAAAAGATGCGACAACCATGTTGAAAATATAATCAAAGGAACCAAGCGTTTGGGAATGTCTTTACGTCCTTTATTGCCTGCCTCAAAAATTAAGCCCATACCTTTTTGACTTTCCTTGCCAAAATGCTGATAAGTATAAACAATCACGAGACCCGCCAATGCCAAGAAAGGAAGAAAATATAAGGGATGGGCATCACGTATCTCCGTGATAAAAAGCAAGCCCCGCCCAAACAAAGCATCCACCGTTCCAACAAGAAGACCTATGACAAGAGCCAAAAATGTATAGAAAATAGCCCCTCTTGATATTCCAATTCTTACATTTTCCACTAAAAGTAATTCCCCTCACTCATATGAAGTCACTCTGGCAGCATCAATTAAAAACTGTACTTTTTTGATTGATGGCTGATAAGACGCTAAGCATTAGCGCCTTGGGCGCAATGATGAAAGCATTAAAAACAAGCAAGCTTACATCCAGCCTGTCTAGTCACGCATACCTTTCGCACGTTGAATATCTTTCAGTTTTTCTGGTGTGATATCTTTCCCTTCTTCATCCACCAGTTTTACAGATTCGACCTGTCCACGAAGATTTTCACGCACACTGTCAAGATAGATACGACGTAATTTTGCACGTTCTTCAGTTTCCGCTTCTGTTAAGCCTTCTGCTTTGTGTTTACGGGCCAATTCATTGATACGTTCAATTTGTTCATTTGTGATTGCCATAAATTTCTCCTTACTTTGTATTGATTAGACTAAAGTCAGCCATTGTCCCTGTGAGTGAGGATAAGTCCGACAGTAAAGCCAAGCGATTGTTACGTACTTTTTCATCTTCTGCCATAACCATAACCTTTTCAAAGAAAGTGTTAATCGCAGGTACAGCTTTGCTGACCAGAGTATCATATTTTTCAGAGGCAGACAAGCTTGCCCAACTTGCTTCAAGTTCTTCTGTAACTGCGTAAAGCGCAGCTTCTGCATCGTTCTCGAACAGTTCAGAAGATACTGTACCAACATGGTCGGCTTTTTTCGCCAAGTTGATGACACGTGAAATATTTTCGACTGCTGGTTTAAATTGCGCATCGTCTTTATGCCCGTTAAGCATTGGCGCAACTTCCATCATGCTTGCGATATCCATTGTGTCTGCTGCAATCGTTGCTTCAACAATATCATGACGAATTTTTTTATCCAAAAGAAGTTTTTGCACGCGACCTTTAAGGAAGTCAATCACTTGTTCCTTGTTCGCATAGTCAAGTGTAGCAATGAAATCCGAAAAGTCAAAGTGCCAATTGCATTTTTCGATGATACGTGTCAAGCCTTGTGCCGCACGTCGAAGCGCATAAGGATCATTTGAACCTGAGGGAATCAAGCCTACACTAAAGAATGAGAGAATACTGTCAATCTTATCAGCTGCTGCCAAGACACTCCCTACAACAGTACTTGGCAACTCCCCTTCTGCTGAAACTGGCATGTAATGCTCACGAATAGCAGCAGCTACATTTGCATTTTCACCCGCTAAGAGGGCGTATTTTTCCCCCATCACACCTTGGAGCTCATCAAATTCACCCACCATACCTGTCAAAAGGTCAAATTTGTAAATATCGGCTGCACGCGCAACATCTGCCTTTTCAGTTTCTGTCAGTTGGGCGATGTCTGCCAAATGTGCCGCAATTGCTTTTGTGCGAGCCATGTGTTCAGTGATTGAACCGATTTTTGCATGGAAAGTAACATTTTCAAGTTTCTTTACAAGATCCGCAATTTTTAATTTTTGATCTTCTTTCCAGAAGAACTCTGCATCTTCCAAACGAGCAACCAAAACTTTTTCATTTCCCAAAATGACATTTTCCATGCCTTCTGCATTACCATTACGGACAGAGATAAAGTGAGGGGCTAGCTTACCCTCTGCAGTGTAAACTTCAAAATAGCGTTGATTGTCACGCATGGAAGTGACCAGAACTTCTTTAGGAACTGACAAGTATTTTTCGTTAAAGCTGCCAACGAAAGCTGTGGGGTATTCTACCAGGTTATTCACTTCTTCGAGAAGTTCAACATGTTTTTCGTCTGCTAATTCAACTTTCCAACCATGTTCAGTTGCGATTTCTTTAATTTGTTTGCTGATTTCGGCTTTACGTGCCCCTGCATCAACCATAACAAAGTTAGTGTTTAACAGCTGTGCATAATCCGTAGCTTTTTCAATGGTAAATTCTTGGTTTGAAAGGAAACGGTGACCGCGTGTTGTGTTGCCAGCAGTCACATCAAGAAGCTCAAAAGGAACCACTTCTGCATCCAGTAGAGAAACCATCCATTGGATAGGACGTACAAAGAGGAAGCTATTATTGCCCCACTTCATATACGTTTTAAACTGCATCTTCCTGATAACCTCAGTGCCAACCTTTGCCAAAATCTCTTGTGCGGCTACACCAGCAATATGCTTGTTTGCGAAATAATAATCGCCTTTAAGGACCAAATCATCTGGTGTCAAGCCTTGACCACGGGAGAAGCCTTGGATAGCCTTAGACCAATTTCCTTCTGCATCTTTGGCAATTTTCGCAGAAGGTCCTTTCACTTCTTCATCCATGGCTTCTGAACTTTCAGCAAGTCCTTCCACCAAGACAGCCAAACGACGCGGTGTTGAGAACTTACGGATAAGGTCAAAGTTCAAGCGATTCTCATTTAAAAAATCTGAAAGACGTTCTGCCAATTGGTTGATTGCAGGTGTTACCAAGTGAGCCGGCATTTCTTCCAAACCGATTTCGAGTAAGTAATTTGCCATTATTTTGCCTCCTGTTCTTCTGCCAATTGTTCTAGAATTTTTATATATTTCCCTTTTTCTCCCAGATATTTCTCACGTAAGTCTTCATCTTTCAAAAGTGGGAAGCCAAGTTTAGCACGTTCTTCAATAAACGTTTTGGCAACTTTACGCGCCATTGTCCGCACCCGGTGCAAGTAACCTGCACGCTCTGTCACAGAAACAGCCCCACGCGCATCTAAGAGGTTAAAGGTGTGTGAGCTCTTCAAGATAAAGTCATAAGCAGGATGAACCAAGCCTAAGTCAAGTAATTTAAGCGCTTCTGCTTCATACTTGTTAAACAAGTCTAAAAGCATATCTTGGTCGGACTCTTCAAAGGCAAATTTTGAATGCTCATACTCTGGCTCTTTGAAGATATCGCCGTAGAGGACGCCATTTCCCCACTCAAGATCGTATACACTGTCTACTTCTTGGATAGCTGTAGCTAGACGCTCCAAACCATAAGTAATTTCCGCAGTAACCGAATCTACCTCAATGCCTCCCACTTGCTGGAAGTATGTGAATTGCGTACACTCTTGACCATCAATCCAGACCTCCCAGCCGATGCCGGCACATCCCATTGAAGGATTTTCCCAGTTGTCTTCAACAAAACGAATGTCATGCTCTAGTGCATCGATACCCAGCGCGGCTAAACTTTCCAAATAAAGTTCTTGGATATTTTTGGGCGAAGGTTTCATGACCACTTGAAACTGATGGTGCTGGAAAAGACGATTGGGATTTTCACCGTAACGCCCATCAGCTGGACGTCGTGAAGGCTGCACATAAGCTGCTGCCCAAGGCTCTGGACCGTTTGAACGTAAGAAAGTGTATGGACTCATTGTTCCTGCCCCTACCTCATCGTCATAAGCTTGCATTAAGTTTGCACCTTGCTTGGACCAAAAAGCTTGCAAAGTCAGAATCATATCTTGAAATGATAATTTATTGTTTGACATTCAATTCTCCTTATTATTTATTAAGTTCATTCATTTGGCGTTTATATCCAAGGAAGTAGAAACCAGCGACAAAAATGACGCCACCGAGCATATTCCCCACATAGACCAGACTGAAATTACGGATGAATTCCATCCATGTTGCTCCACCTTCAAAAATCGCTGCGGGAATAGCAAAAGCATTTGCCACACTGTGCTGGAAGCCAATAGCAACAAAGGCCATTGTTGGAAACCAAATCGCCATTAATTTTCCGGCGGCATCTTTGGCACCGTAAGAAAGCCACATGGCAAGACCAACAAACCAGTTACAGCCCACACCAGAGACTAGGGTTTGGATCCAGGTCGCATCAATTTTTGAATCAGCAATGACAATGAGTTCCTCACGATATACACCAGAAGCAGTTAAGCCCACAACATGAGCAAAAAAGAAAGCAACAAAGAAAGCACCTAAAAGGTTAAAAAAAGTGATGACAAGCCAATTTTTGAGCAAATCTGAAAATTTCACTTTCTTAGCAAAAAACGAGGCTGTAACAGCTGTCATATTTGAAGTGATGAGCTCTCCTCCGCCCATCAGGATAACAATCAAACCGATAGGAAAAACAGCTGCACCGATAAAACTGGCCAAACTTCCCAACTCATCAACCACGCTGGAAATGACACGTATATAGAGCAAGTAGCCCATCGAAATCAGTGCTCCTCCAATAAAGCCAAGCACTGCTTTTTCTAACATCGGTCGTTTGACCTTTTCTTGCCCATGGTGAATGGTGGCAGACAATATTTCTGCTGGATTCATCATAATCTTAATATTCTCCTCGTATAAATAAATATAAAAACCGCACAATACACCTGTCCTAAGACAAAGGGTGCTATGCACGGTTCCACCTTTATTTTTTACTTCATTTCTGCTGTGATAGATTTTTAGGCCATTGATGTCTCGGCTTCCACTGTCCCGAGTCGCTTTCCTCACCTTAAGATTGTAGTTCTTTTTACGAGAAATGTCAAGAGAAGACGAAAAAATTTTTAACTTTCTTTATCAGTCTAAGTTCTAAAGATTGACTGTTCACTAAAAAATCTCTAACCCACGTTCGCTTCTTTTCCGGTCTGTTTTCTCTCCCCGATAAAGTCCATGAAAAAGGGTCTTGTCGGTGTTTCCGATGTTCCTGGACAGGATGCCACTTGCCTTTCGAATAACTTTGCTTCTTCCATTTTAGTTCTCTCCTTTCTTAGGCTATCTGCATTTTTCTTTACAAAGCCCCATATAGGCTTCATTCTACTTCAGATGCGCCAACTCTTCAAACAGAAAAAGTTTTCAGATAAGAGATTAGGAAAAAACAAAGATTGTCCAGAAATATCTTTCCCCTTGAAAAAGATGCTGGAGTTACAATTTTTAAGAGCTTTTCTGATTATCACTTTCATTTTTTGTCTGATGACTTCATTTTTGAATCAAATCCTCTTGTTCTTATTGACTGCTGTTCCAGATACTAACGTACTCTTTGCTGAGGAAGCCTTGTTGTCTGAAGCACTCACCACATTGTTTGTGCTATCCGCATTAAAGATTAACACAGCATGGGTCAAATCACCAGCAGTTGCTCCCTTAAACTGCGCCTTTTGTTTAAGGGAGGTCGAGCCAGCCTGCTGGTCCAGCTGCTGTCCTACGATTAGTTGAGTGATTTTTTGACTTGTTTCTCTCTATTTTAGAGAGGTTGATTGATGATTAGGGCGGGCCTAATACCACCAGCAGGAGAAACATGATTTCTTCCGCCACCACCGCCTAATTGACCACTCCTAGGTGTCCCAAGTACAGACCACGCTAAAGTTTCAGAACGAGGTGTGCGAAGCCACCACCACCTTTCATCACCGCTCTCACGTTGCTCTAAACTAGAAAAAACATGACCTACTTCCGATAAGCGAACTACATCAACAAAAGAAAGTGCAAAGGCCTGCGGGCTACCGCTTGTATTAACTCTAGTCACATCTGCAGAAATTTCTATGAAATCATTTATATTAGTTGGCATCCAGCCAGAAATACCTTCTGACCAAAGGACATCTTCATAAGGAAGCTCACCTGTTACAAATCCATTTGTTACAGGTCGAACCATAGCTTGAACTGTTGTATCAAGACTTTCATACCATTCATTGATTCGAGTATCCTGATTATTGAAAGAGATATTTTCAATTACATTATTCCGAATAATCAAATGATTCCCCCCACCTTGATTCTCCAAATAACGGTACTGCTCCCCAGCCATAGTAAAGATGGTTCCCGGTGCCATGATGCTAAAGTTAATTTGGTCTGGTTGAACATTGTCATCTGGTCCCGGGTTCCCCCAGTTGTTATCGATAAAACCGTTCTGTACGGCTGTCAGGAAGTCCGACAAGTCGGCATGATGCGTATAGTCTGGGTCTGCAGCCAAGAAATCATTGATACGGTCAGGACTGATCAGTTGCCCGTCCACATGGATACCGTAATAATATTCGCCCGGGATGTTGTCCGCCGCTGCGGTCATCTGAGCCGCATCCAAGAGGTAAGAGGTGGTCTCTCCTGCTTGGAGTTGGTTGGCCCAGTAGGCCCAGCCTGTTTGGTGGTCAATGACCCAGAAGTTCCCGACTTTCAGGTTATTAGGGAGGGCTGCCCACTGGCTGATGGTCATCGGGGCACGTTCTTGTTGCAGGTTTTGAGCCGCATCATGGCTGACTTCTTCGCCCGGCCAAACTGGTCCGCTGTTGTCAAAGCTGTCGCCAGAGGACCAGTAGGCATCTGTACCGTCTCCGGGATGCGTGGCGCCATCTGTGACACCGTCTGTGGCTGTACTTGTGACCCAGTCACGAGCATGCCCAGCAGAGGCGGTCATCAGGTCTTGGTTGTCCCGATTGAAGGTGGGCATGAACCATGGGGCATCTTGACCTGATCGGGTCCAACCAAAGGTTAGGTTGGCGTAGGTGTTGAAGGCAGCTGAGTCGCCTACACGGGTGTTGAGGTTGGTCTCTGAGGGACGCATGACCGTCCAAGTGTTCACTTGGTCACGGATGGTACCGTTCACTATAGGGGTGAAGTCTGTATCGCCTGCTGAGCGTTTCTCCATGAACTCGGAGAGGCGGATACGAGCCATGAGGGGCACATTGCCATAGTTCTCCACGAAGACGTCCTTGTTTTTGGTGTCTCGGTTGTAGTAGTCGTGGACACGGCCGCCGGGGATGTTTTCCCGGAGCCGGTCATTGATGGCCCGCTGGTTGAAGGCTTGGAAGGCGAAGGTGCCGCCTACCAAGAGCAATAAGAGGGACAGGAGCGCGAGGTTGCGCAGCCGCCGCTGGTTTTTCTTTTCTGGTGTCATAAACTCCTCCTTTGACGTAACCTGTACTTTTAGATTTTCATTACATATACATTTCTAATGTTACGTTTACTTTCTGAGTCTATAGTATAAAAAAAAAAGGTCAAATGAAATGAGTGTTTGATGAGAAAAGGGTATTTGGTTTGGCTGGGGACTTGCTTTTAGGCATGAGAAAAGAAGCCCTGACTAGAGCCTCTTTTCTTCATGTACCGAATCAGTCTTCGCTTTTTTTATTTCCTCAGCCAGAGCTGTCAATTTTCTTAGACGGTGATTAACCCCAGACTTTCCTAACGGGGGATCCAATAACTGTCCCAGTTCCTTAATGGTGGCTTCGGGATGATTGATCCGAGCGTGTGCCACCTCTGTGAGCGCTGGGGGGAGATTTTCCAGCTCTTTTTTCTCCGCCAAGTATTTCACTGCAGAGATAACCTCCTGTGCTGCTGAAACAGATTTATTTATATTTGCTGACTCAAAGTTTGACTGACGGTTTGCCAGTCCCCGCATCTCACGCATAATTTTGGCATTCTCAAATTTCAAACGCGCTTTCATAGCCCCAATCAGAGTGAGAAAATCCATAATTTCTTCAGCTTTAGAAAGATACAAAATATAACGATTTTTCCGAGAGATTATACGCGCATCAAATCCAAAATTATTAAAGATATCTTTTAGATCTTCTGCGTGTTCCTGATATACACTGGAAATGGACAGCTGATAATCGCCTTTTTCTGGATTATGCATGGATCCGCTAGAGAGAAAAGCACCGCGCATATAGTCTTCTTGTGCCTCTTGATCGTATTTCACAGATTCTGGAATTCCAGAGTCTAAGAACATCAGCGTATCAGAGAGCTGAAGTTCATTGAGCAATTCATTCACTTTGTCTTCAATAAAAACAGTATAAACGCGGTTTTTTGAGAGTGTTGTTTTTTGATGTACACGAATCTCTGCACGAATCTGATAAATTTCGAGGAGCATTTGATAAATGTACTTTGCTGTCGCAGCATTTTCTGTAGATAAGGCCAAGGTCAAGCCACCAGAAATTCCTAAAGAACCATTCATCCTGATCAGAGCCAGTAGAGTGCCACGACTAGGCTTCTGACTTGTCAGTTCCTTTTTTACATCACTTGTGAAACTCATACTTCTCTTCTCTCATGTTGGGCGCTAATTCCCATGATTTCTGAAGCAATGGCATCTCCATCATGAAATGCACCGCCATTCACCAGCTGCAAAAAATCATTGGAAATAATATTTACCTCTTCTTCTTGTAAAGTCTTGAAGTCGTGAACCACCTGCACTAAATACTCGTCAAATTTATTGGAATTCATATATTCTTCAGGTACTTCTGCACTGTTTACCAACACAGTATCGATAACACGGGTTCCCAAATGTTCATGAATAACACGAACATGGTCTGCATCGCTAAAGTGCTCTGTTTCGCCACGCTGTGTCATAATGTTGCAGACGTAAACAATGCGAGCCTGTGTTTTTAAAAGTGCTTCGGCAATTTCAGGAATAACAATATTGGGTAAGATTGAAGTAAAGAGTGACCCAGGTCCTAAAACGATGGTATCTGCTTCCATGATAGACTGTACGACCTTTTTAGATGCACGCGGACTCTTTCCTGTATTTGTTTCCGTAAGGTAAACATGATGAATCAAACCCTCATAGTCTGTAATCTTGCTTTCGCCTTCAACTTCATGACCATCTTTAAAGACGGCATGCAGGGTCAATGGTGTATCACTTGATGGATATACATTGCCCTTTACGTGGAAGAAACGGGCTAATGTCTGAATGGCCTCATAGGTGGAACCCTGCATCTCACCAATAGCAGCAATAATCAAGTTTCCTAAGGGATGTCCGGCCAGCTCTCCGTCACTCGAATCAAAGCGATACTGTAAAATATCCGCATAGAACTTTGGCATATCACTCATAGCAATCAGAACATTACGCAGATCTCCTGGAGGTGCAATGTCAATTGCGGAACGCAAACGTCCCGAAGAACCACCGTCATCTGCAACGGTTACAATTGCGGAAAGGTCTATATTTTCTTGACGCAAGGACTTCAAAATGACGGGAATCCCCGTCCCGCCTCCTATAACAACTATTTTTGACTTGCTCATGATCGGTTAACCGTTTCTTTCCTTTTGTCCTTATCTCTGTGGCTTGTATTTAAATGCCACTCTTCCTTAAGTAATGCTTTGGAAACACGTTCAGCAAAGGCAACAGAACGGTGCTGACCTCCCGTACAACCAAAAGCAATCGTCAAAACTGATTTTCCTTCTTTCTGATAAGAAGGAATAATCGGCAAGAGCATATTCATTAAATTTTTATAGAACTCCTCAGAAGCTTCTTGCTCCATGACATAGTTAAACACTTCCTTGTCTAGTCCCGTTTTATCACGGAGTTCTGGAATATAGTGAGGATTTGGAAGAAAACGAACGTCAAATACTAAGTCTGCATCCATCGGCAAACCATATTTGAAGCCGAAAGACAGTACTTCAATACGAAATGGTGCTTCTTTTGTTTCAGAAAAACGTTCAAGAATACGCGCCCGCAAATTACGTGGGGTAAGCTCACTGGTATCTATCACAACCTCAGCCAGAGCTTTAATGTCTGAAAGAATTTCGCGCTCTTGAGTAATGCCATCAAGTACACGTCCGTCAATGGCCAAGGGATGAGAACGACGTGTTTCTTTATATCGTGCAACCAGCTCAACATCGCCCGCATCAAGAAATAAAAGCTTGAAGTTTACCTCTGGACTGTTTGAAAGTTCTGCAATAATTCCCCGCAGGCGGTCAAAGAAAATACGTGAACGCATATCAACAACCATTGCAACCTTGTTAATCTTACTGTCAGGTGTATTGAGAAGCTCTACAAATTTTTCAATCAAGTTGGGCGGCATATTATCAACCGCAAAGTAGCCCATATCTTCAAAAGACTGGATTGCTACAGTTTTACCAGCACCCGACATTCCCGTGATAATGACAATATTTAGTTTGTTATCCATTTTTTCTCCTCTTCCTTATCCTAGCAACTGCTTCTTTCACCGTTTAGAGCATTGGACTGATAAGCCGCGCCAAGCCTTCCTTGAAACGAATACTTGTGCTACGTTCTTCGTAAGTTTCAAGTGTCAAACGTTTACTCACTGCAAGGTCTTTTTTGAAATCTTCACGTAGCTTTTGCGAAATATCATCATCATAGAGTACCATATTTCCCTCAAAACAAAGTTGCAGACTACGGTTATCAAAGTTCGCAGAGCCAACTGATGCGTATTCACCATCAATAATAAGCGTTTTAGAATGTACAAAACCTTTCTCATAAGTATAAACCTTTGCTCCCATTTTAAGCAAGTCAGCTGCATAATAATAGGTAGCCCAATAGACCAGAGGATGATCAGGTTTATTCGGAATCATTAAACGAACTTCTACTCCTGATAAAAGGGCCAGTTTTAAAGACTCATGCAAAGCATCATCTGGAACATAATAAGGGGTTTGAATGATAATCTCACGCTCCGCACTGTTTATCATCTTCATGTAAGTCATTTTGATTTGGGTTTTTACCTCGTCTGGACCTGATGTTACAAACTGTGTGATCACTCGGTCTCTTTCTAAGGCTGCTGGAAAGTATTCTTCTGCTTCAGAAATTTCAAATTTATGTTGACTGTTCCAGTCCATAATAAATCTGTTTTGAAGGGAGTAGACCACATCGCCTGTCAGACGGAGATGCGTATCACGCCAATAACCAAATTTCTCTGTTTCAGTCGCATATTCATCCCCAACATTAAAACCTCCTGTGTAGCCAATCTGGCCGTCAACAACCACAATCTTTCGATGCAAACGATAGTTGGTACGTGGATTAATTAAGGACAATATCAGTGGAAAGAAATACGAGACTTCTCCGCCAGCTTTCGTCAACCGTTCAAACTCATGCGGTTTTGTTTTACTGCTTCCCCAAGCATCAATTAAAAGACGTACCTCCACTCCTCTCTGGGCAGCCTCAACAAGAGCATCTGTTAATTCTTTACCCAGATTATCCATTCGAAAAATATAATATTCTAAATGCACATGGTGCTTTGCATTACGAATGTCTTCGATAAGAGCATCAAACTTTGCACGTCCATCTGTAAAGATTTTTACACCTGTATTTGAAGAAATAACCGCCTTTTCTTCCACGAAAAGCATATGAATAAGCTGCGTAATGCCATGATTTCGTGTAATTCTTTTGATAAATCCTTCTTCTTCATAAACCCGCCATGTGCGCTTTAACTGTTCTTCAAAACCTACACGAAAAGCACGTTGCACTCTAAAAATACGGTAGTGCGCAATCCCACGTCCTACTAGAATATACAAAATAAAACCAAAAATAGGCAAAAGATTAACGACAAAAAGCCAAGCCCATGTCGTTGAGGTACTTTTACGTTCTCTGAAAATAATCGTCATTGACAAAAAGAAGTTTAAGACAAAAATAGATAATTCAATGATGGCAACAAGACCCAAAATAAAACTCCTTTTCTAAATTCCTTATTCTCCAATTATAACACAGGCAATAAGCAAATATTTAATCTAAACTGAAGGTTTCATTGAAAGGTTTACAAGTTGCTGCGCGCCTTGCCTATTAGCATTCTCTTTGCTAAAGCAAAAAGAATGGAAAAGGTTCACCACTCGCTGCGCGCCTTGCCTATTAGCATTCTAATTTGCTAAAGCAAAAAGAATGGAAAAGGTTCACCACTCGCTACGCTCCTTGCGTATTATCATTCTAATTTGCTAAAGCAAAAAGGATGGAAAAGGTTCACCACTCGCTGCGCGCCTTGCCTATTATCATTCTAATTTGCTAAAGCAAAAAGAATGATAATACCCACGGGCTCGCCATGGGTACTTATGGTATATTCTTGAAGTTAAAGCCTGCTACCAATAGCTTATATGGCAGATTGTTATTACTTTTATCCGGCCATATGTTCTAGCCAATCTCCCGAATCAACCGGAATAAGCTGATCCTTTGTATTCACAGCTGCAGTTGAATTGTAGTGATAATAATAGACCTCTTCCTTTTGTCCATCACTTAACTGAGCGAGTGACGTACATCTGAGATATTCACTTTCATCACGATTATCCGGAAAAAAATTTTCCATCTCATCAAGGACCGCAATATTCTTGGGGAAGTCCCTCAATATAAAGATTTCTCCTAAAATTTCCGAATTTCCCTCAATAATCGCGGGATAGCCTTTATTTTCAATGTGAAACAAGCTTCCTTTAATCTTCCCAGGATAACTTTCTAAAACCTCGCCTTTCAAATACTTGTCATAATTGAACATGTCTGTGCGCAAGCTTCCGTAGACAAAAACTTTGTTCAACATATTTCTCCACCAATAGTTCGCAAATCTTCTGTGTAACGTGTACAAGCATCCAATGCTATCTCTATCCCTTTAACAATTTCGTCTAATGACATGTAAGGCGTATCTTTTTTATCAATAACCTGTGATGTCGCATAAGGAATATGGATAAATCCGCCTTTGACATTGGGATATTTTTCTTCCAGAAGATGGCGTACACCATAGAAAACATGATTACAAACAAAGGTTCCTGCTGTGTTTGAAAGCGTGCCCGGAATCCCCGCTTTATTGAGTTCGCTAACAATAGCTTTTACAGGAAGCGTTGAAAAGTAAGCAGGAGCACCTCCTTCTTTTACAGGCTCATCCACCGGTTGATTGCCTTCATTATCCGGAATCCTAAAGTCATCCACATTAATAGCTATACGCTCAGGTGTAATCGCGTAACGTCCACCTGCTTGGCCAATGTTTACAACAAAGTCTGGCTGATGTTTTTCGATTGCCTCCTCAATCTTTTCAAGTGATTTATAACGAACGGTTGGAATAATGAGCTTGATGATTTCAGCATCATTGATTTCTGAGGCTACACGCTTGACAGCTTCTTCAGCTGGGTTAAGTTTCTCTCCACCAAAGGGATCAAAACCTGTTAACAATATTTTCATAATAAACTCCTTATACTACTTAGAATGCAACAAAGTACATGACAAAAATGTGCAGAACGATGAGAGCAAGAGCCACAGGTGCTTGCACTTTAATTACCTTATTTTCATCTTTCATCTCAAGTAAGGCAGCAGGTACAATGTTAAAGTTAGCGGCCATCGGGGTCATCAAAGTACCACAATAACCTGCTGTAAGTGCCAATGCTCCTGCAATAACTGGATTCGCACCTTGGGAAAGAACAAAAGGAATACCGATACCCGCAGTAATTACAGAGAAAGCAGCAAAGGCATTTCCCATAATCATTGTAAAAATAACCATCCCCAAAACATAAGCAACAACACCGAGCAAGCGATTATCTGCAGGAACAACACCTGTGATAGCCTGTGAAATGACTTCACCTACTCCCGCTGTTGTAAACAGAGCACCCAATGCAACAAGCAACTGAGGTAGAATGGCGACTGGTCCCATCGAATCAAAAAGGCGCGCACCATCTTCAACAGACTCTGTAGCTTTCGCTTTCGTCATTATCAGTGCAAAAAGTAGAGAAACAAGCGAAGACACACCAATAGCAAAGAGTGATGAATTAGCATAGTTACCCAAGACCATCGCAATCCCAACAGCAACAAAGGCAAGAATGAAGGAAGGGATGAAAATTTTACTTTTTAACAACTTAGACTGTTTTTGACCAAATTTCTCATCTAAAGACTTATATTTTCCGAAAGTGACCTGCTTGCTGAGTGTAAGTAAGCTGCTCAATACAACGAAAAGACCAACCAGCCAAGCTGGGATAAGTGCACCTAAAATAAAAGGTAAAGCGATAAGAATCCAAAAAACCGTCGTTCCAATACGTTTTACACCTTGGATTGTCGTAAAGGCTTTATACGCCATATAAAGCATGAGCAGGCCCATTAGAACATAAAATACATTTAAAGAAACATCAATAAAAGCTTGCATAGACTAATTTTCTCCTTTCTTTCCGAATTTTCGTAATAGTTTTCGATCATAAAGCATAAACTGGACGGCAGTCACAACAAAAGCAAGTACAGCCATAATAATACTGGCTACTGCTACATCAACCGCCGTAACATTGTAATTAAAACTTGACAAGGTTGAAGTAATCAAAAGCACACCAGCACTGCCAGCAAACAAGTTCTGGCCAAAAAAGTTACCATAGTTTTCCGCTGCGGCTGAGAGAGCTTTTATGTTATCGTCTTCTGATTCAACATCACCATACTTACTTACTGCAGCCGCCTTTGCCATCGGTTGAATCAGCGGTCTCACAAACTGCGGATGCCCGCTGATACGGATGGACATAGCGCCTGCAATAAATCGAACAAAAACGTAAAAGAGTGTAATACGGCCTGTGGTGAGAGATTGCATACGTCCGATAAGCTCAACTGCACGCTGGCGAAGACCGTTTCGCTCTAACACACCAATAACGGGGAGCGTTAAGACAAAAAGGGAAACCATGCGGTTATCCACAAAAGACTGCCCCAAGATTGTAAGAATCTCCTGAATGCTCAAGCCAGCAACAAGTCCAGTCGAAACACCCGCGAGAACAACAACAAATAAGGTCTCTATCTTGAAAATAAACCCAATCAAAACAATTAAGACACCTATCAACTTGATCATGAAATGATTCCTTCTATAATTATATTTTAGACAATTATATAACATTTGTCCTTTTTGTTCAATCTATTTCGAATTTTTCTTTTTTTCTGATTTTTTATTAGATGAGACACAGCTTGAACTTAAGGTGAGCTTTATCCCCTCTCTCCTTGGGGAATTCAACATTTTTCGAGACTCCTATGAAAGCCGCCTTATCTCTCTAAGAATATTTATTTTACAGATTTGTATGGGAAAAGCACCCGCTCAAAAACGGATGCTTCTCCTCCTTACACACAATTTTATCTGTCGCTCTTGCGTAACTCAATTTTGTTATCCGCTACTTGTTCTACAAAATACGGATCATGTTCAATGACAAGCATACTTGGTTTCTCTCGCTTTATCATCTCAATAATTTGTTCTTGATTGAAAACATCGAGGTAATTGAGTGGTTCGTCCCAAAGATAGAGATGGGCAGGCTGAGTTAAGGCTCTTGCTAATTCGACTTTCCGTTGCTGTCCTTGACTCATATGTTCAATTTTTTGTTCAAAAACATTACGTTCGACCCCCAGTTTGCGCAAATTATTGAGGAAAGTTTCTAAATCTAGATTTTCCTCCTTGACAAAGTCACTCAAAAAGCCTTTGTTATCTGCAATTTGCCGAACCTGTGAAACAGTTAGATTATGAGCCATGTCAAAAGTTCCCTCGTATCGTCCGGAAAATTCTCCGGTTAATACATGAAGCAAGGAAGATTTTCCGATACCGTTCACTCCTGTCAAAGCAATGACCTGCCCTTGTTTTATGTCAAATGAAACAGGTTGGAAAAGAAATTGCTCGAAGCCTGCTGTCAAATTTTCGACCTTCAGCAAACGTTTTTGGTGACTATGCAAAACATGCATGGCTAATCCCGGCACTTCCTCCCAGTTTCTTAGAAGCTTTTCCTTATCTGCAATGTCTTCTTTCATACGCTTTTCTAGATTTTTAGACTTCTGCATCATATTTGCCGCTTTACGTCCTATAAATCCTTTATCTACACGCTTGGTTTCCGAATCAAAACCTCTTTTTTTGCGGGATTTTGTTGCTTCAAGGTTGCGAGACCAAGCTTCTTTTTCACGTGCCGTTTGCTTCAATCTGCCGATTTCTTTTCTGAGCTTATCATCTTGAGCTTTTTCAGTAAGATCTCTCAACCTTTTTTCTTCTTCATAGATCGCAAAATTTCCCGCATATATGTGCAAGTCCGCACGCTCAATAGCTAGCGTATGATCTGTTGTTTGATTCAGAAAATTGCGATCATGAGAAACCAATATATAACCTGCTTTTCCTTGGAGATAAACGGCTACCTTATCTCTTGAAGCCTTGTCCAGATGGTTGGTTGGTTCATCAATCAGTGCATAATTTTGCTCATCTAAAAAGAGAAGGGCCAGTAAAACTTTTGTTTGCTCCCCTCCTGATAAACTACTAAAAGGGCGCCAAAGCGTATCCAAATCAACATCCAGTAAGGTAAGTTCCCGTTCTAACTCCCATTGTTCAAAATCTGCTAGCTCTTGCAAGACAAACAAGGTCAGCTGACTTTTATCTTTAACTGTTTGTGGAAAATAGACAAAGCTCTTGCTGGTTTTCACCTCAGCATTAGCTTCTGTTTCGCCTACGAGAATCTTTAACAGCGTGCTCTTTCCTCTACCGTTACGTCCCACTAAACCCAGTTTCCACTTGTCATCAATATTGATATTTACCTTATCAAATATCAACTGGTCTGTATAAGCAAAAGTTAAGTTCTTAATTTGAATGTTTGACATATGCCTCCTGTCTAAAACCCGCCTCTGCCATGATTAGTGAACAGATAGGGTTTCTGTGTAAGTTTATTCATCTTTAGAGATTTTGTTACGCGATCTGTTTGTATTTGTTTCGGTTGTTGCTGCATGGTTTCCTCCTTGTTTAAAATCCAATCGAATAATGGGTATGATAACCATGCGGTTTGGTTGCTTTTTTCAAGCCCTTGTTCTGAATCTGTTTGTCTGTTTGTACAGCCATTTTCTTTTGTTTGGACTTGATTACCCGTAACTTTTCCTGCATAATTTTCTGCTTTGGAGACATAAAAAAACTCCTTCTCTCTATATTTCGCATTCACAAAAATAGAGAAAAAGAGTTCAAAACGCGCCACAAAAAGGGCTTTATTTCCGAAAGTCTATTTCCTATAAATCATGAATACGAAAAAACTCTTGCGGCTATACTCTTCACCGCTTTTAACATTCTTTCAAATTTCATGACTTATAATTTCAATAGTCCTTACCTCACTTTTATCGTTAGAGCAAGTTTATCAAAACAGTAGCATGCTGTCAAGAAAAATACTTGACTCGTTTGTTTCATACGCACCTTAAGATACCTCGGAAACCGCTTTTTCACGGTAGCTCAAGAGGCTAAGTACACACACCACCAAGGCAAATACAGAAATACCCCATGGATTAGAGACAACGACCTTGTAGCTTATGATAAGCAGGACAAGCAATGTAAAGATTGAAACTGTCTTGATGAACCAACCCCCTGTTCCCGTTTTAAAATAAAAAATAATCGCGGAGATGAGCAGCATTATCCATACGATAAGTATCGTATAAGAAATTGAGCCTGCTAAGTATACAAATAAATTATCTTTAAAAATAAAGGAGAGAATTGCCCCAATAAAGAGCATTCCCGAACAAAAAATTATCGCTGAGACGGGCACGCGCTTGCTTGACAGTTGGCCAAGCGTTTTGCCCATGATACCTTTTGAATCTTTGGCTCGAGAATAAACCGAACGAGATGTAGCATAAACCGCAGAGTTAATCACCGAAAAGAGAGCTAAAATAATGACGAAATTGACAATAAGAGCCGCTCCAGGAATACCTAACTTTTCAAAAATCAAAACAAAGGGACTCTTTTGAGTGCTACTCAAAAATTTCCAAGAATAGAGTTCTACAAAGATAAACATCGGAATAACATAGAATGAGAAAATACGCATAATAACACCGCGAATAGCTTTAGGTATCGCTTTTTTAGGATTTTCTACCTCTGAAACTGTTAGTGCAATGAGTTCAGAACCTCCATAAGAATAGATAACGATAAGCATGGCATTGAAAACACCCTTCATGCCATTTGGCATAAAACCACCGTATTTATTCATTTGACCTAGTCCCTCACTAAACCCAAGGTGAAAAACTTGTACAGCGACCAAGTAGAGCCCGACGACGATAAGGATCAGAATAACCATAATTTTTGCCCAAGCTAACCAGTATTCTGTTTCAGCAAAGACACGTACTGAGTAGAGATTGAGCCCTAAAGTGATAATAGCAACAATAAGTACAAAAACCCATGACGGAACTTGTGGAAGCCATACGCCTAAAAATTGGGCTATAGCTACAGACTCAGCCACCATGGCAGCCATCCATAATGACCAATAAACCCAGTCTGTAAAGTGGGCAAATCTTTTTCCTACATAAGGTGCGATAAGACCAGCTAGTCCCACAGTGGTCTCTTTTTGATGCAGAATAATCTGACCCGCGCCATACATCACAACATATAGGATGATGCCAGCTAACAGATAAGCTAACATTACTGCGGGACCTGAGGCTTGTATCGCATTGCTTGAACCGGCAAACAAACCTGCTCCAATAGCCCCGCCAAGTGATAACATAATCACATGTCTTGCTTTCATTGAAGACTTCAGTTTTTGCTTAGAATTTTCCAAGTAAAATCCCTCATTTCTATTATTTTTATCTTTTTAGCTTCTTCACAAAGGGATAAAGTCCAGCTAAAACACTCTCAAACTTACTTTATACCTTGATAAAAAACTAAAAAGTTACTCAATTTGAAAAGAAAAAAACCGGGTAAATACCCGGCTTTTAATCACGGGCACAGATACTTTTTGAGAATACTCAAAAGCTGTATCTATGCCAAGCATAAACACAACTTATCTGCGCCAAAAATAAAAGACTGTCAATGTTGATGCTTTGCTCATGTGATTTTTTCTCCTTCTCAAATTTAAAATTTATTATATATAAAAATATTTTAAATTGCAAGAATTTGTGTGAATTTATATAAAAATTATAATATTAGCTATTGATACGCAAGCTTCTCCTGTTTCCGCAATAAATAAAAAAGTTAATTCTTTTTTCTTGACATGGAACGCGTTTCATAATTTACAATGAAGGCATCAAAAATATAAAGGAGATTTGACGATGATCAAACACATTTTTGCAGACATGGATGGAACACTTCTGGACACACGTGGCTATCTTTCTGATACGAATCGCTGGTCTATCTGTCTTAGTGATATACCAGTTACACTGGCCTCAGCACGTAGTCCTTTTGAAATGAGCCCTATACTGAACACGCTCCAATTAAAAACGCCACAGATTGCTTTCAACGGAAACTTGATTTTTACCCAAAATGACTTTGGAATTCAGGTTATAGAAAAACACATCTTAGCTACTGAGACGGTTTCAGAAATTTTAGCTTACATTTCTTCAAACTTTCCAAGTGTGAGCCTCAGCTGGTATAGTCTTGCACATTGGTATATCAAAAAGCAGGATAAGGCTGTCTTTGTCCAAAAGGCGCTCACCGGCGCTGAACCACGAATAAAAGATTTTGATGGAAATTCCGAAATTTACAAGATTATGCTGATGACCTTTGACCCAGAGGAACTGTTGCATATACAGTCCTCACTGGACGCACTCAACATCCCGGAAATTCAACTTACACGTTCGACAGTTCATACTTTAGAAATTACTTCCAACAAAAGAACAAAAGCAGATGCTGCTCAAACAATTCTGAAAGAAAAAAATCTCAACTTTGAAGAATCTGCCGCAATTGGAGACGGTCACAATGATATTCCCCTCCTAAAAGTTGCTGGTCTCTCCATTGCAGTAGACAATGCTCACACAGAAGTCAAGAGATATGTTAAAATGATCGTAGGAAAAAATACAGATCATGGTGTGACTGAAGCTCTTTCAGCCATTCGCGAAATCAATGAACAGGTAATCTTATGACCTCTCTTTCTGATATTGCCAAGCTCACGGGATATTCCAAGGCGACCGTTTCTCGTGTCTTATCGGGTAACGGCTATGCCTCTCAAAAAGCATGCGAAAAAATACTCAAAACCGCTGCTGAGTTAGACTATGCTACAAACGCAATTGCGCAAGAGCTTGCGCACGGTGCAACACATAACATAGGTGTTGTTCTCCCCTATATCAAAGCCTCTTTTTTCAGCAAGATTCTCGAAGGTATCCTTGAAAGAAGCTTTGAAACAGGGTATAAAATTATTATCCTGCCTTCAAACTACAACCAAGACCTAGAAATCCAATATCTGGAAAAATTACGAAAAAAAGCGCTTGAAGCAATCATCTTCACCTCTCGTCAGGTGTCTGAGGAAACCATTCTTAAGTATCAAAAATACGGCCCCATTGTCCTTTGCTATCGTCCAGAAAACAGCAACATCCCAGAGACCTACGCCAACCGCATTCCAGCCTATCGTCAGGCTTTTCAATGGCTTAAAGAACAAAATTGTTCAAATATCGGCTTTCTTTTGTCCAGAGGAAACAGTCCAACTATATCAACAACTCTACAAGCATATAGGGATATTTATAATATTAAACCTCATCTTGAACAGATAAAGTCGGGGTTAATATCAGCTGAGGATGCCTATCGTTTAGCACCAGAACTCACCCAGTTTGATGGGATATTTGCCAACTCTGACGAGATTGCTGCCAATGTTTGGCGCTGGTTTGATGAACAACAACTTCCCAAACCTATTATTGTGGGGCAAGAACGACTGCTTTCAGGGCAGCTGCTCAAAATTCCTACTGTAGATAACCACTGTCATGAAGTTGGACGAATGGCTTTTGAGCAAGCTATTTCAAAAACAGGGGGACAATCTTCTATCCCTTCTGAGTTTATCTTAGAACGTTAGTCTGAACACATGCAACTGAAATAAATCCCAAGTCCAAAATTCTTGGGATTTTTTGATTAATCAAGAACCAATGAAGCCTAGTCTTAAAAATATTGATATAATAGCCTAGGATAAAAATTAAAAAGAAAGGTTATCTTAATGAAAAAAATTATTGAAATTCCAGATGATCTTATGCATAAAATCGTTCAAAAACAGTATAAAATATCCGTTGAACAAAATCAAATTGTTTTAAAAAATGAGACAGAACAAGTTGATATTCAAAATTTTTCTTTACATTATGTTCTTGTACCCAGTCTATTAAGTTTAGGAATTTCCTTGATGACTTTCTTACTGAGTGGGGAAAGGCAAATAGCTTTTACAGGTGGCAGATACCTCTCCGTAGCAGGTATGAGCATGCTCTGTGCCACAATTATTGGCTTTATCACTTTTATTTGGGTTTATGCAAAACAGAACATATCCACGAAAAAACGAAAGCTCAGTCGCATAAGAGAACTTGGAACCATCGGACTAGCCTATACACTCATTATTTTCGCAGTTCAAGCTTTGATTTGGCATATTCTTGGAATGACCTTTGTTGGTGTAACCTTGGATCCTCTCACAGCCTCCTTCTTGTCTGCTCTATTTTCTGCAATCGTCTTTTATTTTTTGATTCTCTTTGCAGTTTCTGTCCAAATATCTCATCTCATCGTTTTACTTTTTGTGACTTTCATCGGTGGCATTTTTCTTTCCATGGCAACAAATGGACAAAATGGCTGGTGGCAGTATAATTTTAGCTTCTTAGGGACAGGCGAAGCGGAAAATCAATGGCAGTTTAATTTTACGATGATTTTTTCAGCCCTAATGCTCCTGACGATTACTGATTACTTATTTGTCGAATTCCAAAAAAGTAAGTTCTACAACTTCAAGATTAAAGTTGTTCAAGCCTTTTACTATGTCATCGCTCTATTTATCGCTGGGGTTGGGCTATTTCCTGCCCAGTCGTGGACCATGGTTTTTCACAATGCTTCTGCCTATGGTATCGTTTTATGCATCATCATTTTAATCCTGCTGAGCAAATATCTTCTGCCACAGTTGTCAAAAGAGTTTTTAAGCATGTCTGCCCTTGTTTTTATAGGACTCGTGGCATCTGCTGTCTTATTTCTAAAAGTTCATTATCTCTCACTCACTGTTTTTGAAATCATCGCCTTTGCAATTTCTTTCTCCTGGCTCGTAATGATGATTAATGCTCTACAAAAGATGTTGCACGAATCTAGTGTGTATTATATTAAGATACTTGAAAATGAAGAAATTCAAATACAAAAACAAGGAGAGTAGATGATGGACTTCCAAAAAGTTAAACTTTTGGGTGCACATCAAGGCTCGCCTTGTTTTTTGCTCTTCTTTTAATATTGCTAAGCCCTATATATTCGACTCTATCCAGCTTAATTGTTCATCTTGCTTAAGAAGAAAGACACAACAGCTACAACGATAACAGCACCAATGATGGAAGGGATAAGAGCCATTCCTGCTAAACTAGGCCCCCATGTTCCTAACAATGCTTGACCAACAGCTGAGCCTATAAGACCAGCTAAGATATTAGCAATCCATCCCATAGATTTCCCTTTACTTGTGATTGCACCTGCAATCATCCCAATAATTGCGCCAACGATTAATGACCAAATCATAAAACACCTCTTTCTATATCGTATAATAATTCTAACAAATTAAAAATATACTTACAAACTTTTCAACTTGCTTTTTTGATGAACTTTCGCCTGCCTAATCATTTTTATAAATAGTTAAAGGAAGTTTTTTAATATAATATGGTATACTAGGGGTAGTAAAAGGAATTTTTAAGGAGTTCTATATGAAAAAATTTAAATTACCACTACTTATAGTGAGTTCATTTGCTACTCTCTTACTTCTCGTAGCTTGTGGCAACAACACGAATGCTAAAAAAGACACAAATTCTGAATCTTCTAGCTCTGTCAAAAGTTCTGCCTCAGACACAAACACGAGCTCTGATACAAAAACTTCTGAAAGCACAGACACTGCATCCTCTACAGAAGCCCCAAAATCTCCCACCACTGAAAGCAGTGATACAGGTTGGGTAGACAACTCGAACAATCCTGTAGAAAATAACGGTGCAGGTGGACACAGTCCACAAGCTGACTCTAATGCATCTTCCTCTCACTCAGAATCAGACACTGTCGGGCATTCTTGGGTGTTGGTTTACGTTGATAAGTCTGGAAACAAGCATGAATCAACGGTTTCAACATCTTACAAAGAACTTCAAGATAAAGCCAACGCTTTACTTGCCTCTGGTGAAGCAACCTCTTATTATTTTATTCAAAAATAAAAAAAGTAAGCTATTAGATTTTCTCTAAAACAGCTTACTTTTTTATTTGGGGCAAGGGCATTCTACAACACATCATTCATAATAGAATGAATCATTGCAATCACTCGTGCTGTTGATTTTCCATCCCTGTATTGATAAGTTTTTTTGAAAAAATCATCTCTTTTTTTCTTATAGCCATCATCCCTACAGCTTTGAAGTGCTTGGATCAGTTCCTCTTCATTAAATGCCAGCGGACCTGGAAATTCAGTCCTGTAGTCAATGGTTAATCCTGGTTTCATTGAATATTTTTTAAAATCAGGAACATAAGCAACAACAGGCTTGTCAAAAATCATCCAATCGATAGCAATAGCAGAATAATCTGTTATTAGAACATCACTCACACAAAAAATTGAGGAAATCAATTCATCCTCAATAAAGAGAACATTGGGAACATCTGCATATCTTGAATCTGGAATCAAAGGGTGCGCTTTATAAATAATAATATAGTCGCGCCCTAAGGCCTTCTGCACACGTTCCAAATCTATAGCAACTTCTCTAAAATGAGTACTTATACGGCCTCGGAATGTCGGAGCATAAGTAATAACTGTTTTATTTTCTATGAAAGGATACTTTTCCAAGAGTCTTTTTCTTGTTTTATCTACAAAGTCCGAATCAAAAATTTTATCGTTGTTAGGTATACCTGTTACAAGGACATTTTTCTCTGGGAGATTAAAGGCTTCAGCATAAATTTTTTTAAAAAAATCAGAATTTGCAATGACATAATCATAGTTTTTAACTTCATAATCACGTTCCACCTTGTTTCCAAAATTCTTCAAGGCACCTGTCGCATGCCATACTTCCAATACTTTGACCTTGCTTCTGTGAGGGAATTTAGAAATCACAAAGTTATTATAGTCAAGGATAACCAGCTTTGAACTTTGGATGATAAAAAGCTGTCTGATACAAGCTATGCCATATCGGAGATTTCCTAAAAATGTTGGCTTGAACTTGAACAACAAAGTTTTCAGCTCATAGCTCTGCTCTGCAGCTAGGGCTTCATACAAAATTTTAAAATCTTTTGAGAGGTTATCATGCTCTAGAGAGATAAAGGTGATTCGATTTTTATGCAGACGTGAAAGAAAAGTAAAGGGATAAAAGAAAGACAAAATAAGAGTTAATACAATCGCTTTAAATTTCACTAAAAACCTCTGTCATTCTTCTTTAAAACTGTATTTTAAATCTTTTTTGATTTGACTTGAAGAGCGCTTGCCACGAGGAAAATACATAATTTTCAGCTCAGGAAAATCTTCTTTCAAAAGGGCAATCTTTCCATACCAATCCTCTCCCATAGCAAATCTATCAACGTATAAGCGCTGTTCTTTCCATGATTGCTCCGAAACCACTAAATCCACCCACTGCACTGCTTCTAAAACGCCTTTTCCAGTATTACAGTCTTGACAGTCTTTTTTGTTCTTTCCAAATTTAGCTGTAGACAGCATCACAATACGCCCGTCTCCCAAATTTCGAGCATTCCCTAACATATCAATAGGGCTTTCATGCAAAATGTCAAAGGGACCTGCTACTAAAATTACTTTTTCTTTCATCTCTTTGTTCTCGTTTTAATATGCTATCATCCTTGCGCCTAAAGGCACTAAGGATGAACGGCAATTCCTATAAGAATTGCCTGAGCATCTTATTCGTCATTCTTCAAAAAAATATCGTTTGTGAAGAATGACTTCATAATCTTTTATGAAAAGCTGCTGCGCTGCTTTTAAAGAAGGTATGCTATCATCCTTGCGCCTAAAGGCGCTAAGGTTGAACGGCAATTCCTATAAAAATTGCCTGAGCGTCTTATTTGTCATTCTTCAAAAAAATATCGTTTGTGAAGAATGACTTCATAATCTTTTATGAAAAGCTGCTGCGCTGCTTTTGAATAAAGTACGCTATCATCCTTGCGCCTAAAGGCACTAAGGATGAACGGCAATTCCTATAAGAATTGCCTGAGCATCTTATTCGTCATTCTTCAAAAAAATATCGTTTGTGAAGAATGACTTCATAATCTTTTATGAAAAGCTGCTGCGCTGCTTTTGAAGAAGTACGCTATCATCCTTGCGCCTAAAGGCGCTAAGGTTGAACGGCTGATGACATTATTGTGTCAGTTGTTCTTGAAGCAAGTTACGAACGCGTGTTTTTTCGTCTTCAGCCACTACTTGAAAGCTTAAGCTATTGAGCATCTGTCCTTGTCCCTGAATAGACTCATGAACAACATTACCAAAAGCTTGATTATAATTCAGTACAATTTTTTGCATCTGATCCCAAGTCAAATCTGTTTTTACATTTCCACCCAAAGCTTCAAGAATACCTTGATAAGCCGTGAGACTTTGCGGAGATTTTATCTTACTTAGAATAGCAGCGATAACTTCTTGTTGGCGCTTTTCTCGTCCATAAGTTCCTCTCGGATCGTCATGACGCATACGAACATAAGCAAGAGCTTTTTTACCATTTAAAGTATTTTCGCCCTTATGAAAAGTCATATCGTCAACGTTAAAATCTAGATCAGAGTTAACGGTTATCCCGCCTAAAGCATCAACCAGATGTTCAATACCGCTAAAATTCATCGTCACATAATGATCAATATCCAGTTGAAGCAATTGATTGACAGCTGCTATAGAAGCTGCTGCTCCTCCCTGAACATAAGCAGCATTAATCTTATTAGAGGCTGTAATGGAACCATCTGCAGACTCAATAAAGGTATCTCTGGGAATGGAGACCATGGTCGTTTGCTTTTTTGTAGGATTAACTGTAACAAGCATCAAGCTGTCCGTTCTGCCTGATAAATCTTCCTGCCGCGAGTCAAGACCCATAATCAGAAAAGATAAAGGTTTATTTTCACTGATTGCACGGCTGGCCTCCGCTTGGTTTTTTGAAGTTTCCAGTGGAGCATAGGTTTTATCAATATTTACCCTTGCTGTCTGGTAGAAAAAGGCCGCAAAAGCCGTACCTGTAACAAGGAGAAGTCCTAAAGTAATTAATATTGCATTCCTTATCGGATGTTTCTTTTTCTGCTGTTTTTTCTTGCTTCTGTTCATTGCCATACTGACCTCTTTTTCTATCACATATATAACTACATAAACATTTCTTTTGTAACATTTTTCGTCACATTATATCCAATTATATCATTGTTTATATCTTTTGCAACGAGATTACAACTTTTTCGTCAATAAATTAAAGTTATGTATTTGAAACTTTAACATTTGATAAAAAAAGAAAGGAAATCCTCTCTACTGCATAATCTTTTCAATAATTTTTTGGCTGCTGTTGCCTTGCGCCCAGGGATTAAAGCGCTGATTAAAAACTCTCAGCCGTTCCTGATCAAAGTTCTTATCCCGAATGGCGAAAAGAAGTTCATCCTCCGTCTGAAATGGCGAGCTGGGGAGGTCATCCTGCACATCCAGATAAAAGCCGCGCAAGGCTGTGCCATAAACATCTAAGTCATACATATAAAAGTAAATAGGGCGATTCAAAATAGCATAGTCAAAGAAAACGGATGAATAATCTGTCACCAATACATCTGCCATAAGATAAGCCTCATGGATGTCCGAAGTCGCAGGCATGGAGAACACAAAATCTCTTAGGCTCTCGTCAATCTTGACTTGATTTGAAATTAAATAATGTGGCTTGAACAAGACAACGTAATCTTGACCCAGCACAGTTTTCCAACGTGAAAAATCAACCTGTAGCTTGATATGGTAACCATCTAAGCCATAAGTATCATCTCGCCAAGTAGGGGCATAGAGAATAACTTTTTTATCTAAAGGTAACTTATAGGTTGTTTTGACTTGTTTCATTTTTTCAGGTGTTACTTTTGTTAATACCTCTGTCCTTGGATAGGCCACTTGGATCATTTTTTCCCGAGGAAACTGAAAGGCAGTTTCAAATTTTTCAGCCGCAAAGGAAGAAGGAGCAATTAACCAATCCCAGTGCCTACTGTCTTGATCATAAGATTTGACCATTTGTCCATGTGTCAAATAAGCTCGGTAATGTTTGCCTGTATCTTCAATATCATGTCCTAAACGTTTCAAAGGCGTGCCATGCCAAGTTTGAAGATAAATCTGGTCTTTAGCCTTGTGATAGTAAGGGGCCATTTTGGCATTGAAAACCCAGTATTTTGCTCTGGTTAAGGCTTTATAGTAAGCCAAACTGTTGAACTTAACCACCTGAGCAGCGCCTGCAACGGGATACGGCTTTTTTAAGGCCCAAACCAGTTGATATTCCGAATAAACAGGGTGTTTCCGTAAAGCTTCAAAGATAGCGCCAGGGCTATCCCCTACTGATTTACCGTTATAGCTAGCAAAAAGAACCATCTTGGGTTCTCGTTTAATGAAAAAGGCTAAGAGATATAAAAATATTGCAAGCAAGGACTTTAATATAATGCGCCTTAAGTTCCCTAAAAAACTCACCCATGTCATGCCTTATTCTCCCTAACTTTACTTTTATCATTTATATTTGGCTTCTTTTCAGCGCGTTTAATCATGAAGCATCAAAATTTTTGAACTCTTTTGCCACATCGACCAACGCTGCATGGAAAACCATATCCATATCATAGTATTGATAATTCCCTAAGCGACCACCAAACTTGACTTTATCCGCTATCTTATCTGCCTCTTTACGGTAAAGTTTGAATATCTCAGAATTTTTATGATCGTTAACTGGATAATAAGCTTCTTTAGTTTTGTCCCAATTTTGAGGGTATTCTTTGGTTATCACACTCTTGCCCTCGTCTGAGTTTTGATCAAAATGTCGCCACTCCATCACTCGCGTATAAGGCGTTTCGGCATCTGTGTAATTAATGACGGCATTTCCCTGAACATTGTTAGAGTCGTGTATCTCATGCTCAAAATGTAGAGAACGCCACTCTAACTCACCATGTATGTAGTCAAAAAAGCTATCAATCATACCTGTATAAATAATCCGTGGAAATTCTGCCAAATAAGCTTCTTTATCCGCAAAGAAATTCACGCTTAACTGCACATCGATCAGGTCAGAAGCAAGCATCTTCTCAAAAATAGACGTATAGCCATTCACTGGTACACCTTGATACCGATGATTAAAATAGTTGTTGTCATAAAGATAACGAACAGGAAGGCGCTTGATGATAAAACTTGGAAGTTCTGTGGCAGAACGCCCCCATTGTTTTTCAGTATAGCCTTTGATTAGCTTTTCATAGATATCTGTACCGATGAGAGAGATGGCTTGTTCTTCTAAGTTTTTAGGATGAGCGATCACTCCAGCTGCTTCACGTTGTTCTGCGATTTTAGCTGCTGCTTCTTCTGGCGTTTTAGTGCCCCACATCTGGTAAAAAGTATTCATATTGAAAGGAAGATTATAACGCTCTCCCTTATAGTCTGCGACTACCTGATTAATGTAGTTATTAAACTCCGTAAACTGGTTGATATAGTCCCAGACCTCTTTATTATCCGTATGAAAAATATGTGCCCCATATTCATGAACATTAATCCCCTGTTCCTTGCGCGTATACATGTTCCCACCGATATGGTCGCGTTTGTCAATCATGAGTACACGTTTGCCTCGTTTGGCAGCTTCATAGGCAAAAATAGAGCCATAAGGACCTGTACCAACAATGAGATAATCGTAGTTTTTAGTGTTATGCTTCATCCGTTTTTAAGCTTCGCTTTCTTGTATATTTTACGCAAATTTACAGGCTTTCCAATCGAGCCTACAGGGTAAACTGCTCTCCTCCAGCTGTAAATCACTGATTTAATTTCAAATTTTCAATATAAGGGTGATGGCCATTTTTCCATGAAAGTTGTCCTGTGTAAAGCGCACGATGACCTCCTCTATGATAGCCTATGCCATTGACCCAGCCATGGAGCATCACATGGGTCCCTCCAAAAATGTCCAAACCACCCGGACCAACGACAATTCCCCCTGTGCTATGTGTCGTTAGCAAAGGTGCTACATACTGATAAGGACCATAAAGATTTTTACTCGTGGCATAGCCTGTAAAATAGTGTGACGTCCCGTAATTACCTGCTGAGAAAAAGAGGACGTAAGTACCATCTGGCGCTACAGCTAACTCTGGGTTTTCAATAGTTGATACAACTCTCTCTGTGCCGTTGTGAGGAGGATTAGGGATTGACAAATCTGTCAGCAGTTTTTTAGGGTTGCTCCCGATAAGCTCTGCATTACTGTCAATCTCAATCATCCACAAGTGACTAGGAATTTTGATGTCATTACCATCGTTCTTATAGAGGAGATAATATCTGCCTGTATCATGGTCCTTAAAGAAAGCAGGATCAATGACGCCACCTTCGGTATCTGAGATAATAAAGGGATAATCTCTCGCCTCAAACTTCGCTGTGGCACTCTTAGTTGTAGCGATTCCAATACGGCGTTTGCCATTTTCTTTACTGGGTGCTGAAAAGGCCAGTAAGGCTTGATCGCCCCAAACCACCACATCCGGCGCCCAAAAATCCGTAGCTTTTGACCATTCTGGTGTGTGAGGCAAGGCATTCCCGCGTAACTTGTAGGTGCCTTGTGGCGTATCTGCAGTCGCAAAAGGAACAACGCCGATACCTGAGGCTGTTGAAAAAGCGTAATATTTCCCTTTAAAGGCTATGCCTGCAGGATCTGGAAAGTTTTCTGTTGCTTCTCCTATTTTTTCTTTAGTCATGATGACCTCCTTTTTGGGGGTTAAATTTTTAAAAATTGTAGTGACATACTTTTTAGATGAAAACATTGTTTCGGGTTATTACTGAGGCATAATTAGAAAGTCCTCGCAAATAGTAGCAGACAAGCTTGCTAAAATATATTATTTGTGCATTTTACATACTCAGGGACTTTCAGCATCTTGCTTCTGAACAGATCGTTCTTCCACCCTTATCTCACGTCGCTCTCCATTTATGTTAAAGAAAAGTGTACGATATCCTGTATCATTGGCAGCACCAATCAGCTCTAAATGGATAACCAAAACCTTTCCTTTTTCCAACTGAACTTCTATTTCTTCGCCTTGATACATACCATAAAAAAATGTTGGAGTATCCAAGTGAGTAATTGCCCCGTATCTTTTTTGCTTTTCTTTGTAATCTAAAAGTACTTGTGGGTACATCAAAAAGAAAGGGTTGATTTTATCTTCAAGCTCTGGGAAGTCATTGACTGTTATATCTGAAATATAATTTAATATTTTTGTAGACGGGCTGACTGTGGGCTCCGAGGTAAAAAGTTCAGGAGTTTGGTCAATAAAACTTGTTTTAGCTTGACCTGTTAAAAAAACTGGATGCTCAACAATATTTATCAAGAAAGGAAGATTTGTTTCAACCCCTTGAATGCAAAATTCACGCAATACACGAGCCATCTTCCGCGCGGCTTCATCAAAATCAGGTGCATAAGTTACAGCTTTTACCAGTAAAGTGTCAAAATAAGCTAGAAGCTCATAGCCCACATAAGCATTGCCAATATCTAGTCTCACTCCACACCCTCCTGATGCATAGTAAGCTTCTATTTTCCCAGGAGCTGGATAAAAGTTATTTTCTGTTTTCTCAGCTCTTATCCGAGCTTGGAGGGCTACACCTTGCATTTTTAATTGTGATTGCTCGGGAATCCCCATAGATTCAAGGCTCAATCCCATCGCGATTTTGAGCTGACTTACAACAAGATCAATGCCTGTAATCATTTCAGTAACGGTATGCGAGGCTTGTATACAAGGTTTCACTTCAATGAAGTAAAAGTCATTATCAGTCACTAAAAACTTAACTGTCCCTGCATTAACATAATCAACACTTTTAGCAAGTTTTAAAGCAGCATTATTTATGTGCATTCTTAAGGTTTGAGAAAGACCCACCGCAGGAGCAATTTCAATATTTTTTTGATTTCTCTGCTGTATTGAACAATCCCGTTCAAAGAGCTGCCTCACGTTGCCATGCTGATCTCCCAAAATTTGAACTTCAATATGTTTAGCATTCTCAATATATTTTTCGACATAGACACGACTAGAACCAGCAAAAGTTTGTGCTTCAGACTTAGCACGGGCGTAACTCGCACGCACTTCAGCTTCATTGCGAGCCACACGCATCCTGCAACTGCCTAAGGCAGCTTTTATTCCTACTGGATAACCATGGCCTCTTGCAAAATTCAAACCCCCTTCCAAACTCACAGAGTCAACTCTTTCAGGGAGCGTTCGAAGACCTGCAGATTCCACCGCTTGCCTTGCTTTAATCTTATCTCCAAAAATATCCAAATGTTTCAAGCTTGGTCCAATAAAAATTAAGCCTGCTTCTTTTACTCTACGTGCAAAATCAATATTTTCAGATAAAAAGCCATAGCCAGGGTGAATAGCATCTGCCTCAGTCTCCTGAGCAATCTTGATAATAGCCTCACTATCCAGATAGGCTTCTGCAGCTTCTTTCCCCTGTCCAATCCGATAAGCTTCATCCGCCTTAAATCGATGAATCGAGAATTTGTCTTCTTCTGCATAGATGGCGACCGTTTCAATCCCCATCTCAGAGGCTGCTTGCATGATGCGTAATGCAATCTCACCACGATTTGCAATCAATATTTTTTTCATATATTTTCTCAAGTCAAGAATATAAGAGAAGAACATTAAAAACTGACGCCATTCTCCCTCACTAGTATTAAGTTACCTCACGGTGAAAGCTTAGAGATTATCTCTTTAAGCTCTAAAGTATTGTTTGCAATTCCAAGGGGCTGTTTAACAAATGTAGAATAATCTGTATCTTGATTAAAACCAAAACCATAAGTTACAGCTATGAAATCTACCCCGGCATTATTTGCCCCTTGAAAGTCTCCTTTGGTGTCGCCGATCATAAGCGCTTCCTCATTTTTCAAGTCTAAACCTTGTAATACGAGATTAATTGTATCTGTTTTAGTCAGCTTTTCGTCGAAGTCAATCCCAACAATTTTGTCAAAACAACTTGCTATTTCAAAATTTTCAAGAATTTCTTCAGCAATATCTTGTCTTTTTAAAGTAGCCACTCCAAGTTTATAGCCTTTCTCCTTCAATTCTGATAATAACTCCGTCATTCCTAAATAAGGTTCAGCTTGATAAATGCCTTTTTCCTTACCATAGGCACGATGAAAAGTAGTGGCTTCACGTGCCGCAGTCTCTGATAAACCAATAATTTCTTGATAAGCCTTTATAGGAGAAGGGCCAACAAATTCGCGGAGACGCTCTTCATGGAAGTCATGAACGTTCATATTATGAAGCGCATAGCGCACAGAGTTAAATATACCTTCTGAAGTATCTAATAATGTACCATCTAAGTCGAATATAATCCCTTTTTTCATGCTTTACCAAGCCAGTCTTTACTTAATTTTTCGATTAACTCTTGATCATATTCAATTTTCTCAGATTCAGGAATAGCTTTCATAATTTTATACATTATTGGCATTTCCATATCTGGATAATTATCCTTGATAAACAGCCCATATGTAGGGTGTAAGCCAAGCTTGGCTGTAATATAAAATGGTACATCATACCCGAAATCATATTTTTTCATAATATTAATAACTGACAAAAGTGGCGTCACATGGTACCGATCCTCCATTGCGTTCAAAGCACCTATAATAATCTCAATATTAAGATTCCCAGCCCCACGCCCAATGCCAAATATAGAAGCATCAATCATAAAAGTACGATTTGAGACATTTGTGGGTTCAGTAATAAGCGTGGTTGTCAATGAGTATGAAAGCTGTAAATTATTGTGTGAATGCCAACCAATAACGACCTCATCCTCCAACATGTCATTGGCAATATTAAATTTAAGTAAAACATCACTCCGATACATTGCTCCAAAAGTATCAACAATATAGAAAGCGTATAAATTACGCATTTTTTGAACTTGTTGTATTAAATCAACATATTCAGCAATACTGTAACTTGACACAGCAGTAGGTTGGAAGCTAACATCATAGCCTTTATCAATGAGCTTTTGAGAAAACTCAACTCCCGCTGCAATATTTTCCTTATGAATCGTCACGCGCAGGAGTTTAACTTGACCACTTGTATCCGCATAACTTGGAACATTTTCAAGATTAACCTTACCATGCTCAATCATCATGGCTGCATAAGTAATACCATGTTTAGCTAGTAACTTATTTGCACTATCAATACTATTGAAAACTACAGATTTTTCCTCATTTTGGGCAGCATCTCGTAAAAAGCCTAATTCAATAATATCTACTTTTGACTGTTTTAAGGCCCCTAGAACAGTGCCAATATCCTCTTTTCCCCATTGCCAATTATTTGTGTAACCTCCATCGCGGAGGGTTACATCTAGTAGTTTAATTTTTTTCATTTATACCCTATTTCTAATGCTGTCACTTCAGCCCCTTGATAACTTGTCAAAATTTTGTGCTTTAGCAGTCATCAGCATCTCGTTTCTTAAATTATCATCCAAAAAAGGAACTTCATCATTTGCTATTCGTTCAAACAAGATTCCTCTTACTTTTTCAGCATCTTTTCTTGTGTCTACACTCAAAGTTTTAACATTTGTCAAAACAAACTTTAGCTTATGTCCATATTCAAGAAATCTATATTCATCAATGTCTTCGATTTCCTCAATAGGACCTCTAGTATGATTAGAAACAAATTTCAATGCACTTTTCGTAAAACATTGGATGCCCACAAATTTTTTTAACTGGTAGTCCCCTTTACCTTTAGGATATGGAATAGGAGTCCTAGCCATGTATAAACCATTGCCATACACATCTGTTGCAATTTTTATTTTGCTGGTATCAATGGCCTCTATCGGCTCTGTTAAAATCATCATACCGTTTGCAGCATAGCTCTCGTTCGCTTTAACTTTATCAGGAGGTAACAAGTCTAAAATTCCCTGTAGCTCCACTAAAGGTTCATCACCATTAACATTTATATAGAAATCCGCATCTACTTTTTCAGAAAATTCACTTAATCGGTCTAAATGCGTCGCATGAGAAACTTTAGTCATCACATACGGTATATTGTACATTTCACAAACTTCAACTACTTGTGTGTCATCACACGCCACGTAAACTTCTGATAATTGCTCAACAAGTTTCATTTGATTGTAAACCCACCAGAGCATTGGTCGACCGAAAAAATCAACCAACGGTTTTCCTGGGAACCTTGAACTTGCATAACGCGCCGGAATGACACCAATAATTTTTTTCTCAGTCATGCTACTCCTTCCATGTCATACTACTTACCCTATACTTATTCAACCAATAAACCTAAACCGCCTTTCCAATTTACGTATAATTCAATTGATTTTTCATCCTCCCAAGTGTACAAAACTGGACGTTTATTTTTTGAAAGATAAGGATAGATTTTTTCGCTATATTTACCTGCTATTTTCGTGGCAGCTATTCCTGCTTCTGTTTCACGCCCAACATAAAAATCAATTGTTTTATTACGGACTAAAAACTCCTTTATGCTCTGTATGTTGATTGTAATTTCTTCCTCAAACGGGTATGAAATATAACTAGTTAGCTCTCTATTTGAAATGAAAAGTTTGAAATCCTTTCCTACAATCTCAGGACTCGGTTTTACAAACAAAACATCACCTTGAAGATGAAGAGTTATAAAGGATTTTTTTAAATTACCCAAATCCCTAAGATTAAAATCAAGAAGTGCATTTTTTCTCAATATATTTAGTTTCTCATCCTGTTCAAGATACTGGGGACTCAATTTTATAAATTGTTCGGGAGTCGCTTTATTAACCCTTTTATAAGCATTCTGTAAATTACGAGAAAGTGAAAAATCTTCGACCTGAAGTATGTCATAAATGGTTTTTGTGTGCTTAGTCATATAGGGTTTATATATGCTGTTTTTGAAGGCTTCACGCAATATTTGATGCATCCTCTGATTAAACAAAAATGCATGACGTTCATCCGTCTCAATAAAGATTCTATGAAAAGCAGGAGAAAGCATAACCTTTTCGAAAAATCCTGCGCCATGAGAAAACTGAAATTCAGAGCCTTCAAACAGATTCATACACTGTATGAGTTGATCAATCATTTTTTCAAGTTGGCTCATACTAAAATCACTTGATAAATTATGCTCTGAAAATTTTCTTTGCCAATAATAATAGGTTTGGTTGGCCAGTATAGAAATCCTATCTGTTTTTGCATAAACCTGTGCCATAAAATAATAATCTTCATAACTTGTATTATCTTCTCTAAAAACTATATTGTTCTCTACTAAAAAGTCTTTCCTATGCAAAGCAGACCACACGAAAACAACGGCAGGAAAATGCACATCTAAAATATTGACACGGCCAATATTTCCATGGTTATAAATATGAGGAGAAGCACTACCAGAGTTTGACACTGCAACATTTTTCCCCATCAACAAGTCACTTTCCCACTTTTCAGCATAAACAAACATCTCGTAGAGTGAGCCTTCTCCCCCCAGTTGATCATCGTTATCCATAAAGGCAATATACTTCCCTTTTGCCATTTTCATGCCTAAATTACGTGGTTCAGAAAGCCCTCCACTATTTTTTCCTAACACATATATCGTTGCAGGGATTTCTGGATGTTTTTCTATCCAATCCTTTATCCATTCCACAGTCCCATCAGGAGAGGCATCATCTACAAAAACAAGTTCAAATTGGAAACCTTCATGTAATTGATTCTGAATGGACTCTAAACCTCCCTCAATTGCTAGTTTACCATCAACTTTTTTGTTAAATATTGACCATGTAGGAATGATAATACTTACATCCACTTGATTATTCATAATCGTTTAATCTCCTAAATTCCAACAATTATTGTGTTGAAAGATTCCTTAAAATAATTTTTGCATATACAATGACTGGTTGCTGCCCTTATCTCCTATAAACCTTCATTTCTGGATCATGCATGTCAAATGCCACGCTGTCAATTAATTTTTTATCTTTAGTATCAAATACAACTATATTCATACCTCTACGATTTATAGCATAATCAATACTATCTATCACTATACTTGCAGTATTTCCTGATTTCAAAGGTTGTGATAACAAACGGAATTCAATGCCATTAATTGTTTCAAAAATCTCGCTTGTGCTGCTCTCAGCTCCTGTTTTTTGAACAACTTTTCCGTTCATATCTCTTATTCCAGAAAAAGGTATCCAAGTAGAACTTACAAAATCTGAAAAACCTATTTTTCTCATTGCTTTTTCTTCATTTAATGAAATTTTATATCCTGCAGTGTCTTTCACTGCAACAGCTACTACAAGCTGATTTGTTGATTCAAAAATATCATTTAAAACTTTAAGATAGGTTCCAAATGTTTGAATAGATTTTAAATCACTCTGATTCCCTGTATTAGCTTGGAACTCTAAGTCTTTCAACTGTCTATATTGGTTGTTCGCTCTGGATTCCAAATTTTTAATTAATACATTTTGAAGTTGTTCAGAAATTTTCGCAGTTTGAATTTCGATTTTTGGTGAAAATAACACTAAATCAATTTGAGTTTTTGGAAGTGAAATCGTAAAAAATAGCCTGTATAGTCTGTCAAAAATATCTTGCTCAAAATCCGCACGATTATTAAAAGAATGAAAATAGATATATTCCAAGTTCATCGGTGATACATTTGATTGTGTTCTTGCTTCTTTATTTAACTCAAGTACTGTCAAATCATTTTTATTCAATTGAACTCCCAGTCCATGAAGTCCAATGGTATTTCCAGGATATCTTAATGGCTTGTTTATTTCCTTCTGAATGAAGAATGTGTCATAAGTTACTTCAGATAAATCTTTCTCTTCTATAACTGTAATTTCTTTTTCAAAATAGTACTTAAGTATCATCTCAATTTGGGATTTATATGGTACTTCTGACACAATTTTAGGTTTGTCATAACTTTCTAGAATAAACTTTAATACAACAAGAAGCTTTGGATAGTCTAAATAAACCAAGTAATGATCCATTCCAAGAGATAGTGTTTCTTTTGGATTAAAATAATCACTAAATGCTTGAGACGTAGACGTAATTCCAATAATTCTGTTGACAGAAAAGCTATCTTTTAAACTTAAAAAATCTGTTGGCAGAGCTGATAAAGCTCTCACTGATGAATCATTCATAATTCGTTGAGTTTCATACTCGCGAAAGAATGCACGTGGATGCCATTTAATAATTGGATTATCAGTGTCTTTGGCAAAAATATCTAAAAGTAGTTGCATTTGATAAATTAACAATGGAACCATACGAGAATATTCTTTTTTATATAGTCCAAAGCTTCCAAAAAGAATGTTTCTCCAATCGTCCATTGTATCGGTAAAATCTCTTGGTATATTTAAGAAAGCACGCGGATTTTGTGCCAATATCAAAGCAGGAGTTTTTCCAGTTTTTACTAGCGGGTCATTAACATTGTAAAAAACTTTAATTTTATCAAGTTCCTTTTCCGATAGCTTTTTCAAATGACTATTATAATCCCAACCCACACATTCCAATGTCGAAAGGTCTGGTTGGTTTGACTCTTTTTTTAACAGTACTTTATTGCCGGGAGTTTTAAAATAAGTGCCAACTTTCTGACCAAAAGAAACCATGTGATCTATAATATCTTTAGCATTATTGACTGAAGATTCAATCCATGTAAATGGAATTTTTTTGTGATAAAGATATTTAGGAAAATCAAAATCCCATTCACTACTGATGATAAACTCATCAAAATCAAATAGATTTATATCAGCTTCATACAAACTATTATCCATTTTCTTCAAAAAATCTTGATCTTTAATTGAAGGAGTTTCGCGGAAATAAAAACTATCTAATACTTTAACTGCATCAAAGATTTTACTTTCTTTCATCGCCGAAAGAGTAAGACCTGCTCTCTCTAACTCCTTGTAACCTTCAGACGCACTATAGCGATTCTGATCTTGAACTATAAGCAATGCTCTTTTATCAACATTAATGGTCAATTTATGCGTTATAATTGTGGGCAAATGTACAGGCAAAGCCGCATAATATAAAATCATCACATCTCCTCTTACAAACCCAAATACTCCATCCAAAATTCCTTAGAATGAAACTTCTCCGCATGGACATGATAATCTGCTGCAACTTCTGCGCCGCGTGCTTCAAAGTCTTTCAGCAAAGCTTCACGTCGAGCTTCTACTTGTTCATACAGTTCCTGATTGCGTTCCCGCATAGCATAGGTTTTGTTATAAGTATCATATACAGCAATCCGCTTACGCATGAATTGCTTACCAGGATTTTCTAGCATTTCTTGATTAATGATTGGGACATGTTTAAGGTCGTCATCAAACATGTTGAACGACCAGTCAGGTAGACCGTGTCCATTATCAGAGTCAATGAAAACGCGAATATCTTGTGGCGAAAGCCACCAGTATTCATCTGCTGTATCTGTACGCGCTTTAATCTCCTCAGGAATCTCTTTTGAAAGCACTTCGTTTTTAGCACTGACACGGCGAATGGTAGAGATACCATCCAAACCAGCAATATACTCAGGTCCTTTCAGATAGTCTTCCAAGGCATCCAGTACTTGGTCCGCAGCACCATAGTTAAACATGCGTAACTCTTTTTTATAAAGCTCTATATATTTTTCCAGATAATCCACGTCTGGTACAAAACCATTGACGGACTGGTCAATCAAAATATTTCTTAAACCAAGGTAACCGTCTAAAGCTTTTGACTTTTTGGTATAAAAGGGCAGATGCCACACAGCTAAGCCGTTCATGGTCATGATTTGTGCCTTGTTTCGAATTGAAAACTCAATATCATCTCCACGATAAAAAATAGGAAGGGACATTGACTTATCATCAATGAATTTTAAAGGCACAACAGCATACCACCACGCAGCATATTGATTTTCTACGGGATAAGTCAAGTTATTCCGTAGAATATCTTTTAGTTCTGTCAAGTCATAACGGTCTTTTGTTGGAAAGTTTACAACAGCTTGGTTTGAGCTTAAAAAACCTGTATCTTCATACTGCGTAATCCCGTCCAGCGAATCCAGCATAGCTCCCGAGATAAAGTGGTCTTGATATTCAGTTTTAACAATAGAAAGAAGGGCAAACGTCCGCTTAAAACTTTCTGGCAAAACTTCTATATCATCGTCCATAAAAAGAATATGTGTGGCAGCAAAACGTCCCATTTTTTGATGATTGAGCGTTTCGATCATGCCCCGAGTAAAGCCGCCTGCGCCACCTACGTTAGGATTGGCAAAGAGTGAGACATATTGGCTTTCAACTTCAGCAGCTGTAAGACTTTGCCCATTGTCAACAACATTGACAAAGAGGTGGCCTTCACCCAGCTGATTGAGTCCAGCTTCTTCTGAAGTTGCTTCAAAGATATTGTTACGAATATTGTCAAGATTGTTCAAAACATATTCTTCTTTTTGGAAAGTTGTGGTATCGAGCGCAATTTTTACGTCACGAATAGCGCTTTTTTCAACTGTCGCATACCAGGCGACATCAAAAACCTGAGCTTGCCCCTCAATCTGGAAGCCAACCATCATATTATCCGTTGAATCTGCTTCGACTGGAATCAGCAGTGTTTTTTTCTGTTCAGACTGAACACTGTAGCTCTTGATTCGCTGAATCACATCTGTTTGCGTTGATTGATGATTCATGGCATTACGGCGGAAAAGATCATCAATAGGAGAGGCTTGGATATCATCGAAAGCTTTCCTGAAACCCAGCTTACGTATTTCTTCAATGTGTGAACGCAGACTGTTTTCAACAATGTGTAAGTCAAACTCTCCCTTTACTTCAAGTTTCAGATAAATCTGTTTTGCTTGGGTATAGGTCAGCCACTTGTTTACCGAAACCATATTCAAATAGGTAGTGAAGTCCGTCAAACCATCTACATATGTCACACCATCACTAACAATTGCCGTGTCTTCAAGATAATAAAGCTCACGTTTGTCCCCTTTTTTATTCTCCCCCTCAGGCATGATGATGTTTTGGATACGAAAAGCAGTTTCGTTTTCTAAGTGTTCAACCGTTCTAAAATTTGACAATTTAGTTGTTGATTTAAGCAAGATCAGTTCAAAATAGACACCCGGAAATTTTGTGGACTCTCCTCCCATATATGTAGGATTTCCATCAATTATTTGAAAAATACTCGTCAGTTCATAGTTTTTTCCAAAGAGCCAGATTTCTTCCCCCTGTATTTCCCAATACATCTCATTATCATCGGAGTAACCACCGATAGTGAAGTCTTTGTTGAAGGAAAACTCTTGACTAAAAACCTCTTGCTTGACTTTAGCAAATTTATAGACTGAAGATGTCAAACTGTCGTACAAGTCCGTTTTCTGTGAGATTTTCAACTCAAATTTTACCTTCTTGAATTTGAGTGATTGTCCTCTCAAATGGAGAAAATCAGTTTCCTCTAGAGAAAATGCTGCTGTTTGTTCTCCCTGCGCATCAAGAAAATAAAGGGTTTCATCTTTGAGCTCCCACCCTACCTCATATTCAGTACGATAACCACCAATTGTTCCATCTTCGTTAAGGTGTAGACTTTCGGTAAAGGGAGTATTATTTACTTTCCCGAAACTCCAAATCTTGTTTTGCAGCTGTTCTTCTAGCTTTGACTGTTTTTTCATTTTAGTTCCCTTTTTTTTTTGATTATTTTTCTTGCTAACGCTTATTGAAAAGTTGGGCAAACCCCTCAAACCCATGTTCATGCCAAAGATCGGTGATAACTAACAGGCGATAGCTCTCATTATCAAAATCTTTGGGAAGATGAATAACGTAGGAACTCTCTCCCAAAGATTTAACCTTTAGTCTCACCCTGTTATGATAAGGGTCTTTAAGCTCACGGAGTTCCACATATTCAACCTTTTCTCTTGTAAAACATTTAAAATAAAATTTATCTTCCTCAATTTTTTCAGCAATGGCACGTACATTAATCTTGACTAAAGGATGCTTTTTATTGAAACGTTTGAAAGCAAACTGCTCACCATCAAACTCGAAAGCCTTGAATTTTCGTACGCCCAAATGGCTTATTCGATGCCAGCGGTGAAAGCTCATGATCTTTGCAAAGTCTTCTTCTTTCAGATACTGCCAAGCGACCACACGCGCACCAGTTCGGAAATGTCGCGTAGGGTCAAAATCTATCTGTCCCAGATAATAATCGATTTGCGTTTTGAAATCTTTGAACCTCTTTTTGCCAAAAGCATAACCGATATCCGTCCGGAGGATAAAGTCCCAAACCAACCACTCTAAACGTCGGGAAATAAATTTTTCCTTAGATAAGTCATCAGGATAAGTCCTGTGGATATAGCCTAAGGCACGTAACCAAGAAATCATAAAGTTTCTATTGATGGTTTTAGATAAGCCCTCATTATCTGCATCACGGTTCAGGTAGGTTGTTAGCCGATCCCCTTGCGTTATTGTTTTAGAAAAACGCATAGCCTGATAGAAAAAGGTTACATCATCCGCCACTCTCTGATTAACGAAGTGGAGATTGTTATCATGAACCATCGCGCTGCGTACAATGACTGCCTGTGGTCCAAGCCAGCCATAGAACTCTGGCGACAAGCTGTTGATGTCACGATTAAAAATCTCCCCCTCATAATAATACGGCTTGGACTTCATCGAGAGATGACCATTGATGGACTGAACCATTCCTGTGACTGCAAAGTCATCACCTGAGCGGTCCAATAAGTCAGTCATGTATGCCAGAGCATCCAGAGCATACCAGTCGTCCGCATCTAAAAAGACCATATATTCCCCTCGCGCATTGAGAATGCCGACATTTCGCGGCCCATGTGCGCCTCCGGTATTTTTATCAAGCACGTAAAGTTCGATCGAAGGGTACTTTTCTATATAAGTTTCCACTATTTTTACTGAGTCATCTGTTGATTTGTCATCCAAGAACATGATTTGAATATGTTCAGCTGCTAAGCTTTGATGAACCAAGCTGTCCAACATCTTTTTCAGATAAGGTGCGTTATTATAGTTGGCAATGACTACAGAAATTTTAGGCTTTTGGCTTATTTCTCCTGAGGTGGTCAATGTGAAGTTGGGCAAAGCGGATTGCCAGCTCTTATCCGTTAAAGGATAGGCGTAATGTGAAAATTCTTCAGCTAAATTCATATCTACTTTCTATAAAAAGTCGGAAATACGTTCACGAATGTTATAGTGCAGCTGCGTGCCTAATAACAAAATGAAGGAAGTAATTGCCCAAAAAGACAGGATGATCGAGGGATCTACCTCCCAAAACCATTGTGTGCCAAATATGGCATCTCTAAAACCCTCAATCAAGTAATAAAAAGGATTAATCATCACGGCTTGGAGTAAAAATTGCGGAATCTGATTGAACTGCCTCATCGAAAACACGGCCCCTGACATGAACATTAAAAATCGAAATGAATAATTCAAAAAGAACTTCAAGTCGGGAAAGACAATCATAATCGTAGCATTCAATAAAGATGTTGAAACCGAAAAAATAACTAAGGCAAAGAAATAATAAATCACTTGTAAAAGATGAAGGCTAGGAATAAAGCCGTTATATACAGCTCCAATAAGTCCCGCAGTAATCATAATCCAAAACTCACTCAAAAAGCCAAAAAAGGCGGATGTGGGCAGTATACTGACGGGGAACTTCATCACAGAAGCCATGCGCAACTGGTTATAAGTCGTTAGAGCGCCCGAAACTATTGTTTTTTGCATGAGTCCCCAAACACCAAGCCCAATAAACATCCAAGGAAGCACAGGATAACCACCGGGTATGACCCGCTTCATCAGAATGCCAAACAAGAGGTAAAATATACCCAGCTGAAACAAGGGATCCAAGATTTCCCAAACACGACCAAACCGATTACTCATGGTTGCACTTTTTGTGTTGTACCTTGACATGTTATAAGCCACAGGTAGGTATCGTATTTGTTCTTTAAAGTATTGCAAGACGTTACTCATTTTGCACACCTTTCTGATTTAGATATGTAATATAGACGACGAGGGAGGGAGTAAAGTTCCAGTCCTCAGTAATTTTTCCATTGCATGCTGTCTATAGATTAGCTTCCTGGAACTTTGATTACTTGGTTGGCCATGAGCAGGCTTAGGTCTTGCCCCTGATTCAACCGAACCAGCTCCTCAACGCTCGTGTGAAATTGGAGCGCAATGCTCTCCAAAGTATCACCAGCTTGAATGGTGTATTCTGTCAAGGCGGTTTCGCTTTCCCCGGAAGCTTGATTTTCTGGCACTTGGATAACCTGTCCCACCATCAAAACACTCAAATCCTGCGCATGGTTCAAACGTATCAACTCCTCCACACTGGTGTGAAATCGGAGCGCGATAGCATCTAATGTATCACCAGCTTGGATACTGTACTCCACCAACCTAGGTGTACTTTCTTCTGGTTTTTCTTCCTCATTTTGAGAGCTTTCATTTTGCTCTGGCTTTTTATCTGCTTCCTCTTGAACGGCTTCTCCCTGAGGCTTATCTTCTTTGGGAGGTTCAGCCGGCAGATTTCCTTGTTCTCTCTGACGTTCCAAAAAACTCTGCTTAGGCTGAAACAAATGGTTGCCAAAGAAACCAATGGGATTCTTTAATGAAGTCATTAAAGTTGCCTTAGAGGTGTTGACTAAAACAAGCCAAATAAATAGAAAACCAAAAAAGAACAGTAAAACCTTGGTGGGTAAACTAGACTTCTTCTTCATCGCTTTTGAGGTGAATTTTTTAAGATTATTTTTCCCTTTTCTGGTCTCTCTCGTTTCTGAACGCCTGAGTTCTTTTTTATACTCTTCCATGGAATAAGCCAGCTGTTCTTGGCGAACTTTTGTTTTATAGTCTTCCTGCTGCTGGCGGTCTAGACCGTTGAACCAATGAATAAAGGCTTCATACTTGGGTAAAACTTCATCAACTGGTCCGTATTCTTTAACTGCCCCGTAATGAAGCCATAACACCTTATCCGACCAAGAACGCACCGTCGAGATGGAGTGGGAAACGAGCAAAATCGTTTTCCCTTTTTCGCGGAATTCAAACATTTTTTTCTGTGATTTCCCAACAAATGTTTGATCCCCTGTGGCTAATCCTTCGTCAATAACCATAATGTCTGGGTCTTGATGCACCATGACAGAAAAGCCTAACTTGGCACGCATACCGGAGGAATAGGTCTTGACGCGTTGATCAATAAACTCTTTGAGTTCCGAGAAAGCAATGATATCCTCCATTTTTTCCTCAATTTCACGCTTGGACATTCCTGACATCAGCCCTTTTAGGCGAATATTTTCACGACCAGTCAAATTTCCATTGAGACCTGAGGAGGCAGAGATGATTGAGACATCGCCATTAATTTCAACTTGACCTGTCGTTGGTGAAATTTGACCCGAAATAATGTTAGAAAGTGTTGATTTCCCCGAACCATTGAGCCCCACAATACCAATGGTTTCACCATCATAAAGCTCAAAAGATACATTACGTAAAGCCCAAAAATCTTGTTTATTAGTCGGAAAAAAAGCTTTTTTAATGCGAGATTCTCCACTTTTAGTGCTGATCAAATCAAAGCGTTTCGTAACATAACTCGCTTTAATTTTTATCTTTTTGTCATTTTTCGTAATTATAGCTCCTTTTATTATACATTTTTGTTTCTTTATGTCAAATTATTATCTACTGTTTCTGGGTAACTTCATTTGATTAAGTGTGTATCATACTTAAATTCAAGATAAAAAACATTCATATTAAGTGCGTAAATAATAAGCTAAAAAAAGAACCTGTCTTCACCGGTTCTTGCTAAATTTTAATCCATTTTCCTTTTAAGACGACTGATGTCTGAGAGCTTTTTTCCTCTGAAAAACTGTTCTCTTAACGTTTAAAACCTCCTGCTCCTCTTGCGCTGTAACAGAACTGATACGTCTTGAAATTCCTTTGTGTATTTATGTTGGTATATCATTTTGTCTTTTTCAGTTTTTTTAATATAATACCAGTAACATAACATCTTTCTAAAAATATTTAAAAGATTGGAGAACCAAATGGAAAAAGTAAGGAGTTTCAAATTAAAAAACAACGGTGCGTTTGTGGTGAGAATCCACGTCTTAAAACTGATTAATGAGACGTGGCAAAATATTACCCCCTCATCAGGTTACCGTGACATTACCCTAGGCGCAGAACGTACAGTAGACCTACAAAGCATTCCTAAACTAGCGCCTGGAGAAAAGGTTAAGCTTAAGGCAGAAGTTGTCTTGGGAAAGAACAGAGCAGCTCCTGAAGAGTTTATTTACGACCCTTCAGGTCCAACTGTAGTTTATGAGATTATGGGCACAACGCTAAACCCCAAACTCAGACTGTCACGAAGAATCTAAGTTTTCTAATGAACAAATTATAAATGTTTGATCGAGCGAATCGCTCTGCATAACTAAAAAGGCAAAAGCATTATTGAAGCCAAAAAAACAGATTCCAACTTTAATACTAAACACGGTCTTACTCTTGACAGAACTTCAAAAGCCCTCAGCAAAAAGTCGCAATGTTACTGTTTTAACCCAAACAGTAAAAAAAAATGCTTAACCACGGTTGAGCATTTTTCTATTTCCAATCCTTTTCTTATCACGGCACCATACAATTCCTTACAGGTTGAGGTCTCAATATTTTTTTGACTTCTTCTTGCCTCTATTGCCAAATTTTCCTTTAGCAGCGGCAGTGTAAAATGGCTTTTTCTTTTTTGACTTTCTTCTCTGTTTTTTTCTTTGAGTGCTTTCAGAGTGATTGTTTCCATCTCTTGAAGTTTTACGCGCCTCTTTTTTATCAGACGGTCTGCGGCGTGAGCCTTTTTCTTTTTTAGACTTCAAATTTCTTTCAACAAGGTCAAGCTCACTCTTGACATACTCAAAATCAATATCACCCGTCACCTTATCCGCTTTAGTGACTCGAATTTTAATCGGTTGACCGATACGGAAAACAAGCCCTGTTCTTTCACCAACAAGCGCCATCATACGTTCATGGAAGCTCATATACTCACCTTTGATGGTGGAAATATGAACCAAACCTTCGATGGTATTTTCAAGCTCAATAAACATTCCGAAGCGAGTCACGCTGGCAATAACACCTTCAAACTCTTCGCCCACATGTTTTTCCATGAATTCGGCTTTCTTCATCTTTTCGACTTCACGTTCAGCATCAACGGCGCGGCGCTCACGGTTACTTGATTGTTGGGCAATTTCCGGTATTTTTTCCGCCCAATATTCGATAGCCTTTGGACTTGGTTGGGTCAGCTCACGAATCAGGCGATGGACAATCAAGTCAGGATAGCGCCGAATTGGGCTGGTAAAGTGCGTATAGTTTTCTGCTGCCAAGCCAAAGTGCCCATAGTTGTCTTCCGAATAGCGTGCTTGTTGCATGGAGCGCAGGAGCATTGTTGAGAGGACCATTTCTCCTGGTTGACCTTTTACTTTTTTCAAGAAATCTTGCAGAGCTTTTTGGCTAACTTCTGTTGATGTCCCTTTGACTTGCAAGCCAAAGGTTGCGGCAAAGTCAATAAAGCGTATCATTTTTTCTTCCTTAGGATGTTCGTGAATCCGATAAATCCCTGGCAAATGACGCGCTTCAAAGCTGCTTGCAACTGTTTCGTTAGCAATCAGCATGAAGGACTCAATCATGCGTTCTGCTGTTCCACGACTCCGCTTGCGAATCTCGATAGGCAAGCCATTTTCGTCAACGATAATGCGTGCTTCCGTGGTTTCAAAATCAATGGCTCCACGACGATGACGCATCACTGCTAAAGCTTCATGGAGTTCAGCCATGACTGCCACAGATTCTTTAATGGCAGCGTATTTTTCCAAGGCTTCCTCGTCACCAGCAAGCATCAAGTTGACAGCATCATAGGTCATACGTTCAGTCGTTTTGATTATTGAAGGTCCTATTTGTGAGTGAAGGACTTTTCCTTCTGGCGTAATCTCCATCACACAAGACTGGGTCAAGCGATTAACGCGTGGGTTGAGTGAACAGATTCCGTTTGAGAGGCGTTCTGGCAGCATTGGCACAACACGATCGGCCACATATACTGACGTTCCACGTTCAAAAGCTTCACGGTCCAAGGGCGAATTTTCAGTGACATAGTGTGACACATCGGCGATGTGAACGCCCAACTCATAGTTCCCATTATCCAAGCGTTTGATATGCACCGCATCGTCTAAGTCCTTAGCATCTGCACCATCGATGGTAAATGTGATTTCGTTACGATAGTCCACACGCCCCATGATATCTTTCTCATCTACTTCTTCTGGAACAGCGTTCGCTTGTGCCAAAACATCTTCTGGAAATTCAGAACGAATGCCAAGTGAAGCTAAAACTTCAAGAACATCAATGCCTTTATCTCCCGCTTGACCGACAATTTCGACAGCTAAGCCTTGCATACTTTTTGGATTTTTCTTATCCGGATAAGCTGTGATCGCAACACGGACCACCGCTTTATCTTCTGGAACCAAACCTTTATCCGTCAGAAAGATAGGATAAGGTAGTTTTTTATCGCGTGATTTCACATAACCGATACGCCCAAACTCTTGACACTCTTTTTCGTCAAATTTGACAAAAGTTCCGACAAGTTCAGTGACCGAGCGTTTCAAAACTTCTGTAACAACACCCTCAGCACTTGTACCTTTTAAAGGGTTGGAATTACTTTTCAGTTCAACTTTTACTTCATCCCCTTCAAGAGCAAAAGCTGTTCTTCCCTTAGGGATAAAAATTTCAGCTTCCTCTGAATCGATAGTCACGAAGCCAAAACCATTTGCATTTGCCCGAAAGCTTCCGACAAGTTCAGCCTTCACTTTAGCGAGTCTAACTTTGCCATTTTTCGTAAATTCCAGTAATCTTTCACTTTCTAAGGCAGCTAAAGTCTTAACAAACCGTTTAAAATCTGAAGCCTTCGTAAGCCCTAACTTAACGGCCAATTCTTCAACAGTGTACCCTCTCTTTGGATGCTTTTTCAGCTCATCTAAAATAACTTCTTTTATTTTCATAGTTCTCCAATATCTCTTTTTCAGTGCTCTTTTGTGGTTCTTTTCAACACTCATTATTATTTTAAAAATTAAAATGCGGACTGTAAGCAGCCCGCTCTACTTTTTAGTTCGATAAACGATAAACGCTCTACTGATTTATCTGCGCTCGTTTATACAATAAGGGCAATAATCCTAAACAGCCCCATCTTTTTCATCGTCCGCATGGAATAATGATATTATAACATATTTGATATTTTAGTGAACTACCTTTACTGAACGTGATCAAATTTTGCACCTGCTGTAGGATGCTCATGAAATTCAAAGGCATCCAGAAGGTCATCACGTGTGTTTCGATCTTCCGAGATATTCTGTAAGTTTACAACTTCTTCCCGTGAGAAAAAGCGTGCCTCCGAAGTTTCTAAGCCCGGCTGCACTTCAAAAGTTTTCGCCTCACAATAAAAGAAAAGTTTGTAGACATAATTCAAGCTTTTAGGATAAGGATGTTTGGCCTTATCAACAAGCTTAAACAGCTGCAAGGGCAGCACCTCAAGACCACTTTCTTCTCTTACTTCTTTTTGAGCGATTTCTGCTGGTGAATAACCAACATCTGCCCAACCGCCAGGTAAAGACCAGCGTCCTTCTGCTTTTTCTTTCACAAGTAAGAGACGATTATCTTCAAAGACAACAGCTCTTACATCCACTTTTGGTGTGACGTAACCTAAGTCTTCATTAAAAAAGGCTTCTAGTTCATCTTCTGAATAAGAGGTCAGGTTTTGCGAGAGTTCAAGGAGAATTTCTTTCATTTCTTCCAATCTTTCTCGGTCGTAAACATCTTTAGTATAGTGCAAAGATGTGTTTACAAGAGCTTTGAGCTTTGCTAGAGCTTGAGTTGTATCCATCGCTAATCCTCCTCCCTCATTTTATCACACATGCTGAATCATGCAAAAATTCTACTATTAGTAATGTTCGAAACTTGGTGCTCTTGCCTATATAATGGGAAGCGCAAGATATACAAGAAAACTGCGAATAGGCGGTCCTCATGCTGGCATTAAAAAAATCTTCAGTTTTGACGAATAAAAGACATGCGCGAGTCACGCTAAAAGAGCAAGGATAACCTTTTATGAAGGAAATTGGCGTTGACCGCTTTATGCGTGGACAGATTGGTATGAGTATTTTTAAACGTCTATGTAATTAGATAACTTTTGGAATTTGGTCGCTCACAGACTGAATTCTCTCTCCTGAAAGTATACAGCACACATGGTGACACTGACTGACACTATTAGCTTTATCGGCGGGATTACTTAAAACGTTCACCACGTTTGCGCCTTATTACTCGGATGACTACACCCGACAGTCCACAGAATAAAGCACCAACCGTAGCTATAGCTCCCAGACCTTCTAAAAACAGTTTGTGAGAGTACGTTCCGTAACTAAATAAAACAAGACTAACGCCTATTATGACAAGCCATATCTGACTTACTCTAATGTGATTGTCCATGATATTCTGCTCCCCAAATCTTTTCTAGGCTATCATTATAGCATATCTTTCCTCTCATTTTTCCAAAATTGCTCTATAGGAAATTGGATTTCCAGGTCAATGTTAGGTTTTTCCTAAAAAAGACAACTGTTCTCGCTACGGAGTAGTTTAAGCTACACCTTCTTGCCTTTATAGTTTTTAATCAGCCACCACCCTAAAACACTAAAGACCAATGGTCTAGCAATCATTGAAATAATATCCGAATAAACACTGCTCAGAGAGGTATCCGAAGAAGTTTGGAAATAGTTTATTACCGGTTCAATAATTGTGAAAAAGTCTGCCATAATAATCATCAAAGCCGCAAGCCACGAGATACCAATGGCAAACTGTTCGTTTTTCATAATGGTAAATGGCTTCGCAATGGCACGATTTTTCTTAAATTTGATATAAGCAAAAACAATAAATACATAAGGAAGGCTTGATGCTATATTGCTCATATTGGTGATAACCAAGAAGAATTTATCCGCGGCTCCTTTGTTTATAAGTGAAATAGACATGTTGAGCAAAATCATGAGTGCCACAATGATAAATTGTGCCTTCATGGCATTTTTAGGTACACCGTCCTCGATTTTCCCAAGTTTACCCGGCCACATCTTTTCAGGTGTCCCCTCCATCAGTTGTTTAAGTGGAGAATAAATAAGTGTAAAGAGGGCGCCTGTCAGAGAGAGAAACATGGAAAGACCCACATAACGGGCAAAAACCGTTCCCCATGTATGCACTGCGCCAGACGACAGCTGGAAGACTTCTGCCAGCTTTTCTCCTAATTCCTGCATCATAAAGTAGGTTATATTCCCTTGGTTCACTGAGCCATCCATAATACCTGGAATCCAGTCCTTATCAAAATTAATGAAAAAGCCTGTACAAAGTATCATGAAAGAATAACCAATACCGATAATGGCAGCTGAAAGTAGGATACCTTTAGGAAAGTTCTTTTTCGGCTCTACAGTCTCATCGACCAGTCCGCCCACTGATTCTACCCCAGCGTAAGCAAAGATTGCATAAACTAAAAAGGCAATAAAAGTGACAAAGCTTGCAGGTTGTAACGTTGGATTAGGGGTGGACACTAAGGACTCCAGTGTCAGGGGAGTAGCTGGATGAAAACCACTTTTCGCTAAAATAATAAAGGCACCAATGATGAGGATAAAGTTAAGTGAAACAACAGCAATTCCTCCAATCGAGGCTACTTTTTTTATCGTTTCAAGCCCTTTAAGGGAAACAAAGGTTACAAGGAACATGATGAGTATGGCCAAAAGGGACACGATAACTGTGCTGGGCAGAACCGTTGTCCCAAAAATCATATTAGAAATAGGGACCAGTATACGATTTCCCACAGAAACAAACCAAATGACCCAGGACATATACCACATTAATGTGCCAATCATAGCAAAGGATGGACCCACTGATTTTTCCATCCAGGTATAAATTCCCCCTTTTTCAGCTTTGAAAGCTGAACCAAATTCGGTGACCATCAGAGAAAAAGGGATGAAAAAAACCAAAGCACTTATGATATACCATATAATCGATCCATATCCCATTTGAAAAAAGGCAAGTGGGACATTACCAAAACCATAAACGGAGGTAAAAATCATCAGAGCTAAAGAAATTGCAGTTAATTTATTTTTAGGATGTTGCGACATTATCTTTCTCTCTTTTTATTTTAATTTATCATTTATTATACAACTCATTGCATAAATATGCAACATTTTATCCTCTAAAATGCCCAAATATGAATTAAAGTAAATTTAAAGTTTAAAAAGTTGAGCACTGTTCTTTGGATGATATGTTTTCATTTATTGCTTGACTTTATTGAATTATTTTCTTAAAATTAGCTTAAACTTAAATTGGGAGACAGTATAGTATGAAAAAACATTTTTTAATTGGTGCAGCATTGCTCACGACCTTTACTTTAACGGCCTGCTCTAACTCAAAAACAGCAAAGCAAAACTACATTGATAGCTACACTGCCTTGAGTAATCAATCTCAAGATAATAATTCTCACGATGTATCTATAAAGTTTGACAGCTTTGATATGCAAGGCGATGCATCAAGCAAAGAAATTAATGCTCTTCTTAACAATGCATCAATGAATGTTAAAGTAAGTGTGGATTACAACAATAAAGTAGTTGCACTTAATACTGACGGAAAAATATCAGACCAAGAGCTTGAACTGAATATGCTTCTTGGTAAAAAAGGCGTCTATGTAGAAAATTCACAAGTCACATCTCTGATTGATAACTTCCAATCTGCCAATCCTTATGTAAGTCTCTATGGTCAACTCCTTGACCAACTGGATCAAAAATACCTTCTTGTTGATCAGAGCGTGATGGAGGACGGCATTACTTCCCAAGGCGGACTCACTGACAGTGAGTCATGGGAATCTACTTACAATCAGTTTTTCGAAAAAACTAAAACAGATAAAAAAGATATTGAAAAAAACTTCAAAGATATTCCTGAAAAGAACTTTACTCAGTCAGGTGATAAAGTGACGATGAAACTTTCTGGCAACGGTGATGATATCAAAGGCTATCTCAAAAACCTCATGACTACCTCCAACAAAGAGGACATCCAAGCGATGATGGATGACTTAGATAAGTATACAAACATCAAATCTATGGATGTTGAAACTACTTTAAATCCTAAAACACATGAGTCTGAATCTAAAATTAATGGAGACATTCAGTCTAAAGATGGAAAAACAAGTGCCAAATTCAAAATGACTGTCACTGCTAAGTCAAGTAAAGAAAATAAGAGCATAACTGAACCATCTGAAAAAGATGCAATTTCTCTATCACAAATGTTCAAAAACTTGATGCTGGAATCTTCACAAGAAGTTGATACATATTAAGTGGAAAAAATCACGGGTATGAAGATAAATAAATATCAGAACTCTTAATGACCATCCGATGAACGGATGGTTTTCTTATCGTCTCCTTTTTCAAAGACTGCTGTAAAATACAAATGCTTGCTGCTCGCCAATCGACCACAAGATTTAAGATTTTTAGCTAACATGAGCAGGGATACCACAAAGTTTTCGAGAAAAAAACAAGCTCTAAAAAGGCTACTAAAAACAGCCAGATTATTCATAAAGTCGCAAAACAAAAATAGAGCCGCATAAGCGATTCTATTTTTACTTTTTATGATTTATTACCGCTGTTCAGCTTCTCCTAGAGACTCGAATTTTAGAGGGCGATGACTTAGCCCAGATAACGCTGTTCAAATTCTTCTAGACTTTCTCCCTCTTTACGTTCCACAACTTTATCAACAGTCCATAACTCATCTTGACGACGGTCACGCATTGTATCTGAGGTATCTAAAGGACGGAGGCTTGCTGCTGTGCGTGCTTTAACCGCTTCATCTTCTGGGAAAAGATGCGGCGGTAAACTTAAATCTTTCCCAGCTTCTTCTTTTGTTTCGTCAATCCAGAAACCTGAGGTAATCAAGGCTTCTTCATAACTGTCGACAGCCCCTTCACCAGCCTCTGCCATCTCCAGTGCCCCAATACCAGGTGTAAATGTGGCAATCTCAAAAAGAACACCAGGAGCAACTCGAACATACTCGCTTGAGAAATAGAAACGATCAACTAAGCCCGAATGTGGCAAACGGAAAGTTTGAATACGTTCAATCCAATATTTCAACGTCTCTGGATTAGCTGTTCCTAAAGCCAAGTGATGAATTGTACCGTAACCTTGATAAGCATAACGTTCATTTTCCTCTGCTTCTTCGATAATCAAGGCCGCTCCGTTTCCTCCATTGGCCACTTCAAACAGATGCAAGTTATTTTCTTGCCCTGCATAACGGAAACCGAAAACTGTTTCCAAAATAATGCGCAGATTATATGTGTCGGTAACTTTTACAAAAACTGGCCCCATACCAATGATACCATGCTCAGGTTCAACATTGGAGAGAATCCATGAGCGATCAAGTGCAGCATCACCTGTGTTGTCTTGGTCTGAAATCAATTGGTATTTTTGACCGTCAAAGTCTTCAAATTCAAGTGTTTTTTTGCCAAATTTGACATTGATTTCTCCATGTTTAACATGAGCTTGCTCAAAGCGTTTAGCCCAATAAACAAGTGATTCATCTGTAGGTACACGGAAAGAAGCACGTTCAATATTGTTTGCGCCATGCATCCCTTTTGGAATATCCTTGAAGTCAAAGAAAGTCATGTTTGGACTTTTCCCCTCTTCCCCTGTGAAGTAAAGGTGATAAGTCTCATAATCATCTTGATTGACGGTCAATTTTGCCAAACGTAAGCCTAAAATATTTGTAAAGAAGTCATAGTTTTTTTGTGCACTTGATGTGATTGCTGTGACGTGGTGAACACCGCTAAGGATATTTTGTATTTCGATTTCTGTAGTCATTTGTTTTTCCTCTTTTTTCAATTTTTCTATTATTTTTTCTATTGGAAAGATGTGTTCTTTTAGAGACATCTTCTTTTTATTTTGCTAACCATTTTTTTGCTGCAGAGATTTCTTCATCGCTCAGTTGATGACCAAATTTGGTCTTAAATATTTCAAGCTGACATTTCGTTTTTTCCAAATCAGTAGAGAGATCTTCAAGATTTTCTCTGCTCACAATCGGGTCATTATCCGCATGAGTAAGAAAAACTTTACTCTCATCAGAAAGAACTGGTCTGCCAACTTCGGTAAGCTGCATGGCGTGAAAAGCCAAGATTTTTTCAAACTTGAACAGCCCCTTAAGTTGCATATAGAGCGCCATATTGGCCCCGTTTGAATAGCCGATGACATTCAGCTTTGAGAGATTTAGTTGGTAATGCTGCCCCAAACGTTCTACTTCCTTCGTCAGCCACTGTGCCTCTTTTTCTAAAGAAACCAAGTCAAAATTTTCTTTCGTAAAGCCTGGTCCCTTAAGCTTAAAATAGCGATTAATCCCCTGCTCACTAATCCGTCCACGAATAGACAAAAAGGGATGATTGGGGAATAATTCCTCTGCAAGTGGCACTAACTGGTGTTCATCACCGCCTGTACTGTGTAAAACTAAAATTGGCGCAAGGCTACTGTCGCCTTCTTTCAAAATGTAGTTTGTCATTCTAACTCCTTATTTTTAGCTTGTTCATTGCTTCTCAATAGCGGTTTTAAATGACAAGCAACATCGTTTCTTCTGTCCATTAATTTCAGTTATTTGTTTCATAAGCCCGCCTTTTTCATTTACATTTGTAAACTACACTTGTATTATAACGTTTACTTTTGTAAACGTCAAGTCCTAAAGCTTATTTTTTCTAAAAAATTTTGAGAATACCTTTAAAGCCCTGTACATATAGCGGTTTACAACTGTCAAAATTTACATTGCGCAAACTTATCTCCCTTTCTCTATCCTCTACTCACCACTTTTCTTTAAAAAAACATATAAAAACCCCTCAGTTTTTCGAAGGTGCCATAAACTGAGGAGTAAATTGAAATTATGAAATTATGTAGTTAAATTATACCAAAAAAAGTGGAATATCTGTTAACTTTTGTCTATAAAACTTTATTTTTCTAAAAATAAAAAATAGCAGCCACTAGAAATTCAGTTGACCACTACTTCTTAAGATACTCTATTTTAATATTACTTCGTTGATAAAACGACCAACATGAAACCGAGAAGAAGCCAGATTCCAATAGTAATAGCTGTAAATCTTTGCATTACTGCTTCAAAACCACGAGCCTTACGACGCTCAAAGAGTTCACCTGACCCTCCCGAAAATGCATCGGCTGCGCCATCTTGCTTAGAAGGCTGCATCAAAATTGAAACAACTAAAATTGCAGAAACAATCAACATAGCGACGAGTAAAACGTCAAAAATCACTTTATCCATATACTTTTCTTCCTTAATCAGAATTACACTGAAACAATTATAACATAATTATCATCAGAATACGAATGATAAAAGATTGGTAAACATGATTGAAATGCCAAGTTTCTTGATTTATACTCCGTTCTCAGTTCTTTGGTCTTCAAACGGTATTTTTATTTAGCCTTCAACATATTTGTAAGCTTCTTGCGCTGCTTGAGCACCATCGCCTACTGCAGTTGTAATTTGTCGGAAGTCTTTCTGACGGACATCTCCAACAGCAAAGATGCCCGGAATACTTGTCTTCATCGTAGCATCTGTGATAATCCAACCTTCTTCATCAGTTATCCCTAGGTCACGAGCAAACTCAGAAACAGCATCTAGACCAACATAGATAAAGATACCGCCAAAGTCTGCTTCAGTAATTTCACCTGTTTTAACATTTTTATAGCGCACAGATTCAATTTTACGGTCGTCACCTTTGATTTCTTCAAGAACAGAGTCCCAGATAAATTTGATTTTATCATTTGCAAAGGCACGTTCCTGAATAATCTTCTGAGCACGGAGTTCATCACGACGATGCATGATGGTTACTGATTTACCAAAACGTGTCAAGAAGATTGCTTCTTCCACAGCAGAATCTCCGCCACCTACAACCAAGATATCTTGGTCGCGGAAGAAAGCACCATCACAAACTGCACAGTAGGACACGCCACGCGCACCGTACTCTTCTTCTCCGGGTACACCTAGCTTACGGTGATTTGCTCCTGTCGCAATAATGATTGATTTCGTTTCAAATACTTCTTCTTCAGTATGAATCGTTTTAGTCGCACCATTATCTACAATAGACGTTACAAAGCCATAAGCATTTTCAACACCAAGGTCAGCTAGTGGTTCGTACATTTTCATTGAGAGCTCAGGACCCATGATTTGCCCATAACCTGGATAGTTTTCAATTTCAGCCGTGTTATTCATTTGTCCACCAGGAACACCACGTTCCAAGAGCAAAGTTTTCATCTCACTTCTTGCACTGTACATAGCCGCGGTCATGCCTGCAGGCCCTGCACCAATAACTACTACATCGTATATTTTTTCTGTCATAATTCACCTCTCCAGTTATAAAACCATTATAAATTCTCTTTAAATTTTTTGCCATTATTTTGATTTATAAACCACGAATTCTAAAAATAATCAAGATGCCCACAATAGCAAAACTCAAAATGGGAATGGTCAAAATATCGATTAAGATAATATCAAACAAGCGGTTGCGCCAGACATTTCGCGGTTTATGACGATTTCGGGCCCAATAAATAAAACCATATAAAAGGCTGAGCAATCCGACTACTAAAAAAGAAACGAGTAAACCTTTAAGATAAAACTGTAAAACTAAATTAATCATTTGACCTTCCTATATCAATGGTTTTAACATGACGAGAGAGAAATTCATGCGTCCGTGGATTTTTGGGATGATGGAAGACTTCCTCAGGACTGCCTTCTTCAATAATTTTACCTTTCTCAAGGAAGAGCACTTTTGTTGCGACATTATAGACAAAATCCATTTCATGACTGACCAAAACCATCGTTTGTTTGTTTTTGGTTGCATTGAGAATGGTTTCTTGCACTTCCCCTACAAGCTCAGGATCAAGTGCTGATGTCGGTTCATCAAGCAGCAGCAAGGTCGGTTTCATTGCCATTGCTCGAGCTATTCCTACGCGCTGCTTTTGCCCACCAGATAAGAACTTTGGATAATAATCCATACGATCTGCAAGGCCGACTTTTCTTAAGTTTTCCTCAGCCAGCTTCTGTGCTTCTGCTCTAGGCATTTTCTTAACTTGGATCAAGCCCTCCATCACATTTTCGAGAGCTGTGCGACGTTCAAAGAGATTGAACTGTTGAAATACCATACCTGTTTTGCGACGCAGCTCAAGAATTTCTTGTTTGCTGATATGTTCAAAATCCACCTTGAAATTATCAATTTCCAACTGTCCACTGTCTGCTTCTTCCAGATAGTTGATTGAACGGAGAAAAGTGGACTTGCCGGCACCTGATGCACCAATAAGTGCAACAACATCACCTTCATTAATCTCCAGATTAAGATTATCAAGAACCACATTTCCGGCAAAGGACTTACTTAAATTTGAAATTTTTATCATTTGTTGGTCACCCCGTTGTCAAAAGGATTGCGTCCAAGTGAAATCTTCCGCGCTGCTTTAGGCATTTTGATTTCCAGTTTGCTTTCAATCTTACGAATCAAGATTTCTAAAACGATACAGATGGGCCAGTAAAGTAAGGCCAAAGCGAGATAAGTTTCAAAGAGACGGAAGTTTGAACCACCAATGATTTGAGCTTGGGCGGTCATCTCAACCACGCCAGCGACAAAGGCCAGAGAAGTTGACTTAAGCAAGCCAATCAAGGCATTGCCCAGTGGAGCTGTCGCAACTGATGCTGCCTCAGGTAAGGTCACACGCCAGAAAACTTGAAAATTTGTCATTCCTAGAGAACGCGCTGCTTCGATTTGTCCTTTGTCTGCAGATTGGATAGCTGAGCGAATTGTTTCCGAATTATATGCCCCTTCATTAAGCGCAAAGGCTACGATAACAAAGAGCATGGCGGGCACTGAGTTCACTGTATAATTCGTCCCGTAATTCATGTTAATCGCTTTAAGAATCAAGGGAATTCCTGTATAGGTCAAGTAAAGTTGTACCAGAATCGGAGTCCCACGTGTAAAGGAGACAAACAAGGCACGCAATTGATCCAAAATAGGAATTTTATTTATTCTTACAAGTGCGAGTAACAGACCAAAAATAAGACCAAAAAACATGGCAATGAGTGTCATCTGCAGAGAGACGGGAATCATTTTAATAATCGGCAGAAAAGCTGAACTAAAGGCTTTCCAGCTGAATATCTTAGTGAAAAACATGGACCAAAATTCATCAAAACTATATTGCCCTTGAATCATTAAAAACGGAAGCATGGGCAAAATAATCAACAGGAGCAAAACTCCCAATCCCAAAATTATTTTTTTCTTTTTATTCATTTTATCTTCATCAAAGAAAGCTGTCTAAGTCCCTCACTCCTATCACAAATAGCTTGTGTGTGAGAAACTCAGGGACAGCTTTTACACTACTCCTACTATTATACAAGAATCTTACAATTTTTTCTTGTCTTTGAAATGTTTCTTCTGCTTCTTCTTTTTCGAAAAGACGTCTTCTCTCCGTCCTACTTAAACTTGTCTGCTTCCGGAACAAAGTTCCCCTCAAAGTACTTCTCAGAAAGTTTTTTCAGTGTCCCATCCTTTTCAAGCTCAGCAAGGATTTTATTAACCTTAGCTTGCAATTCTGCACCTGCTTCATCCTTTGCAAAGAGGAAATATTCGTAGCCGTCATGCTCCGGATCTCCTGTTGAAGTATCGATATCTTGAATTTTCAAGCTATCAAATCCTTGCTCCTTCACACTTGATTTGAGAGAAATCTTATCATAGAGCATGAAGTCAATCTTTCCGGACTCAATTTGATTAAAGCGCGTATTGATTGAGGTACTGTCTGCCGAATAACTGATATTTATCTTTTTATCTGGATTGGCAGCATTCCAATCTTTAATCATTTTTGTATAGTTGGATGCTGGATTTCCAATTGTGCTCTTACCAGCAAGATCTGCCAGCGTTTTATAGTTCCCGTCCCTTATCAAGACAGCATTATTAGATTTGGAAATTGGGAAGGAAAAGTTATATTTTTCTGCCCGCTCTTTTGACCAACCAAAGTTGTTGGCTCCCATCTGGTAACGTCCACTGTCCAATCCTGGAACAATCCCAGAAAAGTCAACCGCTTGATAAGTCACCTTATATTCGGGCAACTTGTCAAAAACAGCGCGCGCCACCTCAATATCATAGCCTGTCAAGTTCCCTTGACTGTCCGCATATGTAAAGGGTTTTGTTGCTCCATCTGTAGCTACAACAATCTCCGTTTGCTTCTTTGCCGATTCTTCTTTATTTGCTGAACCACCATTACTGCAAGCAGCTAAAGCTCCTGCAGCGATAAGCGAAACAAGCGCGAGCGAAAGCTTCAGTGACTTTTTCATAGTGATGTTCTCCTTAAAATTTTGATATCTAAAGTTTACCACGGGCCTTCTGAGTTTGTCATATCATTTGCTTATCAAGGGGTTAAAAAATTTTTATAGCGGCTTTTCATTTCTTTAATGACTCCATTAAAAAAAGCTCTTCTTCAAAAAGAAAAGCTTTCAATATTACTCCCACACAGGCTGCCAAGTGATGCCAAACTTATCGGTAATCCAGGCACACTTACGAATGTTTCCTACAGACTCAGGACCCATCATCACTGAACCTGTTTCCGATAAAGCTGCAAAAATTTGATCAAATTCCTGCTCTGTGTCGCAGTCAAGATAAAGAGAATGTGCCCAAGTTGGCTCAGGTGCAGAATATTGCTCTTGCATGTCTAAAAAGAAAACTTCTGCTCCTTTTATGGATAAGGCACCATATAAGACGAGTTCGCCTTCAATGTCGCTAAAATCTGGACTATCTTTATAAAAGTCCATCCGTGTAATTTTCGTTTCTGGTAAAACTCTCGCATAAAAATTCATAGCTTCTTTGGCTTTACCATTTAGTGTGATAAAAGGCGTGATTTTTGATTTTACCATGGCTCTCCTTTTCTTAAAATAGACCTGTGATTTTTCCCGACTCGTCAATGTCCATATTCAGAGCTGCTGGTTTTTTAGGTAAACCAGGCATTGTCATGACATCTCCTAATAAGGCCACGATAAATCCTGCACCTATCTTTGGCACCAGCTCACGTACGGTCACTTCAAAACCTTCTGGTGCTGCCAAAAGTTTGGGATTATCTGAAAATGAATACTGGGTCTTGGCCATACAAACGGGAAGTTTATCCCAACCATTTTCCTCAATTTCTTTCAATTGACGTGCTGCTTTTGCAGAAAAGTTAACCTTCTTGCCACCGTAAATTTGTGTCACAACTGTTGTGATTTTTTCTTCTACTGAGGCTTCTAAATCATAAAGATAGTGGAATTCTTTTGCTTCCTGAGTGAAGATGTTTGTTAGTTTTTCAGCTAAATCAATTCCGCCGGCGCCGCCCTTTTCAAAGACTTGTGTCAAACTCACAGCAACGCCTTCTGCTTCAACAAGACGTGTTAACTCAGCAATCTCGGCCTCAGTATCACTGGCAAATTGATTGATGGCTACAACAATCGGCGTACCGTAACTTGCCATGTTTTTAATGTGCCGCTTCAGATTTGCAAAGCCTTGGGTAACAGCTGTTACATTTTCTTCAGTGAGTTCTGTTTTAGCAACGCCACCGTGCATTTTTAATGCGCGAAGGGTAGCAACGATAACAATAGCATCAGGCGTTTTACCCAGCTGACGTGTTTTAATATCGAGGAATTTTTCCCCACCTAGATCTGCACCAAATCCAGCCTCTGTAATGGTCACATCTGCTAATTTTAAGGCTGTTTTTGTAGCTAAAACAGAGTTACAGCCGTGCGCAATGTTGGCAAAGGGACCGCCGTGCACCAATACCGGTGTTCCTTCGATGGTTTGTGCCAGATTTGGCTTAAGCGCATCTTTCAATAGGACCGCAACAGCCCCTTCAATCTCCAAATCGCCCACAGTTACAGGCTGACGATCATAGGTATAAGCTACCACGATACGTGAAAGGCGTTCTTTCAGGTCCGTCAATGAAGTAGCCAAACATAAAACAGCCATAATCTCACTGGCTACAGTAATGTCAAAACCGTCCTCACGTGGCACACCGTTAACCACACTGCCTAAGCCGGCAACAATATGACGGAGTTCGCGGTCATTCATATCCAAGACACGTTTCCAAACCACGCGACGGCTGTCAATATTTAGGGCGTTCCCTTGGAAGATGTGATTATCTAAAAGAGCTGCAATCGCATTATTCGCTGTCGTCATCGCATGAATATCACCAGTAAAATGCAAGTTGATGTCTTCCATAGGCAGAACCTGAGCATAGCCGCCACCTGTTGCGCCACCTTTGATTCCCATCACAGGTCCTAAAGAAGGTTCACGCAATGCTACCATGACCTTTTGCCCCAAACGAGCAAAGGCATCTGCCAGTCCAACTGTCACCGTCGATTTTCCCTCACCTGCAGGAGTAGGGTTTATCGATGTAACCAGTACAAGTTTTCCTTCGGCATTACTCTCAAACTTTTTGAGACTTTCAAGCGGTATTTTAGCCTTGTATTTTCCGTAAAGTTCGATATCCTCAAAACTTAAACCGATTTTTTCAGCGACATCTGTGATGGCTTCCATCTTGCACTCTTGTGCGATTTCGATATCTGTTTTCATCTCTTCAGCGACTCCCTTACTCTTTATAACTTCCCTATCATTTTAACAAAAACATTTGGAAATTGCTTTGATTAAAAGTGAAATACGCATTTTCACTCATAAAACGTTCGGCTTTTTGATGTGCTCTTTTCTTTAAAGGATAAGTGTTTCCAAGCCCACTTTCATCATATCTGTAAAGGTATTTTGCCGTTCTTCCGCACTAGTTGATTCTCCAGTTACCAAACTGTCTGAGATTGTCATAATTCCTAAAGTCTGAACATTATGTTTAGCACCCAGATAATAAAGTGCCGCCGCTTCCATCTCCACAGCTTTGACCCCCAGTTTTCCGATGGCAAGAGTGTCAATGTCACTGTAGAAAAGGTCTGTCGAAAGAACATTTCCCACATGCGTTTGAATGCCTAAGTTTTTAGAGATATGGTAGGCCTTGTCTAACAAATCAAAATCCGCAATTTGTGGTAAATCAAACTGAGGCCAGTCATTTTTGATAATGCGTGAAGTCGTTGCTGCCCCTTGCGCCAAAACCAAATCTCTCACGTGAACCGCTTCATTTAATGCACCTGCTGTGCCAACACGAATCAGTTTTTTCACACCATATTCGGTGATTAACTCATGAGCATAGATAGAGATAGAAGGCATACCCATCCCTGTTCCCATAACGGAAATACGATGCCCCTTGTAGAGTCCTGTATAGCCCAACATGCCTCGAATATTGTTGAATTGTTCAGCATCCTTGAGAAAGTTCTCCGCAATGAACTTGGCACGCAGTGGATCACCGGGCAAGAGGATTTTATCTGCTATTTGACCTTCTTTGGCTTCGATATGAACTGACATAGTTACTCCTTACTGTTTTGATTTATTTTAGTGTCTATTTCTTCACTAAAAAAAGAAAACGCTAACACGTTTTCTCTTATTTTATCACATTTTTACTAAAACATTCTTAACAAGTGTTTTAAATGTTTCTTTCACACGTTCTGTTGTCTCAACAACCTCCGCGTGGTTAAGTTCACTCTGCATGCCTGCAGCCAGGTTAGTAATGCATGAAATACCTAAAACGCGCATTCCTGAATGAACCGCCACAATGACTTCAGGAACAGTCGACATACCTACTGCTGAAGCGCCCAGTGTACGTGCCATGTGGATTTCAGCCGGAGTTTCATAGGTAGGCCCTGTGAAGCCCATGTAGACACCTTCTTGAACCTTGACTGACATTTCTGTTGCTGTTTCCTTAGCGAGCTCTTGATAAGCTTTGTCATAAGCTTGTGACATGTCTGGGAAACGCGGACCAATTTCATCGTCGTTAGGACCAATCAGTGGGTTTGTTCCCATAAAATTAATATGGTCACTGATAATCATCAAATCACCAGGCGCAAAGTTCTCGTTTACACCACCTGCGGCATTGGTAACAATGATTGATGGTGTACCAAGAGCTGAGAAAACACGTACAGGATAAGTTACCACATCCATTGCATTTCCTTCATAGAAATGGAAACGCCCTTGCATAGCAATGACTTTCTTCCCTGACAAGTCACCATATACAAGTTGTCCTGCATGTCCGACAACTGTTGATACAGGGAAATGTGGAATTGTTTCATATTTGATAATAACAGGATTTTCAATTTCTCCTGCTAATTCTCCCAAGCCTGATCCTAAGATGAGTGCAACGTCAATCTCACCTACACCTTGCGCTTTGAGAAACTTTGTTGTTTCAGCTAACTTTACTTTCACATCCATTTTTTTCATTCCTTTAATTTTTATTATTCTAGTATCTTCTTCCCTAGCAAACTTTTTAACTGTTAATTAGACCAAGCTTTCAAGGAATGATTCTCCAATTTCGGCCTTATCAACATTGAAGTTGTCTGCAATAGTGGCAGAAATATCAGCAAAGTGACCCAGAGGCAAAACTTTTGGCTTTTTCAATGAAGGTGAGAAAATAACGAGCGGAATATATTCACGTGTATGATCTGTGCCCACATAACTTGGGTCATTACCGTGGTCAGCTGTAATCATCAGTAAGTCGTCTTCTCGCATCGCTTCAATAATTTCAGGCAGACGTCCGTCAAAGTCTTCAATAGCCTGACCATAGCCTTCAACATCACGGCGGTGACCATATTTTGCGTCAAAGTCAACCAAGTTAGTAAAACTAAAGCCCTCAACGAATTCGTCTTTACGCATTGTTTTTAGCAAGCGATCCACGCCATCCATATCGTTTTTGTTGTGTCCCATATCGTATTTGACACCAACAGTATTGAAAATGTCAGAGATTTTTCCTACAGAATATGTATCAACTCCAGCCTTATAAAGTTTTTCCAAAACTGTTTCATCAAATGGACTCAAAGCATAGTCACGTCGCCCATCTGTACGCGTAAAGTTCCCCGGTGTACCTACATAAGGGCGTGCAATGATGCGGCCAATCATGATGCCTGAACCTTCAAGTGTGATGGAGCGCACATATTCGCAAATTTTGTACAATTCTTCACGTGAAATAATATCTTCATGTGCCGCAATTTGTAATACAGGATCAGCTGACGTATAAATAATCAATTCTCCCGTTTCCATTTGACGTGGGCCAAAATCATCAATTACAGCTGTGCCAGAGTAAGGTTTGTTCGCTTCACGGATAATTTTGCGGCCTGAAAATTCTTCAATCTTTTGGAGCAAATCTTCAGGATAACCTTCAGGATAAGTTGGGAAAGGGGTTTGAATATTCAAGCCCATGATTTCCCAGTGGCCAGTCATTGTATCTTTACCTTTAGAAACTTCTTGTAACTTTGTCACATAGGCTTGAGGACGTTCAGCTGCAGGCACTGTTTTAAGAGGGTTTTCACGCGGAATATTTCCCCAACCCATGGCTTGAAGATTTGGGACATCCAACCCACGAATTTCTGAAATGTGGCCAATCGTATCTGAGTTAACGTCATTCACTGCTTCATGGGTTTCTACATCATGGTTAAAGAATTTATCCGCATCTGGTGCAGCTCCAATACCCACTGAATCCATAACGATGAGATGAACACGATTAAATTTCTTAGGCATAATATTCTCCTTCTTAATGAACTCTATATAATACTATTATAAACTATTTAACAGCGAATAGGTTTCCAAAGATAAAGTTTCAATCAGAAAAACTTTTCTTATTCGGAATCTGTCCTCTGATTAAGAAAATAAAGAGGGCTAAGGCTGATAAAGCTACAAAAGAAATCATGAGTAAAACTTCACTATAGTGACCTTTTACAGTAGACAGAAAGAGGGATAAGTTTACGCCATCGATAAAACGTGAAGAGTAGGTAAAGCCAACAGACATTGCAATATTGATACAGAGATTGTAAAAGCCAATAGCTGTTCCCTTATTTGCCTTTGGCATTCTTTCAAGGCCTGTATGCATAAGCGGCGCGTACAGCATCGCAAAGGCACATGAACTTAAAATGAGCAATCCTGCAAAAATAAAGACCGATGCACCCATGAGAAAGGCAGCCAATAGAATCGAAAGAACGATAGCAAGCATTGACACAAGAACGGCTTGAAAAGAGTCAAGCTTAGAGGCAATCTTTCCTGACAGGCTTCCGACCAATGCCGCAGCCAAACATGCTGGAATAAACATCAGCGATACACCATCCAGCTGCATATGATAAACAGTGGTTAAGAGGAAGGAAAAAGTATTCAAGGTGAAAGCTGCTTGAGTAGAATAGATGAGAAGAGCTGCGAGCAGCGTAAGGACAAACAACTTATTTTTAAAGAAATCAATGGTAATAAAAGCATTTTTCTTTTGGGAAATATAAAATAAAAACACCACTGTAGAAAAGATAAAACCCATCAGCACCAACCAAGAAAAGTTTGTCAGATAGATCATCGCAGTGACAGCTACAGTTGCCACAAGTATAATTCCAAGAGCATCAATATATTTTTTCTCCCCTGATTCCTCAGGAAGATACTTCAAAAGAAAGGGAATAAAAAAGAGAGAAAGGAGTGGCACGAGAAATAAATTTTGCCAAGCCAGATGGGTAGTGATAAAACCTCCGGTCAATGTTCCAATAACCGTTGCAATTTGAAAACTCGCGGTGGAAAAACCATAATATTTTTTCTGCTTAGCTGGTGTCACATAACGGGCAACAAAAATAAGATAAAGTGTTTCAGTCGCACCTAAACCCGCCGCTTGAATAACTCTGGAAAAGACAACCAGCCAGTAGTTGTGATGCACCACATATCCCAAAAAAGAACCTATAGAAATTAAAAAGATACCAAAAATAAGTAAGCTTCGAATACTGATACTGTCTGATAATGATGCATAGACAACTGCTCCCATGCCTATAACTAAACCGGCCAATGTGACTTGCCAAGCAACTGTACTGGCAGAGACATGAAAATATCCTACCAGCTTGGGCGAAATAATTTTGAATGAATTATCAATGACTAAGGAAAAAATCATGAGTAAAAGAATAACAGGAACAGCTTTTCCTATCTGTACTTCACGTGCAGACGTTTGCTTACTTGTAGAAAATTGTGCTTCCAAAGAAAATCCTCCGATAGGGTTATTTGAACGTTTTGTGAAAACGCTATCTTTAAAACTGAAATCATTATAGTCAATTTACTTATGAAAATGTATTCACTTTGCATAAAAAAGTCAGAAAACCTGTACAAAATGACAGTGTGCAGCAAAAAAATCACTTAATGAGACAGACAAAGTGCCGCATGGAGTGATTTTTACACGCTTGCTAGCTGAGCTAGTTTTTTAGTTTGCTGGATTGATGATGAGGGCTGGGCGCATGCCGCCATAGGCTCCTGAAGAGTTTGTAGACCAGTGTGAAATTAATTCTCCTGCAGCCACAGGTATGTCAGGACGCGCCCTCTGAACAAGCCAACCTGTATCAGGATTAGGACTTTGTGATGAAAGCGTACGCGTCCACCAAATTAAATTACCTGCACCTACACGAGAAACTCTATTAGGAAAAGCACGGCCTGGACCTGATAAGCGTAGCACATCTGCTACAGAAAGAGTAAAAGCACGTGGGGTGCCACCTGAGTCAACTTGAGTGATGTCAGCCGCAGCATCAGGAAATTGAGCCAAGCTGCTGTCACTCATTATCCAACGCCAGCCGCCTTCCCAAACAATATTTTCATCCAAAATAGCAGGACCTATAAATGGGACAGAGACAGGTTGAATCATCGCCTGAACTTCTGGGGCAAGAGCTTGGCGCCAAGTATTCAATTCTGCTTCATGTTGTGTCAAGGGGATATTCGTAATTACACCATTTCGGATAATCATATGATTCCCAGAACCCATGTTTTCAAGGTAGCGGTACTGCTCCCCAGCCATGGTAAAGATACGCCCCGGACGCATGGTCGAAAAGTCAAAGGCTGCAGGGGCACTGTCTTCATTAGGCAGTGGGTTTGGTCCATCATCAAACATCACTCCGTTCTGGATACCATGGAGAAGGTCTGCCAGCTCCGCATGGTGTTGCTCCCCGTCATTGAGGAACTCCTCATGTTGGTCAGGGTGTACCAGTCCACTCTCGACATGGATCCCATAGTAGTAAAAGCCGTTAAAAACCTTGTCCTCAATGTCAGCTGTCATCTCCGCTGCATCAAGCAGGTAAGAGCTGGCTTGCTCACTGTCCAGTCTGTTGGCCCAGTAAGCCCAACCTGTGTTGTGGTCAACCACCCAGAAGTTGCCTATCTTGTCTTCGTTAGGTAAGTTGCTCCACTGGTTCATGGTCATTGGCGCACGGTCTTGTTGTAAGTTTTGAGCAGTTTGGTTGGTCACTTCTTCTCCCGGCCAGATTGGACCACTGTTGTCAAAGTTTTCGTTTGCTGACCAGTAGGCATCAATTCCATCTCCCGGATGTGTCGCACCGTCTGTGACCGCATCTGTTGCACCGTTCCCTTCGATCCAGTCCCGCGCATGGCCTGCCGCTGCTGTTCTTAAATCCAGGTTGTCATGGTTGAAGGTGGGCATATACCATGGGGCATCTTGACCGGAACGTTCCCAACCAAAGATGAGGCTGGCATACTGGTCAAAGGCATTGGACGGATTATTGTTTGCACGGTCATTGATATTGCCTGCGCTTGGGATCCATGTGGTCCAGTTTTCTACATCGTCACGGCTGGTCCCTGCGACCAGGGGCGTGAAGTTGGCTTCATTACGCTGGCGGGTTTCGAGGAACTCGGACAGGCGTATCCGGGCCATGATTGGCCGTTCCCCGTAGTTTTCCACGAAGACGTCCTTGTTTTCGGTGTCTCGGTTATAGTAGTCGTGGACACGGCCACCGACATTGATGTCCACTTCATTCAGCCGGTCATTGATGGCCCGTTGGTTGAAGGCTTGGAAGGCGAAGGTGCCGCCTACTGCGAGTAGCAAGAGCGACAGGAGTGCGAGGTTGCGCAGCCGCCGCTGTTTTTTCTTTTCTGGTGTCATAAACTCCTCCTTTGGCGTAACATTTACTTTTGGATTTTCATCACATATACATTTCTAATGTTACGTTTACTTTCTGAGTCTATAGTATAAAAAAAAGGTCAAATGAAATGAGTGTTTGATGAGAAAAATAGCGATTAACGCCCAGTTTATCGCTCCAAAAGAAAAAGAGACTGCTCAGTCCCTTCTCTTATCTCTCGATGTACTTTACTTTTAGAAGATTTTAGAGTTTGGCTTTCGTCAAGAGCAGAGAATTCAAAATCACTGATACACTTGATAAACTCATGGCTGCAGCCGCTACCATAGGGTTTAAGAGCCCGAAAGCTGCGAGAGGAATACCGATAATATTGTAAATAAAAGCCCAGAAGTAGTTTTGCTTAATTTTACGCAAGGTCTTGCGAGAGACGGTAAACAGGTCGATAAGCTTATGGATTTTTCCACCCATGATAGTCACATCTCCTGCTTCCATAGCAATATCTGAACCGGTCGCCATCGCAACGCCTACGGTACTGCTGGCCAAGGCGATAGCATCATTGATACCATCTCCTACCATAATAGAATGCGGCGTATCTTGAACGATTTGAGCTTTATCCTCTGGTGAAAGATTACTTCTCACCTCGTCTAAATTTACAATTTTTTGAATCTTCTTGGCTGAGTTCGCATTATCTCCCGTTAGCATCACTGTACGAATTCCAGCTTTCTTCAACTCGGCCACTGTTTGAACACTTTCTGCTTTAATAGCAGATTTGAAAGTAGCTGTTGCTCGTAATTTTTCATCGTCTGCCAGATAAATAACAGTATCTGTACTTTCCTCAAACTGAAGTCCCTGTTCCTCCATGAGTTTCGCATTACCCGCAAAATATCTACGTCCATTAATCTCAGCAGACAGTCCACGACCAGCGATTTCTTTGAGATTTTCTACGTCATAAGTTTTTTCTGCTTTTACAGCTTGGGCCAAGGGATGATTGGAGTGCTTTTCTAAACTTGCCAATATTTTAAAGTCTTCTGCACTACCGTCAAAGTTTGAAAGCTCAAATTCTCCTGTGGTAATCGTCCCTGTCTTATCAAAGAAAACTGTTTTTACAGTATTGGTAAGCTCCAGAGCGTTAGCATTTTTCAAGAGTAAGCCGTTTTTAGCTGCTAGTCCAGTCCCCGAAATAATCGCTGTTGGAGTAGCCAAACCAAGTGCACAAGGGCAAGCAATGACTAATGTCGCTACAGCATGCATAATCGCTGTCAGCAAAACACCCGTCACAGCCCATGTGACAATAAAAGTGAGCAAAGAAATAACCAAAACAATCGGAACGAAAACATTTGAAAGCCTATCTGCAAATTTTTGAATATCTGGTTTAGAGGCTTGTGCTTCTTCCATCAGTTCAACCATACGCGAGATTGTTGAGTCATTAACATCACGAACCACCACTGCCTTGATTGAACCGTCTAAATTCACAGTACCTTCAAATAATGTTTCATCGTCTCCCTTGACGACTGGCAAAGCTTCTCCTGTAAGATGACTCTCGTCAAAGGAAGCTTTTCCTTTTAAAATCATGGCATCTAAAGGCACTTTCTCACCTGGAAAAACTTGAATAACGTCACCAATTTGCACTTGTTCTAGAGGAACGTCCCCGTCTTCTGTATGCACCATTTTCACTCGACTACTCATCAAACGTGTAATGGCTTGAGTGGTCTTCTCTTTGGCATTGTGTTCAAGTACCTTTCCTAAAACAACTAATGTAATAATGACCATGGCAGACTCAAAATGCAGCGCATTTTTTTGTCCCATAAAAACAGCTAGAACTAAACTGGAAAAATAAGCAACACTTGTTCCAAGAGCAACCAGGACATCCATGTTTGCATTGCCATTTTTCAAGGCATGATAAGAGCCTACGTAAAAGCGCCAACCGATAATAAATTGAACAGGTGTGGCTAAAATCAACTGCAGCACAGGATCGTGCAAGAACATCAGATAGTGTGTCCCCAACAACCCTTCAAACATTGCAATCACTAAAGGTAATGTCAATACAGTTGCGACAACCAGTGACAGGCGTAAATTTCGATCACGTTTACGTGCTTGCGCCGCAATTTTTTCTTGATGCTTCTTGTCATTTACAATCGCACCATAACCTACTTTTTCGACAATCTTTATCACCTCTTGGTCGCTAATATTATCATCAAAGATAACTTTTGCCTTTTCTGTGGCTAGATTTACGGTAGCTTCTTTAATCTTATCGGAACTGTTCAAAGCTTTAGATACCGTATTTGCACAGTTTGCACAAGTCATTCCAGTTATGACAAAGTTTTGGCTTTTCATTTTCTATCCCTCCATAGTTTACATATGTAAACTTATCTTCCCAGAGAAAACTGTCCTTCTGGACAGTTCTCTTATTTTACCAACTCATAGCCTGCTTCTTTAACAGCTGCTGCCATCTCCTCTACGGGAGTGACCTCAGCGTCAAATTTGACAAGTGCTTCATTCTTTTTTAAAGAAACTTTAGCTGATTTTACACCTGAAAGTCCTTCAAGTGCTGTAGTCACATGCATTGCACAGTGCTCACAGGTCATGCCTTTTATTGCAAATTTTTCTTTTTCCATTCTCTCTCCTCCCTATTAGCTGGCGTGTTGACAGCTGCAAGAATTAAAATTTTCTAAACAGGTGCACGTTGTTTCTTGAACTGTTTCTTTATTTTTTAACGCTTCTTGCAAACTTGCTATGTCTTCTGAAGTCAAGTTTGACAAGGCGATCATATCGGCTAAGAGCTTGACTTGCTTTGTTTCACAAACCTTTTCAAGTAAAGACTGTCCCATCATTTGAATAGCTGTACATTCAGCCATCAAAGGACGATAGACAAACTTGCGCCCTTCTTTTTCAGTACTCAGCATTCCCTTTTTTACCAGACGCCCCAGCAAGGTTTTGACCGTTGCCAAAGACCAATCCAAGTTAGGAGAAATCTGACAAGCAATCTCATCAACTCGTGCTTCACCAAGTGACCAGATAACACGCATCACAATCAATTCCGCGTTAGATATATTAAATTCTACTTCGTTCATTGGCACTCCTTATAAATATTTACTATAACTATAGTTTACATTCGTAAACTATAAAAGTCAAGCCAGAACTCTGCAGCATAAATAAAAAGCCCTCTTTAAGGCAGTAATGGCCTTAAAAAAGAACCTCTAGACTTGTAAATTTCGCCCTACTTTTGAGCGGGGAAAATTCTTTTTAGCTTCTGTTGACCTTATATAATTTCTGCTACTTTTGAAAAGAGCTAAAAGATATTGGTGATTGCCACTTCCGACTATTTCTCCAGCTCTTATGATTATAATTCTGTCAAACTCAGAAATTATAGAAAAGTGGTGACTCGCCCCGTCAGACCATTCCGATATTTCTCAGCGAGAGAAAAGCCCAACTATAGCACACACATGAGTTGAACAAATTCCCCTTAAACTTAGACTACATGCGCCTATCAAGATATTTAAGAGTAAAGTACTCAACCACGGGCTTCATCATTAAAAGATTAAAAGTAATCAACGATAGGCGCTCTAATATTGGAATACTAAGATCAGATGTAACAAGCAATCCTATAAAAAGTAGGTCCAAGCTTATCATCACCACCTCCATATAAGTGATTATCACTGATTTTTCCTCGTTTAAACTCCTACTTCTATCAAGAATTAAGATTTTTCCATTCTTCTCATGCTCCTTTCATAGTACCTCAACACAAGATACCCTAACAAACTTCTGGTAGTAAGAAGAAGGAAAAATATCATAATTACATCATTCGAGCGAATTAAAATTGAAATATCACCTAAAAAACCGGGTAATGTTGCAGTGATTAATACGACAGCTAGTATCACTAAAAATCCATCTGTAATATTAATGAGGACACTGTTTCTTTTCACTAATAAACTTTTATAGTGTGGATTATTCTTATTTTTTACTTTTTTGGTGCTCTCAAGTGAATTAATGAGTAAAAATATAAAAGTGCTCAATATCGTAATAAATATCATATCCAGTATTCCTCCGTATAGTATCCTTGACAAAAAACGAGATTTTTTTGAGTCAAATAAGAAACAGCCTCACTTCCATATTCCATATGGTTCTTGCTGTCCCCTTCATCCAGGTAGCTTATATCAATTTTTTCTTCGATTGTGCTGGCGGAGTCAACGAATAGTGCTTTTTCCTCAAATGTATTTCTTTTCATAAATCTCCTGATATATACTTTGATAACCAAAATTTTTTCGCAATGAGATTATTTCTTTATTTCCTCCTCTATTATAACTCAGGATTTACAGGCAAAATAAAACCGTGCCAAACATGGCACATTTATTTTCCATCACCAAAGATGCGCTCCATAATTTCACGTCCTGTTGGGGTTGCCGCAAGTCCACCTTCACCAGTTTCACGATGTGCAGAGGGTAATGAGCGCCCCACATTGTACATACATGTAATCACTTCATCTACTGGAATAACCGTTTTAACACCAGCCAAAGCCATGTCAGCGGAAATCATGGCTTGTGAAGCTCCCATAGCGTTACGGTGGACACAAGGGATTTCGACCAAGCCCGCTACCGGATCACAAATCAAGCCCAACATATTTTGAAGGGTCAGTGCTAAAGCCACACCTGCTTGCTCTCCCGTTCCTCCAGCCATGATAACCAGAGCTGCTGCCGACATGGCAGAGGCAGAACCCACCTCAGCCTGACAGCCGCCTTCAGCACCTGCAATCGTTGCATTGTTTGCGATAGCTAAACCAAAAGCACCAGCTGTAAAGATAAATTCTACCTGCTGCTCGTGCGTGAGGCCTAACTTCTTCGTTGCTGCGGAGAGCACTCCGGGTAAACATCCTGCTGAGCCGGCTGTCGGTGTTGCACAGATTAGTCCCATCTGAGCATTGACTTCGTTTACAGCCACACCATCACGCGCTGCCCCTAAAATAACATCACCAGATATTGCTTTCCCCGACTTAATGTATTCATCCATCTTCTTGGCATCGCCACCTGTAAGTCCTGTTGTTGACTTATTTCCTAGCAGACCCTCCTCAATTGATGACAGCATCGTTGCTAAGTTGTGTTCCATCATTTCAATGATTTGTTCACGACTCGCCCCAGTTTGTTCTATTTCTTCTGCAATCATCAATTCAGCAATTGATGGATATGCTTTTGCATCTTCAAGCAATTCTTTTACATTTGAAAACATAATTACCCCTTATTTAAAGAAATTTACAGCAGAAAGTTTAGGAATATGTTTCATTTCCTCAAAAGCTTCTTCGACATCAAGGCTATCCACTTCCATAATCATAATGGCTTTCTCACCTTTAGCTTCACGCGTCAAGTTCATCTGTGCCACGTTAATGTCATGCTTTTCAAAAATAGCTCCCAGACGTGCCAATATCCCTGGTGCATCTTGATGAACAATAACAAAGGTTGGCATCCCCGCGGAAATAGAAATATCAAAGCCATTGAGTTCGGTCACTTGAATCAACCCACCACCAATAGAAATTCCTGTAACACTCATATCACGATCGCCTTTTTTCAAAATCAGGCGCGCTGTATTTGGATGATCAGCCTTATCTTCTGGGTGAGGAATATAAGTCACTTCCATGCCTTCTTCATGGGCAATACGTGGCGCATCACGTAAACGCGGATCATCAGGATCCATGCCTAAAACACCTGCAACCAAAGCGACATCTGTTCCATGCCCACGATAAGTTTTAGCAAAGCTTTCGTACAGGTGAATTTCTACTTTTTCCGGTAACTCACCAAAAATTGAACGAATAATCTTGCCTATACGTGCTGCACCAGCAGTATGTGAACTACTGGGACCAACCATTACAGGGCCAATAATGTCAAATACACTTTTGTAACGTAAATTTTCCATATTTCCTCCGCAGCTTTGCTCAGCAAAGCTTTTTCGTAAATTTTTCCCTCATTAACGAAACGACTTCTTCCAAAAATAATTATAACATTAATGCGCTTTCATATCTATCTATAACTGCCTTTTAAGTAAAAAGATAAGTTTGTTAATTTTCCCGTTTTACGCGGACTTTTCAGACTATTCTTGCATGATTAAAAAAATAAAATAAGTCATTTTTTCTTCATTTCTCTCCGTGAGTTTGTGATATAATAAACTTTAGAAAAATAGAAAGAGAGATTTCAATGAAATTCAATCACAAACCTCTGAATCTTTATGTAAATTTCAAAGAATCCGCTGAAAAGTTCCCCCAAAGTCGTTTTATTTTTGATAAAAAGTTAAACGCTTTCCCTGAGTTAGAGCTTGAGACCAGCTATCAAAAAGTCCATGAAGCCATTTTGCAAAAAGCTTATAATCTAGCGGCTCTAGGGATAAAAAAAGAAGACAAGGTAATTATTTTCAAGTCAAGCGCCTTTGATACTTACCTTCTTGCTGTTGCTGTGTCCTATCTTGGAGCAGTTCCTGCAATGATTTCTCATCACTTTTCTACACCTGTTATGGATACCTTAGCAGCTCGCCTAGAGAATCCTTGGCTCATTTTTGATGAAGATACAGCTTCTGTCGTTCAAGAATTGGAAAATGTTAAAGAAGACCATAAACTTTTCGTTTCTGACTTTGCCTCAATCACCAATAGTCCTGAGGTAAATAATCAACAATTGGCTACTGATGAGATTGCTTATCTCACACACACTTCGGGCACAACTGGGATTCCGAAGCTGATTGCACACTCTGCTCAATCTATGGGCTGGCGTTGGGTCTTGCAACGTACTGTTATGGATTGGATGCCAGACAAATCTTCTCTTTTGGCCTTCCATATTTCACCCGTTCATTCCCGCTTCAACATTGGTATATCATCAGCCATGACTTTTGGGTTTGACCTTATGCCCCTTTCTAATTTGGAAAAAAATACAGTGTTGACCATGTTTGAAAAATACCGTCCCACGGCTTTTGAAACACACCGCAACCATTTTGTTCGTTTGGCAAATGTCGTGAAAGAAACACCGGAAGCCTTTGCTTCTATTCGTTATCTCCACTCCACTTTTGATGCGATCAACAAAGATACGATGCATACTTTCCTCGCTGCTTCTAAAGAGGAAAATCCTGTTTTCTTGCAAATCTATGGTCAGTCTGAATGCGGCCCAATGATTTGGAAAAAACATCGCCTTAGTACCTTACCAACGACAAATGCACGTGAAATGGGCATCGGCATGCCAGGTCTCTCCCAAGCGCGTGTGACAGATGCTGAAGGAAATGTTGTTCCTGCTGGAACTCCCGGTCATATTCACTTCCTCTCTAAAGGACGGGCACTTACCTACTATAAAGAAGATGAGCGCTTTGCTGAGGAAGTTTATGGCGACTGGTGGGACACAGGTGACTGGGGAATTATGGATGAAGACGGTGTACTCTTCCTCTATGACCGTCAAGTCGATCTCATCGACAAGGTGGAGTCAAACTTAGCCATTGAAGATATTCTCCTCGACCAACACGATTTCCTTGACGAAGTGATTATTATCCGTGATGCTTCTGGCCATCCCCAGCCTATTTTGGCGCTTGCTGAGGGCAAAGAGATGGACTGGCAAGCTTGGTGGTCTTCTATCATTGACATGCCTTTCTTAAATGAGCCTATCCTTATGGACTATGATGAGATACCACGTACAGCCACGATGAAAGTTCAAAGATTAGCTCTTGAGCGTGAGTTAGCAAAGAGCCACAAATAAAATAAGAAAAATCGGAAGTCTTTTGGACTCACCGATTTTTTATTAGATTTTTCCATGGAGGAAGAAATTAAGATAGTTTTTCCCACATTATTAGGATAAAAAGGAATTATTCTCCTCAATGCAATAAATGTCGACTGCCCTCCTAAAAATTCTCACAAATTTCAGACTGTTCTTGAGTACCAGAATTATAGTGGAGCAGCTTGGGCAACATGGGGCTCATTTCATTCATTTAATAACCAAATTTCTTTAACAAGACACAAAGTTTAAGACATCTAGTTCTTCAGTCTTCTCTGTCTCTCATATATGAACAGCCAAGCGCTCATAACCATCGCAATCAAAAAGAATATTATAAAGGGAAGGAACTGTTCTCTTAGGATATAAAGAGTAAGTGAAACAAGACTTATCCAAAGAGCATATATCAGACTTCCCACTAAGGTCAGGCGATAGCGTTCTTGGTTGTAGGTGCTTGTCGCCATCAAAGCCAAATAAAAGATAGCTATTCCTATAATGATAAATGTCGCACCAAGCTCTCTATGATGCGAGTTTGATATCGCTTCAATACCAACAGTAAAGAGATTAAGCCCAATTAAAAGAGCATTGTGGACATAGCTAAGCAAGGTAACTCTGACTCTTTGGTCATGATTAATATTGAGAAAAGTTTGGGAGATATAAAGAAAAAATAGGCTTGCCATACCAAAAAAGAAAATTCCTCCAATAAGAATATTATCTTGATATGTTTTCAAAATAGCAACAACCGTTTCTCCAAACGTGATGATGGTAATAAGTTGCAGCCGCTCTAAAAAGTGAGGGAAATTGATAATCCGCGCTTGATCATAATTTCGATGTGAAACAAGTGGCAAAAATATAGGGGCTACAAAGAATAAAAGTGACAATTCATTGAAAAACCAAAATTTCGATAATATCGCTACGCAGCTAAGAGCAAAGATAAGGGTCAAACTTCCCATAAATCTAATAGCATGCTTAATCTCATGAGTAAAGCTACTTGCCCTCCCTCTTAAAACATATTGAAGCGCAATAATACCATAAGAAATCGTGACAAGAAAAGCAAAGGGAAGGGCATGAGCTCTGTAATCTGTGCTGATATGGAAGGAGAGATTACCAACCGCAAACATCAGAGCTGTAATCGTCAAAATATCACGTAAATCACGTTCTCCAAAACTATTCATATAAAAGGTTTCAAAGATCCAGATTGACATGATAACAAGATTTGCAGCAATAAAAGTAAAAAAACTCTTTGAAGTTAGTTCTCCATGTAAAAGTCCAGTTAAATTTGACACTGCAAGTACAAAAACTAAGTCAAAAAACAATTCATAATTAGAAACACGTTTGGCAACTAAGTTTGACATAAGTCCTCCTATTTTTATGTTATAAAATTTTAAAATAGTAACAAAGGCAATCACTGTCTTACAGCGTACGTCACCTCTGCCTAATCTCTAATTTTAACAAATCTTTCATAAAGTAGTCAATAGAGTAACTCAACAGTCTTTCTTTATATAGAGTTAGAAATATCTAAAGTCTTTCACACGGAGTCGGAAATTTTCCTCTGTCTCACTTTAAAGAGCGGTATATGACCGACCAAGCAGATTTGAAACCATTACCTCAAAAAAATTGACACAAATTTTTTTGCTTCTCGTCAAATGTGCCAAAAACGGCACAAAACATTCTGAATATTACAAACAATTCAGTTTCGCTTAAGCCTAACTTGTTAACATTTTTATAAAGCGAAATGAAAGCCTTTTCTAGAAGGGAGAACAATTTTTTAAAGGCAGTTGCAACTAAAGTCTGCTAGAAAAACTCTAGTATAGAATTGAAAGGAAAAAATTTATGAATAAAAAAGTAAAAAAATTTATCATGGTACTTGTAGCAATCCTAGTTTTATTTACAGCTGTTGGTCCCCCTGTTGTTGGAGTCGTACAGGCGAATGATGTGAAAGTTGATGAACAAATTAATTTAGAAACTTCAAATGAAGCTGAAATTTATCAACCGATACAATTGCCAAGTGAGTATGTGGCGCAGGAACAAAAATCAAACCAAGCCCTTGACTATATCAAAGAAAAATATGGGCACAGCGAAATTGAAGTTGCTGAAATTGAATCATTGACAATCACCCCTGAAGATGAAGAAAGAGTTTCAAAAGCTTTGGAAGAGTATTTAAGTCTTACTGGATATAATCCTCTTCTTCGCAGACTCGGAAGAAATTGGTGGAATTCCCGTCGTTTTATAGGTACTGTTATAGATGTAGGACTCATTGCCGTTGGGATTGGTGCAGCTGCCCGAAGCCGTGCTGCACTGGCCTCTCTCCTCCAAACTCACCGCACTCTCATCACTCGTGTAGTCCAAGGCCAAATATTACGTAGAGTGGGAATAGGAGTTTCAGGGATAATCATGTCTGCAATCAGGTTAGCTACCACACTTGCAGGAATTTCCATTGGTGGTGCCATTGCTTGGGGACTTGACCGCGCTGATGGTCGCTTAGACGGATATATTTTAGCCTAATGAAAGTGGAAATAAAACAAAACATACTCTTGTATATAGGTAGCCTTATCCTTTCACTTGGTATAATGGTAATGTCCATTTTTATGTTTGAAACCCTAGTTTTAAATCTTACTGTAGGGCTGTCTCTTTGTGGCATTGGTGGATTCATTTCCTCCAAAACAGTCACATCGGTGATTTTGAAAGCGATGAAAGAGAAGGGGAAAAGTAACGAAAAGAAATGAAAAAAAGCAAAAACAATTGGTTTCTTGTGTCAGGTCCTCTCATTGCTTATGGCGGAATGAAGCTGACTTCACTGAAAATTATCCAGCCTTGGCTTTTGAACTTCGTTGTCGGATGGGTTATTGTTTTCATCGGTGTCCACTTGAGCTGGATGTCTTGGCTGAGTATTGTACAAGAAATCAAGGAAGACAAGTATGATTATAACGTTATTGACTGAATTTCTGTCAAACTAAAAAGTAATCCCCAAATGGAGATTACCTTCTTTTTATTTTACTAATATTTGCCAAAAAATCGACAAAAGTAAAGACAGGGCATAAAAGCTGTTAAAAGTCACCATGTTCTTCAAAGAATAAACAAAGCTATGAGGAGCTGGAACTTCTGCTGCATGCCGTTTTAAATTTTTCTTGATTATAGGAAATGAAAGTAAAGTCAATAGTGTAGGCCACTCAAAAATTCCAATGATAAAGCCTAAAATAAGGAAAAGATACGCACTGTACATGAGAAGCTGAAAAAGCTGAATCCCTTGTTTCCTTCCAATATAGTAAACTAAAGTGTAGCGATGGTTTTTAATATCTGTATCCAGATCACGTAAGTTATTAGCCAGCATAATGTTCGCAATTGTGAAGACCAGAGGTAAACTCGCAACAATCATCGCTACTGCCCCCACCATACTTCCAGAAAAAGTAAAGGAATCACTCGAAAAGTTAAGAGCAAGCTTGAAAGTGGGATATTGTGCACTGTTCACGAGCACGACCATCGCAAAAATTCCAAACCCCATCGTCCCCCCAGAAAATATTTCACCCAAAGGCATGCGAGAAAGAGGGATGGGGCCGTATGTATAAAAGACTCCAATAAAGAAAACAATTCCTCCTAATAATAAAAAGAGCCAGCCTGTGAAATAGGCAAGGAAAAAACCTAAGGCAAGACTTAGAGCAAGCATAAATAAGATGAGATTCCTAACAAACATGGGGTCCAGCTTAGCTCTACCAATAATATTTTCTTGTCTCTTATACACTTCATCATTGGCTTTTTGAAAATCTTGATAGTTATTAATTGCTGTTACCGTCATGTCAAAAATTAACATGGCAAGAAAAAACAAAAGAGATAAGCCAAGATTAAAGACTTTGAAATAACTCAAACTGAAAAGCAAGCCAATGATATAGGGAAAAACACTTGCGATTTTTGTTTTAATTTCCACAAGTTCTAAAAAAGTTTTAAATGTCATAAGGTATGTTGGATGTCCTTCGATAAATATTTGCGTAACTTCTGAGAAATAGGGTATCACATGTATGAGATAACTCCTCTATTATTATATCTGATAAATGATTAAGAATCAATTTCAGGAGGAAGATTGCCACTAATGCAAATAAAAATAGCTCCTAAGAGCTATTCTAAAATTAACGTCCTTTATAGATGGAACGAGACTTGCCATACCATACTTGAGTAAGTAGTTTTTGAATCCAAGGTTGAACCCATTTGTCTAAACCGAAAGCACGTCCGGAACCATTCATCAAGGCAATTGCTACGGGAATAAACCAGATGTTTACCCAGAAGAACATTCCTGAAAGTGCAAACATCACTGTCAAGGCCGCAGTTACGCCTGATGCAATCCAAGTAAAGAGACCAAAGATAATTGCAAGAGCAAGTAAGACTTCAACAATGGACATGAATTTTTGCATGAACAAGGCGACATCACGGTTTGGAATCATGAACTTAAAGAAAGGTTCCATCCAGTTTGGTACTTTTTCAAAGACTGGCATTGGATCTGTTCCATAAGCATATGAAAGCCCCCATTCTGTTGCTTTATGCACTGCCTCAGCACCACCATTCGTTGCGGCATCTGTTGCACCAGCAGCGACTTCAGCTGCCTTACTTGCTGCTTCACCTGTTGCGCCAGCAGCAGCATCTGCATGTTTAGGTGCTTCTTGCAACCAAGCAAATGGGAATTTAAGTTCGTCCGTGAACCAAGAGCCTTTACCGAACCAAGTTGTCGGGTTAAAGAGTTGACCTTCACCCACAATTTTCTTCATCGCTTCTGTCAACCAAACGAGACCGTAGAAGATACGAAGTGGTACAGCCCAGAGAACGTTCCCTAAACGTGAAGTATGACCGCGCATAAAGTTGCGGCCATCTTTTGTACGGAAAACTTCATCTAATGCATAACGCCAGAAATAGTGTGCTGAACGAATTTGCAATGTGTAGATAAAGTAGACGATATTTTTCATCAGCATCGCCCAGAAGCCTGTCAAACGCATATTTCCGACTTTAGCTACACCCCAAGTTGAACCGATAGAGACCATTGTCCCTTGGTATTTACTTACGTGTTTGTGTTTGCTACCACCGTTAATATCAGCGATGATATTTGAAGCTGCTGTATGGGCTGTTTGCTCTGCTGCTTCAACGATTTGTGGTGTTGGACGACCTGTATCTGGTTCGATATAACCTGATACGTCTCCAGCTACATAGATGCCCTTATCTTCAAAACCAACAGCTTCCATAAATTCGTTGGCTTGAAGGCGGTGTCCACGTTCTGTCTCGTTAAGATTAGTCTGAGCTGCTGTATTCCCTTGAACACCTGTTGTCCAGATTAATGTGTGTGTTGGGATTTCTTTTAAAACTTTTTCTTCATCTCGTCCGCCAACATTTACCTTAATGTGGTCTTCTGCAACTTCAACAATACCGTGGTTTGTCAATACATTAACATTTTTCTTTTCAAGATATGCATGTGCACGGTCTGCTTGCTTACGGTCCAATGTATTCAAGATTGTTGGCATCATTTCAACAACATTGATTGTGATTTCTTCCTCAGGAATCTTCCAATCTGTTGAAACTTTCTTACGCCAGTCAATCAGTTCACCGGCCATTTCGATCCCTGTGAAGCCTGAACCTGCAACTGAGATAGTCAAAAGTGCTCGACGTTTTTCATCATTAACTTCTGTCGAACCGTATTGGACAACGGTTTCAAGTTGACGTTTGATGCGCATAGCATCCTCAAGGGACCAAAGTGTGAAACCATGTTCTTTAACACCAGGTACACCAAAGTCATTAGGTTCACCACCCAGAGCGACAATGACGTAATCATAATCATAGCTTCCATGCTCTGTAATAACTTTTTTGTTTTCTTTATCAAGACTTACAACAGCATCAGTTACAAGGCTCACATTTTTACGTTTTCCTAAAAGTTTTTGGAAGTCGTATTGAACTGTCGTGAATGGCACACGTCCTGCTGCAACTTCATGAAGCTGAGTCATAGATGTATGATAGCTGTGTTTGTCAATCAAAGTGATGTCAGCATTTGCCTTAAGCTTTTTCGAAAGCTCACGTGTTGCATGAACCCCAGCAACACCACCACCGATGACCACGATTTTTTTCTTAGTCATTTAAAATCGGTCTCCTACTTATTAGTATAATAATGAAAAAAATTTCCAACTAACATTATATCGCTTTCACGTCACTTTGTAAAGCACAGCACTATTATAAAAACTATGCTTTTTAAAATTTCGATAGTCCTATAAAAAAGGACAGAAATTTTTGTAGCCCACTTGGTGCTGTCTTGTGTTTAATTTCAATCCTCTTCTGTGCAATCTCTCACACTTAGTAGTAAAATAAACTTATGAAGATTACATTTGATGACACGATTACATGTAGACTTTCAGCCATGATTGAGGATAAGCCCGCTGATTTTGTCTTAGACTTTGACCATACTTTAAGTGATGAAACTGTTGCCAGTACTTGCTGCGGTATTACTCGTTATCGCATTGTTGCGGTAAATAAGGGTGAAGTGCCTGCTGTTTTTGATGGGAGGATAGGCTCCCCTCTAGGTGACTTCTATTGTAAGGCTTGGGGAATGATGTATTTTGACGAAAATATGTATGTTCGTATGACGCCTAACCATTTGATTGAAATCATGGGAGACGGGGAAAAAATAGCACTACATATTGAGATTGTTGACTATCGCAGCCACTAGTTTTTCTTCCCAAATTTATTGATAGACACAGACGGCTTTCTGTGTTTTTTTCTTAAAACAATTGACAGGATTTTCTAATGATATTACAATAAAAGAAAGGCTTTCTTTAAAAGTCAACCGAAAGGACAACTCTCCCTTGGAAAAAATAAAAATTAACTGGAACCTTTGGATTAATGGCTTACTTTTTTATTCTCACGGTCTTTTTACTTTTTAATATCTTGTCAAATATGAATCCCATTGCTAAAAGCATTGGGCATTTTTTGCAAATACTATCGCCCCTCTTCTTTGGCGCAATTTTTGCCTACTTCCTGAATAAACCTGTCACCAAACTGATGCTGCTTCTGAAACAAACAAACGCAAAGTTTATTCGTCGCCATGCAAGGCAGTTCAGTATTTTTATTGTCTATATCTTTGTTTTGCTCCTTCTCTTTTTTAGTTTTTATTATCTCTTTCCTCTTGTGGTGCGAAATTTGGCCGAATTTCTCCGCTTATTACCCAACATTTACCACAATATTTCCCAGTGGTTAAACAGCAATCAATTTCAAGAGCTGGACAATTTTCTCAACATTGAAGAATCTATCCGTTACTTCGTAAATAATTTTACAGCGCAAGATGCGGCGCGCTACATCAGCAGCGGGATTGAGTCCTTAAGCACTTTCACTTTGGGGTTAGCCGCACAGGTTTTTCGTTTGATTGTTGGTTTAATCATCTCTATTTATCTCTTGCTTTATAAAAAGAGCATTTTGCAACTCATCACACGGGTTGGGCGCATTTCAACAAAGGAGGAGCACTTAAGAACAATAAAATACTATCTTCGCCAAACAGATGTCATTTTCTATAAATTTATTTCTGCGCAGTTTCTTGATGCCTGTATCATTTGGGTGTTGTCGACTTTGTTACTGTCAATCATGCACTTCACCGGAATTGCTACCAATCCTTTCGCAGTCGGTTTAGGCTTGCTGATTGGTATCGGAAATATGATCCCTTATTTTGGTTCGATTTTTGCCTCTCTTCTTGCAATGCTTATTGCTTTTTTTACAGGTGGCTGGGAAGCAGCGCTTACCACAATCACCATGCTCATCATTCTGCAGCAAATCGATGGCAATATTATTGGTCCAAAATTAATGAGTGGAGCCTTAAACGTTAACCCTATCATTGTCATTATTTCTATTTCTATAGGTGGTGCTTATTTCGGAATCTTGGGAATGTTTGTTGCAGTCCCTGTGGCAGCCTTGCTTAAAATAATCTTTTTGGAGTACTTAGAAGCACGTGAAGATAAAATGCTGCTTACAGACAGGGAAAACTAAAGAAACTGAAAGAAGTTTAAAAACAAAAAATCGCTCTATTTTTCTAACCAAAATAGAACGATTTTTTTTGCTTATGTATTGTAGCTGCTCTCGGATAACTCCGCCCTTTTGTTCTAGTTATTTCACACTACTTTTTCAATAAAAACAAGGAGTTTTTCATTAAAAGCTTCAATATTCTCAACATGGAGAATATGCCCACAATCTTCAAAAATACTTACCTCTGATAGTGTATTCCTTTGGAGCTTGCGGGCAGCTTGTGCATGCTCTGGTGGAAAGATTGGGGAATGACCACCAGCAAGAAAGAGATGCGGCACGCGCTCTCTTGCAAGATTTTGCCGCCAGTCCTGCGTAATCACATTCTGCAATAAATCTTGGTGTTTTTGAAAATCAAAAGGAAGCATGCCTTTTCCAAGAACCCGTTTAACCTGATCTGTAAGTTGACGATTCGTTAATTTGGTACGTGGAAAATCCCTGATAAACTTTTCTAACTCGCCCAGTGTTTTTCCGGTATTTCCATCCATCCAATCCTTAGCTTTCATAAATGTCGGTGCCTGATCCTCTGTGACAATGGCCGTCAATTTAGCATCTGTAAAGAGTTCTTCATAGGCCATAATAGTTGCTGCACCCATCGAATGCCCGACTAATATGGGTTTCTCCAACTGTAGAAAAGTCATGAGTTCCTCTAAATCAGTAGCCAAGCGGTGAAGGGTCATTCCATAATCCACTTCCTGACTCCGCCCATGACTGCGATGGTCATAAGTGATAACACGGTAACCTGCGGAAACAAAAAAATCGATTTGAAAAGCCCAAGTCACTTCACTGGCAGAATAACCGTTAATAAAAACCAGAGCCTGCTTCCCTGCTTGACCATAACTGTGATAATTAATTTGAACGCCGTCGTTCGTTGTATAAAAAGGCATGACTTCTTCTTTCTCTCATTCAATCATTTACGGTTTTATCTCAAATCAAATCGCAAACTCACTAATTATTGTAGCAAAAAATGCACAAGTTTCCTGACTTTTTGCTTTCCCATATCTGTAAGGCATGTGAAAACAAGTGCGGTTTTGGACATGGTAAGCGCATGAAAAAAATTGTAAGTAGGAAATGAACTTTTTCGAGCTATTTCACTCTAAAAATACAGAGCAAACGCCATTAACACGGATAATTCTCATCAAAAATATCGTTCATGCAGTTGGCGTGAATTTGAGTCGAAGCTGTTGAAAAACTTTACATAATTTTTCTTAAACACGGTATCTTGCATAATAAGGGTAGAATTATATAAAAAGTCGGAAACAAAATTAAAAATAGACTAATTTCAGCCAACACACGTAAAAAAGCACTTAATCTATGCCTTTTTACATACATGATTAAGTGCTTTTGCTATTTTTGTTAGACTTTTATCCCAGTCTCTCTTGACTTGCTTTATTTTACCACAATATTTACCAATTTATTTGGAATGGCAATAACTTTAACGATGTTTCCTTCAACTTTCACTGCTTCTAGTGCAACTTTTTCTAACTCATCTTTCGGTAAGTCTTTTGCAATTTTTACTTTTGCCTTGAGTTTACCGTTAATTTGCACAACAATTTCTACCTCGTTTTCAACAAGTTTGCTTTCATCATATGTTGGCCACGATACGTAAGAAATTCCGGCTGCATTTCCAAGCTCTACCCAAAGTTCCTCTGCAAGGTGAGGCGCAAATGGCGCTAAAAGTTGGACAAAACCTTTGGCATATTCAAGCGGTAGAGTTTTGGCTTTATTGGCAGCATTCACAAAGATCATTAATTGAGAAATTGCAGTGTTGAACAGCATGTGGTCCAGACGTTCCGTAACGTTTTTAACTGTTTCATTATAAACCTTGTCTAAGCTGCCGTCATTTTCTTCTGTGATTGTGCTGTTGCTGAGCAAGCGTACCACACGATCCAAGAATTTGCGTGCACCTTCTAAGCCTTCTTCCGACCAAGGAATACTTGCATCCAATGGTCCCATGAACATTTCATAGACACGCAAGGTATCCGCACCATAACGTTTTACAACATCGTCAGGATTAACCACATTCTTCAATGATTTAGACATTTTCGCTGGTGCTTGTTCAAGTTCTTCCCCTGTTTCGATATGGAAATATGAATCCTCACGTTTTTCGACCTTATCTGTGGCAACTAAAGCACCACGACTGTCGCGATAAGAAGTTCCTAAAATCATTCCTTGGTTAAAAAGCTTTTGGAAGGGCTCTTTTGTTGGAACAATCCCCAAATCGTAGAGTACCTTATGCCAGAAGCGCGCATAAAGCAAGTGAAGAACAGCATGTTCTGCTCCTCCAACATAAATATCTACAGGAAGCCATTCTTTAATAAGTTCTGGGTCAGCGATAGCCTTGCTGTTCTTCGGATCTATATAGCGAAGATAGTACCATGAAGAACCAGCCCATTGTGGCATGGTATTTGTTTCACGTCGCCCTTTTACACCGTCTTCTCGGGTCACAGTCAACCAGTCCGTCAAGTTGGCCAAAGGTGACTCTCCTGTGCCTGATGGCTTGATATTCGAAGTTTTTGGTAAGACTAATGGAAGCTCATCTTCTGGAACTGCACTACTTGTACCATCTTCCCAGTGAATAATCGGAATTGGTTCCCCCCAATAGCGTTGGCGGCTAAAGAGCCAGTCACGCAGACGATAAGTGACCTTACGAGAACCGATGCCTCTTTCTTCAAGATAAGCAACTATTTTTTCAAGAGCTTCTTCCTTCGCCAGACCATTCAAGAAGTCCGAGTTAATCATCTTGCCGCCTTCTGTATAGCAAGCTTCCTGAACATTTCCCCCATCGAAAACAGGGACAATCTCCAAATCATAGGCTTTAGCAAACTCCCAGTCACGTTCATCGTGCCCAGGTACTGCCATTACGGCCCCGTGACCATAGCTGGCAAGTACATAATCAGCAATCCAGATCGGCATTTTCTTACCGTTTACAGGGTTGATTGCATAAGCACCTGTCCACACCCCAGTCTTATCTTTTGCTAAGTCTGTACGCGCCAAGTCTGACTTCAGACTAGCTTGGTGTTGATACGCTTCAACAGCTTTTACTTGCGCTGCCGTCGTAATTTTATCTACCAATGGGTGTTCTGGTGCAAGAACGGCAAAAGTCGCTCCAAAGAGTGTTTCTGGGCGTGTCGTGAAGACAGTGAATGTTTCATCTGTACCTTCTACCTTAAAATTCACATCGGCACCCACTGATTTCCCAATCCAGTTGCGTTGCATCTCTTTGATCGACTCAGGCCAGTCGAGCTCTTCTAAGTCATTGAGCAAGCGTTCTGCATAAGCCGTAATCTTGAGCATCCATTGACGCATAGGTTTGCGGACAACAGGGTAGCCCCCACGTTCAGAAGTACCATCAGGGAGGACTTCCTCATTTGCAATAGCTGTTCCTAGTTCTTCTACCCAGTTCACAGGTACTTCTGCTTCGTAAGCTAACCCTTTTTCATAAAGTTTAATGAAAATCCACTGGGTCCACTTGTAAAACTCTGGGTCTGTCGTATTTATTTCCCGCTCCCAGTCATAGCTAAAGCCAAGGCTGTTAATTTGGCGTTTGAAGGTGGCGATATTTTTAGCTGTAAATTCAGCTGGATCATTTCCCGTATCAATTGCATACTGCTCTGCAGGCAAGCCAAAAGCATCCCAACCCATCGGATGAAGGACATTATAGCCTTGTGCACGCTTGTAACGGCTCAGAATGTCCGTTGCTGTATACCCCTCGGGATGACCCACATGAAGTCCTGCTCCTGAAGGGTAAGGAAACATATCCAATGCATAAAATTTTGGTTTGTTTTTGTCTGTGCCAGTGCGGAAAGTATTATTTTCAGCCCAATACTTTTGCCATTTGGCTTCAATCTCATTGTGTTTATATTCCATATTTTATTCCTTAAAATTTTTATGATGTATCTTTACAAATATTAAGCTTTATTATACCAAAAAAGTATTTTTTCTGCTTTTCTTCAGAGGATGACTTGATTACCGTCCCATAAGGTTCTTCACCCCGCCTCATAAAACTTGGCATTTCTCACTAGTACTTTTAAGGGCAGTGCGAACAGTCTATTAACCATAAAAAATCTCCTAAAAAGGGTGGAAATCTCTATCCATTCAAGCCCCCGATCAAGCTGTAAGCTAAAACAAGATCGCTTCCTATAAGTTGCAAGTCGTACTTCTGTTCATATTTTTTCATCTTATTAAGCAAGGTATTACGATGAACATAGAGAAGCTTTGCTGCAGCCACTTGGTTTCCCTTAGTTGTGTAAAGTGCTCGAACCAGTTCCATGTCGTCTGGACTTTGGAGCAGTTCTCGCTTTACATTACTGAGCAGTATGCTGTCGACTTGGCTTAAAGCACGAGCAAGTATAACTTCACTAAAGCTGGACCTTTGCTTAAAAAAGGCCGATTCTTCCGCATAAACCTTAGCCAAGTCCTCTCTCGGCGCAAAGCTCCCAATGTAACTCTCTAGCTTTTCTCCCATGTCCTGTGACAAAACACGCAGACTGTCAGAGAGTTCTGATTTGCTTAAGTTTTTTCCCGTATATTCTTCAATCACAAACTGTTTTTCGCTATCTTGACCGATCAAGTCAGGCAAGACAAAACGTAAGTTTTCTACAAATTCTGGAAAATCTGCGACTGAAAACTGTAAAATGCGAAAACGTCCTACAGGCAAGCTAGAAAAATCAGCAGAAGTCTTTGAAAGCAAGGCGACTAAAGTACGTTCTCGTGCTGTAAGTTCAGCCTCTGGAACATCACGATAAAGTTCTTTTATTTTTTCTATTTCCATTTTTCAAAAAAGTGACCGTTCGGCCACTTTGCTCTTAATTTTCAGTAGGGATATGCAATTCGAAAAGCGGTGATAGCGGACGTTTTTCGTGGATACGGATGATTGCATCTGCAAGCAAGGGAGCGATTGAAATTTCAACAATCTTTTTACTGCGACGTTCATCCGGTATCTCGATGGTGTCCAACACGACAAGCTTGTTAATCCCTGAACTCTCGATACGTTCAATAGCTGGCCCTGATAAAACAGCATGTGTACATGAAGCGTAAACTTCAGTAGCCCCAAGCTCTTTCAAAGCATTCGCTGCAAGTGTAATCGTACCAGCTGTATCAATCATATCATCAATCAAGATACATTTTTTTCCCTTAACATCACCAATGATGTTCATAATCTCTGCAACATTCGCACGTGGACGGCGCTTGTCAATAATAGCAATCGGTGCTTTCAAGAATGCTGCCAACTTACGCGCGCGCCCTACGCCACCGTGGTCAGGTGAAACGATAACGAGGTCGCCTCCCTGTACAAAGCCATGACGACGAAAATATTCCGCAATTAATGGCGCACCCATAAGATGGTCCACTGGAATATTGAAAAAACCTTGAATCTGAGCAGCGTGCAAATCAAAAGTAATCAAACGATCTGCACCTGCAATTTGAAGCATGTTGGCAACTAATTTGGATGTGATTGGTTCACGCGCTCGTGCTTTACGGTCTTGACGTGCGTAACCATAATAAGGCATTACCACATTGATTGAAGCAGCACTCGCACGTTTCAAAGCATCCATCATAATCAGCAGTTCCATCAAGTTTTCATTGACTGGAGCACTTGTTGATTGGAGGATAAAAACATGTTCCCCACGGATGCTCTCATCAATCTTGACTTCGACTTCACCATCATCATAAGTGAGTACACGCGATTTCCCAACTTGGATACCAATTTCCCTTGCGACCTTTTCAGCCAACTTTTGATTAGATGAAAGCGCAAACAACTTCAAATTTGAATACGACATGACAGCCTTTCTATATAAAACAGTTTTATAACTAGACTCCTTCATTTTACCGTGAATTGCGTTTTTTTTCAAGTCCCGATGAGTTTTACCGAAAAGCAAACCTTCGACATTTCACAGTAAAAATGCTCTTTTTGAGGAATCAGCTCGACAAGACCACTCTACCCAAAAGTTACAAAAATGGAACCTCTCCATAGGAAGATTCCATTTTTCTCCTCATCGTTTAGAGGACTATCTGTTTAAATGAGTTCCTTAAACAAGCCACGTACAAAAAATTCTTCATCAAAATCAGCAAGATCGTCAATGCTCTCGCCTAATCCTACTAATTTGACAGGTATTTTCAAGCTCTGAACGATAGACAAAACAATTCCCCCTTTTGCTGAACCGTCCAGTTTGGTTAAAGCAATCCCTGATATCGGTGTCACTGCACTGAATTCTTTAGCTTGCTGAATCGCATTTTGACCTGTGGTTGCATCTAGGGCTAAGATAACTTCATGTGGCGCTGTAGGCAGTTCACGCTTGATAATTTTTCCTATTTTTTCAAGCTCTTTCATCAAATTATCTTTATTTTGAAGGCGCCCAGCTGTATCAATAAGTAAAATATCGTAATTTTCAGTCTTGGCTTTTTCTACAGCATCAAAAACAACACTGGCAGGGTCAGCCCCCGCAGCTTTTGTCACAACAGGAACATCTGAACGCTTGCCCCACTCTACAAGCTGGTCAATAGCACCTGCTCGGAAAGTATCAGCTGCAGCAAGAAGTACTTTTTTGCCTTCTTCTTTATAACGATGGGCAAGTTTACCGATGGTCGTTGTTTTACCAACTCCATTCACTCCCACAAAGAGAAAGACGGTCAAATCTTCTTGAAGATTCAAATCAGAAGGTACTTTTTCATCATCAAATTTATCAACAATTTTTTCAACAATGAGTTGGCGCAGGGCTTCTTGCGATTTTGCATTTGCTAGCTTTGCTTCATGCCGCAATTCCTCTGTAACTTCCAAGGCTAGGTCAACCCCAACATCTGACATGATAAGCGTTTCTTCAAGCTCTTCGAAAAATTCCTCATCCACAGAGCGAAAGTTTGCTAAAAAGGCATTGAAGCGCTCCCCGAAGGTCTTTCGCGTTTTTTCCAAGGACTTGTCGTATTTTTCCTCAAGATTATGAGCTGTCTTTTCTTCTTGAGCTTCTACAGGTGCAGAAGCCTCAGAAAGCTGTTCATCGTTCTTTTTTTCCAAAGAAGCAACTTCTTCAGCAAGTTCTGAACTTTCAATCTCCTTAATCTCTTCTTCAAGCACATCAGACTCTTCTTGAAATTTTTCTCTTTCTTCATCTGAAGGTGAACTTTCTGAGCCAAGTTCTGCAAGAATTTCAGGCATTGTTTCGTTCAGGAGTTCTCCTGCTTGCTCAGAAAAAATGACATCTTCTACAGGCTCCGAATGCTCCTCAGATTCATCATTTCCCCCAGCGACTTCTTCCTTAACTTCAACTTCTTCAACAACTTTTTCGGTTTCTTTTTTCTTACCAAATAAACGGTCAAATAATCCCATATTTCCTCCTATAAGACATATTCTTGAATCACTTGGGCGACTGCATGCTGGTCATTTGTAAAGTCTGAAATGATATTGGCTGCTTGCTTAACTTTTGGCACGGCATTTTTCATGGCTACACCATAGCCTGCCCACGAAATCATGCTCAGGTCATTTTCCTCATCTCCCATGGCCATGACATTATCAGGTGTGAGCGCTAACTGTTCGATGAGCTTGGATAGACCAAAAGCTTTATTTATCCCCTTGGGCATGAACTCTAATAAGATATCACGTGTCTTAAAAATTTCAAACCGCTCAAATAATTCCTTTGGAAACTTTCGAATCTGCGCATCAAGAAAGTCAGCATCTGTACAGGAAACGATTTTGTTGTAAATCCCATCTTGTGGCAGTTGTTCAAAGGTTACTGGATGAAATTCCAGAAGGCTGTTAAGAGAAGTATACTGTGAGGGACGCGCGCTTTTGGTGACATACACGATATCGTCACTCAAAATGTCACAAGGGATTTCCAGAGCAGAAGTTTCTTGTTTAATCAAACGTACATCCTCGTAACTCAGTACCTTTTTAGAGAGGATTTCACCTGTGTTGCGCTGGACCAGCCCACCATTGAAAGTAATGCTGAAATCATCAAAATCCAGCATTTCCAATGTCTCCAAAAAAGGTTGAATGGCTGCCAGAGGTCGTCCTGTTGTCAAAACAACCTCCACACCCTTTTGCCTTGCTGCTTGTATGGCTTCAATATTTTGAGCGGAAATCTTCTTTTTACTGTTAAGTAGGGTTCCGTCAAGATCTAAAGCGATTAATTTTATCATACAATTTCTCCTTATTTCGGTTTGGGGGCGCAAAAAGCTCTAAAGGTGTGAATCTTTTAACGTTTTGGTTTTATCGTATAATTATATCATTTTTTAGCATTTCTTTTCCAATGATAAAAATAAGCCACATCACATGGATATGACTTTGCCATCAGTAAAAAGATAATTTTCGAACATCTTTTTAAACTTTGTTTCATCAGAACATTTCTTTTCTATATTCTGTTACTGTTTTACCTGTCCATTTTTTAAAGGCTCGACTAAATGCATTTACCTCGCTATACCCAACTAAATATGAAATTTCCTCTGTTGGTAGCCCCATTTTTATATAGGAAAAAGCCATTGCTTTCTGAACAGCCTGTAATTCCTGTTTAAAAGTTGTATTTTCTGATGTCAAGTTTCGTTGTAGTGTTCGAACACTGACACCTAAATGGCGTGATATGTCCGCCACCGAAAAAAATCCACTTGGTATGGCTTTGTAAAGTTCCTGTTGAACATGACCAGTAAAACTCTGCTCTCTTTCCTGACGAGCCAAGTGTTGATTCAGCTCTGGTTCCAAGTATTGCCACATGATATTGTTCTGGGTTAGAAATGGCTTGAACAAATCAGTCTTATCAAAAATCAGACGGTTGGTTTCCCCTTTCTGAACCTGAGCTCCAATGGTTTCCAGTGTCACGTCATCATAATCATAAGGACTTTCGACAACTAAGGACAAGTGCTGAGCTCCAACACCAGTTCGCAACAAGCTCAGCACTAACAACTGCTCATTAAGAACAGAAAACTTAGGCAAGGCCATGTTAGCATGGATAAACTTAAAGCTGACTTCGACGGTATTTTCTAATTCAATACTATCCACAACAATTGGACCTGTAATTTTTTTAAAGCGGGCAAAACGCTTGAGGGCTTCTAACCCATTTGGAGAAGATAAAGCGGCAAAAAATGCTGGTACAAACATCTGAATATGAGAAAACTGACTAAGTTGTCGGATATTTTCTTCCGTCATGACTTGATCGAATTCTTGCAAGAGCCGATAATATTCCAAATCGGTTAGACTAATCTCTTCCTTCCAGAGTTTATTAGGTACATTTGCTCTTTCTAAAAGCAAAGGTAGGTCTACACCAATAGATTGCAAAAAATCTTGAAATTGATTAGTAATGTTAAGTTTCATTTTCCTTGTTTTCCTTATTTAGATAATCGTTATACCATGAAAGATTTATTAGTGCCTCATCTATCTCATTGCCGCCATCATCATCATATCAAAGAATTTATCTCCGAAGATACGGCGGATTCCAACAAGAAGTTTTCCTCCACGACCAACAAGATAGCGAGTTCTAGGGTTACGAGCGTTGATGATTTTCAAAACAGTTCGTGAAATAACCTCTGGTTTTGAACCTGGTGTTGGGTTATTTTCCATCTGTTTAATGTAACCATTGACTAACCGTTTATAAGGTCCATTTTTTGATTCATAAGAGAAGTTTTGAGCAACAGTCGCATTAAAGCCTGTGTTAATCATACCTGGCTCAAGGACAACCACCTTGATATCGAACTCTTTGACTTCCATACGGAGGCAATCGCTGAAACCTTCAATTGCATGTTTACTTGCATGATACCAAGCTCCAAGTGGTGTGTAGATTTTTCCACCCATTGATGAGGTATTGATAATCAAACCTTCACGTCGCTCACGCATATAAGGAAGAACTTTCTTTGTCAAACGAGCAACACCATAGACGTTGACTTCAAATTGTTGTTGAACTTTCTCCATAGACAAATCTTCAACTGGACCGTAAAGACCATAGCCAGCGTTATTCCAAAGAACATCAATACGACCTTGCTCTTCAATTACTTTTTTGACTACCGCCTCAATGTCAGCTTCATCTGTCACATCCATTTTCATGATATGTCCACCTAGCGCTTCCAAGTCTTTCATCTTATCAACACTTCGTGCCACGGCGTAAACCGTGTGACCTGCTTTAATCAAATCTTGAGCTGACAATTTTCCCATACCTGATGATGCACCTGTAATCAAAATCACTTTTTTGTTAGACATATTTATAACCTCTTTTGCTTTATTTGATTTATGTATTTATTATAAGGGATTGTTGCGGCAATTGCCACAACATTTCACGCCAATCATTTACCATTTTGTGCCAAAGTATCATCACCTACTGAGGACTGTTCATAAAAAAGGCCCAGTTTCCTGAACCTCCTGTATTTATTCTTATAGAATTTGATAAAACTATTCTATTTTCCAATAGGTGGATAATATAGTCGTGTCATCTTTGGACAATCTATCATTCCTACGCTTACTGACTCTGATGTCAGTAACTGGCCGATTAACTTCATTAACAATAATTAATCAAAGAGCCTAGGACAAAAAACTAGGGACGCCAGATAGATTATTTTCGTTGCAGAAGGAGAAAATAGGCTCAAATTCTGATTCTGCGATATTTTCACAACAACTTTAAATACTCTTGATATAGTCTTTTAGGACTATCAGACCTAAACATTCATCTTTTACCCTCGCTCTGATAGCTGCCCCCTATACGATAAAAAGCCTTGAAAGCAAGGCTTTTCACTATTCAAATGTGCCAAAGGTTTCAAGAAAACATATCATTTAACGATTACCAACCTTTTAACGATAATTAACTACGTAACAATTTCAGTTTTTATACTTAATCACTTATAATTCAAAAAAATATCGCTTAACGAGCTTCTCAATATTTCAAGCTTAAAAACTACCAATATCTCTTTTATTACCGCTATTTATTTCGTTAGATTGTATCCACTAATTGTTTGCCATTTCTAAAGCGATTAATTTTATATCCTTTGTCATGCTTATATTATAACATACTCCGTTACTGGGCACGGACTAATTATGACCCCGAAGCGATAACTTTGCTTTTCTGAAGAAGGAAAGATGCTCTAGCACATATCTTTTCACTCTCTTCTTATTCTAGCAGGCTATCACTATCGAATGCCGAGACAAAAGCAACATAAAAAACCAAGCAATCTTAAACATCGCTTGGTTATGGCTTCTATATGTTTGATGTCCATGCGCCGTCTTGGTCGCGGAGGATGAGGGCGGGCCAATATGGTGCTACTGCTGTGTTGATAGCGCTCACATGATTGAGTACAGTAAATGATCCTGTTACGGCACCTACTGTCATTACTATCCAAGGATGCCATTCCCCAAATGGTGTTCGTGTGAACCCTACATTAGCACGTGAAGCCATCGTTGGGAAAGCTTTGCCTGGGCCCGAAAGATGATTGAGTTCTGCTACAGAAAGGGCAAAGGCCTTCTTCTCGCCATTAGGGTCAACTGCCGCAAAGTCATTTTTCAAAGCAGCCGTAAAGGCTGGGTTTTCAAGGTTTAAAATAAAGGCTCGAGGTGTACCTATGATGGGTATTGCTCCATTGACCACTTCTGAGTTATTAGTAAACCAATTTGCACTGATATGTACATCTGGACCCACTCCAACAAATTCTTTTTGCACAGGTTGAACTTGACGGCGAATAACACTTGGCATATTATTATGCCAATTCTTCATATTATTATCTAAAGTTGAACCATTATAGCTGTCTACACCCGCATTGGTGTTCCACGCACTATTAAACTGAGGAGCTGTTGCCATGACCAAATGATTCCCACCGCCCTTGTTTTCAAGATAGCGGTACTGCGTGCCACGCATAGAGAATGTTTGACCCGGTGTCATTTCACCTAGGATTGGCATACCGCTGCGGACTTCATCCACCAGCTGTTTGGCGAGGGCGCTGTGCTCCTCGTTGCTGCCTTCCCACAGGGCTGCCACATCGCCATCTGTGTTGGCAACCATGTTGGCAACAGCCTTAATCCCGTAATACAAGTCCCCTCTGAGCCCTCCTATGGCAAGAGTGGCTTGGTCAAGGAGGAAGGCTGTCGCTTCCTCTGGGAAGAGCAGATTGGCCCAGTAAGCCCAACCTGTTTGGGGATCCACCACCCAGAAGTTCCCCACACGGTCTTGCACTGGTAAGGCATTCCACTGGCTGAGCAACATGACCGGCTGGTCTTGGATGACGGTTTGACGAGCCGTGTGTGTCCCGTCTTCTGTATCAGGCGGTGTCCCTAAAATAGAAGTGGCTGTACTGCCGTTGGTCCAGTAGCCATCTGTCCCATTTCCGGGATGAGTGACCCCTGTGGCATCTGCTCCGGCATTGGTTCCGTTGGCGCTGACAGAGGTATCGGCCTCTTCGCCCGACTGGGTCCAGTCACGTCCGTCGCCTGCAGCAGCTGTCTTGTGGTTGTCGCGGGCACGGTTAAAGGTCGGCATGAAGTAAGGAGCATTCAGCTGACCTGAGCCGTCTGTGGCTGCGCGGGGCTGCCAACCGACAGTCCAGCGGGCACGGGCGTTGAAGACGGCACCCGGTCCGACACGTTGGCCAACTGTGTTGCCCGAGGCTTCTGGTGTCCAAGGGGTCCATGTCCCGGTGTCTTCCTTGATGGGTTGAACCGCGTTGCCTTCTGCCACCTCTTGTGGGTCGGCTTGGACCAGAGACTCGCCATTGATTTCCATGTATTCGAGGAGCTTAACGCGCACCAAGATAGGCGCATCGCCAAAGTTCTCCGCGAAGACATCCTTGTTACCTGAGGCGCGGTCAAAGTAGTCGTGCAGGCGCCCAACTTCTTCAAAGTTGACACTGACACTGCGGTCATTGATGGCCCGCTGTGTGAAGGAGAACCATGCGAAGGTTCCTGAGATGAGCAGCAAGACTGACAATATGGCTAAAAGGATTCCTAGTTTTTTCCTGTTTCTGTTTGTTGCGTGCATTTTATTTCTTCCTTGTATTTCAAATTTTATGGATATGAGAAGTTTTATGACTTTGGGGTCAAAAACGATTATTTTTTAGCTTTAGTGCAGGGCAAAAAACGTCCCAGTTATCCGGAACGTTTTGGTGCATGCGAAAAAGAAGGGGAATCTACCGCCTGTTGTTGTGTTGTGTTGTGTTGTGTTGTGTTGTGTTGCCTGATTATAAGTCATTGGGGGTGTTTCTCCAAATACAATGGTATCTCTCATCATATTTTAACATGTTGCTTAATATTTATGAAATGTTATCATAATGTTTTGTTATGATAATGACTTTGAGAAAAGTTTTATTAAAAAAGCAACACCGATACCCGCTTATTACAAAAAATCAATCCCTTGATTTCGGATTGATTTTTGAAGTTTTCTAAACTTTGTGTTTATCTGATTCCAAGGATTTTTTCTTCTTCATGAGAGCCACTAGAGCAAGAAGCAAGATACCTGATGCAGTTAAAGTCAAGTCCAAAGTTTCCCCTGTTTTAGGGAGCTCCTTATCTTTCTCTGCAACTGAAGGTTTTTCAGAAATAACCTCCAGTACAAAAGGTTCCCCACTTTCTTGCGGAACTGCTATAAGCTGCGACGGTGGAAGAGGGCTGTCTTTTTCTAATCTTTCCTGAGTTTTTTCCTCTGGAATCAGCAGCTCTTCATCGATACTATAAGCTCTTAACTGAGTGATAGTACCACTATTTCCCGCTTGGTCAATCACAGATAAAACTGCAGTCACAAGTCGATCTGAATCCGCCAATAAGTCTGCCATATGCACAGTTACTCGCCAAGAACCATCTTCTTGTAACGCTACCAGATAGGTCGTATTACCGACAAGCACTGCTAGACTGGCTTCTTTAACATCTGCTGGCAAGCTGAAATGTCCTTCTATCACAGCAATAGCCTGCGCCTGCTCAGTCAGTGAAACACGGTCATCTTGGGCCACATGAAGAATTTCTAACGTAGCACCTTCTAGCGCTTCTGTATCGTGATCCACTGTATATCTTAAACTGTCTGAACTCATGGCACTATTATTGGCGCTATCCTTAGAAGTCAAGATAGCCTCAATAATCAAATCTTCATCTTGCAGTAAATCTGCCGTTGAAATTTCTAAAGACCATGAGCCGTCTGCCGCGACAATTGCACTATAAGTTTGATCGTAAATTTTGAGCAGCAAGCTATATTCAGCCGTATCCGTAGGCAGCATAGCGTGACCTTTAACTGTTATTTTTTCTTGGGCTTGCTCTAGGAGTGTCAAGTGATTGTCTGTCGCAATGCTTTCGATAATCACGCTGTTGCTATGTTCCCCATCCTCCAAAACATCGTCGTCTAAAATAATCTCATTCGCCGGTGGTAGGATACGAATAGGCAAGTCCATCTCTGAAATAGATGCATCACCATCTAAGTCCAAATGTGCTGTTAAGATGATAACTGTAAAGTTTTCATCTGATTCAACGATCGAATCTTGTGTGGTATTGACAAAAACCGTTACCTGCTTTTGCCCTGCTCTAATCCAAATCCCGCCTGAGAGATTTTCAAAATCATCACCCGCACCAGCACTGCCGCCTAAGCTTGTAAATGTCAAATAGACATCATAAGGCTGTTCTTGATCCAGACTAAAGGTGAACTCAGCTTGTTCTCCCTCTTTAATGGTAGGGTTATCGGTGACACGCACAGTTGGTAATGGCAAGATGGCGAATACTTCTCCGTCTGATGCTGTGTTCCCTGCCTGATCTGTAGCAACAGCTGTGACTCCAACTGAAACCGTATAGTCCTCTAAAAACTGGCTGTAGTCGATGTTGGAGAGCGACCATTGGCCATTTACAATGGTAACTCGATACTCCTTGACGCCTCCGAGGGCAGAGGAGAGACTTACAATGATTTCTTGTCCATCTTCAATATCTTCCACATAGCCTGTGATGTTCAAAACTTGACTTTCATAGATGGCGCTGACTGGATTAATGTGAACAACAGCTCGAGTGTCTACGACAAACCCTCTATCGTTATCCTTAATTGTTGCTTTGGCCTCTGTCTTTCCGAGCGTTAGTGCTAAAAGTTGGTTCCCAATATGTGCTTTTGCTGAAATCAACTGCAAACTATAATGCTCCTCATCTGCCTCGTCAAAAGTATCATCAAGCGTCGCGACATCAACAATAACAAAACTTTGACCAGCTTTAAGAACAATCACTCCTGTTTTCCCGATAAAGTCTGAGCTTTCACTGGCTGTACCAGACTTCGTTTGGTAGGTAATCTCAACATCATACGCAAGGGCTGTTTCTAAACTAATAACGAACTGACTACTTTCGCCTTCAACAACAGTCATAGCATCAAGAACCTCAATATTTGGAGGAGTGAAGACAGCTGTCACCCAAACATTGCTTGTTTGATTTCCCGCCTGATCAACTGTTGCAACAGATATACCGAGAGAACCAAGATTAAGGTCTGAGGAGTCAATATCGAAAACTTTCCACTTGCCATTCTCGACAATCGTCTTAAAAACTTTTGCAGTTCCGGTACCACCACTGATTATAAGTGTAACCGTTTGTCCATCTTCAACATCTGTAACTGTACCAGAAACATCAAAAAGTTGGCCTTTATAAATGATGTTGGTTGAGTTTATTGGCTCTGCATCAAAATCAATTCCTGCATAATCATCCGCTTGCCACGGAGCAACTGCCTCTGGACTTGTATTTCCAGAAGGATCAACTGCTTGCGCCACGATATTTCCTGAAGGTTGCCGCGTATCACTCTCTATAGTCCAATGACCGGCTGCATCTAGAGGCACGCCAGCAGTCATCGTTCCATTAGGCCAAGTAACCGTAATCGTCGTCCCAGCCTGAAACGCTCCAACCATATCCCCTGATGCTGTAGGAAACTGGTCATTATCGGCATCCGAAACATAGATAATCGGTTTTCCTGGTGCAGTGATATCCGTATATTGCGTGCTGACTATTGGACTCGCATTCCCCGCAAGGTCGATAGCAGTCACACTTAACGTACCGCTAGTTTGAGGAGTTGGGCTCTCTACAGTCCAAACTCCTGTTGCATCGACAGGAATATTAAATGTTTTTGTACCGTCTGGCCAGGTGACCGTGACAGTCGTGTCTGGTGCAGATGTACCTGTGGCGTTGATTCGATCATTTCCGTCTGGATCAGCAGCAACGATAGTGGGGATTTCAGACACTTGTGCCAGTAGTGGTTCTATCTGCTGCTGCTCTCCACTCAAAGTTTGTTCAGAAACAGAGAGCACTTCTCCCGTTTGGACCTTATAAGTTACTGCAGTAGGAAGATTACTCATATCTGCATCCAAATTTTCTTGAGCAGGTGCTTGGTCAAATAAGACAAAGTGATTATCTTCAAGGAAGGCCTGCGTATCATCATAGACGAAGATTTCAAGATTGAAAGCAATATCATGCCCGTCAATGGCAACAACGGCTGACATATCATTCACTCCGACAGGTGTACCCGCCTCACGCAGTTGTACAAATAATGCTTCGACAATTTCATCAACATAGCCATCAATAATCGTTTCCGATGTGTTGGCGTAAATAGCAGCCGAAGCAGAAATCAAAAGTGAACGCTCAATCTCTGCCCGTAAGGCAGTATCATCAGCCCTGTTTGATATGGAAAAATTATTGAGTTGCTTCGCAATAATCTCTTGACTGCTTTGTTCTGCTGAAACCTTCTTAACTGGCCAAGCTGTCCCAACGGCAGCACCTAAGCCTGCAGCGACTGTGGCAGTCATCACGACATTGCCAAATTTTTTCAAGCGTTCCAGTCTTGCCTCTGGACTGGAATAGCGTGTGTGTGTTGTGTGCATAAAAACTCCGTTCTAATTTTATTTTAACTTTGCAATCATTATCTCATAATTATCGAAAGTAAAAAAACGATATAAGGCTTGAACATTTTTCGGAGCAAATCAAAACACTATCTTTGAAACGTAAAAAAAAAACTCCTGAGGAGCTTTTTCATTTATAAAATTACTATTTTGTTTTTTCTCTTAATTTTTTTTGCAAAAATTTATCGTAATTTCGCACGGACGGGGTGAAATAAAGAAGGAAAGCTGATAATATGCCACCAAATCCTGCAATGATAAGCATATTTTGTACACCGATAGTATCTGCAACAGGCGCTGCAAAAATAAGGCCTATTGGTCCAGCAAAACTCATCAAGGCAGAAACAATCCCCATGACACGCCCTAGATATTGCGGTTCAAAAGACTGCTGTGTCAGCGCCATATTCATCGTATTAAAAATCTGTCCGACAACACCTGCTAAAACGTTAAGGACGAGGAAAATCCAAAATCCCGTCATGTTCCCGGGAAGGAACCCAGAGCCCCCAATGGTTAAACCTACTACAAGATAGGCCATGATAATCCAAGGCATCCGGTCTTTAACCTTACCAAAGACACCCACAGCAAAAGAGCCGACAAGCATTGCTGCCGCATAAAGAACTTCTACCCAGCCCGCATGAACAATCGTACCACCAAAATATTTCGTCGTGACCAAAGGATAGAGGCTCATGGCTGGCATAAAGAGAAGCATGAAGAGCCCCCCGATAAGTGTCATTTTCCACATCGGCTTATTGTTCCTTAGGATATTGAAGCCTTCTTTGGCATCTCTGAACACAGCAATTTTTTCACCCTGAGTAGAAACTTCAGGAATTTTAACCAGAAGCAGCATACCTGCCCCTAAAATAAAGCCAATGACATCAAGTAGAATAACCCAGTGGATAGGAAAGGCAGCGACCATGAAAGCCCCAATACCCGGGGAAACGATGAAAACCAAAGACTGAATCATCCCAAACTGCCCGTTTACTCTAGTAATTTCGTGCTTAGGTACCATGGTAGGCATGATAGACTGGACCGTTGGCATTTGAGCGGTTTGTGCCACTGCACGAATCCCGATAGTAATAAAAACCATCCAGAGTGGATATACCTCATGGTTAATCCCATAAATAAAGAGCCCTAGGGCGATAACAGCAACAATGGCATCATAAAAAATTAAAAGAAATTTCTTGTTTATACGATCGATGAAAGGCCCGACCAAGGGACTAAGAATAGCCATCGGTAACATACCAACCAAGGTTGCGATAGCAAGGACAGATTCTTCCCCAGATTCGAGAGTAAGATACCAAATAATTGCATATTGGACAATCATCGATGTTACACCAGTTAAGAGCTGCCCTATCAAAAACAAGTAAAAATTCTTTCGCCAGTTTTCTGGTTTGATTGTAGTTGTATTCAAATTATATTTTCCTTCTTAATAAAATCAAGTATTCTTTTGCAGTTATAGCAACTTTTATTATTAATTCTTCTTCAAAGCGCTTTATTATTCTATCATATTCGTCTCATATAACCAAAAGGAATGAAAAAAGATATTTTTCCGGAAAAAATTTAGTGAAAAAACAAATCTCTTTACGTACTAATATATGGAGAGGATTTATGAGCTTTATCAGGAATAAATAATTTTGTTTTTTGAGGTCTTTTTATGTTTATTTTTCCAACACAAACAGATTTCAAAAGAGAGGAGGGTCACTAGAAAGTTCATAAAACTTAGGGAAAAAACAAAGAGTTATAAGCAGTCTTTTTCCAAAACCATCAGACACTGGATAGGAGAAAGACTTGTCAAGTAGAAATGCTGTGGAAATTTCCGCATAAATGTCGCTAAAGGAGACAACAACAATGATAAAAAGCAGAACAAAATTTTTTACAACAATAGGGATTCTAATCTTAAGTGCAGTGCTTGCAGGATGTTCAAAAGGAGACACAAACAAATCAAGCACAACAAAGCCAGAACAAAGTAAGACAGAAGAAAAATCAACATCTTTTAATTTTATTGCCAGTAAAAATCAACCTGAAACAGTCAAGGACTTTCTCCCTGTATTTGCACAACAGCTAAAGAAATATAATGAGGTTGCCGAAAAAATCTGGCCTAATAGTGCCGTTACTCAGGTTCCTGTTGTCTTAGAAGACACAGACAGTAAAAAGATGTGGAAAATCACCCCAGATGGGCAAATCAGTGATTTTTCTGACAAAGAAGCTGAAGAAATGAATGTCGATCGTTCAGAGTCACCCGGTACCTGGGGCTATTACGGCAAGCAGTTTGGAAAGTTCGGGGTTGATGCAAACTATAATGTGCATGGTAAGGATCTTAAGGATGGAGGAATGTATTTTTCTCTGGATGATGCTACACTCAAAGACAAGGAACTTTTTAATCGCTATCCACATTTAGGCTCTTACGATGCCTTGGTCTTTGTCTTACATGAAAATTTTCATATCTTTGAACAAGAAAAATGGGACAAGTTACCTGAAGAAGAAATTGCAAAAATTGGCTCTAAAAAAGACCAACATCTTGATGAAGTAGATGCTCGAGTTATCCGTTACCAGTTGATTCAAGAGTTAATGAAAGCTGTTGCTCAGCCAAAAGACAAGTCCTTAGTTTTGCAAGCAATTGCCACTTATAATGAGTATAAATCAAAGCATAAAACCGACTTTGACCATGCCCAATATTGGGATCGTACAGAAGGTTCTGCTCAGTATATGGAAATTATGGCAGCATTATATACTTACTTCCCAGATCAACTTCGCACAGATGAGGATATCACTCAAGCCATCCAAACCTTAGGAAAGCAAACTAAAGGGTACGGAACCTCTACTGGAAATGTAGAGGAAGCGTATGATGTTGGTGCTTTTGCAAGTCTTTTATTGGATCGCTATGACACGTCATGGAAAACGAAGCTCATGAAAGATAAAGACACTACACCAATGAGTTTATTAGCCGATTATTTCCAGAATGACAAACTTCCTGATTACACCCCCCTTGATGAAGGTGATAAAAACAAGCTTATAGAGAAAATATCAAGTAAGAAAAAAGAACTTGTTACTTATCAAAAAGAATCATTGGAACAAATGAAAAAAGATCTCCAGTCCGCCCAAGATCCCCAGCAAAAAGCAACATTAGAAAAAGAAATCAAAGCTCTTGAAGAGAAAATTGCAGCCCTAGAAAAATAATCGAAATAAAGAAGACAAAATCATATCTCTTGAGTAAACATTTAAGAGATATGATTTTTCATTTTATAATCTATTTCCATTCCTGCATTTGATGTATTTCCTGCTCATCCTCCCTAATGGCACAAAATACTTCAACAGCTTAAAAATTTTTTTAAATCAGCGATATAACAAACAATACTGCAATGAGTACAACTAACAACAAAAGTGATTCCCATATGATGAGAGAAAGCAAGGGATTCAAGCCTTTGATATGTAGCCGATCCGCAATCCCATCCAATAAATTCTTATTCATATGTATAATATATCAAAAAGTTTAATGTTTTGCAATACGATTTCTTTATTTTTTCGTAAATATTTCCTAAAATTACATTTTTCCTTTGTGCTTCTTTCTTTAGCTCACATAAAAAGCGAGGCGTTCAACATGAAGGAGGCAACTTTTATACTCCTCCATGCCTTTTTTCAAATTCTTTTTCCACAAAATATCCCGACAAGAAAATCGCGAAGAGTATTCCTATCATCCCCAAGAGCATTGCGGCCATGTCTGCCAGAAGCAGCTTGGAATTTATTATTTCTGCAAAGCTATAATGAAGTCTTACAAACCAAAGAATAAGACTAAGCGATGAACCTAATAATCCAAAAAACAATGTATTTACAGCAGTGCCAAGAATTTGTTGAGAAATTATAAAGCGTTGCTCTCTAAACTGAGACAGTGTCATCTGCGCATCTTGTTCTACAACTTCGGATAAGCTAGCAACAAGTGCCATGGCTGCCTCTGCTACTGCTCCCAACATCGAGATAACCATAACCACAACTGCAACATTGGAAAAGTTCAAGCCAATAGCTAAAGACAGTTCTTCTAGCTCCTCCGTATCTTCAATTGCAAAGCCTTGGAGATTGCCCAAATATTGTACAAGAATCGCTAAAATCATCAGCGAAAAAACAACAATAAAACTTGCTTTGAAAGAGATGTTGGTCACCATATTGTCATCTGAGGACATATAAATAGCAACTGCTAAAATTAAGACAGAGACGACACATAAAAGAATAAATGTATTCGCCCCCCATGACAGGAGCGTTATCATAAGAAAAATCAGGACAAAGTTGATCAATAATCCGAAAAGGTTGCGTAGCCCTTCCCATCCTGAAACGAGAACAAGTAAAAGCGCTAAAATGAGAAAGAGAACCATTAAACTATTCATTTTATTGTCTCCCTTCTTAAAGCAAAGCTTGTCACCAAAGCCGTTATGGGAACTGCAAGAACAATACCGATAGCAGAGATAATCGTCTGTAAGAGCCCTAAGTTAAGCGCCGTTCCAGCAATATAATCCCATGTGTTCCCGTTTCTCAATAAGAGCAAGGTCATCGGAATCGTTTCTGCCATAAAAATCATAAACAGAACATTAGTCAATGTCCCGATAATCTCTTTCCCAATTTCCATGCCTGACTTTATATAATCCTTCTGGCTCATGTTAATATCATTGGCCTTGTTTTGACGATAAAGGCCAAATAAACCCGCAACAATATCTCCTGTACCATCCATAATTGCTCCGAGCACACTTATGATTGCTCCAACAAAGAAAAACAAGATGGGATTTTGTGTCACATAGCTCATGTTTTCAAAATGTACACCTGAATTTCCTGTAGCTTTCAAAATAGAAAGTGTCAGTAAGAAGGTTATGATACTTGTTAAAATAGTCGTCAATAAGGTAAGGAACATCTGCCGTGTAAAGCCAAGTACAAAACTCAAAGAACTGAATGCGAAAAGAAAGGCTAAACAAGAAAAAGTAATCAGAGCATTGACAGAGGTAAAATGAATGTCAAAAGCAAGAGCTAAGACAAAGTAAAGAAGGTTTAATGCGAGCGAAACAGTTAAAAATAGTGAAGCACGCCAGCGAATAAAACTTAGCAGCAGCCCAATAAAAAGCACTGCTAAGCTTACAATGACTGCATCGCGTTTTTGTCCGACAATCTGCATTTTACCTGCGCTTTTTCGTAGAAGAATTTTTTGATTTTTACGAAAAATTTGCCCTGTTACCTGAGACTGATGTGTGCTATTTTGTAAATGTAAAATTTCATTTTTTTGAGCTGTATTGAGCAGTTTAACCGTAAGGTTTTGCTGTATCTCAGTGTCCTTGTTACCAAAATTATCATCCAATGTTGCCTTTTCAACATGCTTTACTTCTTCAATGATGCCCAAGGGTTCTTGATAAAATTGAGCATTATTATCCATGATAAGAAAAGCTGCCACTGCAGCCAAGCAGGGCAGAAGAATTTTTTTCAAAAAGAATTTAATCATTATCTTTTACCACAGCTAAGACAACAAAGTAGCCCAGCAAATAAATCACAGCAAAGCCTAAAATCAACCCCAAGGGGAATTTTGTCTTAGGCTGTCTTTGCGAGATAGAAAATCCAAACGAAGCCTGCTTGTCGTTAGGAAGCTCAATCAAATAAGGATAATCTAAATTTTCAGTATTGGTCATCAGAGACATGGTAACAGGAACTTTTTGTATGTTTTGAACCTGCATGCGGTACTGACCGGCGGTCATGTCTGTTCTTAACACAGTTATCGCATCTTCTGGAAGTATGGCTTGCTCAGCCACTTTTTTCCATCCTCCTGCTTCCTTTTTCTCGATAATCAACTTCATTTCCATAGTCGCATAGGATTTGAAATCAATATGATTGGCAGAGGTAGCAAGCTCAAAAGGCTGGGAAAGACTTTCCCCCGCACCAAGTTCAATACTCCCCTTACTGTAGCCAAAGTGATTGAGAGAATGTTGTTGCGCATTGACGGTAATCTTCTGCTTAGGCTGTACCTGCATTAGGGTAAGCATCAATCCTAATGACAAAAATGCCATTACTGGATAAGCTATTTTTAAAAACTTCTTTCTTCCCTTTTCAGGTTTAAAGGAGGCCTTTTCAGAAAAAATCTTATCAAAACTCAGCGCAGCAGCAAGTATAATCAGCGCAATCGTCATAAATTGATAACGCGGTTTAACTTCCCAAAGTAACGTGTGAAAGAGCGTAATCCCCATCGTTGTCAAAATAGACAAAGAAAAAACTGAGATTTCTTCCTCTTTTGATTTCCAAAGGCGATAAACAATGGCCAGGAGGAAGAGGGTCATAAGTGCTTTGGCATAGGTTGAAATAAGGATATTAACAGCCCCGATATTATCAATCAGCCAGCCAGGCCCTTTGGTCCAGTTATAATGTCCAGAGAAAAGTTGATAATCTGTTGCTGTAGCAAATGTTCCACAAGACCATAGCTGCCCAAATTTTCCAAGGAGAAGCACTGGAATCATCCAAGGCTTTTGTCCCAGATATGCGAGTCTTTCTTTTATCCCTGCAATATTTGCATCTTTTGCTGTCTCGAAACCAAAGTGATTGAGTGTATAGTCACGATCAGCAGGAGTCCAAGTTCCCATCGAGTCCGTGTTAATCCCTTCATAAATCCAGTTGAGAGTTGGAAAAACGTCTGGACCTTTGAGATCGTATTGCATCACACTCGCTAAACCACGAGTCACTCCCATCGCTAAAATAATTCCTACAAGAGAAGCTAAAAGGAGTTTAGTGATAGAAAGCCATAATTTTTTGTATTTTTGACGCTGGCTAAAAGCTACCAAGCCGAGTATGGCCAAAGCAACTAAAACGATAATAATATTGGGGCGCGCCAAGTATCCTACTGCAAAGAGGAACGCTGTACTGATAAATTGCCAAACGCCAAACGTCTCTGTTTTTTGTAGTTTATCAAACTTAAGTGCAATAATCAGTAAGACTAAAATCGCAAAACCGTCAGAGTAACCTACTCTTAGAAGAAAATCGTAATTCATTGGAAGAATGACCATGAGTAAGGCAACAAAGGCTGCAAGAGCTGCTCTTTTCTTCCAAAGAAAACGAATCATCAAGATCCAAATGCTCGTATTAATAAAAATATTGAAAGCATAAAAAATCACATAATAAGACACATGAAGCAATTGAGCAAGTTTCATAAATCCGACGTTCAGAGCCACTAAGGGAAGGAGGTTAGGATATTGTCGAATCCAAACATCCCAAACCATATCTCCCTGCATAATGCGTGTCGCTTGAGCTTGTATGTGCCAAGGGTCTCCGAAAACCATCATATGAATCTGAGTAACAGAAATAATCTGAAACAAAATAAATACCGCAAAAAAGGCGAAAATAAATATTTTCAGGCCTTTTTTATTCATCTTATGGAATTTTTGATAGGCAAAACGGAGAAGGAAAAAGAGCAAACCAGCCAACAATAATACAGAAATTGGTTCTAAAAAACCCACATCCGTATAGGGCTGTATAGCCATAAGCACCAAAGCTGCAGCAAAGAGTCCGAGCAAAATGCGATACATGCTTTTATTCAGAAAGTCCATTTTTCCTCCTATAAGATTTGATAAAGTCAACCAAGCCCATAGTTGCTAAGACAAGCATTACTGGCGCAAAGTTATAAAGATAACGCGAGTTGGCTTCCCAAAGTAAGAGAAAGCCTGTGAGACCTACCATTGAAAGTCCAACAATAAACCACTCTGTTTTATGTTTTTTGAAAATCCCCAAAAAGATTTCATACCACATAAGTGGAACAATAGCCAACCAATAAAGGGTTTGGGCCGCTTTGAGCAATAGCCAGCCCGTGATATTGCCTTCTTCTGGAGCAAAACTTGTCCAGTCAAAGTAACGGAAAACAAAGGGATTAGAATGACGATAGGTGTAAAAGAAGCTACTCAAATCACCATTAAACCATGTATACATAATCTTACGCCAGAGTTGTAATAGAATATCAAAAACACTCATCTCTCTCAGATTATTCTTAAGGCGCTGTGCAATTCCCTCTTTTTTAGATTCTACGTCTGTAAATGATTGGGAATAGGCCAAAACGTCTGGATTAAAGCCCCCGTATCTATTGATGGGATCAAAGGACATTGTGATCCAGTGAATCATCGGCAAATTGTAACGGTCATTGGCTGCCTCTGAAAATGCGGGATCTGAGGAAACCACAGACTTGACCCCTTGCTGAACACCAACAAAGAGAAGTGCGGCAATAGGCAGCATGATGAGAAGCTTCTTCCATTTGCGATTAAGAATGAGGAAACAAAAGACAGCAATCATCGGAATAAAAACTGTTGGCTTTATGCTAAATCCGAGAAATACAACCAAGCAGGCAGCAACCCACCACATCATCATCTTGCTTGTTTTCTCTGCTTTAAGTGCGTAAACCATAAAGAGCAGACCAAAAATGACAAATGGCAAAGTGGCTGTATCAGTATAGAGCTGAGCACCATAGATATAAAAAGGGAAAAATCCAAAGGCCACCAAATTATAGAGCAGGGCCATTTTAACATCGGATATCTTTTTAATCAAGAGTGAACCACCTAAGACGGAAAGGCTGGTAAGAACTGCTGCTACAGCTGTCGTTGCTAAAATAAGAGAAGAATAGGTCCTAAAAGGGGCAAAAATCGTATTATAAACTATCCCAAAAAATTGGTTATTAGGGTAGCGCAAGAAATACAAGAGCTGATCTTCTGTCATTGGCAGATTTATAAAGGAACGTCCCCCCAAGTAAAGACTGTTTCTCAAGATGACAAAGAAATCCCAATCATGTGCCGAATCAGGGACATGAATAATAAAGAAAAAAGGAACAAGCAATACTGCAAGTCCTAAAATCCACATTGACATTTTATAGTAACGTTGGATTTTATTTTCTGTCAGGGTAGCTATTTTTTTGAATGAGCGATAAACGAAAACCATGTAGGCGGCTGCGATAAACATGCAGACATTCCCTAAAATGAAAGCTGTAATATACTTCTCATTCCAAGCGGGCGTTTCCATGATTACATAGATATTTGTTCCGAGCCAAAGAAGGCCAAAAATACTTGACCAAAAAATCTTAAACTTTTTCGGATCTTTTAAGTGCTGATGTAGTGTATTCAACTTTATTTTCCTTTAGTACATTTTGTAGAAGTTGATTGGATTTTCCCAATACAACAAACTGATATTCCTTGCCGATATAAATAAATCGAAGCGTCCTTGGCGTAACTTTAACTGAGCTCATATAAGCGAAATCTATTTTGAGCATCCCTAAACGAAAATCCCGAGAAAAATGCAAGGCATCCTCTGCAGCAAAAAATCGACGTTGTCTCACTAAAAAGTAAAAAGCAAAAACCAGAAAGACAAGGATAGAGATTTGAAACCAATTCGTCCGAAGATTATTTTCATAGAAAAGCACTTGCTGGAAAGAAAGAAGAATAACCCACCATGTCCAAGCTATTTTATAAGCATTTGTCAAAGGCTGAAAATATCCTGATTTCATAAAAGTTTACTTTCCTTTCTCAACTTTTTTAGCTGTGGAAGATGTTCTACTGGTGCCATTCTTTTCCGCATTTTTCACTGCTTCAGCTTCTTCTTGTGCTTTTTGGGCTGCCAATACAGGGTCATTAAAGAGACTCACAGAAGAAACGCCTTGGTTTTCTGACAGCAGTGATGTCGAACGTGCTTTCAGCACATCTTGTTCTTTTCTCAAACGTTCTCGTGTTGAGTTTACACCATAGCTAAAGCTTCCTGGTTGTACTGGCTTAAAGCCTGGTGGCGTATAGAAGCGCAGCAAGTCTTCTGTATTGAAAGTATCAGACATGTCTAACATCTGATTAACTTTTTCCTGAATACTGTCCACATACTTTTGCTGCTGCTCTGTTAGCGTCAAAACTTTTCCTGTTTTTGTATCATAATAAACAGAGCTTGTTGCACTTGACTTAGTGATTGTAGGCGTAACAAAACCACGATTTCGAAGCGCTACAAATTTCTCACGGTTGGGTGCAAATGCATCTTGACCAAACTGGATGTAATCTTTAGTTGAAATTCCCAACAAGTGTTCCAAGGTTGGCATAACATCAATTTCACCGATGTACTCATCACTGATATGTCCAGTTGTTTGTCCCGGAATATCAATCATGAATGGTGTACGCTGCATCATTGTGTTATCGTATTCTGTCCAGTCTTCTGCATTTTTACCAATAAATGGTGCATAGTATTTAGTATCTGAGCCAGAAATGCCATAGTGGTCGCCATAAAGGACAATAATTGATTTTTCATAAAGTCCTGATTTCTTCAAATAATCAAAGAAATCTTTAACTGATGAATCTAAATAATTTGCAGTTACAAAATAATTATCAACGACTGAGTTGCCAGATCCTCCCTCTAAAAGTTTTGGATTTATCTCAAAATCTTTCAATCCTGTATAGGGTGTGTGATTCGTAACAGTCAGATATTTCACATAAAAAGGTTGTTGTAACTGTTCAAGATACGGAATAGAATCCTTAAAGAAATACTTGTCCTTTACGCCCCAAGCTGTCGAGTTATCCGGTGTAAGATTAAAGAAAGATTGGTCGAAGAAATTTTGATAACCCATATTGCGGTAAACATTGTTACGGCTATAGAAGGAACCAACGTTTCCGTGAAAGACTGCACTAGAGTAACCTTCTTTTTGCTGCAAGATTGCGGGCATGGCTTGGAAGGTCTGTGTGCTGCCCAGACTTGAAAAAAGTGAACCTGACGCTAAGCCAAATGTGGACGTTTCAAGCATCGTTTCCGCATCTGATGTTTTCCCTTGTCCAACTTGATTAAAGAAATTAGAAAAGGAATAAACAGAAGGATTATTGTTATAAAGTGAATTTAGGAAAGGTGTAACTTCTTCACCATTTACTTTCATATTGATAACATCTTGCTGTAGGGACTCGAGATGAATGACAATGACATTGCGATTTTTAGCAATACCGAACATTTCATCATTGGGAGCAAGATAACGTTCTTCTTGGATATAATTTTGAACCTTAGTAAAGTCCGTTTTTGAAGCCATTGCTCGCGTTTCATTAGATACGTGCGTATACCAACTGTTTGTCGCTAACCATGGGCCTAGACCCAGATAACGTACAATATAAGTCGCATCATATTGTGCTTGTCGCGAAACTAAGCGATGTTCTGTCAAGTCTGCCATCCAAAAATTCAAACCGAAAATCATGACAGATACGCTGAAGATTTTGAAAGCATAGAGCGTTGTTGGACGTCGCTCATCCATTTTAATCTTTTTCGTAAGGAAAAGAATGAGGATAAGGACAAAATCAATCCAGAAAACAAGGTCAACCCATGAAACAGCAATTGCTCCTAGGTCAAAACCTTTACCCACCATACCTGCTCCACCTGTCAGTGTATTTAGAGTAAGAAAATCCGAAAATTCTCGGTAATAGAGAACATTCCCATAAACGAGCAGATTCCCGATGAGGTTCATAAGGAGCAGACCCAAGTAGAAAAGTTGCTTTCTTTTAACAAACAATACTAAGCTAAAGAAAATTGCTGTGAAGCCTATCGGATTAACAATGACTAGCAAATAATCTGCAAGCTTTGAAGAGTTTAAACCCTTAAAAACAGAGAAATAAGCAATCATGGTTTTGACCCAAATAAAGAAGGTCGACCAGCAAACTAAACCTAGTCGTGTATTAAAACTGTTGAATAATTTTTTCAAGGTTAACCTCAATTTATTTTTTATTTGCACAAGAGTAGATTCCTTTTTTTTTACATTAGGAATAATTTTACCAGATAAGTCTTGAGTTAAGCTTAAGTTTTTTTATGACCTATCCATTTCCCACTAAATATCATCCTCTAAGCGCACAGAAATAACTTTGGAGACACCTGCATCGGCCATTGTTACGCCGTACATAGTACCAGCTGCTGCCATTGTCCCTCGACGATGTGTGACGACAATAAATTGATTAGAGTTGTCAAAATGATTCATATAATCACCAAAACGTTTTACATTCGCCTCATCCAAAGCTGCTTCAACCTCATCCAGAACGACAAAAGGAACGGTTCTGACACGCAAGATAGCAAAAATTAAGGCGAGCGCTGTCAACGCTTTTTCGCCCCCAGACATGAGGTTTAGACTTGCTAATTTTTTACCCGGTGGTTGCACTTTAATCTCCACACCAGCTTCAAGTAAGTTCGTGCTGGTCAGTTCTAGGTTTGCCTCCCCGCCCACAAACATTTGTGAAAAAGTCAGTTGGAAACTTTCCCTAATCTGCTCAAAGGTTGATTTGAAACGAATTTCAACTTCTTCGTTCATCTCTTGGATAGTTCCAAGAAGCATGTCTTTTGCTTCTAGGAGATCATCTTTCTGCCCACTTAAAAATGTGTGACGCTTGTTTACTTCCTCAAATTGCGTAATAGAGTCCAAATTAATTGGACCCAGTGCACGGATTTGCCGTTCAAGTTGGCGAAGTTGTTGCTCTGACTCTGCTAGATTATCAAGTGAATTAGCCCTTGCTTTGGCCTCATCAAAACTCATCTCATATTCAGTAAAAAGCATGTTTTGACGGTTTTTTAAAAGCTTTTCTGCCTGTTCAATTTTTACTTCTAAACGCGCTTTTTGGTTATTAAGCGTCTGGTTTTGCTCAAGCAACTCATGATTTTGTTCTTCTAGCTCCTCCACTTGCGCTTGTAAATCATCACGTTCAAAGCGCAAGCTGACCAATGTCACATTGCAGTCTTGAAGTTTTGTCTCTGCTTCCTCCAGTTGCTTGGCATAGCGATTGCGACTCTCTTCATCAACCTGAGTGGAGTTTACAGCTTCCAGCTTATTCATCTCTGATTGAACAAGGACTTGCTCCTCACTCAAGCGGTCAACCTCCGTTTGCACAAAGCGCAATTCATTTTCCAGATTTGAAAGTAGCATTTTACTCTCGTGATAAGCATTGCTTTTCTGTGTCTTAAGTGCATTGAAACTTTGACTGCTTGATTTCACTTCCTCTAGCTGACCATCCAGAGCTTGCTTTTCTTCATCAATTTTTTTCAACTCCAGCGAAATTTTTTCATTTTCTTCTGTCAGCTCTTGCAGTGCTTGATGTGATTCTGTACTTTCAGCTCCAGCCACCAAGGCTTCAAGGTCTGATTTTTGCTCTGACAGTTGTTTGAGCTGCAGTTGCAGTGCTTGTTCAGACAGGCGTTTTTCTTGAATATCTGAGCGCAATGCCGCCACTTGGTTTCTCAAACTTTGTCTTGCAGCTTGTTGTTGTTGCAATTTGCTCTCCGCTGCTTTGAGCTTGCTTTCTGCTAAGGCGATGACTTCAGTCAGGTGCTCAATTTCGGTACTTATAAACGTTGTAGTGTTACGCTTTGCCGCTCCTCCTGAGTAAGAACCTCCTGGATTAATCTGCGTGCCGTCTAGAGTTACAATACGAATCGTGTAGTTCATCGCTCTTGCAATTTGACTGGCATGTTCTGCTGTATCAACAATTGCTGTGGTTGCCAGCAAATTAGACATAGCGCGCTGCAAGCGCGGCTCAAAATGAACGAGATTTAAGGCTGTGTCAATAAAGCCTTCCATGTTTATGAGGCGCTCATAATTATGAAACTCACGTGGTTTAATCGTTGTCAAAGGCAAGAAAGTAGCACGTCCCAAACGTTTTTCACGTAAGTAGGCAATGGCTGCTTTTGCTGCCCCTTCGTCTTCAACAATAATATTTTGACTTCCAGCCCCTAAGGCAATATCAATAGCTGTTGTATATTTCTTATCAAAAGTCAGTAGTTCAGCAACAACTCCAACTATCCCACCCAGGTTTGAAGCTTGTGTCATTACAGCACGAACACCTTGAAAGAGGTTACTGTGACTCTCACGGATATTTTCCATACTTGCAAGATTGGCTTTGTATTTACTCAGCTCTTGCATGTGGTCATACATGATGTTCTGCATGTGACGTTCACTTTCAGCATGCTGTGTTTCTTCCTCGGCCTTTTCTTCCAATTCTTTTTCTAAAAGATGTATAAGCCGCGTTAAATCGCTCAAGGATTTCTCAATTTTGGTTAGTTCTGCAGACACAGCTTGGAACTTTTCCGTATTTTCTCGTGCATGTTCATCAGATTCCATGAGACGGCGTGAAATATTTTCAAATTCCATCTTATTTTTAGTCAGTTGATTGGAGAGCTCTGCTTCATGATGGACAAGTTTCAAATACTCTTCACGAAGACGTTCAGACAAGCTTTCTGGATCCTCAGAAAAACGTGCCAATTCTTTTTCTAACTGCTGGAGTTGAAGCTGAGCTTTAGCTTCTCGTTCTTTCAAATGCGTTTTTTTCTGCTCTGCTTCTTCTCTCTTGTTCGTTACTTCAAGGAGTTTTACACCAAGCTCATCTATCCGATTTTTCCGCTCTGCTTCTGATTTTTCAGAAGTTGATTTTTGTAAATCAAAAACCTCTATTTTATGTTGCAGCTCTGCTTTTAGCTCGGTTAAAGTCAAACTATTATGCTGAAGTTTTTCTTGATCGCTCTCTACTTTCAAACGTAATTTTTTCAGCTGAGCAAGCTCTACCTCATAGTTGTTTTGTTGTCCCTTTAATCTTTCCAGATCTAGCTCGGTTGTTCTGAGTTCTTTCTTGGCTTTTTCGTATTTTTCTTTTTCATCTAAAAGCTGGGCAACAAGAACAGAAAGAGCGAGCTCCGAACGCTCTGCTTCTAAATCTTGAAAGCGCAATGCAACATCACGTTGTGCCCGGAGAGGTGTCAGCTGACCATTCAGCTCAAAGATGATGTCTTCTAACCGGTCAAGATTATCTTGTGTTGTCTTTAACTTACTTTCTGTCTCAGTTCGACGTGTCTTATATTTAAGTACTCCTGCTGCTTCCTCAAAGATAGCACGTCGCTCTTCTGGCTTAGAATTAAAAACCGATTCGATGCGCCCTTGAGAAATGATGGAAAGCGAGTCTCGACCTAAGCCCGTATCCGTAAAAAGTTCATGAATATCTTTCAAACGGCATTTTCGTCCATTGATTAAAAACTCAGAATCTCCATTGCGATACAAACGCCGTGTAATTGTTACTTCACTTTCTTCTTCATAGCCAACAAGATATTGATCTGAATTATCAAAGGTAACAATGACTTCTGTATAATTCAATGCTTTTCTTTTAGCCGTTCCAGAAAAAATAACATCAGGCATTTTTCCACCGCGAAGAGACTTGGCAGACTGTTCTCCCAAGGTCCAGCGTAATGCCTCAACAATGTTTGACTTTCCTGATCCGTTGGGACCTACAACCGCTGTGACACCCTGATCAAATTCGATTTTTGTACGGTCAGCAAAAGACTTAAAACCGACGATTTCCATTTTCTTAAGATACATGAATTTGACCTTTTATTGCATTTTCTGCTGCTTTTTGTTCAGCAAGTTTCTTCGACTTTCCACGACCACGACCAAGTTCTTCCCCATTATTGTAAACTGCGGACACAAATTCGCGCGCATGAGCGGGACCCGTTTCTTCCAAAATTTTATATTCAATTACGGTCTCACCATTTGCCTGTAAGACTTCCTGTAAAGTGGTCTTATAATCAATCACTTTAAAATAATCATCTGCTTTCACATGCGGGATAACAACACGGTTGATAAAACGTCTTACTTCTTCCATCCCTGCATCAAGAAAAAGAGCACCAAGAAATGCTTCAAATAAATTTTCCAAATTTGTGTCACGATTGCGACCACCTGTTTTTTCTTCACCATTTCCTAGGCGTAAAAAACGACCAAATTCACACTGGCGTGAAAAGTTAGCTAAAGATTCTGTGCGGACAATGCTAGAACGCATCTTCGATAATTCACCTTCAAGTTTATCTGGATAGGTACGGTAAAGATATTCTGAGATGATTAAAGACAGTGCGACGTCTCCCAAAAACTCCAAACGTTCATTGTTTGCAACCTTTGGGAGGCGTTCTTCATTCGTGTAGCTCGAGTGAGTAAAAGCTATTTTTAATAACTCTTCATCGGCAAATTTTATACCGAATTCGTCTTTAAGCTTAGTTTGAAGCTCAAACATAAAAATCCCTCCTAATTTTTAGTATTAACTTAGTTATTATACCAAAATTTTGTTTATTTTTGGTATTAGCCACAAAGGAAAAGAGAGCTTAATCCAATAAGCTCTCATACACTGTCCATACGGGCTAAAACAAAAGACAATACAAAGCAAAGTCCTAAAGGTAAAGTCACCACCATAACATGCAAGTCCACAAGTGAAACCAAAATATAAAAACTACCAATGATCAACTGATAAAACTGCCATATACCGCCAGTTGGACGGTCCATACGGATAAAAGCAATCCAATTTACAATCATAATGGACATGACAATAACAAGAAGTAAAGCAAAGAGTTTCAGCAAGAAAATCCCACTATGCCCCGCAATAGACAGGGTCACTTCTAAGTCTTTGACCTCCCAATTAACTATGAATCGAATAAAGGCAAACATCATCAATACAGCAATAAGGGTCGTAAAAACACTCCCAATTAAGGCACAAATTTTCGCTCGTTTCATCTTTTCTCCGTTGTTCTGATGACTGTATTTTATAACTATAAGCTTAAATTAATACTAAAGCAGTAACTTATATTTTAAATAAGAGCACACATCTTATGCGCCATTCTTGCTAAAAAGAATGCAAAGCGAGGTACCACTCGCTGCGCGCCTTGCGTATTATCATTCTATTTTGCTAAAGCAAAAAGAATGTAAAGCGGAACACCACTCGCTGCCCTCCTTGCGTATTATCATTCTATTTTGCTAAAGCAAAAAGAATGATAATAAAAAACCACAACAAGGTCATGATTTTTTTTAGAAAACTTCTGTGTTATTTGAGGGCTTGCGCTGCTGTAATAATGGCAAGTTTATAGACATCTTCTTCGTTACTTCCACGAGAAAGGTCAGAGATAGGTGCATTCAAACCTTGTAAGATTGGGCCAATCGCTTCAAAGTTCCCCAAGCGTTGCGCAATCTTATAACCGATATTTCCAGATTGGATATCCGGGAAGATAAAGACATTTGAATGTCCAGCAACTGAACTTTCTGGTGCTTTTTGTCGTGCTACAGCAGGAGAGAAAGCCGCATCAAACTGAAGTTCACCATCAACATCAATTTCTGGATGTGCTTCTTTTACCAGAGCAGTTGCCTCAACTACTTTCGTCACATCGTCTGACTTCCCTGAACCTTTTGTTGAGAACGAAAGCATTGCAACTTTTGGCTCAATATTGAAAAGCTTTGCTGTTTCTGCAGAAGCGACAGCAATATCTGCCAAAGTTTTCGCATCTGGATTAATATTAATCGCACAGTCTCCGAAGATATATTTTTCATTGTCATCGCGACCACGAACCATGATAAAAGCCCCAGATACTGATTTCACCCCTGGTTTCGTCTTGATGATTTGCAAAGCGGGACGTACAGTGTCTGCCGTTGAGTGTACTGCTCCCGAAACCATACCGTCTGCGATTCCCATGTGAACAAGCATTGTTCCAAAATAATTTGGGTCTTTCAAAATTTCACGTGCCTGCTCCTCAGTCACCTTACCCTTACGACGTTCAATAAAAATCTCCACCATCTTTTCAAAACGACTACAGTTCAGTGGGTCATAGATTTGGAAACCTTCTGGATTAATTCCACGAGAAATCAACGTTCCTGTTACTTCGGAAATATTTCCAATAAACACGGGCGTAATAAGCTTATCTGCATAGAGACGGTTAGCAGCGCCGAGGACACGTGCATCAGTTCCCTCTGGAAAGACAATTTGTAGACCTTTGCCAGAAATTTTTTGTTTGAGCGATTCAAAGAGTTCCATAATTCTTCCTTTTACTATTTTTAGAATTTCATTATTGATTATATCACAAAGTCACAAAAAATGCCTACTTATGTAAACGTTTTTTTGGTTCATTATGATGTGATTGTAAAAATTCAAAATGAATAAACTTGATGAAACGCCCAAAAATCAAAGAATCATTCAAAGACACACTCTTATCCCATCATTTTTTAAGAAATATTTACTCGTCTTTGTCAATGCACTGCTAAGTTTGCCCCCAACCGCGCTCGAGAATCATGTGAGCAGGCAACTTGCTCTCTCGCACAGGGAATATTTCTTTCTTACATTCATCACACTTTGAAAAACTATTTCCAAGCAATACTCCCTTTTATTAAAAAATCGAAACACTCTCAACTCCCTTACGCTTATTTTGTGAAAGATAAGCAACTTAACGCCTTGACAGTTGACTGTGGTGTCGCTAAAATAAAATTTGAAGAGAGCCCTATTTTCTATAATAGAGCTCTCTAAACAATTACACTGCATTTAAAAACAATAGATGTCGTTAAATTGTATATACAATCCATCATACGCCATATCAGCACCAGCAACCTATTTACCGACAACATCTGTATTTTTTGATAGTATTCTTCGTGTAGACATGCGCCATTTCTCGCAGATGTTTAAAAACTCTCTTTAGAATGTCACATCTACTCCCGTTATACACAAAAAGGGAAGTTTTCTTGACAAATGACAATGTTTATAAATAGCAATGTAAGTTGCCAATTTTCTGATGACTATTTTGCAAATCCAGTTGTACTCCAACTGTAATATGTTGGGCATCCTGCTTTAGCAGAATTAAAGAGTTTTGCTTTTTTCATTTTTTCTCCTTTCTATTTCTACAAAAAGAATAAATGCGCAACTCTAGAAGCCTATTGTGTCATTCATTCTTAAATTTTAAGTGATGAAAGTATAAATACAATTCAGTAGCTTCGTCTCTGATTGTGCAATGCCGATAATAGTATTATCATGTTTTAGTTGAAAAGTTTCAAGTGCAAAAAGTTGCGTATATATGGCTATTTAAACAATCATTCATTATAAAAATAGCCATTTCCAATAAAAATACATTCGATAAGGGAAACTCTTTCTACATCATTGACAATTTAAGAATAAATTAATACCATAGCACTCTCCTCAAAAAAAAGATACCAAATATCCTGTCGTATTTCATATCTTTTATTCTATATCCTTTGATTTACAACTGCACAAAACCCGACTAAAATAAATAGCACCTTAGGTAAAATCCTTTTGTCTCTATATTATTCTTCATGTAAGATACTCGCTATCTTCGTCGTTAAAATATCTACTCCGACAGTATTTGACACTCCTTCAGGAATAATCACGTCAGCATAACGTTTTGTTGGTTCAATAAACTGGTGATACATTGGTTTAACAGCTGTCATGTATTGCGTGATTACGGAATCTAAAGTTCTTCCGCGCTCCTCAATATCACGGCGAATACGCCGGATAATACGCACATCATCATCCGTATCTACAAAGACTTTAATGTCCATCAAATTACGTAATTTTTCATTCTCTAAAACCAAGATTCCCTCTACAATCAGGACATCCACAGGTTCTTGACGATAGGTCTTTTCACTTCGTGTGTGCTTGGCATAATCATAGGTCGGAATATCAACGGCACGCCCATTTTGAAGCTCTTTCAACTGAGCAATCAGATAGTCCGTATCAAAGGCTAAGGGATGATCATAGTTTGTTTTTGTGCGTTCTTCAAATGTCAGCTGTGATTGATCTTTATAGTAACTGTCATGCTCAATCATAGCAATGTTTTCATCCTTGAACATAGATAAAATAGCATGGGAGACACTGGTTTTTCCACTTGCCGATCCCCCTGTCACACCGATAATCAATGGTTTTTTCAAAATCATTTCTCCATACTTTACATATCCACTTTAGCTTTTTTTCAGGGATATTATGTTATTCTACTTCATTTTATCACAAAACCAAAGTTCATTCAGTTTTGAAAATCATTCTAACATCCTATTCATTTTTTATCTACGCAACATCACTCTATAGCGTTGTTATTGTAATCCAAGTTCCTAACGAAAAGCAACACTCTTAATAATGGCTTTCCCCCTTTTATCCCTTGAAATTAAAAAAGACATTTTTCATATTCAGCATCACAAATTTTACATGAGTTTTACGAAAAAATTTGCTATAATGGTTTTAGTAAATTTCAGATAGGAAATGGAGTATGATGCTTAAACTTGGAATTATCGGTACAGGGTGGATCAGCAGCTCTTTTGTAGAAGCGGCCCACCTCACAAAAAAATATAGCCTTGAAGCTGTTTACTCACGTAATCTTGAAAGTGCAGTGTCATTTACTGAAGACTTTGATGACGTTGAACTTTATGATGACTTAGATGATTTTTTTAAACATGATTTAGATATTGTCTATATCGCAAGCCCCAATGCTATCCACTTTGAACAGGCCAAAGCAGCAATCTTAGCTGGAAAGAATATTATTGTAGAAAAACCAGCTTTTTCAAATCCACGAGAGCTCACTGAAATCATTAGGCTTTCAGATGAAAACAATGTTCTCTTTTTTGAAGCTGCACGAAACATTCATGAAAAATCCTTTGAGACAATCAACCTGTTCTTGGCGGACAAAAAAATAGTGGGCGCTGATTTTACCTATTCAAAATATTCTTCTAAAATGCCTGCTCTCTTAGCTGGAAAACTTCCTAATAAATTTAACAGTAAATTTTCTGGTGGTTTGCTTGCTGATTTGGGTGTTTATTTGCTCTATGCAGCTATCTACTGGTTTGATAAACCGCAATCTGCCTGCTATGATGCCGTAATCTTACCAAGTGGTGTAGATATTTCTGGTATTGGTAGTTTGGACTATGGGGACTTTAAAGTTGCTATCAAATGTGCCGGAAATCTAACAAGCTACCTCTCATGTGAGATTTATACAGATCAAGGAACTTTGATTTTGGATGGTGTTCATGCCATTACCTCTGCCAAATTTATCAAATATGATGGCAGCAAAGAAGTTCTTAAAATTACCCCTCCAAAACACACTCTCTATGATGAGGCGTTTCACTTTGCTGAAATTATCGAAACGAAGTCAACACCAGCTGCACATGCGCTTTATAAATCTTTGCATCAACTGGCCCAAGATGTTTCAGAAACAAGTTATATGATGCGTCAAAGTGCTGGAATTGTCTTTGAAGCAGATAAAAATTAATCTCTGGCTCCTTGAAGGAGTCTTCTGATCCCTTAGTTAAATTGGATATAACCCGGACCTCCTAAGTCTGAATCGCCAGTTCGAATCTGGCAGGGATCATCAAAAGCAAGTGTTTCGAAAAAGCTACCAATAAATCATGAAAATAAAAAATGAGTTCTATAATAAATCCTGTGGGATTTGACAAAGAACCAAAAAATGGAACCTCGGGAGTTGAGGTTCCATTTTTGTAATTTTTGAATTGTTCTTCTTCAGAAATCCAATATAGAAGGAGAATATGGGATTCGAACCCATGCGCGGTTTTACCCGCCTATACACTTTCCAAGCGTACCTCTTCAGCCTCTTGAGTAATTCTCCAAATAGAAGCAAAACACTTCAGAACATATTATATTATATCATATTATCATTATAAATGTGAAACTAAACTCATCTAATCAGGAAAAACTTTCGGACTGTTCTAGGATAATGATGTGTTTATATGTGCATCATGTGCGGCTTGATTTCATGAAAATATTTTGTTATAAAATCTCCCCTTCAATATATTTTTTATTTTACTCCTCGCTCTATCATGCTTCTTGTAAAACCACATTTTATCCTCATAATTTCGAGGAGTTGAATTCAAGAAAAAACTCTCCCATATTGTCACGGAAGAGTAAGGAGTTTTATGAAAAAATTTTATCGGAATATATGTATTGTACTGCTTACTTCTTAAAAATGGCTCAAATCAAAATAAAGTGAAACAAAAATGATTTATTTAGTCCTGAAGTATCGTGTTGAAAACAAAAAGATAAAACAGTTTTCAATGCTGATGAAAAGCTCTGCTTATCCAAAATCTATAAAAATAGAACTGTGTGGTTGAAGCTATTCCACTGTTTTGTTTTCATGATTTAGTATTGATTTTCAGCGGTTTCAGACCCTACAACCTCTTTTCTTAATTCCTCTTACTTCATTTCATTATTTAATTTTCCTGAGCGCTCTTCTTCATCTTTTCGTTCTTGAGCTTTTTTTGTGCGGTGTAATGCTCTGAGCCTTTGTTTCTTTTTGCCATGATAGATTCCTAAAGCATATATGGGAATAGAGATAAAGAAGAGAAGAACCATCTCTATAAGTGTCATCCGCTCAGAAAAGAAAAGCAACACAGAAAAAATCACTACAAATGTAAAGACATAATAAGCACGGTTTTTATTTTTACTCATAGGCATTATGGAAGTGATACTGTTCGAGACAGAGAGACACGTGGAATGTAGACACCGACACTTACACGGCGAACTCTATTTTGTACCGCCCATCGAACAGCTCCTACAACACCTCCTGCAATAATAGCAACGACACCTGCCGTATGTGGGGTTGTTGCAAAAATTTTTAATGCAAAGCCAACCCTTCCACCAGCGTATACTCCTGCTGCCCAAGCATTCATTGACCGAACTCTTGGTCCTAAGTTAATATGTAGCCCTACAAATCCTCGAGCACGCAACGGGCTTTCTTTTATTTCGTTGGCATCCTCAATCATCAACTTCGCATCTTTTTCTGAAATACCAAGGGCAGTTAAATCCTTAACCGTTGCATTAAACTGAACCTTACCCTCTTTATCAAATGAATAAAAATCTGAGAGAGCATCGGCTATTTTTTGATCTTGGTCAGATAAGGTAACATCAGTTTTTGTATCTTCTGTAATATCGAGGTGTACGGTATCATTGTAAATCTCAAATTTTTCTGGAGCTCGCTCTTGCACTAAATTTACATCATTTGCTTGAACTACACCAACTGCTGAGGGTAAAGTTGCTGATAACAAAGTCAACCCTGAAACAGTCCCAATGATTACTTTTTTGATTTTTTTGTTCAATAAGTTCTTCCTTTCTCAACTTTGAATTGAACTATTTTTTTCTAGCTCACTCATTTGCAAATCCCTCTTCTAAATTTTCTGCTCCTTTCACGAAAAGGCTTTTATCTATGTTCTTGAGAAAAGCTTAACAAGCCAACCTTAAGCAAAGCTGAATTTAACACAATATTCAGATGATTCTGAAAGCCAAATATGGCATGCTTTCTTTAAAATCTAAAATTATACATAAAAAAACGTCCGTGAAGACGTTTCGCTTTTCTATTAGTGAGAGACTGGATTACTTGCAATAATTTCCATATTTCCTGAAAGTTCCCATTTATCAATGCCTGTAGGAAGAATAAAGTGGTCTCCCTTCGATAGTGGATAAGTATTGTCTGCCACAATAAGTTCCCCTTGTCCCTCAAGAACTGAAACCAGCATATAGTCTGCTCTTGCTTCAAAAGCTTGTCTACCATGAATTGACCATTTGTAAACATCAAAGAAATCTGAGTTGACCAAGGTGCTTAAGTCCGCGTTTTCTCCCTTAACAACTTGAATCTTGTTTTCTGGTGTTTGGTCTCCTGGGATATGTAGCACATCAATAGACTGCTGGATGTGCAACTCACGAAGATTTCCTTGATCATCTTTGCGGTCAAAGTCATATACACGGTAAGTTGTATCACTAGATTGTTGCGTTTCCAGGATAACAATGCCCGCACCAATAGCGTGCATCGTTCCCGCGGGTACATAGAAAAAGTCTCCGGCTTTGACTTTCACTTTGCGAAGTAAGTGATCCCAGTCAGCCGATTGAATCATTTTCTCAAGTTCTTCCCGGGATGTCGCATTATGACCATAAATGATTTCAGAATCCTCTTCTGCAGAAATGATATACCAGCATTCGGTTTTTCCGAGCTCTCCCTCATGTTTCATACCATATTCGTCATTCGGATGAACTTGGACAGAAAGCCAATCGTTAGCATCCAAAATTTTTGTCAGGAGTGGAAAGACTTTCTCATCAGTATTACCAAAAAGTTCACGATGCTGATCAAATACCTTATCAAGCTTTTGACCAGAAAATTGACCATTTTTTATGGTTGATACACCATGGGGGTGAGCCGAAATTGCCCAATATTCTCCAATTTTATCAGAAGGTAAATCATAGCCAAAAGTTTTAAGATGTTCTCCCCCCCAAAGTTTCTCTTGCAATACAGAATCTAGAAATAAAGGTTCTACTGACATTTTTTCTCCTCAATTGTTTATTATCACTTCGTTCATTATAGCACATATTTGGAGATTTCCGGTATCTATATCATAGAGATAGATTGTTCTATAACTTTAGATGTACCATTTTTATGTGTCTCTCCTTCGCTAAAAAGGCTTATTTTCAAGTTAGAGTACTCTTATGAAATAGCGTAAACTAATGGACAGGATAATTTTTAAGTCTTAGGTTCTTTTATTTTTTTAAATTTTTCTCTAAAAAAATAAGCACTCAAAAGAACTTGAGGCTTATTTTTTGTATTACTCTTCTGATTTATTCAAATTACGGAGAAGTTCGTCGATTTTTGAACCATATTCGACAGATTCATCTTTGGCAAACTTCAAATCCGGGATACGATACATGGTCATACGTTGCGCCAATTCGCGCTTAATAAGACCCGTAGCTTTTTCCAGACCTTTCTTAGCTTTTTCATTGTCACTGGCAAGAGTTGAAAGCAGACTGTAATAAACGGTAGCTTGACTCAAATCGCCAGTCACCTGAACATCTGTGATATTCACTTCTTGAACGCGGGGGTCGCGAATCTTGTGACGTAAAATGTCATTGATTTCACGTTGAATTTCAACAGCCACACGATCACTACGGAAGGAAGTGCCCATACTTATTCTCCTTTTTTATTTTTTATAGAAATTATCCTTAACGTTTAATTTCAACCATTTTATAGACTTCGAAAGTATCGTCGACAAGAATATCATTGTAGTTTTCAATCATCAGACCACCCTCTTGTGCATTGCCAACTTCTTTCACATCATCTTTATAGTGTTTCAAGCTAGCAATAGCTCCGTCATGGATAACAACACCATCACGGATTACGCGAACGCTAGCATCACGTTGAACTTTACCACGAATAACCATAAAGCCGGCAATAGTACCAACTTTAGAAACATTAAATGTTTCACGGACAACTGCTTCACCGATGATTTCTTCTTTGTATTCAGGATCAAGCATACCACGCATAGCTGTTTCGATTTCTTCAATAACTTTATAGATGATGCTGTGAAGACGAATATCCACATCTTCATGTTCTGCTTGCTCACGCGCGAGACCTGTTGGACGTACGTTGAAACCGATAATAATCGCATTTGAGGCTGCAGCTAGTGACACATCTGACTCACTGATAGCACCTACAGCAGCGTGAACGATATCCACTTTTACACCTTCAACATCAATTTTTTGAAGAGAGGCTGCCAAGGCTTCAGCCGTACCTTGAACGTCCGCCTTAATAATGATATTAACAGTCTTAACTTGTCCCTCTTTAAGAGTGTCAAAAAGATTGTCCAGACTGACACGGCGCGTGCTTTGACGTTTGATTAATTGGGCACGTTTGGCACGTTCTTCACCGGCTGCTCGTGCAGATTTTTCATCTTCAAAAACAGCGAAGTGATCACCAGCTTGTGGTACATCAGATAAACCTGTCAATTCGACTGGCGTTGACGGTGAGGCTTCTTTGATACGGCGGCCAAGATCATTCGTCATTGTACGTACACGACCGTAAGTATTACCAACAACGATTGGGTCTTGCATATGGAGTGTCCCTTGTTGTACTAAGAGTGTTGCAATAGCGCCACGTCCTTGATCCAGACGTGCTTCAACTACTGTACCAATCGCACGTACTGTTGGGTCTGCTTTGAGTTCTTGTATTTCAGCAACAAGCAAGATGGTTTCCAAAAGGGCATCAAGGTTTTGATTGAACTTGGCTGAAATTTCAACAAACTCAGATTCCCCCCCCCAAGCTTGTGACATTACACCGTGTTCAGCCAACTCTTGAATAACACGCTGCGGGTTCGCACCTGGCTTATCGATTTTATTAATCGCAACGATGATTGGAACTCCAGCGGCTTTTGAGTGGTTGATGGCTTCAATCGTTTGCGGCATAACACCATCATCAGCAGCAACAACCAAAATCGTAATATCTGTTACTGAGGCACCACGTGCACGCATGCTTGTGAAAGCTTCGTGTCCAGGTGTATCCAAGAAGGTAATCTTCTTATCTCCTGCTTTGATTTGGTAGGCACCAATATGCTGTGTGATACCTCCAGCTTCACCCTCAGTTACACGTGACTCGCGGAAACGGTCAAGCAAGGTTGTTTTACCATGATCGACGTGACCCATAATCGTAACAACTGCTGGTCGTTCCACCATCTCCTCTTCGTTCAGATAGCCTTCTTCAACAAAGAGACGTTCAATATCAGATGCATCTTCTTCAACTTTTTTAATAGGTGTAATACCATAATCCATGAGAATCAATTCTAAGGTATCTTCGTCAAGAGATTGATTTTGATTAACCATTGTTCCCATCATGAAAAGTTTTTTGATGATTTCTGCTGGTTCACGTTTGATTGCTTTAGCGATGTCTTGAACATTCATACCTTCAGCATATTCTACTGATTCTGGTAATTCATGGAATTTACGCGTAGATACTGGAGCAGCTGATTGTTGATTTTTTCCTCGACGACCTTTTTGGTTCCAATTGGAGTTACGGGCATTACGGACTTGATTTCGGCTGTCATTAACGCGAAGTGGTCCACCTGGACGACGGCCCTCTGAAGATTTGTTATGCTCATTTTTCTTGCGCTCACGGTCTCGACGGCTATTGCTCTTAGCTGGAGTTACTGGAGCAGAGAATACTTCTGCTGAAGGGGTGCTTTCAAACTTACCTCCGCGATTTTGGTTATCATTTTTGCGGCGGTTATCGTTTTGGTTGCGTCCTTGTCCTCCACGACGGTTATCATTACTACGGCGGTCATTTTGACGGCGTTCTTGACGGGCAGCATCTTTCTTCGCTGCTTCTTTTTTGATGTCTTCTGCACGTTTTACGACTTTGATCTGAATCCTTGGTTTTTTATCCAATGCTTTTTTCGGTTCTTCTTTCACTGGCTCAGTAGTTTTATCTTCTTGCTTTTTCGTTGCTGGGGCTTCTGATTTTTTCTCTACTTTTGGCACGGTTTGTTCTTGTTTTACTGCTTTGGTTTCCTCTGCTTTTGGCTCAATTTTAGCTTCCGCTTCGAGTTTCGCAGCCTTTTCTGCTTCTTCTTTAGCTTTGATGCGCGCTAGGATTGCAGGGTCTTCAACAACCGCTTTCCCCGCAAATGTGCGCGGAGCATCTTCTTTTTTCTTCACAGCTTTTGAGTCCGCATTTTTCACTGAGAGTGAAGCATTTTCAGTTGTCATCACGCCTGATTTGACATGTGCAATGATTTTTTCTGCTTCGGCTTCTGTTACCGAACTTGAGTGAGCTTTAACAGCCATACCCAAAGCTTGTGCTGCTGATACAAGATCAGCATTTTTCAATCCTGTTTCTTTTGCGATTTGATTAATTCGTTTTTTATCAGACAATGTTGTCCTCCTTATTTTTTAGTTAGTCATAAGGCTCTCCATTTTCTTTGCAAATCCATCATCAACAATAGCTAATACCTTTCGGTTAGCTCCAATTGCCGCTGACAGTTCATTTACTGAGAACGTTTGTAACACGCTTACCTCATAGTAACTCGATTTATCGGTGATTTTTTTGATTAAATTCTCTGAAGCATCATGAGCGACGAAAACCAGACTTGCTCTACCCGTTTGAATGGCTTTGACTACTAGTTCTTCGCCTGTGATAACTTTTCCTGCGCGCTTGGCAAGACCGAGTAAGTTTGACATTTGTTTTGTAGTATCCATATTAGTCGTAATCCGGTGCTAAGTCTACCGAGTATGTAGCTCCTGCTAACTCACGGCGTGCAACTTGGTGTTCAACATAATTGATCAGTTCATCATAAAACTCATCTGCGATTTTTGTACTGAATGTACGATCAAAGACACGTCTTTTTTTGGCAAGTTGTGCTTCTTCATTGGATAAAGCAATGTAAGCCCCTCGTCCATGTGCCTTTCCTGTCGGGTCAATAGAAATTTCCCCTTCCTTGTTAAAAGCAATGCGTAACAGGTCTCGTTTCGCGATTTGTTCACCAGATACTACTGATTTTCTCATGGGAGTTTTTCTTTGTTTCATAGGCTTATTCTTCGCTTGCTTCTTCTAAAACAGTTTCAGCAACTTCCTCTGTAAATTCATCTACTTCTTCAACAAGTGCATCAAGCTCAACCATTTCTTTTTGGAAATCTTCTTCTGACTTGATGTCGATTTTACAATTGGTAACATGGGCTGCAAGACGTACGTTTTGGCCTCGTTTACCGATAGCCAATGACAATTGATCTTGAGCAACAACAGCAATTGCTGAACCATCTTCACGAATCGCCACCTGTTCGATACGTGCAGGTTTGAGCGCATTAGCAATCAGCGTTGCTTTGTCAGCATTGTATTCGATGATATCCATCTTTTCACCTGAAAGCTCACGGATAATGCCTTGAATACGCGCACCTTTTGTACCAACCATAGTACCTATAGCATCCACATTCTCATCATGACTTTCAACGATAACTTTTGCACGATCGCCTGCATCCCGCGCAACCGATTTGATTTCCACTGTTCCATCGTAAACTTCAGGAATTTCTTTTTCAAACATGCGTTTGAGCATATCTGGTGCTGTCCGGCTAATAAATACACGCGTACCTTTGGGAGTCAAAAGAACATCTGTCACATAGACTTTGACCTTGTCTCCAACATGATAACTTTCTTGACTGATACGATCTTTTGCTGTTAAGAGTGCATCAACGCGTCCCAAGTTAACATAAACGGCACGTGCATCAACTTTTTCAACTGTTCCTGTGATAATTTCATCTTTATAACGGCTATACTCGTTATAGATGATTGTGCGTTCTTCTTCACGCATTTTTTGCATAATTACTTGCTTGGCCGCACCAGCTGCTGTACGTGCAAAATCTTTTGGTTTTTCTTCAAACATGATTTTGTCGCCAATTTCATAATGCGGGTTAAGTTCTTGGGCATCTTCAAGCGAAATTTCAAGACGACTGTCAAAGACTTCATCAACCACTTCACGTGTCGAATAAACATTGAAGTTCCCTTTTTTTTCATCAAAAATAACTTTTACATTTTGCGCTTGACCATATTGGCGTTTATAAGCTGCCGTGATAGCTTGCTCAATAGCTTCAATAACTATCTCTTGTTTAATGCCTTTTTCTTCTTCTAGCATTGCAAAGGCGTTAAGCATTTCCTTGCTCATTTTGCTTTTTCCTCTTTCTTGCGTTTTTTGGAAAATATTTTATTTTTTCTTTTTAGTGTCAAGACTTCTTAAAGCTTAACCAAAGTCGTTGCTTTTGAAATCTTATCTGCTGGAATTTCAACTGTTTTCTTACGGGCTTTGTCCATATACTCAACAGTTAAGATACTATCCTCATACTTCACCAAATCACCAACGAATTCTTTTTCGCCTTCAATTTTTTGATAAAGCTTTACAAGAATATAGTCACCAACAGCATCTTGAAAATGCTCAGCCTTTTTAAGTGGACGTTCGGCACCAGGGCTGGCTACTTCAAGCATATAACCTTCTGCTGGGAAGGGGTCTGGTGAAATAGTATCCAGCAAGGGTGAAAGAATTTCACTTAAGTCTGCTGTATCTTGAATGGTAATTCCTCCTGCCTTGTCTACCAAGAGCCGCAAAACCATATCTCCACCAAGTTTCTCCCACTCGACATCGACAAGTTCAAACTCCTCTGGTAAGTGAGGCAAGATGAATTCCTCCACTGTTTTCACAAGTGTTTCTGACATCTCTTCTCCTTTCAGAAAACAACACAGAAAGAGCGCTCCCTCGAACGCTCCTTTCTAGTAGTTTTTATTTAGACTTATTATAACATATTTTAACGTGATGTCAAGCCCCATGATTATAAAAAAATTTCCCTCGGCTATCTGCTCAAATGCTGCTCTTATTTCCATGAAATGTACTCCATATATCTTGTGGCTCCTTCTTAAAATTCTTGAAAATCTGGCATTAAAGGTCTATGATAAAAAGAGTGTGATTTATAGGAGATTTTTATGAAAATTTATTTTCAGTTACTTATTATTTTTGGTTTTTCTTTCGTGGGAGATACGCTGTCAAACAGTTTGCATCTTCCTGTTCCCGGAAGTATCTTAGGAATGATTTTCTTATTCCTTGCACTGCAATTTAAAGTTTTAAAATTCACCGATGTAGATGAGGTTGGGAGCTTCTTAATCAATAACATGACGATTTTATTTTTACCCGCTGGTGTAGGAATCATGGCCAAATGGTCCTTAATTTCCGACTTTTGGTGGCAAATCGCCTTGATTGTTCTCCTTGCTCTTACCGTGAATGTCTTTGTTCTGGGTCATTTGGTTCAATTTATCAAAGTCAAATATGAGGGAGATTACCTTGATCCTGAATTGTTAAAAAATAAAAGAGAGGTTCACTGATGGATGCCATTACTTCTAACCCTCTGTTTGGTCTAACCCTTACGCTCCTGATATTTATTGTTGGTGTACGTCTTAATGAAAATATACGTAAACCTTGGACAAATCCTCTGCTTTTTGCAACTCTGGTTATTATCCTGATTTTGGTTGTAGCCAAAATACCCTATGAGAATTATTACAAAGGCGGGGGCATCTTAAATGATTTGATTGGTCCTTCAACTGTTGCCTTAGGTATTCCTTTGTATAAAACCTTTCAGCTCATGAAACACCATGCACGCTCTATTTTAATCAGTATCGCTGCTGCTGCGCTTATCAATACAGTTATTACGGCCGTATTATTAAAATTTTTCGGTTTATCAAAATTAGCTTCCTTGTCCCTCTTTCCAAAATCTGTAACCACTGCTATGGCCATCGGCATCACTGAAAAGATGCAAGGTGTTACGACAATCACTGTTGTCGTCGTTGTCGCTACCGGAATTCTGACAAGTGTCCTTGGCGTGCCGTTGATGAAATGCTTTAAAATTAAAGTTCCTGTTGCCCAAGGTGTTGTGCTTGGCGGCACTGGACATGCTGTTGGTACAGGAACTGCCATTGAGCTAGGAAAAGTTCAAGGTGCAATGGGAGCTTTGGCTATTGGTGTAACCGGGATTATGTATGTGATTTTCGCACCTCTAGTGGCTCATCTTATTCTTGGTTATTAAGTCCTACTTTCTTGAAGTTCTAAAAAATAATAAAGAAGCTGGGACAAAAGTCCGAATTTGGATACTATTAACCATAATCGTAAAAGTAAAATCGCTCAACCACGGCATTCTTATTTGCCGAAATCGAGCGATTTTTCATTATTTTGGACTTTTGTCCCAGTCTTTTTTATTATTTACGTTTACGTGCAATCAAATGAATCGGTGTGCCTTCAAAGACAAAGGCTTTACGGATTTGATTTTCTAAGAAGCGCATATAAGAGAAATGCATCAGTTCTTCTTCATTAACGAAAACCACAAATGTTGGTGGTTTCACTGCAACTTGTGTTGCATAGAAAATCTTCAAACGTTTCCCTTTATCTGTCGGTGTTGGATTAATCGCTACTGCATCCATAATAACATCATTCAAGACAGAACTTGAAATACGAAGATTTTGTGAATGATGAATTTCCTTAATCATATCTGGAAGTTTATGGAGACGTTGACCTGTTTTAGCTGAAACATAGACAATCGGTGCATAATCAAGGAATTTAAATTTCCAGCGAATATCTTCTTCAAATTTTTTCATGGTGTAATTATCTTTTTCAAGTGTGTCCCACTTGTTGACCACGAGAAGAATTCCCTTACCTGCATCATGAGCGAAACCTGCGATACGCATGTCGTATTCACGAATTCCCTCCTCTGCATTAATAACCATAAGAACAATGTCGCTCCGGTCAATGGCACGCATGGCGCGCATCACAGAATATTTTTCTGTATTTTCGTAGATTTTCCCAGATTTACGCATCCCTGCTGTATCAATCATGAGGAACTCTTGGCCTTCAGCATCCGTAAAACTTGTATCAATCGCATCACGTGTCGTACCTGCAACAGGGCTGGCAATGACACGTTCTTCTCCAAGAATGGCATTGATTAAACTTGATTTACCAACATTTGGTCGACCAATCAAACTGAACTTGATAACATCTGGGTTTTCTTCTTCTGTTTCTGTTGGCAGGTTTTCAATAATTGCATCAAGAAGATCCCCTGTCCCTAAACCGTGAACAGCAGATACCGGATAAGGTTCCCCAAGTCCGAGTGAGTAGAAGTCGAAGATTTCCATACGACGCTCAGGGTTATCTACTTTATTGACAACGAGGATAATTGGTTTGTCTGTTCGATAAAGAATTTGCGCCACATGTTCGTCAGCATCTGTAATCCCTGTTTCTCCATCTACAACGGCAACGATGACATCGGCTTCTTCCATCGCAATCTCTGCTTGAGCACGGATCTGTGTCATGAAAGGCTCATCCGAAAGTTCAATCCCCCCCGTATCAATAAGTGAGAATTTTTTGTTCAGCCACTCTCCTGTGGCATAAATACGGTCACGTGTCACTCCAGGAACATCTTCAACAATTGAGATACGCTCCCCAGCAATACGGTTAAAGATTGTTGACTTACCAACATTCGGTCGGCCAACAATAGCTACTGTAGGTAGTGTCATTTATTTTTTTATCCTTTTCTTATCAGTAATAAGCTCTTTTCTCTTATTCCCTCTCTTTTTTTCATACGAAAGAGAAAGAGCATATACTGTAATTGTAACATTTTACTGACTTTTTTTATAGCTCTGCCCTTTCACTTCAAAAATGGGACAAAAAATCCAGAGTACTCAAAGTTATTTTTCAATGTTTTTAATCGGAATCTCCTTAACCCCGAGTAAATCTAAAGCAAAGTTAAAAATCGGAATACCCACAATTAATCCCCAAACGCCAAAGAAATGTTCCCCTAAAAAAAGAATGACAAAGGTATAAAACATCGGCAGTTTTGCCTTATGGGCCATAAGATGTGGATTAAGCACATAAGATTCCAGAGCATGGATCAGGGCTATAATCAGTAAAACCAAAATAACATCCTTAATTCCACCAATAGAATAGCCAATAATCGCTAAAGGCACACAAGAGATTAGAACTCCAGCAACAGGAATAAGACTAAGCAGGAAAATCATCACTCCTAGACTCAAAAGTTCAGGAAATCCCATGAAACTTAGTGCTACAACAGTTAAGAGGGTGTTAACCACTGCGATAATAAACTGTGTTTCCAACACTACACCAAATCCAGTGAAGAATTTGCTGACAAGATAGTAGGTGTCTTCAAAGAACCACGCAAAATCACTTTTTAGGAAAAGTTTTGAAAACTTGTTGGTTTCCCTACGGTCAATCGTAAAAAAGAAACTCATTAAAAAGGCAAAAAGAACTATCAATAATCCTTTTCCAAAACTGGTCACATAGTTAACAAGCGTTCCCAAACTGCTTTGAAGTTTATCTGCAAGATTGTATTCCTTGAAAAGCGTATACAGCGAATTCATCAGAGCGCTGCCGCCATGACTGTTGCTCTGATAAAACTTGTTCACTGCATTGATTAAGTGTGTAAGCTGATTGACCAATACAGGAATATACTCTGTAATTCCCCAATACGCTAAAAAGAGAATTACTCCATAAAGGATAAAACCACTTATTTTTCCGGGGAGTTTTATTTTTCTCTCAGCAAAACTTACAAATCGATAAGCGAGATAGCTAAACACAAAGGTCAAAATCGTGAGTGGGAGAATGCTTCTCAAAAAATAGAGCATAGAGACCAAAAATGCTAAAACCATCCATCTGCGCAACTTCTCATTTTTTATAAACTTTTGGTAGTATTCCATGATTCTTCCTTCATTCCTTATTAAGTTAAACAACTTGAGTTTAAAATTTTCAGACATCTAAATTATATCATGTTCAACATATAAAAAGATACATCCAAAGACGTATCTCAGCTATAGAGTGTGAGACACAGGTCCCTCCTCCTTCTTAAAATGACTAAAATCTGCTTACCCAAGTCTTGATCTGCCTGCCGTGAAAGAAAAATTAGGCTCACACCTCCCTGCTTTCTCCCTATAATAGATTGAATAAAAAAGCATGTGACTCCCTCCCACAGGAACACATACACTTCCCCAGTCAAAGCATAAACCTTTATCTCTTTCAATCTTAGAGTAGCATCATTCGAGCTCTATTGTCTTCTGGTGGTCTTTCTTAATATTTTTCAGATTGGGTGTCAAAAAGCAGTTCAACAATTCGCGAGCCTCTTAACGTAATGCCATCATAAAAGTACTGTTTGTCTACAGTCTGAGATTAAAATGTTACTCTTGATTTTTGATACTCACATAGCGTTTGGCTATTTTTTATTTTTTTTGTCTAAAATAATACCTATAATATTTATTATCACAACTGTTGCTAACAGTATATTTAATATCAATTGCCCCCAAAAACTACTGTTCAACACAAAAGAGATAAATAAGCTAACTAAAATTAGAATTATTGCAACACATTTATAAATTCGGTTATAACTGTTCATTGAAAACCTACTCCCCAGACTATGGCTCCTGAGCCTGCAATAGGAACAAAAGTATTTTTTGACAAGTTATTATACACTTTTATCATTTTTGGAGGTGTCTTATTGGTATTTCCGTCTTTATTTTCTCTTGTATGGAAGCCATAAAGACAATAAAAATATGAGTAAAAACGGGATGTATAACCATTTGAAATCTGGAAATACAAAAGGAATAGCAAAAATCAATATACAAAGAATAGTTTGAAAGATTTTAAGCTTCATAAATAAGACTCCTCATTATTTTATTGGAATTCAGCTCCCCAGAAAACTGCAATAGGCGGAGTGGAATTGAAAACAATACCACCAGGAGAGGCTGCTGCAAGAATGCCCAAAGAAGCTAAAACCTTAGATACAGTAGGTTCAGGAATCCATACTCCACCGATAGCAACCCCAGTTCCTATTCCATTTACAGTTGACTTAGATAGACCGATACGTAACCCCCACCAATAAACATGGACGTAATTGCTGCCTTCTCTAAATCTTAATAATCCGCTATTTCCAGAATTTGAAATAATGGTTACAGAGTTATTATTTTGTTCAATTCTTGTTCCATTTTTCAAATTTTCAGAATCCGAAATAATTTCATTTTTTTGAGAAATTAGTGCTTTTAATTTTGATAACTCCTCTGAAGCAGTATCTTTGGGTAATTTATTGGCATCAATAATAAATTTATTCCCTGATAATTTGATAGCTTGGTCAAATTTATTAATAAAATCTGAAGAAAGTGGATGCTCTAAACTTTTTTGTACATCTGTAGTTATAGATGTGTTAGCTTGATCTGCCGACGCACTGTTTACCCTCAAAGATGCTGTAGCAGAAAATAAAATAGGTGCTATCGCTAAGATGGCAATCAATTTTTTCACACGAATCTCCTTATGCCTTGATGCCCCCATTAAATCACTTTAACAACCGAAAGTAAAGCGCTATCATGAAATTAGTAAGACTATTTTTTTATTACTTGCATTTGTGGCAAGAATCATTAGTGCTGCAAAAAGACTCTATAATTATAGGACAAAGCACAAACAAAACACCTGCCACAATGATAAACGTGGCAGGTGTTTTGTTGGTATTTCCAACCTTTATTTTTTAGATTTTAACAAGCTAAGGTAAGCTTGCCCCAAGTAGTAAACTAAGCTATGAACTGGTAGTTACTACTTTAGATAATGTCCTTTTTGACTGAGGGATTCAGATCCCCTCCTGTCACAGCAGCAGTACTTTCCATTTTTGTCAAATCAGAAACTAATTTTTAAAGCTCATCTTTGTCTTCACTCTGGCGGTGAACAGCTTGTGTGATTGTACGACAGTCAACGCTTGATTTTCCTCTCAGGTGAGTGCTGAAGTGCCGTCAATAACAGTGTATCTGATTGGGTGTATGTCACATCTATACATGTGTCTTCACTCCCAGATACATCCGAAAAGATATCTGCTTCTTTTATATGCTATTTCTTTCTGCCTTTTTTCATTTTTTTCTGCGCGCGTTTCATGGCCTGCTTCATGGCAAATTGGGTAGCTTTTCCTTTAAGACCACCACCGAACATGGCACTCATATCAGGCGTGCCAGAAGATGCTCCGCCTCCCATAAGGCCTTGCAAATCTCCTAGGGAAGACATGTCTGGCATTCCGTTAGGCATCTTTTTCATGTTTGGCATTTTACCGCCAGTGCCGCCCATCATTTGCTGCATCATTGCATCCATATCACCATTCATAATGCCTTGCATCATGTCTTTGGACTGATTAAACTGCTTGATGAACTTGTTTACTTCGATGAAACTATTCCCTGAACCTGCAGCGATACGACGACGACGTGCTGGTGAAAGCTCCACCTCTAATTGACGTTCCGCTGGTGTCATCGAAAGAACAATGGCACGTTTACGCGCGATATCTTTCGGATCAACTTTGACATTTTCGATACCAGGCACTTGTGACATCCCCGGAATCATTTTCATAATTTCTTCCATCGGTCCCATGTTTGTCACTTGGTCAAGTTGTTCCACAAAGTCACTGTAGTCAAAACGATTTTCCGCCATCTTGGCAGCCATCTTCATGGATTGTTCTTCGTCAAACTGTGCCTGTGCTTTTTCAATCAGCGTCAGCATATCCCCCATACCAAGGATACGCGAGCTCATGCGGTCTGGGTAAAAGATTTCCAAATCTGTCAGCTTTTCCCCTGTACCAGTAAACTTAATGGGTTTCCCCGTAATCTCACGAATAGATAAGGCTGCACCACCACGTGTATCCCCATCAAGTTTAGTGATGATGACACCACTAATATCTAACTTTTCATCAAAGGTTTTAGCCACTTGTGCGGCAACTTGACCTGTCATCGCATCAACAACCAAAAGGATTTCGGTTGGTTGGGCAAGAGCTTTAATCTCTTGCAGCTCATTCATCAGCCTATCGTCAATTTCTAGGCGTCCTGCCGTATCAATCAACACATAGTCTTTACGTTCTTCACGCGCTCGCGCTAGACCGTTCTTGACGATATTTACAGGACTTTCAGCTGTTCCCTCATCATATACAGGAATGTCAAGCTGTTCACCTAGAGTTTTTAATTGATCAATGGCTGCTGGACGATAAACGTCAGCTGCAATCATGAGAGGACGGGCATTTTGCTCTTCTTTGAGTTTTTTAGCAAGTTTACCTGCAAAGGTTGTTTTACCTGCCCCCTGCAAACCAACCATCATGATGATTGTTGGAATTTTAGGCGACTTCAGAAGCTCAGCCTCTCCGCCACCCAAAATTGCTGTCAGTTCTTCATTGACAATGGAGATAACTTGTTGCGCTGGATTAAGTGCTTCTGAGACTTCTGTCCCAATCGCTCGCTCGCGAATCGCTTTGATGAACTTTTTCACGACAGGAAGAGCTACGTCAGCTTCAAGAAGGGCCACACGTATTTCTTTCGTAATTTCTGTTACATCTTGTTCTGTGATTTTCTTTTTGCCGCGCAAATTTTTGAAGACATTTTGCAAACGTTCTGTTAGATTTTCAAAAGCCATTTTTATATTCCAGTCCTATTATTTTATTCAGATAGTTTTATTATATCACATTCTGTCAAAGGCTAATCATTGACTGTGTCTTCGTACAATGAAAGTATGCCACTGTAAATTTTAGTTTTGCTCAGATAGTTTCTTGATGTCCTCTGGACGACCAATGACAAACAAGGAGTCACCAATCATCAAACGCGTATCTCCTGAAGCAATTTCTACTCCACCATGGATATGTTTGACATAACTGATATTCAAATCATAGCCATTTAACTCTGAAATTTCAGAGATGAGACGGTTGTTCATCTTACGCGAACATACCTTCACTTCGGCAAACTCAATGTTTTCTGCAATATCCACGACATTACTAATATTTTCAAAAATTAAACTTTCAGCAATCTTACGCCCCATCTCAACCTCGGGAAGAACAACACGGTCTGCACCGATTTTTTCTAACAGGCGATAGTGATTTTTATCGACGGCCTTCGTGATGACTTGCGGTACTCCCGCATCTTTAGCAAGCATGGTCACCAGTACAGAAGACTGAATGTCTTCGCCGATAGCAACGATAGCAACATCAAAATCTTGAATACCAATCTCATCCAAAACACGTTCATCCTTTGCATCCGCAATGATTGCATTAGGTACTATATCTTTAAAGAGATTGACCCGGTCCTCATTTTGATCCATGACGAGCAAGTCGGCTTCTGTTTCTGCGATGGTTTTGGCAACCGCAGAGCCAAAACGTCCAAGACCTATAACAACAAATGATTTCATATTAGCCCACCATTACCTTTTCTTCTGGATATTTATAGAGAGATTCATGATTATCTTTCGCATTAAGTGAATAAATAATCGTAAACACACCAACACGGCCAATGAACATAAGAATGCCTACAATGATTTTTCCGAGCACATTTAACTCCGGTGTAACTCCCATACTTAAGCCCACAGTAGACAAGGCTGAGATAACTTCAAAAAGAATTTGATCTACACGAAATTTTGGATTCGTCAAAAGGAGGATAAATGTTGCAATAACCATCATAAAGAAATAGAGAAAGACTGATTCGTATGCTTGTTTGACTACACTTTGTGGAATTGTTCTATTTTTAAAGCTTGTGTGTTTATCGCGCTTAATAATCGAGCGCACGTTGAGCGCTAGAACACCTATTGTCGTCGTTTTCAAACCTCCGGCTGTTGACCCTGATGTTCCTCCGATAACCATTAATATTATGGTGAGAAAAATACTTGCTTGGCTGAACAAATTATACTCTTGGATAGAAAAACCAGCTGTCCGCTGAGAAATAGATAGAAAAAGGCTCTGCATGACAAATATAAATGGATTGTTACTTACACTTTCAAAGTCAGAAATTAGGAAGAGCAACATTCCACCAAAGACAAGAAATGCTGTCGTTGTAAGAGCTAATCGGGTATGAAGGGATAACCTTCTCTGCTTCCTATAGTTCAGTATATCCATAATAACGATGAACCCTAAACTTCCGCAAACAACCATTGATGCAATAACCATCAAGACGTATGGCGAGTGCTCATAAAGCATAAGTGAATTGCCAAACAGATCAAAACCTGCATTGCAATAGGCCGAAATGGTATGGAAAACACTATACCAAATTCCTTTGACTAGTCCAAACCTTGGTACAAAGGAAAAGGACAAAAGAACACTGCCACAAAATTGAATCAAAAGCGAAATAATCAGTACGTTAATGACTACCCGAACGCTTGAACTCATATCTGATAAACTATAGGATTCCTGAATAATCAGTCGAGATTTGAGCGACATTTTTTGATTGAGGAGGAGGAAAATACTGACAACCAATGTCATAAAACCCAGCCCGCCCACCTCAATCAAAAGCAATAAAATAACCTGTCCGAAAAGAGACCAGTGGGCACCGGTATCAATTACAGTTAAACCTGTGACACAGACAGCAGAAACAGCAGTAAATAGCGCATCTATCGGATGTGTAAACTGTCCTGTACTCGAAGAAATCGGTAAACTAAGCAAAGTTCCCCCTCCAATCACGAGCATCAAAAATGCGATAAAAATAATCTGCAGCGCTGTTAATTTTTTTAAGTTTTTTAGCATGAAGTGCTTACTCTATTTCTCCTGTTTATATTTTGTCTAACACGCTTCTCTTTTCAAAAAAATATAGCAAAAGACAGGCCTTTACTATATAATGTTTTGCCATGTTTATCTGGGAAGTAATCTTAAGCAATGGAAGAGAGCCTATCCAGCCTTTCCACTAGCTTTACTTGACTTCTTCTTATTGCCTTTATAGCGGCGGGTCAACTCTTGTGGAGCGCGTGCTTCCATGACTACTGGCAGAACAACTGGTTTACGACGGGTTTGAGTATAAAGGAATTTACCTAGAGCATCACGGATGGCTCCCTTGAGGTCTGCCCAATCAAAATCAGTTCCTGCAAGATACTTTTCAACCGTTTCATTTACCAAGTTTCCCGCATCTTTCATCAAATCTCGTGAAGTTTTGACATAAACAAAACCGCGTGTATGTACACGTGTTTGGCTGATGATTTTACGTTCAGCTTTATTGATGGTTATGACAGCAATAAAAATTCCGTCTTCAGATAATACTTTACGGTCACGTAAAACCACTGAACCAATATCTCCAATACCCGAACCGTCAATCATCACGTTTTCCGCTGGAACAACTCCTGCTGGAATCATTTCGTCTTCTTTATTGAAAGATACAGACTCACCTTTTTTAGCGATAAAGATATGTTCTGGAAGCACGCCCAGCTCCATAGCTAACTCTGCATGAGCACGTAACTCACGATATTCGCCTTGGATAGGGATAAGGTTTTTCGGACGTAAAATATCGATCATAAATTGTAAATCGCGTGCGTTGGCATGTCCAGAAACCTTCAAACTTGCCCCCAGCATCTTCATGACACCACCGGCACGATAGACATCATTTTCAATGCGCGCAATCAGGGTTTCATAAGCGATGGAAGGTGTTGTTACTGCAAAAGCAACATCTCCTTCTTTGATTTTCACCCACTTATGACGTTTATGAGCCATATCTCCGAGAACTTTTAGCGGTTCACCCATGCGGCCTGTTTCGATAATAACCAGTTCTTCATCCGCATATTTACTGATTTCACTTGGCTTAATAATGGCCTTTTTATCTTCAATTTTCAGCTTCTTCAAACGTGTCGCTGTCTCGACGATTTGGTCCATGTCTTGACCCGTAAAGACAATACGCCGACCAAGTTTGAGCGCCGCTCCAACAACTTGTTGAATACGTCCGAGGTTACCAGCGTTACAAGCGATAATTACACGTCCTTGCGCTTCATCAATTGTATCGTAGATTTTCTCATAAATTTCATGCTCACTTGCTGATTGTTCGCTTGACAAAGCATTAGGCGAGCTTGAAAGTAGAGCCAGCACCTTACTGTTTCCGATTTCTGCAAGACGTCGCATGTTTGTCCGATAGCCTTGTGCAACAGCTGGGTCAAAACGGAAATCACCCGTATAAACAATATTCCCCGAATCTGTGCCAACGACGATACCCATTGATTCTGGAATGGTATGTGTTGTTGAGAAAAAGGAAATGACTGCTTGACCGAAATCAATTTCTGTTTCCTCAGTTACAACATAGAAGTCCTTGAATTTTTTGCTGCCCTCATAGTTACGCACGTTGATTTTAGCAAGCTCTATCGTCAACTCACTTCCAAATACAGGGACACGTAATTCTGAAACAATATAAGGCAAGGCACCGATAGAATCTGCATGACCGTGTGTCAAGAAAATTCCCGCAACGCGGTCTGCATTTTCTACAAGATAATCAATATCCGGAATCACAAAGTCAATCCCTAACATATCACTGTCTGCATACTTCAAACCTGCATCAAGAACGAAAATTTGCTCGTTCACCTCCACCAGGTACATATTTTTACCAAATTCGCGTACACCACCTAAAGGTGTAATTTTTATATCTGCCATTTATTAATTAAAAAACCTTTCTTTTTTCGTAATAAAAGGGATTGGCATTCCAATCCCCACCGAGAATACTTACTACAAGTATAACTCAAAGCTACAAAAAAATCAATCAGCTGTTCCTTAATTCCTCTTACCATGCGGCTTATGCAATTTTACATTTTGAAAAAATTTCCTTATTTCAACTTCATATTTTTCCATAAATTTTGAATTTTTGATACGTAAACACCCTTTGCCCATTGCTGATTTGGGAAAGTTGTTTTGCCATGAGATATTTTCACCATAAAAATAGACTGCTACATAATTTTTTTGTGAAGCAATATTAATGGTGCCTGCTTCTTCATAGCCTGGACTGGGATAGGGGTTTTGCCCCAGAGCAATAGCAGAAAAAGTCTTGCCATTGTCAAAATAGCGCAGTTCTTCTTCTGGAAAGGTACTGTGAACCATGTGCAAGACCTGTCTCAAAAGTTGCGAGTCCTGAGCTTGCGCGATGTACTCTTCGATATTTTCAGCAGCATTATACATTTAAGATTCTCTCTTTCTGCATTAGAAGTATTTGTTCAAAAAAACTTGCACAACTTCTTTGTATTTTTCCTTATCCATTTCATAAGACCTAATGTGACGAGCGCCTTTGGCAATATAGATTTCTCTTGGCCCTTGGGTTGCCTCATAGTTTCGATAGGCCATTTCTAGGGGGACAAAAGTATCCTGATCGCCGTGTATGAAAAGGAAGGGCTTATTATTTTTCGCCAGCTGACGAAGTGCAGAGGCTTCTTTCCAGCTGTAGCCTGCAAAAAGCTTGGACCAAAAAGAAAGGAGGTGTATCAAGGGAAACTGAGGCAAATGAAAATCATGTTTCGCCTTATAAGATAACTCATTCCACACGCTATCATAGCCACAGTCTTCAATAAAGCACTTGACATTTTCCGGGAGTGTTTCACCTGAGAGCATCATCGTTGCAGAAGCGCCCATCGATATGCCAAACAAAGCAATCTGGCTCTGTGCATTTTTCTCAATAATTTTTTCAATCCATCCCTTATTGTCCTTAAGGTCCAACCAGCCAAAGCCAATAAATGTCCCCTGACTCCTAGCCCCAGCACGGTAGTCGGGCATCAGTACGTTATATCCCAGCGCATGAAAAAGCCAGCCAAATGCACCGTAACGCTCTCTTACAGACTTATAGCCATTGAACAGCAAAATTGTCTTATCTGTTGCCACTCTAGCTGGGAGATACCAAGCTTTAAGTACAAGATTGTCATGTGTCTGTAACTGCCATTCCTCCTTTTCAGCCTGCATAAATGCAGACCATTCAGAGTATAATGCTGCGCCTTCTTTAGGCTGTTTTACCCAGATACTTCTATTTTTACTTTCAATAAAAACAAAAAGTCCTAAACTAACAACAAGGATGAAAAATATGGGGACCAATAAGAATATTAAGAAGGAAACCATGGTCTTATTATAGCATGATTTCTGTCTTTGTTTTTCAAATATGAAAAAGTGAGGAGGCACTTGACTAACGGAATCTCAGGCTATAAATAAACAGCCCCGAATTGCGGAGCTGTTTGGATATAATTTGCTAGGCCTGAGTGCTTTTTAGTTGGAGGGTTGGTGGATGATGAGGGCGGGGCGGACGCCGCCATTATAAAGGCTAAACGTGCGAGGACCCTCGCCATGCAAGTTTCCACCAGCGGCAGTCAAACGCCAAGCAGCCGTGTCAGTCGCAGGAGTACGTAACCACCACCAAGCGCGACCATGAACAGAGAAGACACGTTGCGTATGGTTAGGGAAGGCTAAACCTCCTCCAGATAAACGTGTGACATCCGCAAGAGAAAGAGCAAAAGCTCTAGCCGTTCCTCCCGGAACAACTTGTGTGATGTCTGCCGCAACATCTCCTCCTAAGTTGTTAGGAATCCATCTGTACCCACCCGTAAAAGTAACAGAAGCATCCTCAACTTCGCCAGTTGTAAAGTTATTTGCCACTGGCTGAACAATGTCTTGAACTGATGAATCAAGAGCATCATACCAATCAACCAAAACTGTACCTTGTGCATTCCAAGAGACATTCCGTATCGCATCATTCCGAATAATCATATGATTCCCAGAACCTTGATTCTCTAGATAACGATACTCCTCCCCGGCCATGGTAAAGATACGCCCCGGGCGCATGGTCGAAAAGTCAAAGGCTGCTGGTGCACTGTCTTCGTTAGGCAGTGGGTTCGGGCCGTCATCGTACATCACTCCGTTCTGGATGCCACGGAGGAATTCTTCTAACTCCGCATGGTGTTGCTCTCCATCATTGAGGAACTCCTCATGCTGGTCAGGGTGTACCAGTCCACTCTCAACATGGATCCCATAGTAGTAAAAGCCGTTAAAAACCTTGTCCTCAATGGCAGCTGTCATCTCTGCTGCATCAAGCAGGTAAGAGCTGGCTTGCTCACTGTCCAGTCTGTTGGCCCAGTAAGCCCAACCTGTGTTGTGGTCAACCACCCAGAAGTTGCCTATCTTGTCTTCGTTAGGTAAGTTGCTCCACTGGTTCATGGTCATTGGCGCACGGTCCTGTTGTAAGTTTTGAGCAGTTTGGTTGGTCACTTCTTCTCCCGGCCAGATTGGACCACTGTTGTCAAAGTTTTCGTTTGCTGACCAGTAAGCATCAATTCCGTCTCCCGGGTGTGTCGCGCCGTCTGTGACCCCATCTGTAGCGCCGTTCCCTTCGATCCAGTCCCGTGCATGACCAGCCGCTGCTGTTCTTAAGTCCAGGTTGTCATGGTTGAAGGTGGGCATATACCATGGGGCATCTTGACCGGAACGTTCCCAACCAAAGATGAGTGTGGCATACTGGTCGAAGGCATTTGAGGCATTGCTATTTTCTCGGTCATTGATATTGCCTGCGCTTGGAATCCATGTGGTCCAGTTTTCTACATCGTCACGGCTGGTCCCTGCGACCAGAGGCGTGAAGTCCGTTTCGTCACGCTGGCGGGTTTCGAGGAACTCGGACAGGCGTATCCGTGCCATGATTGGGCGTTCCCCGTAGTTTTCCACGAAGACGTCCTTGTTTTCGGTGTCTCGGTTGTAGTAGTCGTGGACACGGCCACCGACATTGATGTCCACTTCATTCAACCGGTCATTGATGGCCCGTTGGTTGAAGGCTTGGAAGGCGAAGGTGCCGCCTACTGCGAGTAACAAGAGCGACAGGAGTGCGAGGTTGCGCAGCCGCCGTTTTTTCTTTTCTGGTGTCATAAACTCCTCCTTTGGCGTAACATTTACTTTTGAGTTTTCATCACAAGAACATTTCTAATGTTACGTTTACTTTCTGAGTCTATAGTATAAAAAAAGGTCAAATGAAATGAGTGTTTGATGAGAAAAGCGAGGGAGACTTTCACTTAACCTTGCTTTCAGCTTCCGTGGTCAGCGCCTGAAAAGTGGACAAAAAAGAAGCTCCTGCCTAAGCTTGAGCTTCTTCACTTCACGAAAGTCCTTTTCACTTTCTCTTTTTACACTCCTCTATCGTCTTTTATTTTCAAGTCGTTCATCACAGATTTACCTAATTACTTGGTACGTCAGATAAGGTCCAAGTCAGCCCGCCTTGATATTTTGCTGCATATTGTTGGGGAACAGGTACATCTAGATAAATACCTTTCTGAGTTGTTGCTTTCCAGTTTTGGCTTAGATTAAACGTCCCACCTTTTGTGTCTGTAGGCTCACTCTGAACGAGTATGTTATGGTCTGACAGCATTGTTTTGCTTAAGCCATCAGCACTAAACCAAAGCGCCCCGACTAACGAACGTCCTCCTGCAAGAGCTGCTCCTGACTCATCCACCTCAACCAAAGGATGATTTTCTTTTACAAACATTGCCCATCCTGTATTTTTAGAGGTCAGTCTGGTATCGGTTACCACAACATCCTGATCGTAGCTTGGAAATGCTCTTAGGCTGGTTGGTTTAACTTTCAATTGTCCAAAACTCATTATCGATGGTGCACTTGTAAAGTTAAGGCTTCCGCTAAAAATTGTGACATCTACAGACTTAGAGAGTGTTTTATCCGCAGCAGAGAAGTTATAAGTAATGGGAACAACGTCATTTGATGCAGCATTCTTTAAAGTAGAAAAATAGTCGTTCGCATTGGCTAAGGCTGCTGAAGAAACGGTGCCATCTGCATGATAAGCTTTCGCACGTGTATAAAAGTCAAGTTTTTCTTGATTACTGCTCGCTCCGATTTCATTGGCTATATCTTGTCCTAATGTCACAGGGTAAGCATTCACAGACTTTTGTCTGTCTGAAGATATGACTGCTTCATCTGCCACAAGGACGAGATGTGCCTGTGCCTTTTCATGTTTTGTCGTCCATGTGACAGGAATGTCAAGATAGTCTCGACCTTCTAAACCAGCATTTGTTGCCTTGATTGTATTCGCATCTAGTTGGAGGTCTGTCAGATCTCCTCCCACAACATCCATAAGAGATTTCAACTGACTTTCAGTGAGACTTTTTGCGATAGTTTCGGAAATAATTATATTTTTGGCCGACAGTTTCAATGTGATAGTGATTGTAGCTTTTGGGGAAATGTTCGGCACTGCTGCAGAAATTTTATTTGTAGCCATACTATTTAGAAAAGCAAGTAATAAAACTGCACTTATTATCAAAAGACGTTTCATTTTTCTCCTCTTCCTTATGACGGACCATCTACAATGGTGTATTTAAAGGTACCAGCTCGTTTTCCTGTTTGTGAAAGTAATGTGTTTTTGGCTTTAATCTTTATCCCAGCTGAGCTTGGAATATTCAAGGTATAATTTTGACCAGCATTAGCCATCGAAATATAAGACGGAAGATTTGCATCCGATGTAACAGGTACAATGGGAAGCGCTATTCCTTTCTTAAATTCTGTCGTATTCCTCATATTTGCCGGATCATTCCAATAATAGCTTAGACGGTCAGAAAAATTATTTTCCAGCATGGTTACAGTAAGATGAAAATTAGGTGCCTGTCCTCTATCATCGCCCAAAACGAGCCGTTGAGTTGCGTTACCATTAATCAAATTGGACCATGAACCATTAGCTGGTGTCCCATTAGCGTCATTGGGGTTGAGTGAGACATTAAAAGTCCGTGCCATAGCGGATTGTCCTGCATCTAACCAGAGTCCGATTGGCTTGTACCAAGAGATGTAGCGGGCGTTATTCATATTAACTAAATCCACTCTGGAATAGTTATTCGGCGTTAATGCAGAGTCTGTAATAGCACCCAAACCTGTTATTCGACCTGTATTTTGCCTGTACCAAACATCACGCGTTCCTAAATTATTTTGATTAGGCGTTGCCAAATCCAAGTTTTCTGGATTAAAACGCGCTGCTGTCGTTGAGGTATGCGTTCTCAATCCCTTTCCTGTAATCGTGATTGGAAAATTATTATTTGCATTCACAGTATAATCAAACACCGAACCCCCAGCCGTGTTTAAGGTTACAACCTTAGAATCATTAAGCACTATACCGCTTCCCACTCCTGGACTCCCAGCAACGAGACTCGCCGTTGTTTTCAAGTTATTCAAGAGCAAGCTCGCATTTTGCCCAATGTTCCAGCGCACAATTCCTGTCCCGACAAAACCATTGAGATTGATATTTCCACCACCAGTAGTTACAGCAAGTCGCCCGTTATTTCCGATATTCATTGTCCACGAATTATTAGCTACTGCTAAAAACCAGCCTCCGCTATTTCTTGCAGCTGTATTTTCTGTTCCTTTGATATCAAAGGAAGCATTATCGCCAATATCCCAAACCATCGGTCCACTATTGCCATCATCATAATACATACAGAAGGTATCATTAAGGTTCCAAATCAAACGTGCATTATCCGCAACTTTCAGTGTATGAGCGTTATTATTATAGGTGTAAAAAGGTTGATCCCAACCCCAGTTTTGGTTTAGGGTTGTTGTGCCCGAGACAACTTCAACCCATTTCCCACCTTGAATCCACTCCCCTTGATTATCAGCGCCAGTCAAACCTACCGTGGTCATGTTATTATTTTGTCGGATATTAAAAGTATTGTTGCCGAAAAACAATATTCGACCATTGTCATTACGGATAGGTTGTGCTCCAGTTGTTGGTGCCCCATTGCTCACTGTAACATCTTGATAGATAAAGGTTGGTTCAGAACCACCCCTTCCGACAGACTGAAAAATTCCCCCAGTAATGTTATTGGTGATATAGGCATTTTTTACTTCTAATACCGTTGCACTTGAAACCCCTGAGTTTGGCACACGGAAAGGACCTCGGATATAGCCAGCTCCTGCGCCAGAACCCGCCCCTGCTGTTGTGTAGTTGGTGTCTGTATCAAGATAAAGTCGGCGTCCATTCCCATTGATGGATAAACTTTTGCCCTCAACAATCGAAACGCCATTATTGGTATTTCCTGTATTTGCGTAATTATAACCGCCAATATCAGGAGAGCCCGGAACATCTCGAACAACGTTAAAATAGACTGTTCTGTTCGAAGCAGCATTAGGTCTAACATGATGGTAGGTATCCATCATGTCTTTCCAACTGTCCGTATCATAGTAAGTCGCTCCTGCTTGACCTGTGATTGCCCCAGTGGTATCAATACGGCCGATTAACACCGCTGCATCTGCACTTCTTCCGATTCCGAGCAGTATCAAAATCATAGCTATTATAAAGAATGGAGCAAGATATTTTTTACTTAATGTCATAAATTCATTTCCCTATAGTCCTTGAACAAGTGTATTTGTGATTGTTGCTTGATAAGCGCCAGGCTTTATTTCTCGTGTGGTGTCCAATTGAATTTCAGCAGTGGCACCCCCACTTGTTTGGTTTCCCTGAGCGTTTCTCTGTCCAGTTAAGACCCTTCCAGCCTGCCCAAGGATATTGACAGCGTTACTTCCTCTTATCGTACCCGAAGCATTGTCCGCAACGCTAATCTTGAAATATTTCAAGGGTAAAACCGTTGGCTTACCATTAATATTTCCGGTAAACTCACTTATCTTTTGCTGCAAATTATAGCCATTAGAATTCCCTGTGATATTGAGGATAGTATAGGCTGCCGTTCCTTTAGTGCTTATAGCGCCAGTTGTCGTAGCTTCTGTATTTGAAAAATTGAAGTCTGGAGCTTGAGTAAGATACAAGTTATCTGTCGCAGGTGCAGTAACATTGATATATGTATCCGCACTGCCATTATTTGTGTCAATCTGTACATCTGCATGAACAGGTGAAATAAATATTACGTTAGCTATAAGCGTCAAAGCTGTATAAGAAATGAGTTTCATTTTTCTTTTCACTTTTTCTCCTTTCTTTGCTTTAGACTATAACCAATAAACCCAGTCATTCCCCCAGCTAGAACCAAAGCACCTAGCCCTAGAAAGTTTGTCTGGGCATTTTGTTTAGCGCCTTGAGGGCTGACTTGAACCTTGCTTTCACTGTCCACTCTAAGTATATAGGCTTCTTTTAATGTTTCGTTCCCCTGCCTTGCTTCAATATCTAGTTTATACTCTCCGCCTTTGTTCAACGCTTTTTTCACCTGTAAAGGTAAAGTAATGTCGGCATAGGGTACTACTGTTCCAGAAGGATAATCTAAGCTTGAATAAAGATTTCCTTTTTTATCTTTTATCGATACCTTGAGTTGAGTTTTCTCTTGCAATACACCCTTATTATTTTTAAGACGAATGGATTGTTCGTCTGTTTTTATCTCATCAGGTGAAAGCGAAAGAGAGGCTGACTTGTCTCGTTCACCGGACTGCAAAATCAGAGCAACGGCTGAACTATAAATGTTTAATAAGCTTTGTTCTTTCTCTACCTCATTCGCACGTCGTGTCACATTGATTCCTCCTATTGCAATCTTATTTGTCCAAGAGCTAGGAATTCTAACTTTAAGAGGAATTTTTTTAGACTCTCCCGGCTGCAATACTACTGTAGCACTTCCTGAGTCCTTATTTTCTCCGATTGAAATGTTTTTGTAAAAGTCAAAGACTTTTGTATGTGAAAGAAATTTTTTAGCTTCGTCTTCTTTCAGACCATAATCTATAATAAAATTTGAATTCGTGATGGCTTGATTTGAAGTAATATCAAATGTATTTTTCTGCTTGCCGTTGTTTATTTGAATATATAAAGTGAGTTCTTCACCACTTTTGACATTCAACCACCAGTAACCTAATTTATCGTCTATCTGATGTTTTTCAAGTAGTGGACGTGCTGAGAAGTCTGCTCCTGCATTTTCTTGGGCAGCAATGTTTTCTCCCTTTAGCATCAAACCCAAAAAGCTTGTTAGGAATAAGAGTGAGCATAGTGCAATTTTCTTCTTCATTTCTTTCATCCTTAATATCTAAATTACAGCACGTTCGGCTAATAATAGAAACAATACTGCTTCCTTAATCTTCGATATCTTTTTCATTCAATCTTTTCTCAAGTTCAGCTATACGCGCTGTTTTCTCATCCTCCTCTTGGTCCTTTTTGCGTCGTTTCCAAAGGATGAAGAAGAAGATAAGAATGAGGAACAAGAAGAGAAGAGCAATGATTAACCACTTGATCCAAGAACTGTCTTGCTTTATGGTGACATCTTTCGCATTAAGCTCCCGTGCTTTGTCCGCTGTAATTTCAAAATCTTGTACGAATGTCCATTCATATTTATATCTTGTTTCATTGCCTTTTTCGTCTTTGACTACATAGGCTCCATTTTCATCCTTTTGTCCGTGCACAACCATCTTCATTTGATATTTACCCGGTTGTAACTTCTCCCCATTCAATGCCAAAGGGTAATCAAAGTTGGAATTGGGAGCCATCTGCATCATCTCTTTGCTTGACTTATATTCAAGCTTAGGGTTGTCAATACCTTTGACAGTTGATGAAAGCTGCATTTGGTTCAGATAACCCATACTTGGGTTTTGCAGGTTAGCATTAATCACATTTCGATAATTGACTTGACCCGCTGAAACTTTTGTTAGTTTGAGATCTGGAGCCACTTTTTCATTTGATTGACTCAGCAGAAGGGCAATAACATAGGCATATTCATTTTGGATACTGATTCCTTTTGTGTCTGTTGTTTTTTTTTGAACTTTGCTTTTCTTTGTAGGTAAGCCCTCCAGCCATATAACCTTTAAATGCAGATGAAGGCATCTTGACAGTAACTTTTACAGTTTTTGTACTTTTTGGCTCTAGGACTATTTCTTCATCAAGTTTCACATAGTCCTTCATGTTATATTTTAAAGAAGAATCAGGTTTTATACTGTTCGGAGAGTATTCTACTACACCATTCAAGTTTGTTGTTGCACTGGCTAGTCCTTGCTCAACAGTAACCGATTTATCTGTTGAATTGCTCAACTCAACTGTAAGCGTCTGTGTTTGATTAGGATTCATTAAGAGGTCAAAATACGAAGCCTTACTCGCCTGATTGTCAGGGAGTATGGCTTTAACACTAAAGTTAAATTGGTTGGCAAAAGCTGGCTTTACAAAGATAAACATCCCTGCGAGAGCCAATATAAAAACGGCCCATTTTTTAAAGTTTTTCATTTTTTGTTTAACCTCGATAAGAATCTGTTGAATACAGATAGTAATTTATAAATAATGCCTTATTCTCTTCTCTCTTGTGGAACAAAGAGAGAAGAGAATATAATTTGCTGAAAAATTTAGAGTGATGTCATCTTTTTAAGGGAAGTTGTTTCAGCTTAAGCTTTTCACCCGGAACAAAGTTCCTAACGTTCAAAGGCTAATTTGCGGGAGTGTCTGTTAGTGTCCAAGTAATCGTAGATTTATAAGTCGTAGCTAACTTTGTCGTTTTACCCGGAACAAACAGGGATACTGATGAACCTTTACTTGTGTCATCTCCCCATACGAGCAAGTTTGTCCCTGCACCCTTACCAGAACTTGCCCCAAGTATCGTACCTGACGAAGCCCCCGGTGTTAAAGTTACTGAAGAAAGCGACTTATTTGCAGGTGCATCAGAGATGGAAACAAGACGACCGTTCGCAAGTGTCAGTTGAGCACCAGTCAAAGTTGAGCCTGTCCCGGATGAACCCGTTGTAAATTCTGTCGCTTTAACAGAAAGAGACCATCCTGCAAGCGTTCCACGATTATCCGTCACTTGAACCCAGTTAGGACGAGTTGAACCATCAGAAATTGGATTTGCGGCAGCATTATATGTTCTATCTGCTGAAGTGATTTCCTGACTCCCAAAATCAAAGCTGGAAGCATAGTCAATAGAGAGAGGGCCATTAGTACCAGGATTGGGTCCGTTTGGATCGGTAGGATCAACGGGTTTAATTGGTTTTGTGGGATCAACAGGATCCGTTGGTTTAGTTGAAGGAGTGTAGGTAACCTCTCCTTTTGAATTATAAACAGCTTCATCGGCAGCAAAGACTGTCGATACTCCAGCAGATGAAGCAAGTAAAGTCAGTAATGTGAAAGAAAGAATTTTTTTCGTTTTCAATATTTATTTTCCTTATTTTTATCTCTCTAACTGTTCTGAGGAAGCTCAGACAGTATCCATTTCAATTGTGTTGTATAGAAGGCTGAGTCTTTAAACGTTTTTCCCGGGACGAAAAGTTGAACATCTGTGTTAAAGCTTTCTTTTACCCATTGGCCCTCTTTGTTAAGTGTCCTTTGCTCTACAAGTTTACTGCCCCAACGTATCATCCAAGTTCCTGCTCCTGCACCCTTATCTGCTGCGGCCACAAGAGTTTCTTTCCCGGGGACAAGATCAATTACTTCTTGAGCTCGGGGGGCTGTATCTGTATTTTCTGATACTGCTTCTGGTTTTTTCAAGGAAAGCATCGCTCCTTTCAGAACAGGGTATTTTGCTCCTGGCTTTCCTTGATGAAACTGAGACACTTCTAAGACTTTCAGCGTCCAGCCTCCCAGTGTCCCTCGGTTGTCTGTCACTTGGACATAATTAGGTGTTTCAAGTGTTGAAGCATTGTATTTTTGCGATTTGGCATAATAGATTTTATCTTGAGCTGAGACAGCATTAAACCCAAAGTCAAAAGAGGAGGCATAATCTATCGATAAAGGACCTGCTGTTCCTGGAGCAGGAGTAACTCCTCCCGGCCAAATGGGAGAAACAGGAACTCCTGGTTGCTCTGGACCTGGGCTAGTCGGTGGGGTTATCTTGCTTCCTGCAAGAAAACTAATTTGTCCCAATGCTGGATAGCGTTCAGAGTCAGCTTTGCTCTTCTCTGAAAAACTTGTGAAAATTATGGAAACTAGAAGTAAAGCTACACTGTATACAGATTTTTTTCTCATTCCACCTGCCTTTCGTTAGCCAGTGCATCCTCTAGTTTCCTGGTGTATCTGAAAGTTTCCAGATAAGAGTTGTCGTGTAAGCTGCTGCCTTTTTAGAAGTGCTTCCTGGAACAGTAAGCGTAATCGGAGATTGAGCCGCTACAGCATCCTGAGAGACCGCACTCGAATCGTAATCTGCTGTAGAACCTAGAGCGTATGTCCAGGTGCCCATCCCTTCATTTGCTTTGGCTGACATCAGAACTTGATCAGAAGTACTTAAAGAAAATGTTGCCGCATTAACATTAGAAGGTTTTGCAGGAGTTACTGTACCATTTGTTACACCCTTGCTGAACTTGAGGTCGGCGCCCGTCAAGTATGTTCCAAGAGGTGCACCTTTTTCGGGTGTACTTGTGATATTCGTCCCTTTTTCTCTAAATTGTCCATCTGTTGCCACAGAAAGTGTCCATCCTGCAAAGTTTCCACGTACATCAGTAACCTGTGCATAGTTTGGCACAATGCCAGAAACTGCTCCATTCCCATTAAGTATCTTTTGCCCATGAGCATAGTATGTTTCACTTTTCGCGCTAATTTTTTGCTTACCAAATGCCAAACTAGAAGCAAAGTCTAGACTCAACCCCTTTGTTACTTCAACAGGAGGTTTTACTGGGTCTGTTGGATCGGGATTTTCTGGCGTTACTGGTTTCTCAGGATCTGTTGGGTCTACTGGTTTGGTCCCCGTATCTCCTGTTACGAACTCCACATCCCCTGAAGTATCATAGTTCGCGTTTGCAGCAAAAACTGGAGGCGCAATAAGTGGTGCAGCAAGCATCAGTGCTGCAAGCGTTGCTGCTGATTTGATATAAATTTTATTCATAAGTTTATGGTATTCCTTTGGTTCTTTGTAATTTGTGACAGCCATGAATTTGAGTAATGTTCACTGTCAAAGTGTCGTTAGTTCGCTTCCTAGAAGAGTACTTCCAAGATGTTCTTTTTAAAACATTGTTCAAGTATTATTCATTTCCTGATTATTCGAAGCCTGTTTTTCAACCCAGCACCATGTTCTTGCACGTTATCGTATCCACTGTTTGCTTGGGGTTTAGACATTATAGGCTCAAAGATAGTCATGAAAGTAATAAAAACTTTTTTAACATCCCCTCTCCAATTCTTTTAAGGTTTTATTAAAATGAGGTAATAAAGTTAGACGTCAATCACCTTAAACCACAAATCTATTTAAGCACACCCCTCATTCTTTAGTCAATATTATTTTGAGAATTTTGTTTTTTATTATTTTTTTCAAAAAAAATTTTAAAAAAAATTCACTTAAAAACCAGTAACAGTGCTACTCTATTTCTTCCAAACTGAAAACACAAACTCTTGCTTTATTCAATATTAATTTCAGAAAAAAGGAATCATTTGCAAATTTTTTTCATTTTGTTATGATTGAAAAAATGAGAAATGGACTAACAATGAAGAAAAAGCACCTAAAAATCCTAATTACTTTACTCACTCTTTTAATGCTCGGAGTTCTCTCCATTCCCTTTTCAAAATATTTTGGACTGGCAAGTCATTCCCAACTGATAAAAAAGCCAGATATAAAAAATAGCTTGCCTGAGAGAATCCCGAATCCTGAGCCTATTAAAGCGCCTAATCTGAGGGAAGTGATAAAATCCTACAACACTCCAGATACAACTGCTGTTGGGCAAGTAATCGTGCCGAGTGTTTCTGTCAACCAACCAATTTTTATAGGTTTGACAAAGGAAAATATGACTCGTGGTGCTGTGAGTCTCTTTCCAAAACGTCAGCCAGATCAACAAAGCTTAACGCTCATTGGACATCATGTTCAGTATGACTCTAGTCTTCTCTTTGGTGGTGTCCAGTCCTTAAAAAAACATGCAGATGTTTATGTGCGCTATCTTGATGAGTATTACAACTATAAAGTTGAGTCAAATCGTATCATCAAAGAAACAGACCTGGCCGCTCTCGAAGATAAGGGCCCTAATTATCTGCTTCTCGTGACTTGCAACAGCGCGACAACAACTCCCTATCGTGTTCTTGTCACTGCTAAAAAGGTAACCACACCTTCTAAAAAAGCTCACGCTTCTTTTACTCAGCAGAAAGAGATTATTCAAAAAGCGCATACTAAAACCTACTGGATAAAATTTCTACTTCCGTTGTTTCTTGTTATCTTTTTATCAGGGATATTTTTAATATATATTTGGAAATTATGAGTAGACTACTGAAAGTGAAAATAAATGGTGAAAATAAAAAGAAAGTCCAATCTTGCGCTTCATTTTGATAGACTCTCGATAAACAGAACTTTTAAAAACCCCCTTCACGATGGGGTTATTTTTTTGTTTAATCTCGTATAATACTTTATACAGTTATTTTTCTCCGAAAAGTAACCGCCCTGACATGCTGGAGAGAACTCTTCCAGTGTTGGTTGACTGTAAAGCTTCTCCATCCAATATTCTCACTTTTTGTGAACTCTGCAGGGCAACAGCAGTATCTGGTGCAAAGAAATATTTGGCTTTCTTTTTCTTTCTGTTTTCCTTTTCACTTTTTTCTTTTTCACTTTTTTCTTTTTCACTTTTTTCTTTTTTAATTGGTTCAGACGACTTAGAAGGAGATTGTTTTGATTCCTCTGTTCTTGTTTCTTGAGGAGCAGGTATCGTTTCTGGATTCTCGGGGCTTACCGTCGTATCTGGCGAAATGGGATTTAGCACTTCAGCAGCCTCAGCAGGTGTTTGAGATGTTAGTCCTGTCGAACTAAAAGACAATAAGATCAGACCACAAACAAGCCAAGAAGACATCTTAGCTGCTTTTATATTTATTTTTTTCATCGAAGATAGTCCTTTTTGTAATTTATTGGTTGTCAGGGAGTTCACTGAGTATCCAAGTTAATTTTGTACGATAGTCAGCAGCATCTTTAGGAGTAATTCCGGGAACATACAAGCTAACAGAGGAGCTAAAGTATTTTTCAAGCTTTTCTTTACCCGCGAATAACTTCTTTTTAAACAAATCCTCTTTTCCTCCCCAGCGAATGATCCATGTCCCAGCTCCTTCACCTCTTTCTGCTTGAGCAACCATGGTTTCTACTCCTGGTGTCAAATCAAGAACTTCATACGATTTAGGGTGTTTTGAATCGCCATTCGTAACTGATGTTGCTTTTAGAAAAGACAGAGAAGCCCCTTTCAGCTCCTCATACCTCGATGATTTTCTTGTTTTAAACTGTTTTTCTTCATAAACTTTTAAAGTCCAACCCTTAAGTGTCCCTCTATTGTCTGTTATTTGAATAAAATTTGGTGTCACAAGCGAGGAATTAGAGTAGCGTTGAGCTTGTGCAAAATAAATTTGATTTTTATTCGAAATTTCATTCATCCCAAAATCAAAACTGCTTGCAAAATCAATAGAAAGATTACCACCGGTGCCTTTATTGGGCTTAGTATCGTCTGGATTAATCGGTTCAACAGGGTCATCTGGATTTTCCGGATTTACGGGCGGCGAGATTGCATCAGATGGGGTATAGGCAAGTTCAGCGTTTCCTTTGTAAGGCCCCGTTTTATCTTCGGCTGCTCCTATTAGCGCGAACTGTAGGGAAAGAAAAAGCCACAGTGAAAAAATTATAATTTTTATATACATCTTCCCTCCCTACTTGGATTGACTTTGAGTTCTTATTTTTCAGAAAATTGTCTTTTCTTCTTTCAAAGTTTTCATCAAGAAGACAGCCACCAAAAAAGGAAAGAGAGCAAAAACTATAAATTTTACATTTGAGGCATCACCTGCATCTGGTATTTTCCCACTTTTTGCCATTCCTGCTTCATTTTTTTCTTCAGACGACAGAGTATTATCTTCATCTTTTGGAGGATGATATTCTCCATAAAATCCTGTCTGCCCATATCCTTCATAGGACACAGCTGCCACAGAAAAATTTATAAAGCTAAAGGATATTAAAATTGATAAAAGCAGAGCGGATAAATTTCTCCTTGTTTTCTTCATTCAGCCTTCCTCCTAGATAGTCATTGTATTTACTAATTCTAACATTTCACATTAAAGAAATCATTTTTATTTTTTTTTTCAAAAATAAAAATAAAACAAAAAAATCGAAAAAATGAATTTACGATTTTTTAACAATATAATATTAAGAATCTAAGCTGTCTTTCTTTATCCTTACCACACTATTTCCAAAAAATTCCCAGTCATAAGAGGTGGGAGGAGAAGCCCAGATGATTTGCTCTGCTTCAACGTCTAGAGAAGGCAAGTTGGACAAATAAATATCAATGTTTTCTCTGCCCCCACCAATACTTGCTTCAATATTTAAAAAGCCCAAAGATTTTATGTTTCTCAAAATATACTGGTTATAAGATATACCATAGGAAAAATCAATGCATATTTTGACTGTTTTTCGCGTTTTGTGAACGGAGGTATAGCAGAGCAACAAAAACATATATTCACGCGCAAGTGCTTCATGTTTTTCTTGAAATAAATCCCCATCTTCAGAAGACGTCATCTTTTGATTGACGAAATCATAGCAAAATATTTCTATTTCTTCATAATTTTCTCCCATAAATTTAAAGTCATTGAGGCTAGAAGAATCAAAATTTGCCCTTAAGGAAATGAGTAATCTCAAGTGAATGTTGTTTAATTCTCTTTGGGCTTCGACTTTTTCAAATTCAGATTCATGCTCCCCAAATTTTTCACTGAATGTCTCTGTAAATTCCTTTGTCAGTTGAAGCACCTTATCTGGTAACTTGAAGCTACACTCTTCCGTCATCCCCTCACTTTCAAGAAAGTAGAGGAGCTCATGAGCTTCTTCTAATATTTCATGTTCTGTCCCCTCGAGAAAATCTTTTAGGAGTTCTTGGATAGGTGGGATAAAAGGACTCTCTCCTTTCATAAAATCTTCAGCTTTTGTTTTATTTCCAAGATAATTTCTCGTATAAATGACAAAGAGACGATACGATAGTTTCGTTTTATCTGTTAAGGATAGGTTCTGCGTAAAAAGCCCGTTTATTTTTTCTAAGCCAGTAATCATCAGACTAAGCTCTTCTGCAACAGCACTCGAAAAAACTTTATAGAAATCACCATAGAGAGAGAAATAAAAGTTATAAACAAACTCTCGAATCATCCATTCTTCACCTGAAAACCTCATATTTTTATCAATGGAAATCCCGTACTCTACTGTCAAGTCAGAAAACTTTTTCACAAGCTTATAGGTTGATGATTTGGATAAAAAAACTATTTCTTCCAACTCCGCAATTTTGGTGACTTCCTCAGTAAATATGGCTCTTACAAGTGATTGCATCTGGGATCTTTGCACATAATGGTTCAAAAGGACCATTATGTTACCTTGAGTTTTCCTTTCATAACGTACGTAACTTTTCTTGGTTTGCAAATCGATGAGATAATAGTGCTCTAACTTCCAAGTCTTGATTTCCGCCTTTATTTCTGAGAGCAGTTTTTTCACTTGATAGTTATTAATCTTAACTTCTTCCATCAACTCATCAAAAAGAATTGTAGAAAGATGGTGGTTTTCAAGATAATAGAGTATCTTCAGTTTTTTTAAATCATCTTCGTCTAAATATTTTAACAAGCAACACTTCCTCCAACTCAAATTTTTTTATTTATATAATATTACATTATATTGAATAAAAGTCAAATAACCTAATAGAAAAAGAGCCATGCCGCATTTTTTAATTTTCTATCTGATTGTTTATAGATTATGGCTTAAGACTTGAATTTAACAAAAAAATCGTAAAGATAAATCTTCACGATTTTTTATATGAGCAATTACTTTGCGTTCAAAGCAGCAACAGTCATGTAATTATACGGACTGTTGAAGTGCGGTAAAAAGAAAAGGTCAAGCAGCGCAAGTTCGTCAATTGTTTTCTGCTCCTGAATTGCTAAACTAAACATATTAATGTTTCCGGCAATAATCTCACTATAACTGGCCAATTGAGCCCCGACAATACGACGACTTTCTTTTTCATAAACAATACGAATCTTGACTGTATCGTTGTCTTCGTGCAAGAACCATGCTTTTTGTTTATCCTCAAAATCCGTGTAGCTAACATCGAGCCCAAACTTCTCTGCTGCCTTAACTGAAAATCCTGTTGAAGTCATGTTATAGCCAAAGATAGAAATCCCATTTGAACCCTGAACACCTGCTGATTCCAGCGGCTGTCCGCCAATATTATGACCTGCAACAATTCCTGAGCGAACAGCATTTGAAGCGAGTGCAATATAGGTAAAGTCTTGCAAAGCATTTGAATAGATACTTGCCACATCTCCTACAGCGTAGACATCTGGATCACTTGTTTGTTGATGTTTGTCTACTTTAATCGCTCCGTTTCTTAATGTTTCAAGTTGATCACTTGCCAGAGCGCTGTTTGCTGTAAAGCCGATACAGTTGATTACCATATCAACGTCATAACTGTCCTTATTGGTCACAATCTGTGAAACACGACCATTTGTGCCCTTAAATTCTTGGGCAATTTCCCCAAAGTGTAATTCAATACCCTGTTTTGCAAGATTTTCATCCATTCCTTTGGCAAAGTCTTCGTCGTAATATGAAGCGAGAGAGGTAGCCTCTGCATCAAATAGTAACACTTCCTTGCCGCGGCGTTTTGCAGCTTCAGCAATTTCTGTCCCAATGTACCCTGCTCCAATAACAGCAATGCGTTTCACACTCTCTTTAGCAAATTCTTCATCAACCGCTTGCCCTTCTTGGAAAAGCTTCAGAAAATGAATTCCGTCTAACTCATTGCCTAAAATTTTAGGAATAATCGGTCTTGAACCCATAGCAAGAATGAGCTTATCATAATTTTCCACTAAAGCTTCCCCAGTTTTGCTTGTAGCCTGTACTTGCTTCTTCTGAAAATCAATAGCGGAAACTTCTGTTTCAGTGAGAACTGTCGCGCCTTTTGCTTCAAAATCTTCTGGACGAGCATAAAATAACTCATGAGGCTGGTCAATCTGACGTCCTACCCAAAGTGCGGTACCACAACCAAGATAGCTCATATTGCTGTTGCGATCGATCATAACAATTTCATGACCTGGATACTTGTCTAATAATGTATTTGCAGCGGCAATACCGGCGTGATTTGTACCTATGATAACGATTTTCATATTGGAAAATCTCCTTTTTTACATTTATTACATTAACACAACCATACTATCACATATATTTCGATGTATCAAATAATATGTCTTGAGATTGCAATTTATAAAGTAAATAGTAAATAAAAGTTTCTCATGCCCTTATTTCATTGGTCTCATCTTTACCTTCTGCTAAATTCATTTTGCAGACTTTAGGAGATATGGCCAAACAGCTATACTTTCGATATCAGCCCTCTCAAAAGTTTCACCACTTTGTCCTTAAGAAACTCTTCTAGATTCTTAGAGGGGAAATAAATAGTGTTCTTTAAACGAAAAAACCTCCCAAATGGGAGGTAATTTTTCAGGCAACTTTCGCTGTGTCAGCGCGGTTCACACACACTGACAAGTTCTCATGCTTCCTGCACGAACAACTTAATGCTCCAGAACTCCTGTGCTTCAATAATCTACCAAAGTAGAACATCGACTCATCGCATGAAACTATTATAACATAATATGCTCCCTTAGGGGCAACTAAAATTTTTCACAAGAGTGCCTTATTGACAGCACCCTTTAGGACAATTGTCCTTCATTTCTTTATATGTTTTTACAACATTTTCTACTGTAAAGCCGTATTCTGGCAAAATAACATTTGCAGGTGCTGAAGCGCCCCATTTGTCTACTGTTACAGTAGCTCCAGCTAAACCGATGTATTTGGCCCAGCCGAAGCTTGTACCTGCTTCGACAGCCAAGCGGCAGCATACATTTTTCGGAAGAATTTCTTCTTTGTACTCTGCAGATTGTTCATCAAAGATATTCATTGAAGGCATCGACACGACACGGACACCTTTTCCAAGTTCTTTCTTCGCTTCAAGTGCAAGTGCAACTTCTGAACCTGTAGCGATGATAATTCCTTCAAGCTCACCTTCTTCTTTAGAGAGAATGTAGGCACCACGATTTAGACCTTCTTCAGCCAGCTGTGCTGTTCCTTCAAGTACTGGTAAGTTTTGACGTGTCAAAACCAGTGCAGTTGGGCGTTTTTTACTTGAAACTGCACGACGCCATGCGGCAACAACTTCGTTGCCATCTGCAGGACGAATAGTGTCTAAGTTTGGCATCGCACGCACTGAAGCCAGCTGCTCAACAGGTTCATGTGTTGGGCCATCTTCACCAACAGCGATGGAATCATGTGTCCAAACATATGTGACAGGCAGTTCTTGCAAGGCAGCCATACGTACTGCTGGGAGCATGTAATTGCTAAAGACGAAGAAGGTACCACCATAAACACGTGTTCCCCCATGAAGGGCAATACCGTTCATGATTGCACCCATGGCAAACTCACGGACACCAAACCAGATGTTACGGCCTGCATAGTTATCTGGCATGAAGTCTGTATCGTTTTTAGCCATTGTATTGTTGGACGCTGACAAGTCAGCGGAACCGCCCCAAAAGTTCGGCATTTGTGCTGAAAGTTCTTGGATAGCTTCTTGTGATGTGACACGTGATGCTTTGCTTGTTCCCAACTCATGTTTACTTAACTCAAGTTCAGGTGTTTCATTTTCAAATGCTTTTGCATATTGCTCTGCAAGTTCTGGATATTTTTCAGCATAAGCTTTAAAGGTATCATTCCAGACTTGTTCTAGTGCCTCACCACGGGCATTGAGTGTTTGACGGAAACGTTCAGTGACTCCCTCAGGCACAGTGAATTCTGGGTAATCCCAGCCGTAAGCTTTCTTGGCAAATTCGATGCCTTCTGCGCCAAGTGGTGCACCGTGTACTGCTGAAGTTCCTTGTTTTTCAGCACCATAACCAATTATCGTTTTCACCTCAATAATTGTTGGTTTCTCTGTTTCTGCTTTTGCTTGTTCTACTGCTGCCGCAATCTCAGTCAAGTCGTTGCCATCCTTAACCAAAATATGTTGCCAGCCATAGCTTTCAAAACGCATCTTAATGTCGTCAATAAATGATTTGTCCAAGTCACCATCAAGCGAGATATTGTTTGAATCGTAGAAAAGAATAAGTTTTCCAAGTTTCAGTTTCCCAGCCAATGAAGCTGCTTCCTGCGAAACCCCTTCCATAAGGTCGCCATCTCCATTGAGGGCGTAAGTATAGTGGTCCACAATGTCAAAACCAGGTTTGTTGTAGGTTGCTGCCAAATGCGCCTCAGCCATTGCCATACCAACCGCATTTGCAATACCTTGTCCCAAAGGACCTGTGGTAGCTTCTACACCGTCTGTCCAGTCAACTTCTGGGTGACCAGGAGTTTTTGATTGCCACTGACGGAAATTTTTCAAATCATCCATTGATACTTTATAGCCTGCTAAGTGTAAAAGGCTGTAGAGCATTGCTGAACCATGACCCGCGGAAAGAACAAAACGATCACGGTTAGACCACTTACGTCCTGTTTGTGGATTTACATTCAAGAATTTGCTCCAAAGTACATAAGCCATTGGCGCTGCCCCCATGGGTAAACCTGGGTGTCCAGAGTTTGCCTTTTGGATTGCATCCATTGACAATGTACGGATTGAATTTACAGCCAACTGATCAGTGTAGTCGAACATACTTATCTCCATTTTATCTTTTAATCATACATCTTATTATAACATAATTGAAAACGTTTTTTATTTTCACCTTATTAAAAAATCAGATTTCCTCAATGGAAACTGATTTTTGTGTGCATTTGCAAGAGTTTAAGCTTTTGATTTATCACGGGCATTTAAAACTGCGCTAAGGATTAAAACAACAGCTAAGAAACCGAGAATGAGTGTAGCAATAGCTGCTGTTCCCATTTCTCCAACACGGCCAATAATAATACCTGGAATCAGATAGTCCGTATCGGCAAAAGTTGCTGATGCTCCAGCGCCAAAGGCGCCCAATGATGGAATGATGAAAAGCGGAAGCCATGACAAGAGTAAGCCATTCGCAAATGATCCAATCACTGCACCACGACGGCCCCCATGGGCATTACCAAAGATTGCAGCAGCAGCCCCGCAGAAGAAATGTCCAACAACACCTGGAATAATAACTGTTGTTCCCATGACCAGCATGGCAGCCATTGACAAGCATCCTGTAATAAATGAAACGAAGAAGCCAATCAATACAGCATTAGGTGCGTAAGGGAAGACGATAGGAACATCCAAAGCAGGCTTTGAGTTAGGGACTAACTTTTGCGCGATTCCTTGGAAGGCTGGAACTATTTCTGCCAAAATCATACGTACCCCTTGGAGGACTACAACGAAACCAGCTGCAAAAGTCCCTGCTTGAACGAGTGAAAAGATTACAAAGTTTGTCCCACCAGAGAGCTCACCCTCAACATAAGCTGGTCCTGCAGCAATTGCGAGAAGAATGTAAACCACGGCCATCAATAAGGAAATTGATACAGTTGAGTCACGTAAAAACCCAAGTGATTTAGGAATGTTAAGTTTTTCTGTTGATTTTTCAGGATCTGGGTTGCCCAGTGTCTTTCCTAACCAACCCGCAAGAGCATAACCAATATTTCCTGTATGCCCCATAGCAACATTGTCTGTTCCTGTAATTTTGCGCATGAAAGGCTGACAAAGCGCTGGAGTTACAGTCAAGAGTGTTCCTTCAAAGATACCCCCAAGAAGGATGGTTTGCCAACTTTGCCCCATTCCTGCTGAAACAAGAATAACCGCTGCCATACAAGAAACATAGAGCATAGCCTGACCTGTTAAGAAGATGTACTTAAATCTTGTAAAGCGGGCCAGCAAGATATTGACAATCATTCCAACAAGCATGATTAAAGCCGTTGGTGTTCCATACTCAACCAAAGCCAGAGCAACGACACCTTCGTTTGTTGGGACAATCCCTTTAACATTAAAGGCATGTTGAAACATGTCCGCAAATGGTGCGAGAGCACCAACTAAAATTCCAGCACCACCGACCAAAACTAAGAATCCAGCAAAAGTTTTTACAGAACCCTGAATAACAGCTGTAGCTGGTTTCTTTTGCAAAATAAGGCCAAGCATCGCGATCAGCCCAACAAGAAGTGCGGGAGTTGTCGCAACAGAGACAATAAAGTTTAAAACGCCATTCATTTTGTTTGTTCTCCTAAGTTAATTTTTTACTAATTTTTACTGCATATTCTCTCAATTGTGAGGAATTCCTCTTTCATCCAGAACTTTGACCAAAGCTTCACGCGCTGCATCACGATCAATAATTGAAGTTAAGGGTACGATTTTTTCTTCCGGAAGATTAGGCAATGCTGTCGTTAAAGTGGACTCTACAAAGAAATAATCAGCTGCATCAGGTGTTGCAGAGCCTACATCCATATGGTCGAGTTCAAATTCATTGGCATCTAATCCCATCTCTTGTAAAAGTGCTTGTAGGTTCATTTGTACCATAAAGCTTGTTCCTAGTCCTGATTGACATACGCATGCGATTTTCATATTATTCTCCTTCTTTCTCTGAAAAAATTTGTTCTAGTTCTTCTACCGTTTCTGCTCTTAGCATTTTATTGAGTTCTTCTTTATTTGACAAAATTTGTGTCAAGGTCGATAAAGCCCTAAGATGCGTTTCGTTATCTATGGCCGCAAGAACGATAAATATTTTTATTTCATGTTTGGGATCGTCTTGCAAATATACGGGTTTGTCACATTTTAAAAGAGACATGCCCAACTTATTGACCCCATCTTCTGGACGCGCATGTGGCAGCGCAATTCCCATCCCTAAGTCAATATAAGGTCCAAACTCGTCTACACGATTGATAATAGCTGAAATGTAAGACTCCTCGATTTCGCCTTGGTGAAGTAAGGGTTGTGCAGCAAGCGTAATCGCGGATTTCCAGTCTAATTTTTCATCTGTAAAATGGATTTTTTCTTTAGTTAATAAATCTGAAAGCATTACCCCTAATGCCTCACTTTCTGTCTTTTTATTGTTTAACTTGCGGTCTATAATCCGCGTTAACTGTTTTTTTGTTGCATTACTTTTAATGTCAACATAAGGTTCAATAGCACGCAAGATAGCTTGAGCACTCGGTTTATAGAAACCTGGAAGATTGAAATCTTGTGAAACTTTATTATAAAGTTTTGTTTCTTCCTCAATATCTGGAAATGCAGACATGACATATAGTTTCTTGTCTGTCATAACAGGGACTGTGGAAAAGATAATGTCATAGGAATGCGCAGGAATATTGTCTAAGTCAGAGCTGGCTGTGCTGAGAAGAAAAGTCATATTAGGAAACATGTTTTCTAAACGTTTACGCATGATTAAGCTTGAGCTCACTCCATTGACACATAAGACAATGGCACGAAGATTTTGTGCATGCTTCTTCTTATAAATTTCTCCACCAAAGAGAATAACAAAGTAAGCACGCTCATCTTCTGAAATTTTGCCACAGACTTCGCGTAGAGGGGCTAAGGCAAGCTCCATTAATTCAAAGAGTGAGGCATACTCTGCTTTTATTTTAGGCAAAAGTACATTGTCTATCTCATAATGATATTTCAAACGAAAATATGCTGGTACAAGATGAGCCCGTAAAGCTGCAAAGGTCTTTGTAAAGTCTTCGAACTCCACAGCTGCGAGTTTCATAACATTTTCCATGATTTCAAAACCGATACGATAGAGAAAATCAAAACCAGATTTGTCAAAGTTTCCATCGCTCATGCCGATAACAAGGGCTTCAACTTCTTGAACATTTTGTTTAAGGCTTCCGAGACGTGCTTGAAGCAGAGCCAGATAAATCAACATTGAAACATAACGACTATGTACAACTTCAACTTTCAGTTCTCTGATTAATCGATTTGTCTCTTGCCCCACCTCATAAATAAAGAGCTTATTTTCTTGATTAAGATATTTTGATAAAACATAGTAATCTTTATCGTCATGGAGCTCTTGTAAAAAGCGCCAAGCTATTCGCCGAAGTTCAAGCTCCTCACCTTTCAGATAAAAGCCTGACTTTCGAGAATATTCTAGACTTACCGTCCCTTTGTTTATTTGTTGTCGTAACTTTTTTATGTCAGATAAGACGGTGTTTCGACTCACATTGAGCAGTGTCTGGAAGTTACTTGTGGATAGTGCGGAAAGTTTGGAGAAGACCAGCAGGTAAATCAGACATTGCCTTTTAGACTCACTTAAGGTAAGTGCATATTCATCTATATTGAATCGGACAGCTTCAAAATTTTCCAAGCGCTCTGGAAGGGCCAAGACATCGTCTCTAAATTCCAGTGGTCTTTGTTTTTGAGCTTGCAACGCACGATTCAACTCACGAAGCTGCCTGTGAAATTCCTGACTTTTAAGGCCCGTAAGTTCAAGAATTTTTTTCAGTTTCCAAAAACGTCTTTCTGAAAACAATAGGATATCTAAGTTATAACTAAGCATCTTTTTTCCTCACATCTAAATTATAACGCACTTTAAGTTCATAAAATGACAACTTCAGCCCAAAACAAGAAAACGTTTTCTTTGTGCATTGGACTCTTCTATCAAAAATTATGTTTTCCTCTATGTTAAAAATCGCTTTTCATCAAAGCGATTTGATTTTTATTATGAAATAAAAAGTTTTAAAAAGCTAAAGCTTAAACAATATCAATACCATGTAAAGCTGCAAAAAATGGTACTTGACTCAGATTGACTTTAATATTTTTGGTCAGTTCTGGACTGATATCCAGCCTTTCAAATTGATTGGTTGAAAAGTCAATACCTGCTAAGGAAGTCTCCCAAAAATTAGCCTTTTCTAAATCATTTCCCTCAAACCTCACGTGCTTAAATTGACTCGCAATAAAGAGACTTTCTTTTAACACACTGTCAGAAAAACACACATTTTTCAAACGGGCACTTGAAAAATTTACATAGTTAAGTAAACTGTTCTGAAATTGAACATCTTGCAAAAAAGACTGGGCAAACTCTGTCCCAAGGAGTTTACAATCCTTAAATACACAGCGGTAAAAACCAAACTTGGAAAACTTAAGGTTTGAAAAGTCACATTTTTCAAATATACAGTCTGTAAACTCTAGATCTGCTCCCACAGACAGCTCAAAGCCTACATTTTGCAAATGACAGCTGCTGAATAATTGTCTGTGAGCGATGTCTATTTCTTGGTTTTTTAAGTGCACTTGATAAGCTTCATTATCTTCCAAATCTTTAAAATCTACAGCTTCAAGTTCAGTGGGTAGTTTTGGAGGCAGGATTCCTTTCATAAAAGTCCCTTCTCCGTCAGATTTTCTCTTGTTGAAGGATTTTCTGGTTTTCCCCATTGGTCAATCATTCGACTCGACCAAGTTGAGTTTAAGCGGCGCGCTCCAGCATAATCATCTTGGACCTTATCATATTGGCGAAGGACTTCTTCATCTTGCTCAATATATTTTTCTGGGAAAACAAGAGCATCATAAGGCAAGCGAGGCTTGACTGCGTTTACACGTGCTGGTTTCCCCAAGGCAATAGCAAAAATCGGATAGGTATAGTCTGGGAGATTCAAAAGTTCAGAAATCTCGCTGGATTGCTCTCGAATCAGACCAACCATGACACCACCATAGCCAAGCGACTGTGCAGCAAGTAAGGTGTTTTGTCCCGCCACGGCAGCATCAACTGACGTGATAAGAAGTGACTCTACACCTTCTGGTTGGAACACTCCGCCATTCATTTCTACAGCTGTTTTGGCACGATGAAGATCACCTACAAAAACCAAAAAAGCTGCACAGTTCTTAATTGCTTTTTGTGGTTGTTGCGCGAAGATAGCATCTTTTTGTTCTTGAGATTGCACAACGACAATGGAATAAGACTGAAAGTTTTTCCAGTTTGGCGCTGCACGTCCTGCATCAATAATTGTTTTTAATACTTGTTCAGGAATCTTTTCTTCTGTAAAATTACGGACAGAACTGTGTTGCATCATCAGATTAATCGTTTCATTCATGTCGTCGATTTGCTCCTTCCAAACGAACTTCATTCGCCAAATATTTTACACGTTCCATCACACGCTTGGCCGGCCATATCTCATCTGCTTTTTTTGTTTCGGCCAAATGCAGCTCAAGTTCTGCCATATTTAAGTTTGATGTGAAAAATGTTGGTAAGTTTTCTTGCATCCGGTGCTGTAAAATAACTTGCAGGATACTGTCACGCACCCAAGCATTGTTCAGCTCAGCCCCAATGTCATCCAAGACCAAGACTTCTACTTTTTTGACTTCGTTCACCCAGTATTTGGCATTATCAAAGTCTAGGTCAGAAATAAAGGTCGGATAATGGAGTAGGGTTGTTGAAACACCTTTTTTTGCTAACTCATTCGCCATGGCGGCCATGAGGTATGATTTTCCAACACCAAAATCCCCATAGATGTAAATGCCTTTTTCTTGTGGATAGTTGTCGATAAAGTTTTCTACTTTGCGGAAAAGGTCAAACTGATTTTGGTTGTCGGTCAATACATCCGCATAAAAATCAATCTGTTTCAGCTCCCTAGGCAGGCCAATGATTTGGACGCGGCGGAGCTGGTTACTTACCTCTTGCCGGCGTGCCAGCTCAGCTGTAGTTTGATAAGAAACATCCGCATAACCGTGATTCATAATCAAGACAGGCTCATAGCCATCAGCCGCCATCTTCTCATGCTTTTCAAATTTTTTTCGCTCTTTGACAAATTCATAAAATTTAGAATAGCTGCGCTGTATTTCATCCTCAGTCATTTGATTTTCTAAAATAAAAGCTTGAACCTGTTCATTTTTCATGACTTCAGACACAAGTTTATCAAAATTTCCACGTACATCTGGGCGCTTACTTAAAAGTTCTCCGATTGATTCCATGCTCACTTCTCCTCTCTGTCCTTGCGACGTGAAGCCTTGTACTGCTCAAATTTTGCAATATCTTCCGCACTGGTCGTATTTACATAGCTGGCATTCGACCATTCAGGTGCTTTTTTCACCAATTTTCTCTGATTTTTGTGATTTTTATTGTTTTTTTGTTTTTCTTCTGCCTTTTGCTGATGTTCTAAGATACGTTTTACCGCTGCTTCAGCATTATAAACTTTATGGCGCAGCCAGTCATTGGCCAGCGTGTTCACAAAGCTTGAATTAAGGCTTGATTTTTCCTGCTGAATAAGCACATAATGGATCAAAATATTTTGAACTTGATCTGCTATGTTTTGCTTGGTCAAGTGATTAAGAATTTTCATTTCTTCTTGTGAGGCGAAGCCCCCCGTTTGCTGTTTCAGCTTGCTTAAAAAATCGGCAGGAGTTACTTCTTTACTGATGACGATCAAGTCCTGAAAACCTTTAGGAAATTCGGCCAAAGACGGTACAGGTTCAGACTTTCCAGCCAGCGTTCTTGCAAGGTTGGCTATATTTAAAGTTTTATCTGCATTGGCAGTTTGTTCTGCGGCTTTAAACAGTTCATACCAATTTAGGTCAAATTTTTCAGCTAGACTGTAGAGCGATAAAATATCCTGATTTTCATTAGAAAAAGTCAGATGCTGACTTTCCATGATGCTCTTAAAGGAAGTGAGATCAAATTTTTCTGGTTGGTCAAGCTTACTGCTTCTTTCAAATTTGACAGAATAAACTTCATGAAATTTTTTAGTAACTTCCAGAGCATTGGGTTCATTTTTCTGAGCAAGTGCTTGAACTTTATTTTCACCAATTCGCGAAATGAGTAACTGTTTATAGAAATCGTCTGCCAAAAATTCCTCAAAGCTCAGCGGACTTTTAACCTCTAAAAAATAGCCAGGCTGTTGGTCAAAAACTCGCACCAGTCCAATTCCTGAAAGCTTGTCTAAGGCATCAATGAAAGGGTTGAGTCCAAAATCAAGGTACTCTAAAAAATGAGAAATCTTGCCCGTCGAAAAAACGCGCAAGAGTTGATAAAGTCCAAATGCATCTCGACCAATAATGGGCAAGTAAAGCAGCGAAAAAGTATCAGCATCAAAACTGACTTTTCCTCGATTTAGAATAGAAAATGAATCGCCTGGTCTCATAGTTCATCCTTTTGTTTCTCTTTTTAACCGTTAGTCTTTTTTGGTAATCTTTTTAAGCAAATCTTCGATTTCACTCACGTCTTTAAACGAGCGATAAACACTGGCAAAACGCACATAAGTAATGTCATCCAAATTCATCAATTCCTCCATGACAAATTCGCCAATAACTTCTGTACGTACTTCATTTTTTTCTAACTGGCGTACTCTTTGTTCAACACGATCAACCAGTTTTTCGATAGCTTCGCTGCTCACTGGGCGTTTTCGTGCACTGCGGACGACTCCTGTGATGATTTTATCACGGTTAAAGACTTCACGTGTATCGTCTCGTTTAATGACCAAAAGCGGCATTTCTTCAATACGCTCAAAAGTTGTGAAGCGATTGCCACAGCTTTCACATTCACGGCGACGACGAATCATATTATCTGCTTGGCGTGAATCCACTACTCGTGACGATTCAGATTGACATTTTGGACATCTCATAGCTTAACCTCTCTTTGGGAATTTTGCTTCTAAACGGTAAATCACCTGCCCCTTACTTGAGAATTTTGCTTCATACTCTGTCATTACATTGACTTTGGCAAATTCCTCATCTGCATGCAAGTCTAACCATACTTTTTCTAAAATCATACCATACTGGCTCATGCTTGCCAAAGAATATTCGAAAAGCCCACGATTATCTGTTTTAAAGTGAATTTTTCCTTCTTCAGGCAGTATTTGCTCATAAGTCTCCAAGAAAGACTTATAAGTCAAACGGCGTTTTTCATGACGTTTCTTAGGCCATGGATCACTGAAGTTAAGATAAACGCGTGACACCTCCGCATCTTCAAAATACTCTGTCAGAGCTGCACCATCAACTAACATCATCTGTACATTAGGAAGATTAGCTTCTAAAGCCTTATCCAAGGCATATGACAACACAGACAGTTGCATATCAATGGCAATATAGTTTATGTCTGGATGTTGCGCAGCCATCCCTGTAATAAAAGCCCCTTTACCACATCCAACTTCAATATGGATGGGATGATTATTTCCAAAGCGTTCTGCCCAGCGTCCCTTAAAGTCTGCCGGGTTTTCTACAACAACATGTGCGTTATTTTCTAAGTGCTCCGCAGCACCCTTACGATTTCTTACGCGCATTTTTTCTCCTATTTTTTGAAAAAATAAGAAGGCAAGCCTCCTGATTTTATTCTCTAATTTTTAAAACAAGCGACAAAAATCCTGAAAACGTGATATTTCTTGTTCCGTTTCCTTAATTTGGTCTCTCGCCATATACTCTGATATTTGGCGCAAAAACGAAAGTTTCCCATACCATATCAACTCATTTTTAATATTCGTTGCCCCATCATAACCTGAATCAAGCAGCCATTTTTCCCACTCTTCCGGTTTTATATAATGTGTCAAAACATGAGCGATATCGACAAGAGGACTGCTCAAAAGTACCGTGTCCCAATCTACAAGATACACTTTATCACTTTCGTCATCAACCAGCCAGTTCTTGTGGTTTACATCCCCGTGAACTACAGCAATGTCTGTTGTTTTTAATTCCGGAAGATTTTCCGATAGCTCAATAACAACATTTGCCAAGAAACCATTCGTCTCAAAAATCGAGCTCTTGCTCAGCACTTGCTCCAAAAGGTCTGCAGGAAACAAGATCTCGTTGTCTAACTTTCTACAGGCTTCAATAAGCTTTTCACTTTGGTGCAGATGCCGCAAGATTTGGCCAATACGAGAATCATTCATCTCATTCGGTTTCAAAGTATGGCCATTAATCCAAGGCTGGGCAGCTAACATGTCACCTTCTGCCGTACGCTTCGTCCACAAGACCTGTGGCGTAATACCTTCAAGGTAGACACTTGTCAAAAACGGACTGCAGTTTTTTTTGATAAAGATACGTTTATTGTCACTTTCAGCGACATAAGCGTTTCCAGAACTCCCCTTGACAGGCATCATTGATAGACTTGAAGATGTCATGTTTACTCCTTTCTTTGGATTTTGGATGTTTTTTATTTGAGAAGTGTTCTAGTAGTGCGTACTCATGAAGCTGTCTGCAACACTGTCTAATACCTGCTTCGCCTCCTCCAGAGCCATTACATTCGCAAGACATTGTAAGCAGTGGTTTTCCATTCTGCAGATTGCACAGCGCTAAAGTGCTGGCACTCTCACTACTAGAAACTTCATCATCCCCCCTCCGGGGTGAGCCGCTCATTGGGCTTTCATCAAGCGTTTCACGCATCAAATAATGCTATAAAAAACTTCTCAAATAAATTGTAACTCAATTATTTATTTGGATAGTGAATCAAAATTGTTTGTGTCAAAATATCCGCGTACTGATAAGACTCTGTTGTTTTTGGCCCACGTGTCGGAATGTTTTCAATCACAAAGTGTGTCGCATAAGTTTCAATCAAGTTGACTTTGTGACGGTTTTCACGTTTACGTCCAAATTGTGATGTGATTTCAATGGTTTGCCCAACATGTTCTTCAACTTGTTTTCTGATATCTACGATTTTTCCTACTTCTTGACTTTGATTTTGGTTATCCATTTTACTCTCCAATTTTTCTCTAGAAATGCAAAGGCAGGCGTTTTCCGCCTAGCCTACCATTTTAAATTTTAAATCTTATCCATTATAACACGAATACCACTAGAAATGCTAGTCTGCATATCGATTATCAATGCTGGCAAATTTATTGTATTCCTTTAGGAAGAGCAGCTCAACTGTACCACGACTTCCCGAACGGTTTTTTTCGATAATCACTTCAACTTTATTATCCACTTCTGCGACCTCATTAAAGTCATCATCATCTTCTCCTCCTGCACGCTCATAATAATCGTCTCGATAGAGAAAGGCAACAATATCCGCATCCTGTTCAATGGATCCCGATTCACGAATGTCAGACAGTACAGGGCGCTTGTCTTGACGTTGCTCAACACCACGTGAGAGCTGACTGAGAGCTATCACAGGTACCTTCAACTCTTTTGCTAAAATTTTCAGCTGACGAGAAATTTCCGAAACTTCTTGTTGACGGTTTTCACGTCCTGTACCTGAAATGAGCTGCAAATAGTCAATCACAATAAGTCCCAAATTTCCTGTTTCTTGAGCCAACTTACGTGAGCGTGCACGAATCTCGGTGATTTTAATACCAGGTGTATCATCGATGTAAATACTGGCTTTTGAGAGTGTCCCCATAGCAATAAAGTATTGGTTCCACTCTTCATCATTGAGTTGGCCTGTACGCAGATTATGGGATTCAATCGTTCCTTCAGCAGCCAACATCCGGTTAACTAAGCTTTCAGCCCCCATCTCTAATGAAAAGATAGCGACTGTCTTGTCCTGTTTGGTCCCAATGTTCTGTGCAATATTAAGAGCAAAGGCTGTTTTACCAACGGCGGGACGCGCAGCAAGAATAATCAGTTCTTCTTCATGCAAGCCCGTTGTCATCGCATCCAAAGCTGGGTAACCTGTTGCAATACCTGTAATAGTTGATTTTTGCTTCGCTCGTTCTTCCAGCTCATCCAGATTCATTGACAGGACTTCAGAGATACGTCGAAAACTTGACGTGTTCCGTCCTTGCTGAACATCAATCAATGATTTTTCAGCTTCCGCCAGAACATCTTCTGCAGAATCTTCTTGACTATAAGCTCTCTCCACACTCTGTGTCAATTTATTAATCAACTGACGTAAAAGTGACTTCTCAGCAACAATTTTTGCATAATAGGCAGCATTAGCAGCGGTTGGAGTAGCCGTTGCAAGTTCAGCAATATAAGAAATCCCACCAATCGTATCCAAATCATTTTGATTTTCTAAAAGGGAACGAACTGTTAGAACATCAATAGCTTCACGGTTATCCGACAAATGCTCCATCGCGCGAAAAATAATCTTATGCGCATTTTTATAAAAATCATCCACAGATAGGAATTCTTTTACTTCAATCAAGCGGTCACTATCAAGGAAAATAGCCCCCAGAACAGCTTGTTCGGCGGCTAAATCTTGTGGTGGAGCTTTGACAATATCAATATCAGGCATTTCTTATCTCTCACTTACTTTGACCTTGACTGTAGCAGTCACATCGCGGTGCAGCTTGATAGGAACATCTTTAACACCAAGGGCTTGAATTTTATTGATCAGCTGAATTTTACGTTTATCCACTTTCACATCCAGTTGACTTTGGAGTGCTTTTGCGATATCAGCCTTATCCACAGCACCAAACGTATGACCTGTCGCTCCAACCTTCATCTTGATTTCCACCATGACACCGTCTTGCTCAAGGCGTTCTTTCAACATTTTAGCTGCAGCGAGTTCCTCAGCCTCTTCTTTCTCTTTCGCCTTAGTCTTGCCTTGGAGCTCGGCTATAGCTGCACTCGTTGCAACTTTCGCTAACTTCCTCTTTAGGAGAAAATTATTGGCATAACCTGTTGGTACTTCTTTGATTTCTCCTTTTTTTCCTTGTCCTTTTACATCTGCTAAAAATACTACTTTCATTGTTCTTTCTCTCTTTCCTTAATAATTTTTACTAAATCTTCTTTAACTTCATCAATATTTCGTTCATATATTTGGGTAGCAGCTGCGTTAAAGTGTCCGCCACCGCCCATAGCTTCCATGATTGTCTGAACATTGTAATCTTTGAATGACCGCGCAGAGATGGAAATATAACCGTTTTGATGATTAGTAATCGCAAAAGCAGCTTGAACGCCCGCCATATCAAGCAAAGTATCTGCTGCTTTAGCTGTAGCAACATTATCATATTTATGTTCAGGTTTCCCAAGAGCAACGACAATACTCGGGGCAACATATTCAGAATTGAGAATAATTTCATTAATCTTTTTATATTTCTCAAACTCTGTTGCTAAGATGCTTTTGATTAGGTTGTTATCTGCGCCTTGTGAACGGAGGTAAGCTGCAACTTCAAATGTACGTGACGTTGTTGCTTTTGTAAAGTGCTTCGTGTCAAGCTCAATACCTGCCAGAGCAATACTGGCATCTGTTACGGTCATTTTAGAGTTATACTCATGGAATTGCAAAAGCTCAACAGCTAACTCACTGGCTGAACTTGCACTCGATTCGATGTAAGAAAGTAGGGCGTGCTCTGGGAAATCATCATCACGTCTATGATGGTCAATAACAATCAACTTGTTAAAGGACTTATAAAAATCAAGATTTAGAGTTTGACTTATCTTCGAATGGTCAACCATGATGAGTAAAGAGTTGGCTGTTTTCATATCAAAAGCTTTCTCTAACTTAACGATATGTGCAAAGCCTTCCTCTGTTTCATTGATCAAGTCAATCGCCCGACTGACCTCTGGCATGAGCTGTTCGGGATCGTAAACCACATAAGCTTCCTTGCCTGATAAGTTGACAAAATTTTTCATCGTAATCGCAGCGCCCAGTGCATCCATATCGGGAAAACGGTGCCCTACAATGAAGACATCCTCACTCTCACTAATAATCGTTTGGAGAGCTGTTGAGATAGCTCGAGCACGTGTTCTTGACTTTTGGGTACGGCTTTCAGAATTTCCACCAAAATAAATCGTCTTGGCTTGAGGTGTATTTTCCCTGAGAACAGCTTGGTCTCCCCCCCGAACTAAAGCAAGCTCTAAGTTGTTGAGTGAGATTTTTCCGATACTCGGAAAATCATTCCAACCATAGGAGACCCCCACAGATAAGGTCAATGGAATTTTACTTTCGGCTGAATTTTTACGGAAGTCTTTCAGCAGAGAAAACTTATCCTCAATCATTCTACTCAAAATACCGTAATCACAGAAAAAATAGTAACGACTGCTTGATACACGGCGAAGATAAAAACCATATTTACTCGCAAAACTCTCCAAGTTACTCGCAATCAAGCTATTTACTTTGGTACGCTCGCTGTCTGTAATCAAATCTGTAACATCATCATAGTTATCTACCGAGATACTGCCAATAACTGCACGACTTTCTTGCAAGCTTTCTCGGCTGTTTGCTTCTGATGTAGCATCTGCCAGATATAAAAGATTTTTTTCATCGTCTAAAGTGATAAAGTATTTCTTTTTCTCTATCGTAAAAAACTGATTTCTTTCCTCATGGTATTTTTGAATGATTGACTTGACTTCGTTTTTATCTAATACACGGTCATCACCATGATAAATCAAGTCAATAAATGGATTAAACCATTCAGGTTCATAGGTTTCTTTGTTATAACGTATAACACCTATGGGCATGTTGTCCAAGGTTGCATTGAGTGAATTTTCAGCTTCATCATTTATTTTTCTGATAAACTCAACCCTTCTCAAACGATAGTTTCGGGCCTGGAGTAAGATAACAGCTGTTATAATGACATTCATAAGAAAAAGATAGAGCACTGCTATCCATCGTGAACCCGAAAAGACCAGCAAGAGACTTTCCAGTGCTTGTACGATAACCATGGCTGATACAATCGCCACTGGTGAAAATCTCTGTACAATTTTCATTTTCTTCTCCTTTTGTGCATTTGACTCAACTCATGTGTCAGTAATTTATAATGGCCTTGGAACCACAATTTTACTGTGTTCCTTCCAGTGCTTCTTTGACTGCTGTTAGGTTAGGAAACCAGGCATCTGCAGCAGACTGTTCCATTCCAAAGCGTGTATCTTTAATAGCCCAAACCGTAGCACCAGCAGCTTTACCAGCTGTAATCCCCTTTTCAGAATCCTCAATAATCAAAGTTTCCTCCGCCTTGACCTCTAAGGCCTTCATGCTCAATTGATAAATCTCTGGATGAGGTTTTGTTGCTTTCAAGTCATTTCCTGAAAGAATGGATTCAAAATATGGTCGTAAACCATGTATATCAAGCATCTCTTCAATTTCTTGCATAGCAGAACTCGAAGCCAGACCAATTTTGAACTTGTCTGCTCGTAAGGACTCCAAAACATCCTTGACATCTGGGAAAAGTAGTTCTTTATAGGGAAGAGGCTTCTTATCTTTCAATTCTAGATAGGCTGCCTGTAAAACTTCTGCTTCTTCATGGTCAAAATCTACACCTAAAATTTGCGGCCAGATTTCCCGCATGTTTCCACCAATAAAATCCGAGTGTCTCATATGGTGAATTGGAATATTGTGGCTACTAAAAAATTCTTCACGCCTTTGAGCATAGAATTGTTCCGTATCAACTAAAACACCATCCATGTCAAAAATCACCGCTTTATACTTGTTTATATTCACCTAAAACTCCCTAGTCCTCTGCTTGTATCTGCTCCATTATAACATATTTTTTAATTGAAGATTATGCAGAAAAGGCAAAAGCTAGCTCAGAGCGCCTTATTTTTCTTTCTTCCTGTTATCTGCTTCTCTTAATCTTGCTTTTCGTAGAGCAATTCTTTTCTGTCTTTCTAACTCTCGCTCAATCTTTCCTTCTGGAGCATATTTGTCTTCCCAGTCCTCAGGTTTAAGTATTTTATGCGTCTCAGGATCAAAATGGGGCTGACCATCTGGGAAGATTTTACCCATATTTGCATCATGGACAAAGTTAAAAATATCGTAAGGATCCACTCCAGCTAGCACCAAGCTTCCATAAGTAAAATAAAGAAGATCAACCAGTGCATCAACTTCACCAATCAGAGGAGGTTCAGCTTTGGCTTTACGCTTCACTTTGTCGACTGCTTTATCAACATCTGTATGCAGATTTGCAGCCAGTTCGTCAAACTTATCCCTGTCACCATTTGCTGAAGCATAAAGAAATTCTACAATCTCTTCTACTTTGAATCCTGCACGATATCCTGCTTCCATAGGAGGGAAAGCTCGTGGAATTTCCTGACTCCGTCCATCCATCATCCTATGAAACTCTTTGACCTTATTAAAGTTTTGGTCCCGGGAGATGAAGTTATTCGTTGTTGAAAAGTCAATGAGACCGTAATATGCAAGGGCCTTGGCAATACCGTCATGGTTATTGCTCGCTGTAACATGTGTTGCTTTTTCCTTAACGGCTTTTGAAGCATTTCCCATTGCAATACCATACTCCACATGTGTCAACATGTCCAAGTCGTTTTCTGAATCCCCAAAAGCCATGACTTGCTGAAAGTCAAAGCCATAATGCTCACCAACTTTTTTAATCCCACGTAGTTTTCCTGAGTCGCAGGGAATCATGTCTACAGAATAAGGGTTACTCCGTGTAATCATCAAATTTGGAAATTCTTTTTCAAGCATCGGTGTTTCTGACTGGGTAGCAACCATCATCACCTGATATATCGGCTCACGCAGGATATTCAAGAAATTTGACTGAGGCACAACACGGCGCACAATATGTTTGAAGCTGTTCCGTGCTATGTCTGAAGTACCCGATGGCAGTATCCCTGAAATAATACCTGCCATGCGTGTTTCACCAAATTTCAAAAGCTTTGAACCATTAACGCCATGGGCGGTACCAAGGGAAATATCTCGGTGATGATCCTTTGCAAAACGAACAATCTGGCGCAACGTCTTCTTATCAATCTCCTCGGCATGCAAAATATCCTTTGGTGTAAAAATATATTGCCCATTGTAAGTTACAGCAAAATCTAAGTGGAGCTCCTCCATCAAGGGCAAAGTAAAAGCAGGCCCTCGCCCTGTGGCAATTCCAACTAATATATCTTTACGTTTTAATTCATCAATAGCTACCCTTGTACTTGGAGCAATTGCTCTTGTTCCTGTAAAAAGAGTGCCATCTAAGTCGAAAAATACTGCTTTTATATCCATTTTCCTATTTCTTGCCCTATACTTATATGATTTCTATACTTGCCCTTGTTTTCTGCTTAACTTTTTATGCTGTTCAAGGACTCTATCCTACTAATTATACAAGTTTTCCCCTTGAATTTCCATGAATGATAAATATTTTGCACACAAATTTTCGATGTTCCTATGGAGGTTACTCTTTTCAAAATAAAAATAATCGTTTCACTTGGCACCTTGCAATTATGCTATAATAGAGTTGTTTTGATAGGAGCTTGGAAAGGAAAATGACTGATGAAAAAGATTTTAGTGTTGCATACTGGGGGAACTATTTCTATGGCTGAGGATGCCAGCGGTCGCGTAGCCCCGAACGCAGTGAATCCTATGAATGCTGTAAATATGCCTCTTGACTCGATTCACATGGTCTCCGAGGATATCTTTAACCTCCCCAGTCCCCACATTACTCCCAATGAAATGCTGTTGCTTAAGAATCGGATTAATAAAGCTTTTGCTCAAGAAGATTTTGACGGTGTTGTTATCACACACGGGACAGATACGCTTGAAGAAACAGCTTTTTTCTTGGACTCAACTATTCCACGAGGTAAACCAATCGTCCTAACAGGAGCAATGCGGTCAAGTAACGAACTTGGTACTGACGGTATTTACAACTTCCTCAGCGCCCTCCGTGTCGCTGCTGATGATGCTTCTCATGACCGGGGTGTATTGGTTGTGATGAATGATGAGATACACTCTGCACGCTATGTCACCAAGACACACACAACTAATGTTTCGACTTTCCAAACCCCAACACACGGTCCTGTTGGTTTAGCAACAAAACACAAACTTTTTTATTTCCATACTGACAGTGAAAACCAGCATCTTGACATCTCTTCTGTTCAAGGAAAAGTCCTCATTGTTAAAGCTTATGCCGGCATGACTGGTGAGGTCTTTGATCTTTTTGACCTAAGCAGTCTTGATGGTCTGGTGATTGAAGCACTTGGTGCGGGCAATCTTCCTCCAACAGCTGCACAAAAATTGGAGCATATCCTTGCTATGGACATCCCTGTTGTTCTGGTGTCCCGCTGTTTTAATGGTATCGCTGAACCTGTTTATGCTTATGAAGGCGGTGGCTCTAAGTTAGCGGAGGCTGGTGTCATGTTTGCACCCGAAGTCAATTCACAAAAGGCGCGTATCAAGCTTCTCATTGGTCTAAATGGTGGTCTCCATGGCGAGCAGCTCAAAAATTTTGTTGAAAATTAAGAAAAGAGGAGCTGTGAAAAGATAAAGCAGCCTTTCTCTCCACTCTATAAGACTCACCATATAAAATGAACTCTAACAATATTTAGAAAAGTTACTTTTTAGTAACTTTTTTTGCTTGCCCCCTACTCACTAAAGCAAATCCCTTTGGTTTAAGCTAATATTAGGACACCGCTTAGATTCATTAAAGGTGAGTATTGTAAAATGCTATCAAGCTAGCTTAAAAAACACAACAATGGAGGACAACAAAGTGAAATTAAAAGCAATCGTATTAGGGGCAAGCCTGCTCTCTGTATTGGGCGTCAGTTCAATAGTGGCACATGCTAATATGCAAGAACAAGGAGCATCCGTAAGCTCAAATGAAGAAATTTTCAAAAAATTTGATGAAATCAAAGCAACAGCGCCCAAAGTTGATATTCAAGAAACTTTGAAAGAAAGCAATGCCCAAGAAATTAGTGGCATGACTGAATATGGAGCAAATGGTGAAGAAACATCGGTTTACTCCCTAGACGGCGAAAAAACATGGGTACAAGACAACAAGTAATAGAATAAACATCTTCTAGTAGAAATATGGGAAAGATATAAAAACGCTCAACGACTGCCTTCATGTGCACATCGTTAAGCGTTTTTTCAAGTTCTGGATAAAATCAATCTTTTTCCGTTAGCATTTCGCTTGCTAGAGCAAAATTCCCTAGAGTTGCTGAACCATTATTTTTAATACTTGGTGTAACAATATATTCTTCTATCTTGCAAGGAAGGTTCACATAGTTATTCAGCAGCTGTTCAAATTGCTTATGTACGCGCTCAAGCATATGTTCTTGCCCCATCACACCACCACCAAAAACAATTTTTTCTGGTGCTAATGTCAACGTTGCATTGACCGCAAGCTGTGCAATGTAATAGGCTTGAATATCCCAAACCGGTGAATCTGCTGGAACGTGCTCTCCGCGAATTCCCAATCGTGCTTCAACTGACGGGCCTGCTGCCAAACCTTCAGCACAGTCTTTGTGAAATGGACAAATGCCCGCAAAATCCACATCATCTGGATGACGTTTGACAAACTGATGGCCCATTTCAGCGTGAGAAACAGCTCCAATAAACTTGCCGTCCTGTACTGCTCCTCCCCCAATTCCGGTACCAATCGTAAAGTAAACCAGTGATTTTCTCCCTGTCATAAACATTTCACCATAGGCTGAACTATTGACATCAGTGGTGAATGCCATCGGAATAGCAAGCGCGGCTTTCAGCTTACCCAGCAAATCAAAGTTTGCCCAGCCTTCTTTTGGAGTTGTGGTAATGTAGCCATAGGTCGCACTGTTCGGATTGACATCGATGGGACCAAAAGAGCCGATTGCGAGGGATACAACAGGATTTTGCTTAAAAAATTCAATCGTTTTTTCAACGGTTTCATCTGGATTTGTCGTTGGAATTTGTAGAGATTTGACAACTTGATAACCTTCATTTCCAACAGCTAAGACAAATTTTGTTCCTCCTGCTTCAATCGAACCATAATATTTCGTCATAAAACCTCCTATTTAGTCAGTGCGAGTAGAGCCTCACCCACTTTGACTTCTGTGTTTTCCTTAAGTGGCTGAACTTCAGAAAATTCTGCAGTATTTGTGACAATAACCATGACAGTATCATCAAGCCCTGCTTCTTCAATAGCCTTTCTATCAAAGCTTCCCAATAAATCGCCTTTTTTGACAGTCTGACCCGCAGTTACTTTTTGCTCAAAGCCTTTTCCAGCCATCGAAACTGTATCAATTCCGATATGGAGCAAAATTTCAGCACCTTGCGCTGTTTTTATTCCATAAGCGTGTCCTGTTTCATAAGCAATCACAATCTCACCATCAGCAGGTGCAAAAATTTGACCTTCAGAGGGTTTAACCGCAATTCCTTTTCCCATCACTTCTTTCGAAAAGACAGGGTCATTGACAGCATTGAGCGGAAGAGCTTCACCGTTTACGGGAGCTGCTATTTCTTGACTCTCACCTTTTGAGGCTGTTACTGTTTCAACAGTTTCGTCCTTCTTTTCTTGTGTTTCAACTGCTGCCTTTTTCGCTTCAATAGGTTTTCCGTAAATATATGTTACCACAAAGGCTAATACAAAACTAATCAGAATTCCAACAAGAAACATTGGAATGCTGCCGGCCTTGATGGAAATGAAGCCCAAAATACCAGCAGATCCTAGACTTGCAGCAAGCACATGGAAAAGTCCCATAAACAAGCTGGCAATACCTGATGCTCCTAGCGCAATGAAGAACGGATATTTGTACTTCAAATTCACGCCAAATAGTGCAGGCTCAGTGATACCAAGTAAGGCAGATACACCTGATGGTGCTGCAAGAGCCTTAGTTTTCTTGTTTTTTGTGATAAAGAAGATGGCAAATGTCGCTCCAGCCTGCGCCATGTTAGCAGCGGAAGCTACAACGAAGATAAAATCTCCTCCCTGACCTGTTTTTTGAAGATTCGCAATCAACATGGTTTCGATAGCCGGGAAACTTTGGTGAAGTCCTGTAATAACAATAGCTGAATAGAAAGAACCAAAAATTCCCATTCCAAGCCAACCTGCTATATTATAAAAGCTAACTAAACCATTTGTTAAAGCATCCGCAACCGTACGTAGAACTGGCCCCACAATTGTAAAAGATAAAAATCCAGTAATAATAACAGAAAGTAAGGGAGTAAAAGTAAAGTCAACCGCATCATTCAAATGTTTGTGGAAGAATTTTTCCAACTTAGCCAAGATGTAGGCAATGGCGATGACAGGTAAAACCTGTCCTTGGTAACCTGCTTGTGCAATGTTAAGCCCAAAAATATTCCAGTAAGGCATCGTATTATTTGCCACAGCTTCAGCAACATTGTAACCATTGACGAGACTCGGCATAACAAGAATCATCCCCATCACTGCACCGAGATAAGGGTTCCCTCCAAAGCGTTTTGTCGCAGAATAACCGATCAGGATAGGAAGGAAAGTAAATGGCGCAGCTGCCATTGTATTAATAATTCCTGCTACATCTTTCCAAGCCGGATACATCTCAATCAGAGATTTTGGTCCGAAAAGTCCAGCACTTGTAAATACATTGTTAAGTGCCATAAGAAGACCGCCCGCAACTAAGGCTGGAATCAAGGGAACAAAAATGTCTGACAAGAGTTTAACGAGAGCCATCAATGGACTTTGCCGTTTTTGGCTCGCTGCAATCTCTTTCAAATCTGTTGTAGACACCTTAGAAACTCCGGTCATTTTGACAAGTTCGTCATAAACAACGTTAACATCCCCAGGCCCTACAATAATTTGATATTGTCCGGCAGTTTCAAATGTTCCTTTCAAATCTGGGTCATTGTCTAAGGCTTCTTGGTCAATTGTGCCACTGTCTTTTACAACCAAGCGCAATCTTGTCGCGCAATGCGCAGCAGCTTGTAAATTATCTCTGCCAACAGCTTTGAGCACCCGCTCTGCAACTTCTTTGTGGTTCATATGTTTATCCTTTCAAAATTCTTTTCATTTACAAAGCTTAGTTTAGCATTTTTCATTTTTTATGTCAAACGTTTATCATATTTAAATTAATCCACCAATCTACAACTTGATTTTATGCGAGAAAACGTTTATCATAAGTATATGGAAAATATGGAAAACACTCAAACTTGGACAAGAAATGAACGTTACAGAAGTTATGACAGCTATTCTGCTGATTATTTAGAAGCTTTGAAGAAGAGCGTTTCTCGATCTCCTTGGCGCGCTCGTTTTCACATCGAAGCGGAAACAGGACTTCTCAATGATCCCAATGGCTTTTCTTACTATAATGGGAAATGGCATTTATTTTATCAGTGGTTCCCATTTGGTGCGGTTCACGGACTGAAATCATGGGTTCATTTGACAAGTGAGGATCTGGTGCATTTCGAAAAGGACGATGTCCTTTTGTTACCAGACACCACCTTTGACAATGCCGGCGCATACTCTGGATCTGCCTTGCCTATTGATGGAAAACTCTTTCTCATGTACACAGGCAACCATCGTACAAAAGATTGGACGCGCATTCCTTATCAACTGGGGGCATTTTTAAACGAAAAAAATGAGCTCAATAAATTAGAGAAGCCAATCATCGCGCCTGATTTTTCCGAGGTTACTGAACATTTTCGTGATCCCCAAATTTTTAGACATGACGGCTGTATTTATGCTATAATCGGTGGACAAGATTTGCAGGAAAACGGGATTATTAAGCTCTATAAAAATGAAAACAAGGACTTAAGAAGTTGGCAAAAAGTAGACAACTTGAAATTTACAAGTGATAAAATGGGCTATATGATTGAATGCCCAAACTTAGTGTTTATTGATGAAAAACCTGTTTTGATTTTCTGCCCGCAAGGACTGGACAAGACAATCAGCGCTTATGACAACATCTACCCAAATATGTACATAGCAGCCGAACATTTTGATGCTAACAGTGCAGAGTTGGTCAATCCCTCAAGGTTAATAAACTTGGATGATGGCTTTGATTGTTATGCGACTCAGGCTTTCAATGCACCAGATGGTCGGGTTCTGGCTATTTCTTGGCTGGGATTACCTGACACAAACTATGCAACAGATGCTTACGGCTATCAAGGTGCCTTATCCCTTGTCAAAGAGTTGAGCTTAAAAAATGGTAAGCTCTATCAATACCCTGTAGAAGCTCTTAAAAGCCTGCGGCAAGAGGAACAAGATTTAAACTTATCAAAAGTAAGCCTAAAGGAAAATGCCTATGAGTTAGAAATTGATTTTGCTGCGCAAGAGTCAACCGAACTTAACCTAATGGATGGTGCACTTTTGATTAAATTTGATAAGGAAAACAAAAAAGTCACCGTGATTCGTGGCAGTGAAAAACGGCAGGTTGAGGTCAACATTCATCAAGTGAACATTTTTGTTGATGAATCTATTTTTGAGATTTTTATCAATAAAGGGGAAAAAGTCTTATCAGGACGCGTTTTTCCAGATAAAGACCTCAAAACAATTTCTGCGAGTCGTCCAACACAAGTCAAACTTTGGAATTTAGGAAAATAATGGTAAAACTAGAAGACGTTGCAAAAAAAGCGGGAGTAAGTTTAACAACAGCTTCGCGCGTGATTAACCGCAAGGGGTATCTGAGCAGTAATACGATTCAAAAGGTGGAGGATGCTATAGCAGAGTTGCACTATACGCCAAACGCTGCAGCACGAAGCTTGCAAGGGAAATCTTTGAAACTCATTGGTTTGGTTTTCCCAAATATTCAGAATATCTTTTATGCCGAGCTGATTGAAAAAATTGAGCAAGAGCTCTTTAAAAAAGGCTATAAGTCCATGCTTGCCTTGACTGAACACGACAAGCAAAAAGAACGCGATTACCTGTCCCTTCTCTTATCCAATCAAGTCGAAGGCATTATCTATGGCAGTCATAATTTATCACCTGACGAATACAGCAGTATTCAAGCGCCAATAGTCGCGTTCGATCGTCTTCTAACGCCTGAGACAACCGTTGTCGGCCCTGATAATTTTCAAGGAGGGCAGCTTGCAGCGGAAGCGCTGATTCAGACCGGAAGTAAAAAGATTGCCTTTTTCGGCAGTACGGACAACCCTTTCTCCATTACAAATTTGCGGCGGGAAGGCTTTCTTTCTTCTCTTGAAACACAAGGTCTGGAGGCAAGTGTCCTGAACTTTTCTTCAAGTTTAACTGTCACAAGAAAGTCCGCTCAGATTAAGCAAACTTTACTGGAGCACCAATTTGACGGTATCTTTTGCACAGATGATTTAATGGCACTGCTTGTCAAAAACATCGCTCAGGAGCTTCATCAAGAGCCTTATGTTATCGGTTTTGACGGGACAGAGTTCATTCAAAATTATGAAACAAGTCTGACAACCATCAAGCAACCGATTAGTGACTTGGCAGAACTTCTTGTGGAACTCCTTCTTAAGAAAATTGCTGGCGAGACACTCGCACATAGCTATCAGCTCCCTGTTAAATTACACATTGGCGAATTATAAAAATCAAGAAGGTTTACGGGGAGGCTACTTCTGCATGTAGTGCCCTCTTAAGCTAAAAAGGCACATTTTTGGGTTGTTTTAGACAGCTTGCCCTTGATATTGTGTTCACGCCCCTTATTGCGATTGTAAAAATATAAAAAAATAGACCAAACTTTTTGGTCTATTTTAGTTTGAACAAAGCCAGCCGTCCTAAACGGTTTCTTTGGCGCTTGTTTGCACAAGCTCTCTTTCTTTTCCTTTATTATACAATTAAACGTTTCTTACAGAGATGCTGTCGTTCTCTCCGTGTGCCTTTTCTTGATTTGAAGAATGTAAGCGCTACAAGAAAAGTTACAAACTAGAGGTCCATGCGCCGTCTTGGTCGCGGAGGATGAGATTAGCTGTTTGTAAAACTCCCGAATCCGTAATAGGGCTATTAGTAGCAATAATAAATGAACCTGCTACACCTACTCCAGGTACTATAACCCATGGATGAGTGGAGCTGAATAGTGTACGAAGCTGCCAGAGAGCGCTTCTTGAAGCCATGGTTGGAAAAGCCTTCCCCGGCCCCGAAAGATGGTTGACTTCTGCTACAGAAAGGGCAAAGGCCTTCTTCTCACCGTTAGGATCCACCTCCGCAAAGTCATTTTTCAAAGCAGCCGTAAAGGCTGGATGTTCAAAGTCTAGAATAAAGGCTCGTTCTGTGCCTACGATTGGTATGGCTGCACTTACAAAATTTCCATTGGGTGTTATCCAAGAAGAGTCATTAATCATCGCATCTGGTCCTGTCCCTGTAAACTCTTTTTGCACAGGTTGAACTTGACGGCGAATAACACTCGGCAGATTATCATGCCAGTTCTTCATGTTATTATCTAAAGTTGAACCATTATAGCTGTCTACACCCGCATTGGTATTCCATGCACTGTTAATTTGATGAGCTGTTGTCATGATCAGATGATTTCCATCACCCTTGTCTTCAAGGTAGCGGTACTGTGTCCCACGCATAGAGAATGTTTGACCCGGCTCCATCTCACCAAGGATAGGTAAGCCATTACGTAC
>NZ_CALPDE010000002.1 GCF_943193185.1 Lactococcus ileimucosae
ATCAATGACTTCTTGGCTGCAGATCCAGACTATACGCATCATGATGACTTGTCAGACTTCCTGACAGCCGTACAGAATGGTTCTATCGATAACAACTGGGGGAACCCGGGACCAAATGACAATGTCCAACCCGACCAAATCAACTTTAGTATCATGGCACCGGGGACCATCTTTACCATGGCTGGGGAGCAGTACCGTTATTTGGAGAATCAAGGTGGGGGGAACCATTTGATTATTCGGAATGGCGTGTTTGGTGCAAGTTTCAATAATCAAGTAGACCGAATTAATAATTGGTACACTTCCCTTGATCCAACAGTTCAAGCAATGGTTCAGCCTGTAGCAGATCATTTTGTGACAGGAGAAGTTGACTGGAGTTCCCTTACCTTTGACGGACCAGGAGAACGCTGGATACCTAATAACTTGCACGATTTTCCCGAAGTTGAGACTGATATAAGTCAAGTTGATTCAAGTGGTAGTCCACGTGCCTTTGCACTATCTTTAGCAGATGTGACACGTTTATCCGGTACAGGTCGTGCCTTTCCTAATCACGTAGGACGCATAGAAGGTGGCCCAAATCATGGTTTCTGGTGGCTTCGAACGCCCAGCACGAGCTTAGACCATAGTCTGCGTATACTTGGAGGTCAACCTAATGATCCGTCAAATGGTGTAATTTCTATGGGACCAAGAGTTGCCGCAGCTGCCGGTGGTGCTCGTCCCGCCCTCATCGTTCACCAATAAAGTAAAAATAGGGACCAGAACAAAAAAATCACCCAACACGGCGCTTTACATGCCTCATTGAGTGATTTTTTATATTTATTTTAAGAGCTTCCCTTATTCTCCTTATGGAGAACAGGTTTCTTATTTAGGTTAAATGCTATCTAATGTCCGTTTTTGCTCCTCAAAAACCTCCGTTAGCTTATGCGCAAAATTGCCTTTGATGGCCCCTTTTAGAGCAGATGAATTCTTGGAAAGCGCTTGTTTTGCTGTAGCTACTTCATGCTTTGACGTTTTCTCCAACTGAGTTCGTTGTTGTCTGCTTTTATCTACAGCAATCAGCCCTTTTATTTGAATTCTTATTTTCTGAAACTCTTTCTGAGCTTTCTTAATAAGTTCATCTACACCATTCATACTTAAGCATCAATCTCCTTCCTTCAATTGACGATATTGTCTATTAAATTCGTGTTCAGCTTCTTCCAACTGCTGTTGAATTTTTCTTTTCTCAGCTTGGAATTTTTCACCGTATTCTTCTGAAAGTTGATGGAGGCGATAGCGTGAAAACTGAGAGGCTTCCGAAGCATCCCCCTCTGCCTCTCGAAGCATCTGAGAGATATCCTTTGATGCCTCTTCCATCAGCTGATTAAAGGTCTGTTCTCCCCGTCTTATCTCCTCTGCCTGTTCTTCCAGCTGTGCTCTTTTGTAGTTATAATCCCGTCTTAATTCTTCTTCTGTAAGCAAAACTCTTTTCCTTAGCCTTTCAATTCTTGTGCCAATTCGGCATCTCGTGCAAGCAGTTCTGAAATTTTCTCCTTGATTTCACGCTCAAGCTGCTTGAATTTGTCGCTCATCTGTTTGACTTGATCCATTTTATGTTGATAGAGTTGTGTCGGGATTCCCACGATATTGTTTTCTGTAAAACCAACACTTTCGAGGGCTGCATAGACTTCCCACTTCTCAAGTTGGCTTCCTACAGCTACTGCATCTGATAAGGTTTTCATCCAAAGGTTTTCTGCCTTTTTGATCCCCTCTTGATAGACCTGCATAACATTGGTCATCGCCAGCTGAAATTCTGCGCCAGCTGTGGAAACAACGGCCAGAGCTTGAGCAGAGTCCAGATATATTTTTTCACCAGAGGATAAGCCACCCGCACTTGCTGTTAAAGTTTTCTTTAAAACTTCTAAGGCTTCCATCTGCACCTTAAAGGAATGGGAAAGCTGAGTCATTTTGGAGTTCAGAACGGCTTGTTGTGGGATGCCATGACTTTTTCCTTTTCCATCCAAGATATTTCCTTTTTCATCAAACTTCCATAGATTAAGATCATGGTAATTAAGGGGATTGAGCCCTAGAAAACCATAATTAAGCACAACTTCTGAACCTGTTGTGTCTATCTTCTGACCTAAAACACTCCACAGTAGCTTTCCATTTTTAAAGCGAGCAATGATATCTCCACCATAGCCGACTAAATCCATTTGATTGAGGAAGTTTGTTAGCATCCCAGGATTTTGTTTTACCCACACTTTAGCTTGCGGCGACAAGACACTATAAGGGTCTGGACCATTAAAAGTTACCGACTGCCAGTGATGCTCTGCACCTTGTGCTAGAGCAAGAAAAGCACCGAGCGAGTGACCTGTTGTTGAAATATCAGAATACGGGTAAGCTTTAGCTACTTCATTGGCAAAACGATTGGCGGAATCCAGCTGAAAACCGCCTACAGAACCCATGACATTGAGCCCATCTACGGCCAGGTCTTTCCAGTCGGAAGGATTTGTCCCAGCATAGGCAATTACAACTTGGCTGGTATCAGTTTCTCCCTCTATTTTAGGAGCCACAGCCATTGCTTGAAACCCGTTTTCTGTACTATCTTCAGACTTTAAAACTTCCCACTTTTTACCATTGACAGTAAAAACGTCCCCCTCATGGAGAACTTGCTTATCTTTTACATTTCTGTCAACACGATAAGCTTCGCTCGCTAAGTTTTTATAATCTTCCGGTGTCATTTTATAATCTCGCGCTCTCCGTTTCCGTAAATTACTTCTAGAGGACTGTCAGAGACATCAGTATTTTTACTTGGCTCATATTTATCGCCAAAAACAATTCCTATCCTATTTCTTTCCAAGCCCATAACAAAAACTTGACCATTTACTGTAACATCAGCATCTATAGACCAAGGCAATCCGATACCGTCAGATGAGCCTTCACCTTTAAAGACAACTTTTGTTGCACGTGGCTCTTCTTTTTTCAAAGCCAAGGCAGCCTGTCTTTGGTACTCTAAATTTTGATTATGTGCTTTTTTGTCCATAAACATTTTTCCTCCAATAGCAAGTCCCAAAATAACAAGCACAGCCGTTATTCCAACTGCTATTCTCTTTGTCTGTTTCGACATGCTTTATTTCCTTTAAAAAAGTAGTCTTTTCAGACTACAAATTTCTTTGATTTAGAACCCAAAACTTTGCGCATCTTGTGCATCACGTTCTGCAACTGTATCTGCATATTTGTTGAGTTGTTGGTTGATGCTTTCTAGCAATTCTTCAAACTTTTGAACATTTTGATAGAGTTGGTTGTATTGCTCCAAGTAAGCTTGGAAAGCTTGACCTTTCCACTCTTCCGCGATTGTGCTGTTCATTGAATTTACACGTTGAATCGCTTGTTCGATTTCTTCCTTAGATTGGATATAAACTTGAGCTTGTTGCTTTAGTTCTTCGGGTGTAACGCTAATTGTTGCCATTTTTATTCTCCTTTAAAATAATATAATATATGTAATAAAAAATTATTACCTTACTTTATAAGAAAACACGCCAAGCAAAAGTGAGAAAACAACATTATTTTCTCACAATATTATTTTATCAACATCTTCTAAAAATGTCAAAAAATATTAGCGGTGAGCACAAGGAGTAAAGAGAGTCACAAAGCTGGAGAGTTCAGCAGTAGAGCAGTGAGTTTTCTCAGTGAAGCGCAAAAAAATAAGGCCTTTTAAATTAGACCTTATTTATTAACTGTTGCATTATATTATTCTTCGATATTGTCTTCCTTGATAAAGTAGTTTGGACGTTGTTTCGTCTCGAGAAAGACCTTGGACAAGTACTTTCCAATGATACCTAGAGAGAGAAGCTGTAAACCACCAAGCATCAGGATAAGGATAATGAGTGTAGGAAAACCCTGAACAGCTTCACCCCAGAAGAGAGTTTTCAAGGTATAAAAAAGGCTCATTAAAACAGAAATTAGAAAGCTAATAAACCCAATAAATGTAGCCAAACTCAGAGGAGCATCCGAAAAATTAATGATACCGTCAATGGAGTAGTGGAGCAGCCCCCAAAAGCTCCAAGAGGTTTTTCCCGCGACACGCTCTACATTCTTGTACTCTAAGTATGTCACATCATAACCTACCCAAGAGAACAAGCCTTTGGAAAAGCGATTGTGCTCGGGAAGTTCCAAAACACTATCAACTACCTGACGGGTCATAAGACGGTAATCTCGCGCCCCGTCAACCATCTGGGTACTTGATATTTTATTGATTATCTTATAAAAAGTTTTTGCAAAGAGAGAGCGAATAAAGGGTTCGTCCTTGCGTGAAATGCGCCGTGTTCCAACAATATCATAGCCCTCCAAAATCTTGGCATACATTTCATTGAGCATGTGGGGAGGATCTTGCAAGTCAGCATCCATAACCGTTACATAGTCACCTCTGGCTGCACGTAACCCAGCCAAAAGTGCGGCTTCTTTACCAAAGTTTCTGGAAAAGCTTATATATTTAATGTTGGAATATTTTTTGCTGAGTGACTTAATCACATCAAGTGTCTGATCGGAAGAACCATCGTTAATAAAATAAAAAGTTTTGTCTAGGGGTAAATCTAAAGTTTGAACATTGACCTCATCGACAAAGAGCGCAAGGGTTTCCTCTTCATTGTAGGCAGGGACAATGATTGATAGTGTTTGCTTTTCCATGACTTGCTCCTTTCTCATTTTCACATCCTCATGTACAGATGAAAAGAGTTAAACTTTTAATATTATATCACAATATCACAGTTTGATTTTTACAGTCTGGCCGAGTTTTATAAATTCTAAGCCAACCTGTATTTATTTTCTATAACACTCACTTTTTGGACAGTTAGCTCCTTCTTGACGAATTTTAGTTTTGTGTGTATAATTAGATAATTAAAATAAAAATGATGTGAAAACAGATAAATATCTGCTAAAAAAGTTTATATCAGGCTCTTTTGAACCTCGATAAAAAGGAGAAATAATTGGCTCTCTTTCAAAAGAAAAAATATATCAAGATTAATCCCAATCGTTCGACTGATCAGAAAGAAAGAACTAAACCTGAAGTTCCAGATGAACTTTTTGCCAAATGTCCTGCCTGTAAACACAGTATTTATTGTCAGGATCTTGGTGACAGCAAGATTTGCCCACATTGTGGCTATAACTTCCGGATTACAGCTCCCGAGCGTCTGAAACTTTTAGTGGATACGGATTCGTTTGAAGAAAGGTTTACAGGGATCGAAAGTAAAAATCCATTGGACTTTCCCAACTATGTAGAAAAGTTAGCGGCGATTAAGGAAGAGACAGGTCTAGATGAGGCTGTTATGACAGGAACGGCGAGGATTAAAGGGCAGAAGGTTGCTCTAGCCATCATGGATTCGACCTTCATCATGGCCTCTATGGGGACCGTTGTTGGCGAAAAAATAACACGTCTTTTCGAAATGGCGACAGCTGAAAAGCTTCCAGTTCTTATTTTTACAGCTTCTGGTGGGGCGCGGATGCAAGAAGGAATTATGTCCCTTATGCAGATGGCGAAGATATCTGCAGCTGTCAAGAAACATTCTACTGCTGGATTGCTCTATATCACTGTTTTAACAGATCCAACTACTGGTGGAGTGACGGCTTCTTTTGCCATGTTGGGAGATATTATCTTGGCAGAACCGCAGTCATTGATTGGCTTTGCGGGACGACGGGTTATTGAGCAAACTGTACGTCAGACCTTGCCAGATGATTTCCAAAAGGCAGAGTTTCTTCTAAAGCATGGTTTTGTAGATGCTATTGTCAAACGTCAAGAGATGCGTGAAAATCTGGCCTTACTGTTGAAACTTCATGGAGGTGTGAAAAATGTCTGAAATTGCAGAGATTATTAACAAAGCGCGTGCCAATGATCGTGTATCGGTACGTGATATTATCGCGGAAATTTTCACAGATTTTTTTGAACTTCATGGGGACCGACAGTTTACAGATGATGAGGCTATTGTTGGAGGAATTGCTTCTTTTCAAGGTCAAGCGATTACTGTCATCGGCATTCAAAAAGGCAAAAATCTTGAAGAAAACTTAGCGACGAACTTTGGCCAACCCAGTCCAAATGGTTATCGAAAAGCCTTACGTCTGATGAAGCAAGCTGAAAAGTTTAAACGTCCAATTATTACTTTCGTCAATACTGCTGGTGCCTATCCTGGTATTGAAGCAGAAGAGCGTGGACAGGGTGAAGCTATTGCGCGCAACCTCTATGAAATGTCTGACTTAAAAGTTCCTGTGCTGACGTTCATCACTGGTGAAGGGGGATCTGGTGGTGCCTTAGCTTTAGCTGTTGCCAACAAGGTTTACATGTTAGAAAATGCCATGTACTCTGTCCTTTCTCCAGAAGGTTTTGCGACCATTCTCTGGAAAGACGGTTCACGGCGTGATGAAGCGGGAGAACTGATGAAGATTAGGGCTGAGGATCAGCTTAAGATGGGCATTATCGAGGGGATTATCCCCGAAGAAAATCTCATGGAAAACTTGAAGCAAATCATTCAGAAAGAACTTCATAACTTGGCACAGCTATCAGAAGAAGAGCTGCAAGAAAGTCGCTATCAACGTTTCAGAAAATATTAAATTAAGACGATAAAATTTATACCAAAAGCTTAAGCGTGTTCTTTTCGGCAAGCGCTTGAGCTTTTTCAATTTACGGATGGTGGAGCGCTGAAACAGTTGTGTCTGTTTTTTCTCATCAAACACTCATTTCATTTGACCTTTTTTTTTTTTATACTATAGATTCAGAAAGTAAACGTAACATTAGAAATGTATATGTAATAAAAATCTAAAAGTACAGGTTACGTCAAAGGAGGAGTTTATGACACCAGAAAAGAAAAACCAGCGGCGGCTGCGCAACCTCGCGCTCCTGTCCCTCTTATTGCTCTTGGTAGGCGGCACCTTCGCCTTCCAAGCCTTCAACCAGCGGGCCATCAATGACCGGCTCCGAGAAAACATCCCCGGCGGCCGTGTCCACGACTACTACAACCGAGACACCGAAAACAAGGACGTCTTCGTGGAGAACTATGGCAATGTGCCCCTCATGGCCCGTATCCGCCTCTCCGAGTTCATGGAGAAACGCGCCACAGGAGATACAGACTTCACCCCTATAGTGAACGGCACCATCCGTGACCAAGTGAACACTTGGACGGTCATGCGTCCCTCAGAGACCAACCTCAACACCCGTGTAGGCGACTCAGCTGCCTTCAACACCTACTCTAACCTGACCTTTGGTTGGAGCCGCTCAGGCCAAGATGCCCCATGGTTCATGCCCACCTTCAACCGGGACAATTCAGACCTGATGACCGCCTCTGCAGGACATGCCCGTGACTGGCTCACAAGTACAGCCACAGACGGTGTCACAGATGGCGCCACGCATCCCGGAGACGGTACAGATGCCTACTGGTCCTCTGGCGACAGCTTTGACAACAGCGGTCCAGTTTGGCCGGGCGAAGAAGTCACTCATGATGCGGCTCAAAACCTGCAACAAGAACGTGCCCCAATGACAATCAGCCAGTGGGCAGCCCTCCCTAATAACCTGAAAGTTGGGAACTTCTGGGTGATTGACCACCAAACAGGCTGGGCCTACTGGGCGAACCAACTCCAAGCAGGAGAGACCACTTCTTACCTCTTGGATGCGGCTCAGATGACCGCAGCGGCAGACAACATCCCGGGCGAATATTATTACGGTATCCATGTGGATGGGCAACTGATCAGTCCTGACCGTATCAATGACTTCTTGGCTGCAGATCCAGACTATACGCATCATGATGACTTGTCAGACTTCCTGACAGCTGTACAGAACGGTTCTATCGATAACAACTGGGGGAACCCGGGACCAGATGACAACGTCCAACCTGACCAAATTAACTTTAGCATCATGGCACCGGGGACCATCTTTACTATGGCTGGGCGACCATACAGATATCTTGAGAACATGGGGAGTGGCAATCACTTGATTATTGAAAATAGAGCAATTACAACTGCACCATTTCATGAACAAGAACAACACTTGACTAACTGGTATAATGGTCTTAACTCAGAAGTTCAAGCAATGGTGCAGCCTGTAGCAGACAGCTTTGTGACAGGAAACGTTAGCCATTTTAATATTACTTGGTCAGGAATTCAGTGGCGCCCTGAGAATCTTCATGACTTTCCAGAGGTAGCGGCTGACGTGACTCAAGTTGACCCAAGTGGTAGTCCGCGGGCATTTTCTCTTTCCTTAGCTGATGTGACCCGTCTATCAGGTCCAGGTCTTGGTTTTCCTAACCATGAAGAACGTGGACTCAGTAGTGGTCATTGGTGGTGGACACGGACTCTTGGACAGGATTCAGGTAGAGCTTGGTATGTAGATCACACAACTCGGATAGGTAGATTAAATGGTCATCTCGAAACAGGAATGAATGGAGGTATTCGTCCCGCCCTCATCATCAACCAATAAAACAAAAGAAAAACGTTCATCCGATAAAATGAACGTTTTTATGTAAAATTAATCTTTCTTACCAAACAAAGCAGAAGCAACAAGGACAACGATGATCGCACCAACGATGGAAGGAATCAAAGCCATCCCTGCCAGATGTGGTCCCCAGCTTCCTAAGAGCATTTGTCCGACAAATGAACCGAGAAGACCTGCGACAATATTTGCGATACAGCCCATTTTTGAGCCTTTTGATGTAATTGCTCCGGCAGCCATACCAATCAGCGCCCCAACGATAAGTGACCAAATCATAAAATAATCTCCTTTTTAAATAAATATTCTTATCTTATTTTAACATAAATTTTATTTTGTTTAAAATTTTTGCTTTCCGAAAAGATAAGTCTGTTCTCTTTAGCTCCGTTTTGTTAAAATAAAGAGTAAGGAGGATAAAAATGTACGACTTTTATGAATATCCAAAATGCTCGACTTGTCGCAAGGCAAAAGCAACTTTAGATCGCTTAGGAATTGACTATAATGCTATTGATATTAAGCTGAATCCACCAAAAGCTGAGCAATTTGAAAAATGGTTTGCAGATGTTCCTGTTAAAAAATTTTTCAACACAAGCGGTTTGGTTTATCGTGAGATGGGCTTAAAAGATAAGTTAGCAGACTTGACAGAACATGAAGCAGCAGAACTCTTAGCCTCAAATGGGATGTTGGTTAAACGCCCTCTGATTGTTAAAGAGGGCAACATTGTCTTGATTGGCTTCAAGGAAGAGGCTTATCAAGAGCTGGCTCAATAAGAATAAAAAAGCACGGATACGTGCTTTTTTAAATATTAATTTCTAAAACGATGGGCACATGATCCTGCCGCGCTCCTGAATCTAATGGTTCTGCTCGTGTGATTTTGTCGGCCAAACGGTCAGAAACAAGCCAATAATCAATTCTCCAGCCTGAGTTATTGATTTTTGCTGTGCGAGAGCGTTGGGCAAACCAAGTGTAAATACTCCGTCCCGGTGCGTAATAGCTTTCCACATTGCCATGAATTTTGCGGAAGCTATCTGTAAAACCAGCAGCTAACAGGAGACCGAATTTTTCACGTTCTTGATCTGTAAAACCAGCAGAATTACGGTTTCCTTTAGGGTTTGCAAGGTCTATCTCAGTGTAAGCAGCGTTAAAGTCGCCGCATGCAAAGACGGGTTTTTGAAGGTCAAGCATTTGCAAGTAGGCGCGATATTGATCGTCCCATTGTCCACGCAAATCCAAGCGATTAAGACCCTCACCGGCATTTGGTGTGTAGACTGTCGTCACGAAAAACTCAGGGAACTCTAAGGTGATGATACGCCCTTCGCTATCCATTGGTTCTGGCGCGCCAATTTCGGGCATGGTAATGATTGGCTCAGGTAAACTTTTTTTATACAGGAACATCGTCCCTGAGTAACCTTTACGCGCCGGAGGTGTACTGATGCGGTGGACAATTTCATAGTCTGGGAAATGGCTGCCTAAAACTTCAAGTATCTTGTTTGTTTTTTTGAGGTCACCGTTGAGCTTGGTTTCTTGAATAGCGATGACATCCGCTTCAGAAGTGGCAAGCTGTTCAACTACAGCCATTGACAGAGCCGCACGTTCACTTGTTCCAGTCAAGGCTGCGTTCAGCGAGTCAATGTTCCATGAGATAAATTTATAAGTCATAATCAAATCCTTTTAGCTTTATTAGGTTAATTATAACATACCTTATTGTCCAATAATCTCAAAGGAAAACGGGATAGGAAATAGATAGAGAGAAAAGCTCTTAATATTATTTAGAATAAGAATTCCTTGAAAAGGATATGCTATAATAAAATCAAGGCTTTTTTCAATGTACAATTGAAAAAATACTAATCAAGTGGCTTTCATTAGGCCACGAATTAGGAGAAAAAAATGACTGAAAACAAAAACTTTTACATCACAACACCGATTTATTATCCATCAGGTAAATTGCATCTCGGTTCGAGCTATACAACGATTGCTTGTGACGTTCTTGCACGTTATAAACGTTTGATGGGCTTTGATACCTTTTATCTGACGGGTCTTGATGAACACGGCATGAAAATTCAACGCAAGGCCGAAGAGCTAGGAATGACACCAAAAGAATATTTGGATCCCATGGCCGAAGATGTTAAAGAACTGTGGAAAATGTTGGATATTTCTTATGACAAATTTATCCGTACAACAGACAACTATCATGAGGAAGCCGTTCAAAAAGCTTTTGAGCAACTTTTGGCACAAGACGATATCTACTTGGATAAATATGCAGGTTGGTATTCCGTTTCTGATGAAGAATTCTTTACAGAGGCACAGTTGGAAGAAGTTTATCGTGATGCAGACGGTAAAGTCATCGGAGGTAAAGCGCCGTCAGGTCATGAAGTAGAATGGGTCGAAGAAGAATCTTATTTCTTCCGTATGAGCAAGTATGCGGACTGGCTTTTGGATTACTATGAGTCACATCCAGACTTTATCCAACCTGAGATTCGTAAAAATGAGATGGTAAACAATTTCATTAAACCGGGCTTGGAAGACTTGGCCGTGAGCCGTACGACCTTTACTTGGGGCATTCCAGTGAAGTCAAATCCAAAACATGTGGTCTATGTTTGGCTTGATGCATTGCTTAACTATGTGACTGCTTTAGGGTATGGTTCAGAGGATACCAGCAAACTGGATAAATTCTGGCCGGGTGTGAACATGGTCGGCAAAGAAATCGTACGTTTCCATACCATCTATTGGCCAATCATGCTCCACGCTTTGGGTATGCAACCACCTAAACAAGTCTTCGGTCATGGCTGGTTAGTCATGAAAGACGGGAAGATGTCGAAATCTAAAGGAAATGTCGTTTATCCTGATATGTTGGTGAATCGCTATGGTTTAGACCCTGTACGTTATTACCTCATGCGCGCACTGCCTTTTGGTTCTGACGGTGTCTTCTCACCAGAAGACTTTATTGACCGTATCAACTATGATTTGGCAAATGACCTCGGGAACTTGCTTAATCGTACGGTAGCCATGGTCAACAAATACAATGGTGGCGTTCTGGTCAAAAATGATGCAACAACAGAATTTGATGCTGCTTTGGAAACCGTCCTTGCTGAAACCTTGGAAAAATACCATACAGCTATGGATAAGTTTGAGTTCAATGTCGCTTTAAGTGAAGTTTGGGCTCTTATCTCACGTACAAATAAATACATTGATGAAACAGCCCCTTGGATTCTTGCTAAATCAGAAGAGGACAAGGATAAACTGAATGATGTGCTTTATCATTTAGCAGAAAATCTGCGTGTTGTCGCTGCGCTCTTGCAGCCTTTCATGCGTGCGACAAGCAAGAAAATTTTTGCACAACTCGGTTTAACAGAAGAGGAATTTTCATTAGAAGATTTAGCTTTTGGTTACGAATTTACGCATAAGGTTGTGGAAAAAGGTGAGCCTGTCTTCCCGCGTTTGGATAAGGAAGAAGAAGTAGACTACATCAAGTTACAGATGGCAGGTGGAAAACACCCTGAAAAGGAATGGATTCCTGAGGATGTAAAACTTAATCTGACACTCCCAGAAATCAAGTTTAATGACTTTGAAAAGATTGAACTAAAGGTTGCAGAAGTACTGGAAGTCAGCCGCGTGGAAGGCTCTGATCGTCTGCTCCGCTTTAAACTTGATGCGGGTGACGAAGAACCCCGTCAAATCTTGTCCGGAATTGCGGAATTTTATCCCAATGAACAAGAATTTGTCGGTAAAAAACTCCAAATTGTAGCTAATCTGAAACCACGTAAAATGATGAAAAAATATGTCAGCCAAGGGATGATTCTCTCTGCTGAATTTGATGGTAAGTTGCGCGTGCTCGAAGCACCTGCGGATGTACCAGCCGGATCATTGATTGGATAATAAAAAACCAGAAGTTTTTGAGATTTTCAAAAGATTGCAAATTATATTCGTACAGTTTTTATGCTAGAGCAAAGCACTCAAAAAGTTACCGCCTTTATTAACCTTAAGGAATTACTGTCGATGATTATCTTGTTTTTCGTCAAATTTTGACTGAGAGGTTGGGGGAAGGCTTCTTGTGCTGGCTAAAAGCGATTATCGAAAATGATTTTAATGGAGTGGTGTCATAACATTAGATAGAGAATGAGTAATATTTTTAGGGATAAAAAGAGATGAAAAAGAACAAAAAAGGATTAATGTTTAGTCTTTTATCAGTTTTAATGCTTGTTTTAATCTTAGCTATCGGAGGAAAAGTGTACATGAGCAATAAAGAAAATGAAAATATAGCGAATCAAAGAACTGCGGCTCTTGCTTTTAAGGAGATACAACCGGGAATTGAGGAAATTAAGTTCAATGAAGCAGGAAGCTACTCGGGTGCTGGTATTTGGTCAGTTGGTGTTACTGTTCTCATTGATGGTAAAACATATAAAGAAATCTTGGTTAAAGAAGGTATAGGGGGTGGAGAAGCATTACCTGGACCGGATAAAAATGTTCCGACAAATACACCAATTAAAGTTACATATAGCAATGGGAAGGAGGAAGTGTTGGAATGACAACACCCAAGCAGTATTCTGTTATTGATTCAAAGGTTTATGATACAGATAAAGTAAAAAGTTCCAATGCTTTAAGGAGCGGGGATAAATTTTATGAAGATCCTAGTGATAAATCAAGTCAACAATACCAAATTTTAAATACTGTGGATACAAACGACAAACACAACAGTCAAGGCTACGAAAAAAATGGCTTTCAAGGCATGGCTGTTGCGCCGATTGTGAATGGAGAACCCGATTACAATCATGTGATTATTGCCTTTGCAGGGACAAATGCGACAGATTGGCATTTGAATGATTTAAGTGCGGATCTCTCAAATGTTGTTTTGGGGTTTGAAAAAGACGGCACACTGGAATCTCAGTTCAGCAGTGCTCAGCAGTTTTACAAGGAGATGGCGAAAAAATATGGTGCCAGTAATATTGAAGCTGTTACAGGTCATTCTTTAGGTGGTGCTTTGGCTCAAAAGGTAGCGGCAACCAACCATATCCCCGCAGTTACCTTTTCAACCGCAGGCGTAGGCAAGCAATTAACAGAAGAAGAAAAAGCATGGATAAATGGCAAGGGGAAAAAATTTGTTTTGAACTTCATGCATAAAGGGGACCAAGTTTCCTCATGGACACATGCTTCAGATTATGGTACAGCGATTTATGTGGGAGATTTTGGAGATGGGACCTTACTCTCCGGACATTTTCTTGAGTCTTATCACTTTGGTGAAGATGGGTCCTTGAAGGACAATGAAGGTAGGATATGGACAATTACAGATAAAGGGATATTGAGTGACGGTATTGAACTTATCCAAAAAAGTTTCAAATCTCAAATGAAGGCCTTGGAAGATTTAAAGGTCCGATTTACTGCGAGTGGAGGAGGCTTATCTTCTGGAGAAAAAATCTATTTAGATGCCGCAGAAGCTCTTGCTATTATTTCGACAGCTGGTGCAGAATTTAATCTAGCCATGTTGAACGTTATTAAAAATTATCAAGAGGGGATTAAAAAGGCGGAAGAACTTTGGAAAAAGACACGAGATGAAGCTATACAAATGGGGACTCAATTGGAAAAATGGGAAGTCCATGAAGCTCTTGAAAGTGTAGGTTTTACCGAATATAATATTGTGGGTGTACCTCGGCAACAGTATCAGATGAAAATTGATAAAATCCGAGAAATGAGTGAGCATTTTACAAGTCTTGAGCGTGAAATTAAAGCTAAAATTTCAGAAATAGTGGCTCGTGATGCAGAACTGGCACAAGAGTTGAAGGGGTGAAAGAAAATATTTTGCTTACAGGAGAACTTTCAAACAAATACTCCAAAAAGTAAAGGAAATGTTTCAGAAGCTTCTCAGTTCTCTCGTTATCATCTTAATCAATTGTCGAAAGAAGTAGTGGAAAATTCCAAGAAGCAAAAAGAGACGGTCAAAAGCAGAACATAACTTCAATCAAAACTATATAAATCTCAATATAAAGGATTAAACATGGATACTATTGATGAAATTATAAAAAATGCGCAAAAAGAAATACAAAAAATAAAAATTTGTTCGAAAGGTTGGGACAGTTTAGTGAATGGTAGTGAACAGCGCCTAAAAGTTCAAAAAAATGCTGAGTTGGAGGCTGAACAAGCGAAACAGTCACTTTCTAAGAATTCAGCTGCCTTGAAAAAATCTATCAAGGGTAATTTTGCTAACAAGTTAACAGAAACGTTTGAAAAACAAAAACAAACGTTGGAGAACATTTAAAACGCTGAGGAAAATGTCAGCTCTTAAGTTGTAGACAAGGTCTTGAGACTTTGTCTTTTTTTCTTCACCAGAGCTATAAGGACATGTTCAAAAAACTAAGAATTTCACGTCATTACCATGCTTTCTATGATTTGTTCACTGCCCTTTGCGCTTCTGAAACAGGATGTCCCAGTTTGGGCTCTGCTTTGCTCATAAAATTATCTCCTTTGCAGTGTCTTGAAGAAATTCAGATTCATAATGTCTATCGCTGGTTTCTGGGTTTAACTCTGGTGCAACAAGAAAACAGCCTCTAATTTTGGGGCTGTTTGTTTATCATCGTGAAGACTAGGACAAAAGGCAAAATTCAACTGGTTTCATCCTAAAAAATCGTAAAAGTAAAATCGCTCATCTTTGGCATTCTTCCTTGCCGAAAGTGAGCGATTTTTAACTGTTTTGGACTTTCTCCCAGACCTTATCTTTATTTTTTACGTTTTCCCATTTGTTTCAGCACTGCGTTGAAGAACTTGATGTAAACTTTCGGATGGGCACGCGCCGTATGTACCATCAAGCGATCTGTGAAAGTATTATAATAGCGTGATTTTGGTTTTTGAGCTGTGGCTGCTTTATAGAAAACTTGGGCCAAATCCGCAGAAGTAGCAGAACTGCCAAAGTTACCACTAAGTGCTGCACGCACAGTTTGTACTAATGGTTGATAAGGACTGTTTGGATGAAGATTCTTTTCAGCATTTTCCATGGCGATAGAACTCCAGTTGGAAGCAGTTCCACCGGGTTGCACCACTATAGAACGAATACCAAAAGCTTTAACTTCCGTGTCAAGGACGTCAGACCATTGTTGCAGTGCAGCTTTCGTGGCATGATAAAAGGCGCCGAGCGGCATGTACACATCACCACCGATACTAGAAATATTAACGATTCGTCCAAAAGCTTGTTGACGCATGATGGGTAGAACCAACTGTGTCAATTCCACAGCGCCGAAGAAATTCGTTTCAAATTGCTTACGGACATTTTCCATCGGAATTTCTTCAGCTGGACCGTATTCGCCATAACCGGCATTATTAATCAGGACATCAATTCGCCCTGCTTGATCAATAACGTGTTGGATGAAGGCATGATTGCTCTTGCTATCAGTCACATCTAACTTGAATGCAATAATGCCTTCGTCAGTTGGAATCTTTTCAACACGACGTGCCCCTGCATAAACCCGCCAGCCCCGCTGGGCAAAGGTTTTTGCGGCTTCATATCCCATACCATTTGAAGCACCAGTAATAATAACGATTTTTTCGCGATTTTCTGTATTTTTCATAGCTTCATTCTAGTTAAAACACCATCTATTGTCAAGATAGGACCAAAAAATGACAAAACAAATGGCAAATGTTAAAATTAAAGCATTCATAACATGAGTATAAAAAGAAAGGGAACTAAAGTATGACATTTGAGGAAATTCTTCCAGAACTTAAAGCTGGTAAAAAAATAGTACGCACGGGTTGGGGAGGTGCAGAAAATTATGTTGCCCTTTATGACAGTATCACGCTTGATAATGGCGAAAAGCTACAGGTTACACCGTACTTTCTCATTAATGTAACAGGAGAAGGAGAAGGTTTCAGTATGTGGGCGCCTACGCCTTGTGATGTATTAGCAACGGATTGGATTTTAGTCAATGACTGAACAAAAATTTAAAGGAAAAAAGGTCTTGGTGACAGGGGCTGCCAGCGGTATCGGTCAAGCACAAGCACACGCTTTTTTGCAAGCAGGGGCAGAAGTTATCGGTGTCGACTTACAGGAAATCACAGCGAACTTCAAAACTATCGTCTGTGATGTTTCCTGCCCTGAAAAGGTGGCACAACTGACCGCGCAAGTAGGAAAAATTGATATTCTGCTTAATACAGCAGGCCAGCTCGACGACTATCGGACGATGGAAGATACGGATTTTTCGCTTTGGAAAAAAATTTTGGCAACAAATCTTGACAGTATGTTTCTCATGGCGTCTGCCTTTTTACCTCAAATGAAACAACAAAAGTCCGGTGTGATTATCAATATGGCATCCGTTGCCGGTTTAGTTGCAGGCGGTGGAGGCATTGCGTATACCGCAAGTAAGCATGCTATTGTTGGTTTTACAAAGCAACTGGCTTTGGATGAAGCACAGCATGGTATCCAAGTTGCAGGGATAGCCCCAGGAGCCATTGATACACCGATGAATGCCAAAGATTTTACTGAAAATAATGGCGAAATGGCGAAATGGGTGGCAGAAGAAACTCCAGCAAAACGCTGGGCAAAATCTGAGGAAGTCGCAGATTTGACCCTTTTTTTAGCCAGTCCAGAAAGTTCTTACTTGACAGGTGCAGTCGTTCCCATCGATGGGGGTTGGACGATAAGGTAAGGAGACCGTGGAAAAAATTTAACAGAAAAGCTTACGACGTCTCTCAAAAGGTCGGGCTTTTTTTACTTTGGCTAAGACCTGCAATTTTTTGTTTGCAGCTTTCTTTTGGACATGCTACTTTCACTGGGGCCAGAGCTGTGAATAAAGAGTGACTCAACCTAAACATATACTTTTTCACTAGTCAAAAGACTAGCCGGATACCTGCTTGAATTTTGCTCTCATGTATCCTAACAGCTTATTGTAAATGCACGGAAAAATTGTGAGAATGCACCGAATGACCTTGTATTATTTTATCCTAAAAGCTAGTTCAATCATGTCGAAAAGCTCAATTTTTAGAAAAAGTTATGTTCAGGAGTTTGTCATGACTCAAAGGAAAGTACGGCTTTTCATTACAAGCTAAAACTGTTATAATATAAAAGTTGCGAAAGTTCAGCAACCCTCAGGACTTTTAACCTTTGCCTGAGCATATTACAGGCGGATTTTAGCCGCTAAAGGAGAAAAAATTGAAAAAATCTATTGTTTATGACATGGTTACGATTGCCATTGTCGCTGCACTTTATGTTGTTCTTACAATGACACCACCTCTCAATGCTATTTCTTATGGTCCTGTACAGTTTAGGATATCAGAAATGCTTAATTTCACAGCTTTCTTTAATAAGAAATATATTCTTGCTGTAACTATTGGGTGTATGATTTCAAACTTCCTTAGCTTTACCTGGATTGATGTCCTTGTTGGTGGTTTATCTACTTTAGTTTTCTTGACACTGGGTGTCCTGCTTTTTGAACGCTATATGAAACAGTACTTCTTTAGAGGACAGCTAAATAAAGCCTTCCTTTATTTCGCTATTTTCTTTTCTCTAAGTATGTTTACCATTGCTCTAGAGTTATATTTCCTCTTTGATTTGCCTTTCTTCTGGACATGGTTCACTTTAGCTCTGGGAGAGTTTATGAGTTTATTTATAGGGGCAATTCTTATGGATAAGCTGAGCAAACGCATTGATTTAACACGGTGAAAAATAGATAAAAACAGAGAGACTTCTAGTTCTCTCTGTTTTTAAGTTTAGATGAAATTCCAATGTTTAAACGCATTGATAATACCACCTTCGGTATTTTTACTGCTCACAAAATCGGCAATCTCTTTCAGTTCAGGCACAGCATTTCCCATAGCAGTTCCGTAGTCAGCAGCTTCAAGAAGATGGAGGTCATTGCGCCCATCTCCAAAAGCGTAGGTATTTCCTGTAAAGTTAAGGACTTCCTTAACATGAGTAATCCCAGTTCCTTTATTTGTCGAGATATTGGTAACATCAATCGAAGTAGGTGCATTCATAAAGAAATTAAGCTCAGGAATCTCTGCTTTATAATAATCAACTTGAGAAAGTTTGTCTGTGAGGAGTAGGAGCATGTTGACTTCCTCAGATTTATAGCCCTCGGGATTAATTTTGGGAAGGGGCATGTGTGTGTAAGCATATGCTGCATGCACAAAAGGTGTATAGCGGTCCACCCAATAGCCGTCTTTGCCATAAAAAGCGAGTGCCTCATCTTGTTCAAGAGCCAAGGCATGCAATTTTTCAATGTTTGTGATTGAAATAGGATCTTTATATATCGTCTTGCCGTCTAAAACGATGTACTGACCGTTTAGAGCAACGGCGCCAGTAATTCCTGTTTCCTCCATAATTTTGTCAAGTTCAAAATGACCACGCCCTGTCGCGATAAAGGGGAGCACACCATTTTTACGTATTTCATGAATGGCATCAACTACCTCTTTGTCTAATTGACTTTGCGCATTAAGCAAAGTTCCATCGAGGTCAAAAAAGGCCAAAGACTTGTAAGCGTTTATATTTTCCATAGGCATATTATATCACAATAGATATTAGTTTGGTGATAAACTTTTCTGACCTAGGTCAGATAAACGAGTTTCCCAGATTCCCCCGCAAGGTCAGCTCATAAGCCACGTTTGATGAGAAAAAAGTGATAAAAAAGAAAAAATTTAAAGTTCTTATTGGACTTCTATATGAAAATATCTTATAATGAAAAAAGAAAAGGAGACGCTTACAATGAGAGAAAATTATAAAAATGTTTTAGTCGCAGTAGATGGGTCTGAACAATCCAACCAAGCTATTCAAGAAGCTGTTGAGATTTCTAAAAAAAATCAAGCTTCCTTACTTGTTGTGCATGTGAAAGATGTAGCACAGCTCTATGGCAGTGCCTATATTATGCCTACTGTTCTAGAAGAGGCTGAGAGACAGTCGGCAGAGATTTTGGATGAGGCAGGTAAGATTATCGGTGATAAAGTGGAGTATAAGACTTTCCAAGTAAGCGGTTCTCCGAAGAAAGAAATCGTTGATTTTGCAGAGGCAAATGCTGTTGATCTTATTGTCCTAGGTTCAACGGGTAAAGGTGCGATTGACCGTGTATTAGTTGGCTCAACAGCAAGCTATGTCGTGAATCATGCACCATGTAATGTTATGGTAGTAAAATGAGTGAAAGCCTAAACCTGAAGAAGGCTGAGGGCAAAGTCTCAAAGGAAAAAGACGCTTGACCGGTGCATGGAATGCTCCAGTTGGGCGTTTTTGTTTTGTGTGATTATTCTCATTCTGAATTTTCTTAGCTGACTGTAAAACACGACAAGGAGAGGAAAAATCTGAGGTTGGACGCTCCTGTGGTATTTTTAAAACTTATAAGAGACTGGTTCAAACTCTGCTAATGCTGAACAATTTTCATCACGCATTAAGGGTTGATATTTGACTTTAACCCAAAAATCCAGCATTGAAAGTTTTCCGCCTAAAATGTTACAATAGACAGTATCACTAAGTTTTAGAACAGAGAAATATTATGCCAGCAAAAAGAAAAACAAAAAGTAAATCAAAACGCTCAACAGCCAAAAAAACAGCAGCAAAAAAATCAACACAGAAATTTTGGACGGCAAATAAAAAAATGGCGGCTTTTTTTGGCAGCTTTCTCCTCATTGTGTTTGCCTTGGCGCGTTTGGGTCTTTTTGGTGTGTTTTTATATAACATCACACGCATCGCAGTCGGGTCTTTAGCAGTTGTCTTCTTGCTACTGGTTTTGTTTGTCATGTTTATGATGGTTTTTAAAAAGGATTTCTTTCGTGAAAACAAGCGTTTTTTACCAGGGATGATTCTTTCTTTCTTTGGTCTTCTCTTGGTTTTTCAAGCAAGATTTGATGCGCTCTATCCCGGCAAAGAAGTCCTATCTTTAGCGACAACAGATTTGAAAAAGGGTCAAGTGACTGAGTTTTTGGGTGGGGGATTTTTAGGAGACTTATTTTTTGCACCTTCCAAATCTCTCTTTTCAGTGGTTGGCGTTTATATTATTGTGGGAACTTTATGGCTCATTGCAATTTATCTCATGGTTCCAGCTTTACTCGCTCGTTTGCGACTCTTTATTCATGAAAATGTACGTGCAACCCGTGAAAGTTTGGCCAAAAGGGCTGAGTCAAAACGGGCAAAGGCGCTGCTGAAAGAAGAATCACGTGCGCAAAAAGAAGCAGAGAAGAACTTGAAAGATTTGGAAGAAAATGAAGGTGTTCTGTCTGCGGAGCCCAGTTCAGTTTCCAGTGCAGCGGAGATTCCAATAGCGATTCCAGATACTCCAGATACTTCAAGTCCAACCATAGAAGAACAAGAAAAAGTAGATCAAGAACCGATAAGCTTTGAACGATCAGATGATGAGGGCTTTTATCAGCTTCCAATGATTGATTTATTGGAGGAAATTCCAACTAAAAATCAAACGAGTGAACGAGAAAATGTTCGAAGAAATATCCAGATATTAGAACGTACTCTAGAGTCGTTCAAAATCTCAGCAACAGTTGAGTCGGCAGTTGTAGGACCATCAGTTACGAAGTATGAGATTAAGTTAGCGACAGGGGTTAAGGTTTCTCGTGTTGTGAACCTTTCGGATGACTTGGCCTTAGCTTTAGCAGCAAAAGATGTGCGTATCGAAGCGCCCATACCAGGGAAGTCTCTCATTGGTATCGAGATTCCCAACAGCGAAGTTGCGACTGTTGGTTTCCGCGAACTTTGGGAAAATGCTAAGCCCAAAACAAACAGTTTGCTGGAGCTTCCTCTAGGAAAAGCTTTGGATGGCAGTATTCGGACCTTTGACTTAACACGGATGCCGCATTTACTTGTGGCAGGTTCCACTGGCTCAGGGAAGTCCGTTGCGGTCAATGGTATTATTACCTCTATTTTGATGAAAGCTTTGCCAAGTGAGGTGAAATTCCTTATGGTTGATCCCAAAATGGTCGAACTTTCGGTTTATAATGACATTCCTCATCTTCTTATCCCAGTGGTTACCCATCCGCGTAAAGCAGCACGCGCTCTCCAAAAAGTGGTAGATGAGATGGAAAACCGTTATGAACTGTTCAGCCAAGCAGGGGTACGTAATATCGCCGGCTACAATGAAAAGATAGAGAAGCATAATGCACAATCCACAGAAAAGTATCAGACCCTTCCTTTAATCGTTGTCATTGTCGACGAGCTATCGGACTTGATGATGGTTGCCAGTAAAGAAGTTGAAGATGCGATTATCCGCTTGGGACAAAAGGCCCGTGCAGCAGGAATACATATGATTCTGGCTACACAGCGCCCTTCTGTTGATGTTATTTCGGGGCTGATCAAGGCAAATGTTCCTTCACGGGTTGCTTTTGCAGTGTCAAGCGGTACTGACTCTCGCACTATTATTGATACGAATGGGGCTGAGAAACTTTTAGGACGTGGGGATATGCTTTTCAAGCCTATTGATGAAAATCATCCTGTTCGTCTACAAGGAGCTTTCTTATCGGATGACGATGTTGAAGCAGTGGTCAGCTTTATCAAAAATCAATCTCAAGCAGACTACGATGAAAGCTTTGATCCAGGGGAAGTCGAGGAAGAGGGAAGTAAAGCTTCTTCCTCTACAACAAGTTCAGCTGACCCTCTTTTTGATGAAGCACGAAATCTTGTCATTTCTGCTCAAAAAGCATCGACTGCTCAACTGCAACGTGCACTTAAGGTTGGTTTCAACCGTGCATCAGACCTAATGAATGAACTAGAGGCAGCCGGTATTGTGGGCCCAGCTAAAGGAACAACACCGCGTAAAGTTCTCGTTACACAAGACGGAGAGTTTCTCGATGGACAGGAGCTTGATGAAGAATGAATGCTTTTGATGAACTAGAAAAAATAAAGAGAGCAGGTCTTCCTCAAATATTGGTGCTCTATGGTGAGGAAGAGGAGCTTGTTCAAGAACTGAAAAACCGTCTCTTAGAGTTTGTACAATTTGACAATGCAGACTTGGGTCAAGCTTATTTTGACCTGACTCCAGCTAATGCAAACTTAGCTTTGGAAGAGCTGGAAAGTCTCCCTTTCTTCGTGGAGCAAAAGTTAGTTATTTTAGAAAATTTGTCTAATTTGACAACAGCTAAAAAATCGGTTTTTGATGATAAACAGCTTTCTCGCTTCGAAGATTTTTTGAATCATCCTGTGGAGACGACACAGCTTATTCTTATTTTACATGGCAAGTTGGATAGCCGTTTGAAGCTGACGAAGAAGCTCAAGACCCAAGCGACACTTTTGGAAGCTCAAGAACTTAAGCCACAGGATTTAGCCAGAGTTTTTGCAGGGACAGGTTTTTCCAGCGCCGTTCTCCAAAGGGTATTTGAAAAGTCTAATTTTTCTTTTCCAGTGATTAAACAAAATCTTTCCTTACTAAAAACCTATGTTGGAGAAAGAGAAGTGACAGTCGAGGATGTTGAAAAGGTTGTTCCTAAGTCACTCCAAGACAATATCTTCCTACTGACAGATTTAATCTTGAAAGGAAAGGTGGCTGAGGCGCGTGAACTTGTTCACGATTTAATCTTGCAAGGCGAGGAACTTATCAAAATATTGGTTATTTTAACCAACTCTTTTCGACTGTATTATCAGGTCAAAGTGATGCAAAGCAAAGGCTGGAATGAAGCAAAGCAAACTTCTTTTCTCAAAATTCATCCCTATCGTATCAAATTGGCAAATCAACAGGTAAGAAAGATGCAGGAAGACTATTTGTCTAGGGCGTTATTATCTCTCATTGCGCTTGATTATAAAATAAAGAGTTCAGGTGTGGATGCAAATTATTTGTTCGATTTAGCCTTGATTAAGTTAGCTTTGAAAGACTTATAGTAAGCCATTTAAGACTATTGTTTTCACTGATAAACTGACTTGAAAAATGGGAAAAAATCTGCTATGATAAAAAGTGATAAAACTTTGATATGAAATGATAAAAGAGGACGATATGGCAACATTTAAATTTACACCTAAAGATATCTATGAAGCTGACTTTGGAACAAAAATGCGAGGTTACGATAAAGAAGAAGTTGACGAGCTCCTCGATGACGTCATTCAAGATTACGAAGCTTTTCAAGCAGAAATATTACGTCTGCAAGAAGAAAACGAATTTTTGAAGAAAAAAATCGTTGAACTAGAATCTCAAGCAAGCCGTCCTAATCAGGCGAATCTGGAAGAAACGCAACGTTTGGACAACATGAGTCGCGTGGTTTCAAACCGTTTGAGTAAACCCCGAACAGAGATTAGCCAGCCAAGTAATTTCGAATTGCTTAAACGTATCAATCGTTTGGAACAAGCCGTTTTTGGTCCGGGAAGTGCTTCAAATGAAGAAGCTTAAAACTGGCTTCATGTTTTAATGAAAAAGAAAAAACAGTTTTTGGATAACTGCGTGGTACGAATGTGTATCATGAGGAAAGTCCATGCTCGCACGGGCTGCGATGCCCGTAGTGTTTGTGCTTGGTGAAACAATAAACCAAGGTAGGAGTGTCATGCCTAACGGCTGAGGAAAGTGCTAAGTCTTTGATATGCATGAGTATTCTGTAAAAGTGCCAAAGAGACGAGACTTGCTGGAAACGGTAAGGTTGGAACGTGGTAAACCCCTCAAGCGAGCAACCCAAACTTATGGTCGGGGCACTTGACTAGCCGAACTGAAGGCGTGGTCGAGGGAGAAGTATTGCTTCTCCAGACAGATGGTTATCGAGGGTCGAAAGACCTGAACAAAACATGGCTTATAGAAAACTGTATGACACGCTGGGCTAGTCCCAGCTTTTTTTAGAAAGAAACAAAGGAAGAAATGAAAAATAATTTTAAGCTGATGGCGACTGCTGCAGCAGGTCTAGAGAGCTTAGTTGCTCGTGAATTACGCAATATGGAAATTGAAAATGTTACGATTGACGATCGTTCGCGTGTCTTTTTTACAGGAGACGCAAAAACAATTGCCCAAGCGAATATCTGGCTACGCACAGCAGATCGTGTAAAGATTGTTGTAGGTGAATTTAAGGCGCGTACTTTTGATGAACTCTTTGAAAATGTCTATGCGCTTGATTGGGAAGATTATATTCCCTTTGGTTCAGCCTTTCCTGTAAGTAAAGCGAAGTCTGTGAAATCAACCTTACATAATGAGCCAAGTGTTCAAGGCATCACTAAAAAAGCTATTGTAAAGAAAATGCAAAAGGCCTATCATCGCCCAGAAGGGGTAGCAATACCAGAACATGGCGCAAACTTCTCCATTGAGATTGCCCTTCATAAGGACAATGCAACGGTGACGATTGATACCACTGGAGACTCTCTTTTCAAACGGGGTTATCGTGTTGAAAAGGGGGATGCCCCCTTGAAGGAAAACATGGCAGCAGCGATTATCATGCTGACGAACTGGTTGGCTAATCCAAAACGTATGTTTGTTGATCCTACATGTGGCTCAGGAACATTTACGATTGAGGCGGCTATGCTGGCACTCAACATGGCACCGGGTGTGAAGCGCAAGTTTTCCTGTGAAGCTTGGCCATGGATGAAGCCAGAAGTTTTTGAGGAGATACGCCAAGCAGCAAAACAAGCTGTGCGTAAAGACTTGGAACTGGATATTCAAGGTTTTGATATTGATGGTCGGATGGTTGAGATTGCAAAAAGTAACGCACTTGCAGCAGGACTTGACCATGTGATAAAATATAAGCAAATGCGCCTGCAAGACTTTCATACAGATGCCTTGGACGGGGTTATCGTTTCTAACCCCCCATATGGTGAGCGTTTAGGCGATGAAGTTTCAGTTGCAGGGCTTTATAAAGAGATGGGAGCAACATTTGCGCCGCTCGAAACTTGGAGCAAATATATTTTGACAAGTGACATTGCTTTTGAAACACATTATGGTGCCAAGGCAACGAAAAAGCGTAAACTTTATAACGGAACCCTACGTACAGACCTGTACCAATATTTTGGAAAAAGGATAAAAAAATAAGCAAATGCTATGGAGAGCTAAATGACAGAAGAAAAAGATAAAGATATCAAAAATTCTGGCGAAAAAGTCTTAAAACTTGGCGATGTCTCGGACTTCACCGTAGGTGAGATTGTGAAAAAAGCAGAAAGAGTAGATAAAGAAAATAGCGAAAGTGAAAGCGTGCTTGACAAGTATATTCGTCAGCATCGTGGGGAGATAGAAGCTGTTAAAAATCAAGCCTTAGAAAAGTACATTCAAGCAGAACGGAAAAAGATGAGTCAAGAAGATACGGCTGATCTTAATGATGAGGCATCTGATGCTAAGAAGGAACCAGAAGAACTTTCGAGAGAAACTGAGGAGAGCTCGGAAGAAAGAATCACGGAGGTAGTTGCTTCTCCTGAAAAAGAGGGTGTGCCTGCTGAGTCTTATCCAGAAGATTTGAACTCTAAGGAAAAAACATCTGAATTTGATGAGGTAGAAGTTGTTGATGACCTTCCTCCAGTTCTTCCGGCTTCAGATGATAAGTCAGAAACAGAGAAAGGGACGGAAGGAATGACGAAGGGGGACTCTTCAGAACATTCAACCCCAACTCTTGCGGAGGAAGAGTCTTCCGCTGAATTGAGCGAATCATCAAGAAAAGCTATTAATGAAGCTTCGCGGGATGCAGTTCCTGAGACAGAAAAGGTTCGGCCAGTTGAGCAAGGTTCAGTGGCAGGAGAGCCGTTACCGAATCCAACACCAGTTGTAACTGAAAGTGAACCAGCGGGAAGCACAAAAGATACTCCAGAAAAGAAAAACAACAAAAAACCGCTCATCATTGGTCTTTGTGCATTTGTTCTTTTAGCAGCAGGCGGTGCGGGTTATGCGCTTTATAACCATAACAATAATCAAAAAGCGGCAGAACAAGCTGCGGCTGTAAATAAGGAAAATTTGACTGCTTTTAATAAAGCATATGATGAATTCTTTACAGATTCAGACCACCTTTTATTGAAGAACGCGAACTTTGATCAGTTAGAAAACTTAAAAGAAAAGCTTTCAAAACTAAAAGGTCAGGAGTTTGAGGCGGCTGAGAAGAAAGTGAACGAACTCGAAGCACAAATCACTGCAGTAGAAAAAGTCAATGCGCTCTTTAATAAGCCAGTCGTTGTAGATGGCAAGTTGGATGAAACTGCTCAAGTCAAAACGGCAGTTGCTCTACCAGCCGTACCAAAGACAGCAAATGAAAGTCTGAATGAGTTGCTCGAAAAGGCGATTAATTTAGCAAAGAAACAGCAAGCTGAAGCGAAAGCTAAAGAAGAACAAGCTGCAGCTGCAGCTCAAAATAACAGAAACGCCGCTGTGGCTGGTCAGGCAGCAGGGAATTCTAACTCTGCGGTCACTGAACCGGCGAACGGATCAGCAAATGCGTCTACACGTCAAACTGAAAATCAAGGAACACAAAGCTCTGCTCCAGCAGGCGGTGTGATGCCGAATGGCGCGCAAAATCCAACAGGAGCTACACCGGACAATTCTAACGCGCGTGTTCAGCCTCAACCTAATCTGAACCCTAATGATCCGGCATTCACTTGGAATCCAGGGATTAAGGATAAAGTCTTGAATATTGCACGACAACGTGGCTATATTTCTGGGAATAATTTTATTCTTTTGCCAGTAGCTATTCACACAATGACTTCAGGATTTATGGCTGGTCAAGTTGCTGGGTATTACAACCTTTACCGTCCAGATGGCAGCTATTTGCTGACAATCAATGCCAAGACAGGCTATTTCTTTGGAAATGGGAAAGGTTTGCCTACTGATTTTGGATAAAAAATAAAGACTTCTTTGTTCCTATGAACAGAGAAGCTTTTTTTGAATTTAGCTATAGCCATAGGAAAGACACATGACGCCTGCTGTTCTTAAAAGAAATCGGTTTGGATTACCCGTATCAAAAGATCGAGAAATTTTATACTGCTGCCATGACCTAAAAGCTTTAAAAATGCTTGAAAGCATCCAGAAGTCCTCTAGTGGCACAAGGAAGATAACTCATAAACCTAATTCAGAAAAGCTTAAACATTGCCGTGCCCTGCAGCCGCTTTCCAAAAATTTGAGCAGCCATTTGCAAGCAGTTCGGGGAAAATATCGGAATGCTAACAAGAATTTTCATAGACGACGTGCTGTTTCATTTAATTATGGGCTGAAAATAAGATATAATATGTAAAAATACTTCAAGGAGGCTTGCTATGCTCAAAATCGCATTCGTCTGTGTGCATAATTCATGCCGTTCACAAATTGCAGAAGCTCTGGGGAAAAAATTTGCCGGGGATAAGTTTGAGTTTTATTCTGCAGGTACTGAGACAAAGCCTCAAATTAATCAAGATGCTGTCCGCTTGATGAAAGAAATCTATGGCATAGATATGGAAAAAACACAAGAATCTAAGCTATTAAGCGCTATTCCACCTGTAGATATTGTGATTACAATGGGGTGTAATGTTGACTGTCCCTATCTTCCTTGCAAATATAGAGAAGATTGGGGCTTAGAGGATCCAACAGGTCAAGGTGATGAAGCTTTCAAAGCTACGATCCAGCGGATTGAAGAAAAGATAATAGAGTTGGCGCATCGGAAATTTTAAGGGAAAACAAAAAAGCATCCTTAAGCTTGACAGGCATGTTAAGGTGCTTTTCTCATGCATGAGTGATTTTTAGAAAATCATCAATTCTTTATTTGTTTGAGTTAAAGGCTCGCAACCCGTTTTAGTGACATAGAGACAGTCCTCGATACGTACGCCGACTTTACCCGGGATGTAAATTCCTGGTTCATCAGAGAAGCACATGCCTTCCTCAATGATGATGTCCTCAGAACCACCAATTGATGGGAATTCGTGAACGTCCATACCGATACCATGACCAAGACGGTGTACAAAGTACTCCCCATAACCAGCTTTGGTAATCACATCACGGGCTACTTTATCAATTTCGAGCGCAGATACTCCAGGTTTTACGAAATCCATAGCTGCCAGTTGTGCTTCAAGAACGATTTTGTGGATATCTGCATCAAAATCAGAAGGTTTACCGATAGAGATTGTACGTGTTGCATCTGAAGCATAACCGTTTTTCATCACACCAAGGTCAAAGAGCAAGAGTTTATTGTCTTGGATTTTGACATCCTCTGGCATTCCGTGAGGATTGGCTGCACGAGCACCTGAAAGGACGATTGTTTCAAAGCTCATCTGTGGCACGCCCATGCGTTTCATTTCGTATTCAATTTTGGCAGCAACATCTGTTTCCGTGCGGTCAGAATTTGCATATTCAAAGCCAATTTCGAAACATTTGTCCGCGTACTCGCCAGAAACTTTCATTTTTTCGATTTCATCGGCAGATTTGATCAAACGCATCCGTTCTACCAGTGGTGTCAAGTTAACGAATGCAACACCAGAAAATTGTGATTTGAGTCCTTCCGTTTTTGACAAGGGGATATCAGAAAATTCCACCGCAATTTTTTTGATATTTCTTGAGCCCAGATGCTCTTTAATAACAGCCCATGGATTTTGTGAATCTTCATAGCCAAAGATATCAAATCCAGTCGTGTTTTCTTTAGCTTTTTCTACTTCCAAAGCCGGTGTGAAAAGTGAAGGTGCTTTATCAGGGAAAACCATCAAACCAGCGATACGTTCGTGCGGATCAATAGCAAGACCTGTCAAGTAGTTCAAGGTCGTAGGATTGGTAATGAAAGTCATGTCAACTTCATTTTCGCTCAGAAAATTAGAGATACGTTCAATTTTGCTCATAGTATCCACCTTTCTATTAATTATTATCTCTATTGTACGCTAAATCTAAAAAAAAAGCATGCTTTAAATTAAGGAAATTGTAATACTTAAAATTATTGAAACGGTTTTCAAAAAATGCTATAATTAAATTTGGGAAAAGTTTTCATAAATATTAAAAAATATAAAAACAGGTAAGATTATTAAAATTGAGGTTTTAAAAGAATGGAAGAATCAACAACAACAATTTATGACGTTGCTCGAGTTGCTGGGGTATCAATGGCTACCGTAAGTCGGGTGGTTAATGGTAATGCGAACGTCAAAGAGAAAACACGCCAGAAAGTTCTAGATGCAATTGAAGAACTGGACTATCGTCCTAACGCAGTTGCCCGTGGTCTTGCAAGTAAACGCACAACGACAGTTGGGGTTGTCCTCCCAACGATTACGTTACCGTATTTTGCAGAGATTGCGCGAGGAATTGATGACATTGCATCAATGTATCAATACAATGTCATTCTGGCCAACAGTGATGGAGAGGAAGAAAAAGAACTAAAAGTTATTGAGAGTCTCTTTTCTAAGCAAGTTGACGGTATTGTTTATATGGGAAGCTTCATGACTGAGAAAGTGCGGAAGCAACTCCAATCAACACGTACCCCTATTGTCTTAGCTGGGATGATTGATGTGGATAAGCGAATGTCGTCAGTAAACATTGACTATCGTCTCGCCGCTCATCAAACGACTTCTGAATTGATCCAAAATAATAAGCGTATCGCTTTTGTTTCAGGTTCTTTAGAAGAAGCTGAAAACACGGAACGTATGGTGGGCTACCAAGAAGCTCTAGAGGAAGCAGGGTTAAAATTTGACGAATCTCTTGTTTTTGAAGGGAACTATAGCTTTGAAAATGGGCTTGCTTTGGCTGAACAAATGCTGTCTAAAAAGATTGATGCAGCAATTGTATCTTATGACACTGTGGCAGTAGGTTTGCTTAATGCTTTGCTTGCTAAAGGGGTAAAAGTTCCGGAAGACTTCGAGATTATTTCTGGTTCAAACAGCCCAATCACAGCCTATATGTATCCAGGCTTAACTTCCGTGAACCAGCCTCTATATGATATCGGTGCGGTTTCTATGCGTTTGTTGACAAAATTAATGCATAAAGAAGAAATTGAAGAAAATCAATTGCTCCTCGCTCACCAAATCATTAAGCGTGGTTCTACAAAGCAAAAGTGAAAAGGATAGGACAAGAAACGAAATCGTTCAAGGGACACTAGAGAGTGTTGTCTTGAACGATTTTTCTATATGGGGTTTTAGTTCCTAGGCCTTCTGAAACTTTATCAACTCCTGTGATTGAACCTAATATGATGAAGCAAAAAGATTAAACTCGGAGATTCAGCAAAATTTGTGTCTTCTTGATGCTTTGGAAGAACGAAACGGTATTAAGCGAGAAAGCACTCAATTGCAAAGCTAAACGAACATTTATTTGACTTTCACCCAAAAGCATGATACCATAGAGAAGTAAATTTAGTCTAAGTTATATATTTTATATGTTTTCTTTCACACAATGATTTACAAATTTGACGAAAGGAAATGTATACTATGACAAAAGGAACTGTAAAATGGTTTAACGACTCTAAAGGTTTTGGCTTTATCACTGCTGAGGATGGTACTGATGTGTTTGCACACTTTACACAAATCCAAAGTGATGGTTTCAGAAAACTGGAAGAAGGCGAAAAAGTTGCCTTTGATATTGAGCAAGGTCAACGTGGCCCTCAAGCATCAAACATTATTAAAGGATAAGTACAGGCACTCTTAAGGAGTGCTTTTTTTACGCGCTGGAGAGGAATAATAGTTTTTGACAGAGGCGAAATCAGTGCATCTAAAGAGTGACTTGAAGCGCAGCCAACCATCCATTGTTCGGGAAGAAGCTGGCGAGATTAAAGGTTCAAAGAAGGTGCAAAATCTAGCTCCTACATGTGCAATAGGGTTACATTTGGTAAGACTAGCAAGATGTGCTAAACTTAAAAGTATGAGGAAAACGAAAATTGTGGTGCCTGTTCTTCCGACAAATATAGCAGAAGTACAGGCCTTGGATGTAGAAAAATACAGTGCAGCCGATATTATTGAATGGCGTGCTGATTTTTTGGGAAATACGGCCGTGATTTTAGAAGCTGCCCCCTTAATATTTGAAAAGTTTAAGGGGTTTCCGCTTCTTTTTACTGTACGCACAGCAAATGAAGGTGGAAAACTATCCATTTCTAAAAAAGATTATGTCGCCCTTTTGCAGGAAATAGCTAAATTTGATCCTGCTTATATTGACCTTGAATATTTTTCCTACCGTAAAGCTTTGCCACAACTTCTTGATTTAAAAGAAAAAATTGTACTTTCTTACCATAATTTTTCTGAGTCTCCGACAGATTTGACAGGCAGAATAATGAAAATGCACAAAGAAGGGACAGCATTCGTAAAAGTTGCCATTATGGCACAGCGGGAATGTGATGTTTTAGACCTTTTACAGATTACACGAGATTTTACTGTAGAGTTTGGTCAAAAATTTATCAGTATCGCCATGGGAGAGATGGGCAAATTGACGCGGGTCTCTGGTGGCTTAACAGGTTCCTTGTGGACTTTTGCGCCGCTTGAAAAGGAAGCAGGGAGTGCTCCTGGACAAATCGCATTGCCTCAAATGCTGGATATCCTCAATGCCTTAGAGGAGTAATATTCGGTTTTTCCACATATTAAGTCAATAAAACAAGAATATTTAAGAATTTCCCGAAAAAATTCAGCCAAAATGGTATAATTTATAGTAAGTTAGAAATTTGGAGGAACTATGGTTATCAATCGTTACAGTCGTCCAGAAATGGCGGCAATCTGGTCAGAGGAAAACAAGTACAGAGCATGGCTTGAAGTAGAAATTCTCGCAGATGAAGCTTGGGCTGAGCTTGGTGAAATTCCAGCTGAAGATGTGAAAAAAATCCGGGAAAATGCGAGTTTTGATGTCGAGCGCATTTTAGAAATCGAAAAAGAGACACGCCATGATGTGGTAGCCTTTACGCGTGCCGTTTCAGAAACGCTTGGTGAAGAAAGAAAGTGGGTCCATTATGGACTGACGTCGACAGATGTTGTTGATACTGCCTATGGTTATCTCTACAAGCAAGCCAACGATATTATTCGCCGTGATTTGGCTCACTTTTTGGAAATCATCGCCGATAAAGCACGTGAACACAAATATACAGTATGTATGGGACGTACGCACGGTGTACATGCAGAACCAACAACTTTTGGTCTCAAATTAGCAACGTGGTACTCAGAAATGAAGCGTAATATAGAGCGTTTTGAGCATGCTGCTAAGGGTGTCGAAGCAGGGAAAATTTCAGGTGCTGTGGGAACCTTTGCCAATATTCCGCCTTTTGTTGAAGAGTATGTATGTGGCAAACTTGGAATTCGGCCACAAGAGATTTCGACACAAGTCTTGCCACGAGATTTACATGCCGAGTATTTCAGTGCCTTAGCGCTTATCGCAACCTCTATTGAACGTATGGCGACAGAAATCCGTGGCTTACAAAAATCAGAACAACGCGAAGTAGAAGAGTTCTTTGCTAAAGGACAAAAAGGAAGCTCGGCTATGCCACATAAACGTAACCCTATCGGCTCGGAAAACATGACCGGTCTGGCGCGTGTTATTCGAGGACATGCCGTTACAGCTATGGAAGATGTGGTTTTGTGGCATGAACGTGATATTTCACACAGTTCTGCAGAACGCATCATCGCACCAGATACCACAGAATTGATCAACTATATGCTGAACCGCTTTGGCAATATTGTAAAAAATCTGACTGTTTTCCCCGAAAATATGAAACGTAATATGGATGCGACCTTTGGCTTGATTTACAGCCAGCATGTGATGCTCATGTTGATTGAAAAGGGGATGACACGTGAAGAAGCTTATGATTTGGTGCAACCACTGACTGCGAAAGCATGGGATGAGCAAATCATGTTCCGGCCACTTGTGGAAAATAATGAAAAGATTCGTGAAAAACTTACAGAGGAAGATATTGATGCTGCCTTTGATTATAACTATCACTTGTCACGTGTAGACGTAATCTTTGAACGTTTAGGTTTGTAAATGCCTTTCAGAACTTCAGTGCTATAAAAATAGCTTATATAAGGAGACGATAATGACAGTAGAAGATTACTATGCCACCTTGGACTCTAGCCAAGACCCACATGTTTTAGCTCTGAGAAAGTTGATTATGGAGAATGCTCAGGTTGAGGAGCTTATCGCCTGGTCCATGCCGACTTTCAAGCTCAAAGCTACGGGGAAAAATTTCCTATCCATCAAAGCAACCAAAAAGTTCGTCTCCTTATATATTTTTCAGGACAAGGGTGGCGCTTCTGCCCAGCAGGAAATTATTTTCGATACTTTCAAAGATTATGCGCCCTCTACTGGCGGCGGAGGTCAGATGATTACTGTTCGTTTTGACTATAAGAAAGACCTGCCTGAGCAATTGCTGAAAGACTTTATTCAATTTCAAGTGAAGGCAGTAACAGAAAAATGAATGTTTAAAATGGACTTTAGGTTCATTTTTTTATTTGGAAAAGTAACTCATAATTAGTCCATTGATTTATTTCAGATTAAAATTTAGAAGGATAGAAACTCTACATTTCTATCTTTATAACAATTCAGTATTGACTAATATGTATAACTTTGTTATCATATTAGTATAAACTAATATGAAGAAAAAGGCCTATGAATTTAACAGAAAAACGTCAAAAACTGATACACGGTTTATCAAACAGAACAAGGCTTATGGTTCTGGAGGCCTTGCGTGACAAGGAAATGACCGTAACAGAACTCTTAGATGAAACAAAAGCTGGACAGTCCAATCTTTCACAACACCTGTCTTGTTTAAGGGACTGCGGTTTAATCACAAGTCGTAAGGAGGGAAAGTATATCTATTACTCTTTGACGACATCAGAGCTCAATCATTTACTGGAAGTCATTGATGCCACAGTAGAGTCAATGCACTGGTTACCGACAGAAGATATCCATTGTGATACATATATAAATTAAAAGGAGTTTCATATGTTTAAATCTACTCAAAAAAATGCAGCACATTGCGTCAAAGATGCTTGTAATTGTCTTAATCACCAGGCTCAAGCTGCGAGGACGAGCGAGACTGGCGACAGCTCAAGCAGTACAGAAATGTTAGGGACTTCTGACGATTCAGACCCAGCCTGTTGTAGCAGTAACCGAAAATTAAAGACAGGTTTAGAAGAAAATGATGAAGGGAATAATTACGAGCTGCTGCTGATTATTGCCTCAGCTTTATTATTGGCAGTTTTAAGTTTCTTGGATTTTTCTTCACAGCTTAAACTACTGCTCTTTATCTTAACTTATCTCTTGATTGGGCACAGTGTTTTACTCAAAGCGGGTAAGCAGTTGCTGAAAGGGAATATTTTTAACGAATTTTTCCTGATGAGTATTGCGACTGCCGGAGCATTTGCCTTAGGGGAATATGCAGAAGCTATCGCTGTGATGCTTTTTTACCAAGTAGGAGAGTATTTCCAAGACAGAGCTGTTGGAAAGAGTAAGAAATCAATTGTTGCCTTGATGGACCTGCGGCCAGAAGTTGCAACTGTCAAAAGACAGGGAAAAATCGTCAGTGTTTCTCCAGAAGCAGTTGCTGTCGGTGAAATAATACAAGTGAAAGCTGGTGAAAAAGTACCTCTTGATGGCAAGATATTATCGGGACAGTCAAGTGTCAATACAGCTGCGTTGACAGGAGAATCTTTGCCACGAGAAGTGAAAAAAGGCGATGAAGTTCTCTCAGGCTTTCTCAATATTAGTGGCCTTCTCGAAGTGGAAGTTGCAAAAACTTTTGGCCAGTCCTCAGTCTCTAAAATCCTCAATCTGGTCGAAAATGCTCAGGAAAACAAAGCACCCACAGAGCAGTTTATTTCGAAGTTTGCCCGTTATTATACTCCTATCGTTGTGGTTGCGGCTCTCATAATAGCTCTCCTGCCTCCACTTTTCTTCCAGCAAGATTGGTCTGTCTGGTTGAAACGAGCTTTTACTTTCCTCATCATCTCCTGCCCTTGTGCCCTTGTGGTTTCTATTCCTCTAGGCTTCTTTGCGGGAATTGGGGCAGCATCGAAAAAGGGTATCTTGGTTAAGGGGGGGAACTATCTTGAAGCCATGACAGAGATCAAGCAAGTCCTCTTTGACAAAACGGGCACACTTACCCAAGGAAATTTTAAAGTCACTCAGGTCTTGCCTGAGAGAGGTGTTTCAAAAGAAGAACTCCTACAACTGGCAGCTATTGGTGAGTTAAACTCTAATCACCCTCTGGGTCTGGCTTTAAAAGAAAAGCAAAACTTAGAGGCGGTCACGATTACAGAAACAGAGGAGATTTCTGGACACGGCACACGCACGCTTTATAATGGGGATGAAATTCTGGTAGGAAATGCGAAGCTTATGCAGCGCTATGCTGTTGCTTTCCAAGAGAGTGATGCGATAGGTTCGTTGCTCTATGTAGCGAAAAATGGACAGTATCAAGGTCTTATCCTTGTCGCTGATGTACTCAAAGAGGATGCCCAAGAAGCAATTGATGAGTTGAATAAACTTCATGTCTCTCAGACCATGCTCACTGGAGACAGTCAAAAAGTAGCAGCAGTAGTTGCAGAAAAGTTGAATATAAGCGATTATCATGCCAATCTCCTCCCAGAGGATAAGGTCTCTATTCTGGAAAGCTTTCTGCAGAAAGAAGAAGGTCTAACTGCCTTTGTTGGAGATGGCATCAATGATGCACCAGTTATTGCGCGAGCTGATGTTGGTTTTGCCATGGGTGGGTTGGGTTCAGATGCAGCTATCGAAACGGCTGACATTGTATTGATGACGGATAAACCTTCAAGCATCGCCCAATCTATAAAAATTGCCAGGAAGACAAAACGTCTGGTCGTGCAAAACATTGTATTAGCCCTAGGTGTGAAAGCAGTTTTCCTCCTTCTTGCTGTTTTTGGTATTGCGACCATGTGGGAAGCAGTGATTGCTGACGTAGGTGTGACAATCTTGGCTATACTTAATGTGTTAAGGCTTTTAAAATAAAAGTTTGCTCCTGCTTAGGCAGGTGCTTTTACTATGGCTGAACGTCTATTTTCTCATCAAACACTCATTTCATTTGACCTTTTTTTTTTTTATACTATAGACTCAGAAAGTAAACGTAACATTAGAAATGTATATGTAATGAAAATCCAAAAGTAAATGTTACGCCAAAGGAGGAGTTTATGACACCAGAAAAGAAAAACCAGCGGCGGCTGCGCAACCTCGCACTCCTGTCGCTCCTATTACTCGCAGTAGGCGGCACCTTCGCCTTCCAAGCCTTCAACCAACGGGCCATCAATGACCGGCTGAATGACGTTCAAGTCAATGTCGGTGGCCGTGTCCACGACTACTACAACCGAGACACCGAAAACAAGGACGTCTTCGTGGAAAACTACGGGGAGCGGCCAATCATGGCACGGATACGCCTGTCCGAGTTCCTCGAAACCCGCCAGCGTAACGAAACGGACTTCACGCCTCTGGTCGCAGGGACCAGCCGTGACGATGTAGAAAACTGGACCACATGGATCCCAAGCGCAGGCAATATCAATGACCGAGAAAATAGCAATGCCTCAAATGCCTTTGACCAGTATGCCACACTCACCTTCGGTTGGGAACGTTCCGGTCAAGATGCCCCATGGTATATGCCCACCTTCAACCATGACAACCTGGACTTAAGAACAGCAGCGGCAGGACATGCGCGGGACTGGATCGAAGGGAACGGTGCTACAGATGCGGTCACAGACGGAGCGACACATCCGGGAGACGGAATTGATGCTTACTGGTCAGCAGGCGGCAGCTTTGACAACAGTGGTCCAATCTGGCCGGGAGAAGAAGTGACCAACCAAACCGCTCAGAACTTACAACAGGACCGTGCGCCAATGACCATGAACCAGTGGAGCAACTTGCCTAACGAAGACAAGATAGGCAACTTCTGGGTGGTTGACCAAAACACAGGTTGGGCTTATTGGGCCAACAGACTGGACAGTGAGCAAGCCAGCTCTTACCTGCTTGATGCAGCGGAGATGACAGCTGCCATTGAGGACAAGGTCTTTAACGGCTTTTACTACTATGGGATTCATGTCGAGAGCGGACTAGTCAGTCCTGACCAGCATGAGGAGTTCCTCAATGATGGGGAGCAACACCATGCGGAGCTGGCAGACCTTCTCCGTGGTATCCAGAACGGAGTGATGTATGATGACGGCCCGAACCCACTGCCTAACGAAGACAGTGCACCAGCAGCCTTTGACTTTTCGACCATGCGTCCGGGACGTATCTTTACCATGGCAGGAGAGCAGTATCGTTATCTTGAAGATATGGGTTCTGGTAATCATATGATTATCCGGAATGAAACTATAGGAAATAGACCTTTTACAATGCATAATACTGTGCTCACTGGGTGGTACGATAATCTAGATGCAGAAGTTCAGGCTATGGTACAACCAGTTTCAGATGATTTTATTACAGGAAATCTCCCACGTGAAGATTTCCAATTCGCACCTGGTGTTTGGTATCCCATTCTAGATTCTTTCCCAGAAGTTAGAGATGATAACACTCAAGTTGACATAACTGGTAGCCCACAAGCGTTCTCACTTTCTATGGCGGATATGATACGATTATCATCACAACCAGGACAGGCTTTTCATAATCAAATGCAACGTGTAGGGGTTGGAAATACTTGGTGGTGGCTTCGTACCCCCTCAGGTTCAGGAAACGCTTGGGAGATATTTAACCGACGAAGTGACTTCCCTAATGCTTGGTCCCACTTCCACTCTCGTTCTATAAACAGTTTAGATGTACTTGGTGGATTCCGCCCCGCCCTAATAATAAATCCATCCGCAACCTAAGAAATTAAAAAAGAAACTAGACACTTGTGGTCTAGTTTTTTCATCAAAAAATAAGCAATAAAAAAATTGCACTAATGAAAGGGCATACAATTTGTGTTTTAAATGACGAGTTTTTCAATTATAATAAATATAGAGTCAATCATTAAAGAAGAATAACAAAGGAGACATATGATTATACAACTGTCTTTGAGACAGATAAACATCTTGCTTTATTTGCTCAAAGCTAAAGGAGCCTCCACTTCAAGTGAGTTGGCGCAATCCTTTGATATTTCTGTACGAACCATCAAAAATGAAATCGTAGCCATTAAGGATTATCTTCGTTCTCAGGGAGAAGAATTAACATCCCAAAGAGGTCGCGGCTATATGCTGGATATTAAGGAAGGCAAAAAGAAAGAACTGATTGATTTTCTCCAATCAACAGAACGATTTTCTTCCTTTATGGATCATAAAAGAAGAGCCAATCAGATTTGTCTGGACTTGTTTTTATCAGAAAAGCCGATTATCAGCAGTTATTGGGCGGAGAAATTTTGGGTCAGCCAGAACACAATTTTTAATGACATCATGATTTTGGAAAAAGAAATTAAAGAATTTTTCGTCTTTATAGAAAGTAATCAATACGGCTATAGCTTGTCGGGAGATGAAATAAGGATTCGGAATTTATTGTCCAGTGTCTGGCAGACGGAGTTTACAAACTATGACATCTCTAACCTGATGACCCGAGTGGAAATGGGGAATGACGACTATGATGAATACTCGCTTATTTCAAATGAAAAGCTCAAAGAGATTTATAAAGTCGTCGTCAGGTACACAACAGAGCACTTTACCAGCTTGACAAAAGAAGTTGATAATTACGCTATTTTTTCCTTGATTATTCGTTTGTGTCTTTCCATATCCCGAATGAAAATCAATAAAAGGTTTCAAACCTCTGAAAAAGTGGACAGTGGTGAAGATGCGTTGAGAAAATATTTGGCACAGGTTTATCATCACTTTGACTTGGAAATGACACGGGAGGAGGTACGTTATGTTTTAAGTGAGCAAGGGGGGATGGACAAGGTCGATGTGAACGCCTTTACGACCTGTATCATCCAGAGCGTGAGTCAGAGTATAAACTTTAATTTTGAGAAGGATTCACAGCTCTTCCAAAATCTATATACACACTTTTCTTTACGCTTTTCAAAGGAAAACATGTACCTCAATGAATATAATCCCTTTGTGCATGAAATAAAAAAGAAGCAAGAAAAGATCTTTCTTGCCGTAAAACAAGCGTTGAAAGAGAATTTTCCTCAAAACTTTGACTTCGATGATTCTTTTGTCGCTTACGTTGCCTTGCACTTCATTGCTTCTAAAGAAAGGGAAACACTTTATGGTAAGAAAATTCAAGTGCTTTATGTTTGTTCTACCGGGGTCGGTGTTGCTTCCTTCATCCAACAAAAGATAGCCAAAGAAGTTCAAGGCATTGAGATTGTCGGTTTTGCTTCAGTGATTAACTGCCGGCGCTTTGTGGAAAAGCTCCAGCCTGACTTAGTTATCTCTGTTTTCCCTATTGATAATATTGCCGTACCAGTCATTGAAGTCGAAGCTCTGGTGAGTAAGGGAGATTTACTTTCTATTCAGGAGCAAGTTAATTTATTATTAAACGCGGGTTTAGGAAGTGAAAGTGACCGCTTTTCAAAGCAGGGAGGAAAAGAGAAGAGTGAAGAGATGAGCCGTAACGTTATCTTTTATGGCTATATGATTTATGAGGAGCTGACTTTACTGCTCAAAGATAAACTCAATCCAGAGTATAAAGAAGGTTTCCTGCTCCACGTCCTCCTCATGGTTCATCGGGTAATGTTTGAACAGCAATATCAAGAATTTGGCAAGTTGGACGATGCGCAATTTACAGAACAAGTCAGAGAAGTCTTTCGCACACGGGACTTAGAAATTAACGATGCAGAAATATTTGCCCTTACGCAGTATTTTAATAAAGCATCAGAGAGGAATGAATGAACACAGTAGAAAAATGTATACAGGAGCAAGTTGTCTCCGGCGACATCGAGGCGCTGAAAGCTCTTGTATCCGAGATTGAACAAGTATTTGTAAGAGAAAACCTGTCAGCAAGTGAGTTGCAATGGAAAGTGATGATCAATCACTTTGATGCTGTTATTGCGCGGCAACTGTCTGGTGAGAAGCTGCCCGAAATGGACAGCAGTCTCTTTGCTGATCTGAGTGAGCAGTCAATGCAGCTTGCTCGAGAAGTTGCAGGCAGTATCAAGGACGTTGATGAGAGTGAAATTTTTCTTATCGCTGTCCATGTGGAAAATGTTTTAGGAAATATTAATTAATAAAAAATGGAGGAACATAAAATGGTAAAAATCGTCATCGGAGATCGTATGGGTAAAGGGCAAAACATTGCCAAAGGTATTGAAGCTGCAGGGGGAGAAGCTCTTGTTATCCCTGGAATGGCGGCTGATATGCGCCTAGGGGATGTCATGAAAAAAGAAGGGGCTGATATGGGCTTGTCTTTCTGTGGCTCAGGTGGAGCGGGTGCTTTAACAGCAGCGACGAAATATGGTTATAGTGAACGTCACGGCATGCGTTCTGTGCAAGAGGGAGTGACTGCTGTAGAAGAAGGCATCCAAGTTTTAGGCTTTGGCTTTATGGACACAGAAGAGCTTGGGATGGCTTTGACTGAAGCTTATAAGAAAAAACACGGGGCATAAATATGTTGAAAGTACAAAGAAGAGTTGTTGTGGAAGGCAAAGGCAATTCTAAAAAAGCAGCCTTTGCTAGTGCTTTGAATAAAATCCAAGGCGAGATTATCAAAAACAATGAAGATGTCCTGTTAAGGATCGAGCCAAACGATATCCGCGTGCTCAAAGCACAGAAAAGAGAATGGACAGAAAAATTCTTCTTTTTCTTCATGCCAAGACAAAAGGAAGAATATCAAGTGACTCTGGAAGTTCTTGTGGACTTACAGATAATCGAAATGGCAACGGTCAATTTTACAGAAACACGTCAAGAAGTACAAGGAATAAAAATTCCGATTATTAATAAAGTTATTTAAAAAAGGAGAAGAATTATCTTATGGATATTATCGTTATCTTAAAATCACTTGTCATAGGTGGTTTATTAGGATTTTCAGCAGGGATGGGCGCAGCAAGAATGTTCCACATCCCGACAACGCAAGGTTTGGGAGCTTTTCGTACAATGGGGGAAATGAACGCCTGTGAAGGAGATGCCGCATCGCATTTCTCATTTGGTTTGGGCTTCTTCTTTAATGCTTGGGCCTCTGCCGTGGGTGCCGGAGCTTTCACGCAAGATGTAACGCATCGTATCTTGCCAAACTGGGCAGCCGCTTCGCTTCTCGCACGTAATAAAAATGTTGAAGAAACGGTGCACAACCCAAAGAAAATGGCTATTGCTGGCGCAATTTTTGGCGCTATTGTTGTAACTTTTTTGAACTCGACAGCAACGGCTATTCCTGAAGGCTTGAAAGTTTCCGCAGTAGCTGTCTTAGTACCTGCAGCGACAATGTTGATCAACTTTGTTATGCCGATTGTTTTCTGGCTGGCAGCTCTTGATGCTGGGAAGCGTACAGGGTTCTGGGCAACCTTATTTGGGGGTATTGCACAACTTATCATGGGGAATGCAGTACCGGGTGTCGTCTTGGGTATCCTTATCGGTAAAGGTGTTGATGAAGGTGGCTGGAGCAAGCTGACGAAGATTATCTTTATTGCAGTCATTCTGTTGTTCATCTTCTCCGCTTTCTTCCGAGGAATTGACTTACAGGCTTTGGATCAGTTTAATCTACCGCATCCAGTTTGGCTTGAAGATTTACATGATTTAGTAACAGTAAGATAAAGTGAGGTGAAATATAATGCAAGAAAATGATTTGATGAAAGAAAAAAGTTTTTGGTTTGCGGATTGGGCGTTTCCAATCTTAGTGGGGATTATGGCGGCAGCTGTATTTGCCGGGACACATATGTATGTGACCTATGGCGTCGGCGCTTTTAATGAAGTTTCAATCGTTGCCATGTTAAAAGCCGGATTAGATGGTGAATCTTATGGTGCGGCTGCAGCTTTTGGTGCAAGTTTCCTCTTTGCGCGTGTTTTAGAAGGCTCACTGGTCGGTATTTTGGACTTGGGTGGTTCTATCTTAACGGGTGTAGGTATTGGGATTCCAGCCATGTTTCTAGCTGCGGGTATTACAGGTCCTGTTGACAGTTTCCCACTTGCTTTACTCACAGGTGGTGTTATCGGCGCTATTATCGGTGGTGTGATTATCTTGATTCGTAAGTTTACCTTGGGTTCAGGTGAAACCACCTTTGGTGCGGATATCATGATGGGAGCAGGAAATTCTGCAGGGCGTTTCTTGGGGCCGCTTATCGTTTTGTATGCCACAACTGCCTCAATCCCTGTAGGAATCGGCTCAATTATCGGTGCAATTATCTTTTACAAATGGGATAAACCAATTGCAGGTGGTGCAATTCTTGGTGCAATGATCATGGGAGCTTTCTTCCCTGTCGTTGCACAAGGCTAAAGGAGACCTAAATGTTTGATTTACTTGTTAAAAATGCCCAAGATCTGAAAGGAAATCCTTTGGAAATAGCGGTCAAGTCGGGCAAGATTGTTGACCTAGGGGAGCATCTACAGGGAAAGGCGAAGGAAGTTTTTGATGCCGAGGGCGCCTATGTCTCTGCCGGATGGATTGATTCGCATGTGCACTGTTTTGAAAAGATGGACTTGTATTATGACTATCCTGACGAGATTGGAGTAGCGACAGGTGTAACAACAGTTATTGATGCAGGCTCCTCAGGTGAAGCTAATATCAAGGACTTTTATGAGATTGCAAAAAAAGCTAAAACAAACGTTCTTGCTCTGCTTAATATTTCGAAACATGGTATCGTCACACAGGATGAACTTTCGGATTTGTCACTTGTTGATGAGGCGAAAAATATGGAGCGCATTAAAGAACTTCCTGAATTCATTGTGGGAATCAAAGCCCGCATGTCCAAAACAGTCATTGGACAGAACGGCATTGTACCTTTACAAATGGCGAAGAAACTACAAAGTAAAGTGAATTTACCTTTGATGGTTCATATTGGCTCTGCGCCACCAAAACTTGAGGATGTCTTGCAAGAGCTAGAGGCAGGAGATATTGTCACGCATTGCTTTAATGGCAAGGAAAACGGGATTTTAGCTACAAGTGATGAGATTAAAGATTTTGCTCTAGAAGCCTATCGTCGTGGCATCATTTTTGATATCGGACATGGGACAGACAGTTTCAACTTTAAGGTTGCACAAGTTGCCAGGGAGGAAGAAGTAAGCGCACAAAGTATTTCGACAGACATCTATATCCGTAACCGTAAAAACGGTCCTGTTTATGATTTGGCGACAACTTTATCAAAACTTTTAAAAGTCGGCTATTCACTTGAGGAACTGATTTCAGCTGTGACAACTGCTCCCGCTAAAAATTTCAACTTGGCAAACAAAGGAAGTTTAGAAGTGGGGAAAGACGGCGACCTGACCTTCTTCAAACTTGAAGACAAGCAGGCGGAACTTGTAGATTCTAACGGAAATATTCAGCAAAGTGAGCAACTTTTTAGCCCTGTTGCTTGTACTGTTGCGGGAATACTCTATCATGAAAGAGAGAAGAAATAATTTGGACAATATACATAAGAAATTTAAGCTCAAACAAGTAATCAATGCCAGTGGGAAAATGACCATCTTAGGTGTATCAAAGGTCTCTGACCAAGTTGCTCAAGCACAAAAATTAGCAGGGCAAGCCTTTTTTGAAATGAATGACTTGACGGAAAAAACCGGCTATTATATTGCAGATTTGGTCGGCGCCGAAAATGCCACGGTTGTTTCAAGTGCTTCTGCAGGAATTGCTCAATCTGTCGCAGCCCTTATCGGCCAAGGAGACAAATATCATGCTGTTCATCCTTTTACAGATCGTATCCAAAAGCGTGAAATTGTCTTACCCAAAGGTCATAATGTGAATTACGGAACCGGTGTTCAAGTCATGGTGGAGCTTGGGGGCGGACGAGTTGTCGAAGCCGGCTGGGCAAATCAATGTTCTGCGCAACAAGTAGAACTGGAAATCACAGATAAAACGGCAGCTCTTCTGTATATCAAGAGCCATCATACTGTGCAAAAATCAATGCTTACAGTAGCTCAACTGGCTGAGGTTGCCCAAAAGCACAATCTTCCATTGATTGTTGATGCAGCTGCCGAAGAAGACTTGACCACCTACTACCAAGCAGGTGCTGACTTAGTCATTTACTCCGGTGCAAAAGCACTTGAAGCACCATCATCAGCCATGGTCATCGGCAAAGACAAGTATGTAAAATGGGTCCAGTTGCAAGGGCAAGGCATCGGCCGTTCAATGAAAATCGGCAAAGACAATATCATTGGCTTTGTGACTGCACTAGAGCACTATCTCGCAACAGAAAGTGAGTCTGAAAGCAGTCAAAAAGCGCGATTAGCGCCATTTATTAGCGGACTTAATGAGATTTCAGGAATTACTGCACATATCGTGCAGGACAGTGCGGGCCGACTTATCTTTAGAGCCAGCATCAAGGTTGAATCAGACTCTATGAATGCGCTGGAAGTTATTGACAAGCTTAAAGAAGGCGACACAGCTGTCTATACACGAGAATACCAAGCCAATAATGGAATCATCGAGTTTGACATCCGCGCAGTTGATGAAGCAGAAATGCAGCGCATTGTTGATAAGCTTAAAGCAATTATGGAATAAAAGAGGAGAAAAATGAAAAAAACACCAAATTATTTAGAAGACCGTCTTTGCCTAAATGTATTAGCAGGCTCTGTAGAAAATGCCCAAGAAATATATGAGGCAGCAGAAGGGCACGTTGTTGTGGGTGTACTGTCTAAAAATTATGCCACAGATGAAGCAGCGATTGAAGACATGAAACGCTACATTGCTGTCACGGATAATGCGCTCTCTGTTGGCCTAGGTGCAGGCGATCCGAACCAATCGCAGATGGTTTCTCGTCTTTCAGCTGTTTTACAGCCGCAACATGTTAATCAAGTTTTCACAGGAGTCGCAACCAGTCGTGCACTTTTGGGACAAGACGATACAGTCGTTAATGGCTTGATTTCCCCAACAGGAAAAGTCGGCTATGTAAATATCGCCACAGGACCTTTAAGCTCCCAAGCACCAGAAGCAGTTGTCCCAGTTGAAACAGCTATCCGCCTTCTCCAAGATATGGGTGGCTCTTCTGTAAAATTCTTCAATATGAAAGGCTTAGAGCATATTGAAGAATACAAAGTTGTTGCTGCAGCTTGTGCCAAGTATGACTTTTACTTGGAACCAACGGGCGGTATTGACTTAGAAAACTTTGAAGAGATTGTCCAGATTGCCGTGGATGCCGGCGTTAAGAAAATTATCCCACATGTTTACAGCTCCATTATTGATAAGGAAACAGGAAATACGCGAGTAGAAGATGTTAAAGTTTTGCTTGAGATGATGAAGAAAAGTTTATAAAATTTAGTATCTTCTGGGGTGGTAGATGAAAATCTACTGCTTTTTTTATGAAAAAAAGCCATAGAAATAGACACACATACTTATTGTCTATTTTTATAAACTTTACTGCTGTATTTTATTTCTTGTCATTCTCACATTGACCATATCCGCAGGTGATAAGCTCAGCAGATAGAGAAATTTTTTCTGAAAAAGTGAGACAGGTTCGGGGCTATCATCGGTTAGCCAAGTAGACAGAATGGATAAAAATTCTTTTAAGAGAATGTTCGCGAGATAGGCGTTGGAAAAAATATCCTTTTTGCCAATTTTATTAAGGTAAGCTTCTATAACGGGCACATATTTTTCTTGTAGAAAATTTAACCAGTTTGGGTCAACATTTGTTTCACAGAGAATTTTTATCCAATCTTTTCTGACATATAGAAGTGGAAGGAGAGTATGAGATACAAATTTTACAATATTTGTGTTTGTACCCATCATAAATTTTTCTATTTCATCGTCTATGTCTTTATCAATTAAAAAGTGGATTTTTTCGATAATATCTTCCATGTTATCAAAATGATAACGATAAATAGACTCTCTCCTTAAACCTGCTTGGTCTGCAATCATCTGCAGCGTCAATTTTTGATTAGGATATTTCTGAGCGGCTTGAAAAAAGGCATCGATTATCTTTTTTTGACTGTCGCTTATAATAATTATGATAAACTCCCTTCACTGAAAATATGTTCGTTGGGATTATATAAACTCCTCTTCCCCATTATTTATTTGAAATTTTAATGTTAACCAATTATAACAAAAAAAGTTTTATTGGTCTAATGAACTTTAGATACGAAATAGAAAAAGGAAACAGCTTGTGTCCTTAAAATGGAATCAAGGATTAATGAAAGCCATGGTTATGGGAAAAGAGATTTACATAAGGGTAAAAAAGTGCACACTGTGTGAACATTGACTTGTTGTATCATTCACAATAGAATGCTAGACTGAAAAGGTAAATGGATTTTAGAAAGGATTTAGTCCGGTGTAATCAAGTTGTTGATGATATAACTTGATTGACTCATTAGAGACTGAGAATTCGGATAATATGGATATACTTTTTTGATTAGTCTAGGGAGCTGGTGTAAGGGTAGGGAGGCATATGAAAAACTTTTCGTTTAAAATAGAAGAAATATTTATTGATTCAGCTAGCATAACTGAAGAAAAAAGCAGATATTATTCTTCAGAAAAAGAAATTGATTCAAGTTATTTAGAGGAATGGCGTTCAGCTCGAACACTATTGAATGATAATTATTTTAAGGAGATGTTAGAAATTAAGAATACTTCTTTACAAGAATTTTCGTTTGCTCTCCAGCCTTTGGGGATAGGAAATTATAAAGAGGTTCAATGGTTTAAAAGATTTAAAAATATAATTGATATTTTTGATTATAGTATTGTTGATTTCTCAGATGGTATCGTGATGTTTTACTTGCCGTTTCTTACTTTTTTGAAAAATCAAATATCAGAAGCAACTATGGATTTAGGGCAACTGGTCATTTCAGAAGAAATTATCCATTCTCTTGTAGAAGTTGCGGGAACCGAAATGTTCAATATTTTCGGAAAATTAATTGCAATCGAGTTAGAAATATACAAGCATGAAAATAATTTTGAATCAAAAAGCGGCAATGAGAGATTTCAAGAATTTCTTGAAAAAACTTACCCCTCAAAAGATGACTTAGTTTCCTTCTATGCAAAGTATCCAGTTGCAGCGAGAGTAGCAACTGAGAGAATTAATTATTTAATAAATAATTTTAAGAACATGATTCAGAGGATAGATATAGACTTGCCAGAACTAGGTGAAATTTTTCACCTAGAGACGATAGAACTGACAGAAATTCAGCTTTCTACAGGAGATTCTCATCAGCAAGCTAATGCTGTAGCTATTTTAGTATTCAGTAATAAAAAAGTTGTTTACAAGCCTAGAAATTTGGAACTTAGCTTATCGTTTGAGATATTTCTTGACTGGTGTGCCGAAAATTCTAATCTTCTTGACTTGAGGTTTCCTAAAGGGATTTATAAGAAAGAATATTCTTACAATGCGTTTATTGAAAAGAAAAATTGTGCTGATAGCGAGAGTGTAGAAAAGTTTTATACAAGATATGGTTACTTAGTTGCTATCTGCTATCTTTTGGGCATTAATGATCTGCATATGGAAAATATTATTGCAGAAGGTGAATATCCAATCATCATTGATATTGAGACAATGTTCCAGCCTCACTTAATGTTTGAAAAGGAGTCTGTTTTTTCAAAAATAACTCATCATTTACAACTTGATTCTGTTATGAATTCAAGTCTATTGCCCAAAAACCTTAATATTGGCATCAAGAAGGAGGTAGAGCTAAGCGCATTAAATGGTAAGGAAGTAAAAACTAACTCTAAAATTTTTGGCCCAACGGGGATAAACACGGATCAATTCCATTTTGAGCAATAAGATGCTTATTTTAAAGGAGGACATAATATTCCTCAAAATAACGATGATGAAGAGGTTGATTTTCAAGAATACCGCTTAAAAATTTTGGAAGGCTTTCAAGACTTCATGACCTTTGTAATGGGGAGAAAGAAAGAATTTATACAGTTACTGGATGTATTTAAAGGGAAAAAGATTAGGGTACTAACCAAAGGAACGGAACAATACGCGATGATGTTGCGCTATGCTAGCCATCCAAACTATAATTCCGAAATGAAATACAGGGAAAGACTGATGATGAACGCATGGTCCTATCCATATAGGGATAAGCGGATTGTGAGTAGTGAGGTCAAAGATTTAATTTTTAACGACATTCCTATATTTTATGCCTATACTGATTCTACAGCTATTATTGATAGTCGTGATAAGAGCTATGATAATTACTTTAAAAGTTCGGGTATTCAAGATGCGATACAGAGAATTCAAGCGCTTGATCAAACTAAAATAAGAGAGCAATATAAAATTATGCTTTTGGCGCTTGGAGTGTCAGATTCATATTTGAATGAAAAAACTAGATTTATTGCACTCTCAAGAATGACAAGAAAATTTGATTATATAAAAGAATCAGAAAGTATTGCTCGAGATCTTATTAAAGACATGGTACGATTCGAGGATGAGGTTTCTTTTGTGAATTTAGCGACTAATGACGAGCAACATTGGTATCTCGAAGCTAGCGATGGCAGTCTCTATAGTGGTTTAAGTGGTATTGGATTACTGTTTTTAAATCTCTACCAAAAAACAGGTAAGGACGTCTATTTTTCTTACTATAAAAAATTGCTCAACACAGCAATTAAACATTCCAAACACCAGCCTTATAAAGGAGCTTTTGATGGGTGGCTTTCACCTATTTATCCTATGTTGGTTGAATATAAAAATTTTGGAACTCTTGTAGACGAAGAATTTTTAAATCTAACCATTAAAAAGCTAAATGAACTTTCAGACGAGCATGTCCAAAAATTTGAGCAGTTTGATTATATATCCGGATTAGCTGGTATTTTGCGCTTTATAGAAAAAATCAATAACACGTTTGAAGATAAGAAGGTTTCAAATCAAACAATAAAAATTATTGAAGCTATTCTAAAAGAAAAAATTATGCAAAAAGACAAAAGCTTAAATTCGGTAGGCCTCGCTCATGGTCTTTCAGGGATTGCTTTAGCACTCGTTTCAGGTCAAGAAGTAGATAAAGAAGCGATTAAAGACTTGTTTTCCAAAGAAATGTCATTACACATTAAAGATGAAGACAGGTACAAGTGGTGTTGGGGAATCCCTGGCATGATTCAAGCCAGAATAGAAGTTTTGAAACATTTTGAGAATCAAGATATTGAGGAACAGCTTAAACTACTAGTTGCAAAATTTGAAAAAGACCTTGATGATATTCCATTGGATGATACGCTCTGCCATGGAACAGGGGGGATTTTGAAAACTATTGAAGAGCTATATAAGTACAGCTCAGATGATAAATGGCGACTAAAAAGTCAGCAAATTTATGCGAATGTTAAAGAAAATTCACTCTCTAGGGGTTATAAAATAAAAAATCTTTTGGAATCCGATATTAAGGGACTCTTTGATGGGAAAGCTGGGGTAGGAAGCGTTTATTTAGAGGGTCTCTCAAATTTTATGTTGCTAAACCTCGAATGAGTTAAAGGAGTACATTTAACACATTTGATTTTTATATAAAATACACTTTTAAATAAGGTGGGAAAGGAGGAAATATGTCAGAAATTAATACAAACAAAATTGTCGGAGATGCATTTGAAGAGTTAACAATTGCAGAAATGACTCAGGTTCAGGGGACAGGGGATATTGAAATGCGTATAACACCGGTGACCACACCAGCTTGTGCATTTACTGCAGGTGTTCTCGTATCTTATCAAGTAGTAAGAACTATAAAAGGAAGATGTGGAGGACGGTATATTCAGTAGAAATAGGGGAGGTCAAAATATGTCACATATTGATGTTAGTAAAGTTGTTGGTACTTCATTTGAAGAGCTGACGATTTCAGAAATGGTCCAAGTACAAGGTTCAGGAGATGTTCAAGCTCGTACATCACCAGCTTGTTTATATTCAATTGCAGTAACAATAAAGACATCTTCAGTTTGGTGTGCAGGAGCATCCGTTGGGGCAGTAATTTCCATTGTACGATGTTAATTATTGATTGATTTAAGGAGGTACTCCTCCTTTCAGAGTGTAGACAAATTGCTTTGTGAAACAGTTTTACTGGAACTCTGGAAGTTTGTTTTGTAAATTCTATGCGCTGATTACTCCTCATTTTTGATAGTAAATAACTCAGTGAATGACCAGCTCTCTTGACTAAACGTTTTTTCGTGTCCTTAGGGATTGTCAAGCAATAAAGTCAGTCATAGTCAGGAGGGGACATTTCTGTGCATCATCTTACCAGTAGAAAACTTTCAATGAACATCTGGCCTCGCTCATATTGTTTGTCTATAGCCTGTAAGGAGGTGAGGTGTCCTTCCTTTTTATTACAGTAGCAACTAAAGTAAATTAGTTAATACAAATTATGTAAATATTTTTAAATTAGAAAGAAGGATAATATGTTTTATGAACATTTAGATCAGTCTCTATTGCTTATTTTCTTTGTTATAACGGCGATTTTTTATCTTGTTAATAGAGTTTACCAGGATAAAAAAGAAAAAGAGTATCGTAATGACGATCGCTGGAGAATGATTAAGTTAAAAGCGAAATCAGTTTCAATCGATTATGTAGACCTAGTGATGGTTGGTTTAGGACTACTTTTTATAGGACTGCCCATTACATTTCGTGTTAGTATTCAGATATCTGTAGAGCGTTTAGCTGAAATTACTTTTAATTTGTTAATGCTAAGATCAATGATTGAGTATTTTGCGCTTAGATATTTTGATAAGCGTATGTAACCATTGTATTGTGAAAACGATACAATGAAAAGATGGTCTTTATTATTAAGGAGAAGTATAAAAATGCAAGAAAAGGATTAGAACTATGCTGATGAAATTTAATATTGTAGTACTTTGAAAAGAATATTAAGCAAAGAGGGCATTTCTTGTTTAGCTTGAAATGTTCTCTTTAATCACAGATAGTATAGGGAGGAATACTGAATATGATATTTATTACGATATTGATCACTTTTATATTTTTACTTATTAATTCACTTGAGGGCACCAAAAAAATAAAAAACAAGGATAATGCACAATATAAAAGTTTATTAGTGAAAAGAAATAGTGTCCTCATTAATATTACAGATAGTTTTTTAGTGACACTAGGCATCGTATTAACAACTGTGACATTACCTGGTTTTTGGGGGGATATTTCAATTTTAATTCGTTCAAATGATGTACTCCTAATATTTTTATTTCTTCTTACTACTAGAAGTTTGTTAGGGTATCTTGTGTTGAGATACTATGAAAGGGCTGACTAAATGAAAAAAATATTTATTCTAAACGGGAGTAGAAGAAAAGAGGGGAACACAGCAACTTTTATTTCCAATATTACTGATAAATTGAAAGGGTGTGAAATCGAAATAGCACACCCCCAAGACTTCAATCTGAAAGCATGTAAAGGCGGTGAGGAGTGCTTTCTTGAAGCAGGTTGTGTTGAAAAGGACGACTTGCCAATTTTAGAAGAAAAAATCCTTAGTTCAGATTTATTAATCCTAGCTTCTCCTGTATATCTTCATTACATGACTGGTGAATTAAAAATGATTTTAGATAAATTGGCTTGGTGGGCGCATACGCTACGCTTGCAGGGGAAACCTGTTGTTTTATTGAGCACTTGTTCCACTAATGGACAAGATACGGTGATTAAGCCTTTAGGGGAAATCATGAATTATATGGGTGGAAATGTCATTGCAACAGCTAATGCATCAATGGTGCCTGACCAAATCAATAATCTTGAGTGGCTTGATAGCGTTTCAGAAGAAATATCATCAAGAATTACTAAAAGTATCATAGATTATCCAAAAGCAAATATTTTTACTGAAAAGATATTTAGTGCAAATCGAATATCGATGTTAGAACAAGTAAGTTATTTTGAAGATAATGATATTAAAAATGGGGAACTAGAATTTTGGAAAAGCTCAGGGATGCTTGAATTTGAGACCTTCTCTGAATACTTGGCGTATAGATATCAAAATAAGGAGAGTTAGTTTATGAAGGTGCGCTTCCAACAACAAAGTGAGCATTCTGAATGTGGTTTGGCTTGCGCAACAATGATGATTGACTACTTTGTTAAGAAAGTAAATATTGTCGAACTAAGAGAAAAGTATGGTGTCCCCAATGGCGGCTACAATCTTTTTCAAATAGGAAGTGTTTTAGAGGAGTATGGCGTTGTGTCGAAGGCTGCGAGAATTAACGCAGAATCTGTGCAATCAATTCCAACTCCTTTTATTGCTTTCTGGGACTTGAAGCATTTTGTGGTGATAGAAAAAATCATAAGAAAGACTATTCATGTTGTTGATCCAGCTTTGGGAAAAAGAAAGCTGTCTTTTGAGGCTTTTAAAGAACATTTTTCAGAGGTGGTGCTCTATTCTACAAATGACGGGCATAGAAGCAGGAAAATTTCTAAAATAAATAATACTCTCAAAGAAAGTATTTTAGAAAATAAAAATTTATTAGTCGTTACTTTTAGTTTTTCTTTTCTTTCCCACTGCGTAAGCTTACTTATTCCATTCGTAATTCAAAGCATTATTGATTCAAGTGCTAAAATGCCTTTTCAATCTTTTTTGATAGGGATTATATTGATGATTGTTTCTTACTTTGTTATTAACATGGTAAAAATAAGGCTTTTAGTGAGGCTTCAAACAAGAATAGACAAAACCTTACTTGGAAATACGATTCACCAACTCTTACGCCTTCCTTATTCATATTTTGTCAACCGAAGTAAAGGAGAACTGATTTATAGAATTAATTCAAATTCTTATATTAGACAAATTCTTGTTGATCAAGTGCTAGAGTTGGTTTTAAGCTTCTTATTTCTTGTTGTTTATATATTCATTATGTTTTGGATGAATATGTTTTTAGCGCTAATCACAATAATTATCGTAATCATACTGATGGGTATTTCGATAATTAACGCCAAAATTAATCAGAAAATTGTACAAAATCAGATGGTTGTCATGACTAAATCACAAGATATAGTTAACGAGATGATAAATAATATCTTCACAGTCAAGGCGACCAATTCCTACGAATATATTTACAAGAATTGGAGTGAGAATTTTGGACAACAAATCATTATGGAGAGAACGAAAGCAAAGTATTCTTCAATCCTGACAAATATTCCAAACAGTATTCAAAGTTTTTATCCGCTTATTATTTTTTTCTTTGGATACTTGATGATACAAAGCCAAGAGATGACACTAGGTGCTGTCGTGGCCTTTAGCTCAATCGGGGTTATGTTTTTGACGCCAGTACTATCTATTACGAATGTCTATAATCAACTGTTGATGATAAAGGTGTATATTGATAGGTTACTGGATATCTTAGAAACGAAGCAAGAACGTGATAATGGTGAATTTACGCTTGAGAATTATACTGGAAAGATTGATTTAGAGAATGTCACTTATAGATATAGTCGTTTTTCTGAAGAGGCTATAAAAAATGTTTCTTTATCAATTGAACCCCATCAAAAAATTGCTATTGTCGGAGCTAGCGGTTCAGGTAAGTCCACGCTCCTTAAAGTAATGGCTAACCTATTTCCAGTTGAGAGTGGGAAAGTTTACTATGATGATGTTGAACATGAAAAAATAGTACTTAAAAAATTCCGAAAAAATCTTGGAATTGTTCTTCAGGAGAATATTTTGTTCAGCGGTACTTTTAGAGAGAATATCCTTATGGGGAGAAAATTCACGGATGATGAGCTGTTAAGGAGTATTCAAATTGCAAATTTAGATGAGCTTGTTGCCTCGTTCCCTCTGGGTGTAGAAACTAAAATTTCGGAAAATGGTCAAAACTTCTCCGGAGGACAGAGGCAACGTATATCAATTGCCAGAACAGTTATTTCTCAACCGAAGGCGATTTTTATGGATGAACCCACAAGTGGTTTGGACAACATTACTGAAAAAATTGTGATGGCCAATATATTTAAACTTCCTGCAACGGTAATCGTTGTGGCACACAGATTGTCTATGATTGCAGAGTTTGACCAAGTGATTGTTATGGAAGCAGGAAAAATTGTTGGAGAAGGTACACATCAGGAGCTTTTAGAGACTTGTCAAGAATATCAGAAGTTATATAAAATATCCGAATATCCTATTGTTCTTTAGTGAACTTGAAAGGAGGCAGTAAAAATCTGTTTTGTCTTTTTATTCTGAAAAAAGAAATCCCAGAACTAAAATTAAACCATAAAAAACTGCAGATATTCTTTATGAATTTAATATGATGTTACATTTCTTGGAAAAGAGATTGATATGACAAAGAAAAATTTACTTAAAATAATTTCACTCATCCTGCTGGTCTATATGTTGATAGCTGTACTCTCTTTATATAAAAATAAGCAAAACAAAATATACCTAGAGGCTAACAATTTATACACAAAAAACGCACTTAAAACAAGTGGTAATTACAGTAAGATGCTTGATGAAAATAGTATCAATTCAAAGGTTTTTAAAGTTCTTTCAGAAGAGAATCATATTAGAGCACTTGAATTTAAAGGCAATAGATCAGACTTCCCCGTATATGTGGGGAGGAATTTTAAAAAAGATGAAAGAAAAGCTCTAGTAGGTTCAACAGTTCCACTGGAGGAGCATCATGGTGTTAAATATTTTTCTTATAATGAAAAATTATACGAGGTAATTGGGTATCTGGGTTCAAGCAAGGACAGTATTCTTTCAGATGAAGTGATAATAAAAGATGAATCCTTATTTTCAAAGAATAAAAATGAAAATATTATTATTGATAGCCCAGACAGTGTCAATGTCTCTGCACCAAACTATAAGGTCAGTAATAATTTAGGAAGGCGAAGTAACATAGATTATATTACACCCCTTATTACTTATATGGTTGTATTGTCAATAGGCTTCATTTCTTTAATCATAGGCGTGTTGTCATGGCTGTATAGTAAAACATATGCTGAGGTCATGTTCTTAAAAGGAAAGTCCCCTAAAAAGATACGGATAGTGCTCTTATTTAAAGTGCTTTTAGTGTTTTTAGTCACGAATGTATTTTGTATTGTATTATCAAAATTGTTTGTGAAATCCAGCATAGAGCTGTATTTATTACTGCCTTCTATGCTTATAATTATTATTGGATTGGTCACAAGTTCTCACCTTCTAAAAAGGGGAATTAAATGAAAAATTTATACTTTGACTTAAAGCAAAACGTTGTACTTATTGCTTTGAAATCAACACTGATTTCTTTCCTATTTATATTTTTTTATATTTGTATCTCCTTCATGCATTCAAGCAATGAAGCTATAGATCGGGAATTTTCAGATGCTCAAAAAGAAAACATGTATGATTAGTCGATACTTTGCATGATCCCAATGATTTTTCTAAATTTAGAGAGGATATTTCCTCTATAAACCATGTTGCTGACTTTTACAATCAATTAAATAAGAGTGATAATATTAACTTCCTGTCAATTTTTGATCAACCCATTCCAGTTACTGACTTTAAAGGAGACATGCAGTTTGATTATGCTTTTGATACGGAGAGGACTAAAAAGGGCTTTTATCAGGACGAACAAACAGGAGAAAAGCTCTTTGATGTCAAGGCCCTACAAATGAATGCTCGTACTTTCTCTTTTTTTAATTTGAGTGTTAAAAAAGGGACGACGATAGATTGGGATACTGTGAATTATGATTCGGGTGTCCTCCCCATACTCTTGGGTTCCGATTATAATGGTGTATACAATGTGGGAGATATTATCGAAGGAAGTTTATATTTTAAAAAGTATCAATTCGAAGTTGTAGGGATATTGAGAGAAAATTCATCTCTATTTTATCAAAACAATAGAAATACTTTTATTGACAACTACTTTATTATCCCCTATCCTCCAAAACTTCCTAAAGTGACGGAAAAAGATAAGGAATTTTATGGCATATTAAATTTTGCGATGATAAATGGCAACATAGCTGTCTCAAGAGATATGACGGGTACGGAATTACTCAATAAATTGCATGATATTTCTTTAAAGAGCAACTTTTCTCATTACACCTTACTGTCGATGCCCGCTTATTTGATTCAATTCAACTTTATGTACAATATTATTCAAAAAAACTTAAGCCTTATTTTTGGTGTGATAGCCTTACTAAGTCTATCCCTCTACATTGTATTGCGCTGTTTAGATAAAGTGATGATAAAGAGAAGGTTGAACATCATAAAATATTTTTGGATAAAAGGGTATCGTGCCCGTGATATAAAGTTTGTTGTCTTGAAGTACACCATGACAGAATATATGTTAAGTTCTATTATCTTTTTAGCTGTCTATTTAACTTCTTCCATAAAGCGATTAGAACTTTTATTTATCTTGCTTATCGCACAGGCAGGTTACTTTACCATTGATTTTATGATTTTAAAGAGTACCTATCTATCAAAATTAAAAAGGACTTATACTAATGATTGAGCTGAAGAATATTAATAAAAACATCATAAAAAACAAGCAAATAGAAAGAGTCTTGTTTGAAAATTTGAACTTCTCGCTTTCTGATTCCACCTCTTCTCTAGCTATAATGGGGAGAAGTGGGTCGGGAAAGACGACTTTATTAAATATTATTGCAGGGCTTGATATCAACTATGAGGGAGAATATTTTTTTAATCACCATTTAGTTTACAAAACGACTGATAAAATGGCAGATCTGAGACTAAAAAATATCAGTATCATCACACAGCACTATAATCTCTTAGATGATCGTAATGTCATGGAAAATATATTATTAGGGTTTAGGAAAAAAAGCGTTCAATCTAAAAGTGAAACAATGGAGTATTTAAAAATGGTTGGATTAGAGGGCTATGCACATAAAAAAATTAAATATTTATCTGGTGGCGAATGTCAACGTGTTGCCATAGCTCGAGCTATGGCGAAAGGACCAACACTATTAATAGCGGATGAACCTACGGGTGCTCTAGATGAAGAGACAGAGCGTATCGTATTAGATATTTTTCAAGAGCTAAAACGAAAAGGAACTAAAATAATCATCGCTACACATAGTAAAGAAGTCGCGAAAAGTTGTGAACAGGTAGTGGTTATTAAGGATAAAAGGCTTGAAGCTGTTAGGTTATGAGTTGGTATGATTAAAATATTTTCATTGTTTTATCGCTTAAATAGGAATTATTTTTTTCAGCATAATCTTCTTTTATCAGATTTAGGGCAATTATGGAAAAAAATAATCTTTAATTTTTATCTACTGATGCGCTGTTTCTTCTATCTTGCTTTTTTGGTGGCTGTCACAGTTTATACTTCGCAGATAAATGTGGCTACAGTGCACTTGCTATTGTCACAAATTCTATTGATGTCACTTTCTATTTTTGTATTTGCCAAACAAGCTAAGATGAGCAATCAAAAAATAAAAAGTTTACAGTTCCTACTGGGGAAAATATTTACAAAAGAAGAACGGTTTATAAATATAAAAAAAGTTGGATTGTATTATGCTACATATGTAATGGGAACTTTTATTTTGGTAGATATAGCAATACTTCCTTATTTTTTAAAATCAGGAATAGGGGGAGTCTTGCTTATGGTGTTTTGTCTAGTTATTACGACTTACTATGTTTATTCTAAGACGGTGGCTATTATGGACATAAAAAGAAGCGAGAGCCCCCGCTATCCATGGTATATTTCTTATTTTATCGTTGCTACAGTCACTTTGATGTTTCCAACAGTCTTAAAATCGCAAGATATTGAGCATTTGATAGGTTCATCTGGCTTTGGGATAATTGTAAATGTCATCTTTACGCTATTGATAATTCATATTTTAATGTTTCTTATCATAAAGCGAAATCCTGCCTTAAAAAACATTGAGGAGAAAAGAAATTTTAGAGGAATGACTCAGGAATTTTTTGAGGGCTATATAAAAGGCGCAGCTTTTTGGTTGGTTATTCCGGCAGGTCTTTTGGGAATGCTTCCTATAAGCGAGATAAGTAAGACGATTGTATTTGTAACACTTTTATCCTTTCTTTTAATGCCGAATATTTGTAGCAAACCAATGATAAACTACTTGAAAATGATAGGCTGGAATAAAAAACGCTTTTTAATCCAATATGGTTATAGGATTTTATTTTTCTTACTGGTTGTGCAGGTTATTTTGAATATATTTGTAAGATTGTCATTAACATTCTTTATGATTGGGCTTGTGTTAACGACAGTATTAGTTTTTAGCAGAATCATCGTTGGGATATTTATTATGGAAAGCGGACATAGCGACAATAAAAAAAAATAGATTACTATGGTTTGTTTGTCATAACATCGGTGTTTTTATTTGCTATGTTAGCGTATATGTTGAGAGAGTTATGAAAAAGATATTGATATTCTTTATAACCTTTTGGTTACCTTCAGCAGTAGTACTTATTATGTCTTTAGGAAGCAATAGTTCAGTTGTGGACAATCAAGATATTCCAGTATTGTCGTTTTCTACAATTTTTTTCAAGAATCTTTTAGTGTTAACTCTTCTGATTGTGGGAGGGCTCATCCATAAAAAGATAACATATTTTATTTTCTATTATAATGCTATTTATTTTTCAATTGTATTGGTAATTTCACATGATGTAACGAATAGCCTTTATCAAGTAGGGAAATACGGAATAATTGAAATATTTGCTTTTTCTTTGGGGTGCTTTATTGGAATTGATAAAAAATATAAATTAATATGGATTCCTGTCGTACTACTAATTATATCGGGAATAATTGAACATTTTGTAATTAAAGGAGCACTATGAGAGCAGAAAAATTATCCAAGAAATTTGGGGATACCTATATATTTAAAAATATTGATTTAGAGTTTAAACAAGGAAAGATATACAGTATTTTTGGAAGAAATGGGATTGGGAAAACCACCTTATTAAATATTTTAAATGGGACATTAGCATCAGATGGCGGAGAAATTTATGGTGCTGAAGAAGTGATATTGTTAGAGGATAATGAACTTCCCTTTGAATTTATGACAGCAAATGAATTCATTGATACGACCTTTACTTTTAAAGATCAAAAAATAGATTTTCAGGAGAAAGGAGAATTATTTAAGCAATTACATTTTCAACCCGAAAATAAGCTAATAAAGGATTTTTCCAAAGGTATGAAAAGTAAATTGTGTATCATCATAGCTCTATTATCGAAACCCCAAGTCCTGTTATTGGATGAACCTTTTTCAGATATTGATGTCATTAGTTTTAGAGAAATTACCGAAATACTGAAAAATAAAAAGAAGGAGATGAAAATTATTTTTTCTACCCATGTTTCTAAAATAGCCTTTGAATTATCGGATGATATCGTGTATCTAAAAGAAAATCACGCGGTATTTTTTGAAAATAATTTTCGAAAAGCGGATGAGTTAGAGAATTTCATTTTAAAAAAGATGTCAATCCTAGATGAAGTTTAAACTTTATTAAGCAAGCAAAAAGGAAAACAGATGAACAAAAAAGAAATAGTAATACTGATTATTCTAAGTACCGTATCGTTGATGCTGTTATTTATAAATCTTTCTCTAGGGGGAAGCAATAACTGGAATGTCATCATTTTTATCAGTTTAGGGATATATTTTAGAGAGGGTATTGAGATATTTATAGAAAGTAGGAAGAATAAGAAAAGAAAGAAGTAGGTGGTGAAGTATTATTCTCCAAGATAAACGTATAATTGACAGGGTTCATTTAACAAAAGTTCCATTACTGAATATGCTATAATTAAAACCATGAATAACACGATTAAAGCAAAGCTGGAACTCTTACCAGACAGTCCCGGCTGCTATTTACATAAAGATAAAAATGGAACTGTTATCTATGTTGGGAAGGCGAAAAATCTGAAACATCGCGTGCGTTCCTATTTTCATGGTTCCCATAATACAAAGACGGAGCTTTTGGTTAGCGAGATTGAAGATTTAGAATGGATTGTGGTTGAGTCAAACATTGAGTCACTGGTTCTTGAAATCAACCTAATTCAACGCTACAAGCCCAAATATAACATCATGCTTAAGGATGATAAGTATTATCCTTTTTTGACGATTACAAATGAAAAATACCCACGCCTGATGATTACGCGCCGTGTCAAAAAGGACGGTGCCATGTATTTTGGACCCTATCCAGATGTTAAAGCAGCCAATGAAGTCAAACGCCTCTTAGATCGTATCTTTCCTTTTCGAAAATGTGGTTTGCATGAAAAGAAAGTCTGCTTTTACTATCATATCCATCAGTGCCTGTGTCCGGTTGTGAATCATGTGGATCCACAAGTCTATAAAGATATGGCTCAGGAGGTCAAGCGATTTTTGACAGGGGATGATAAAGAGATTATCAATGAGCTCAAAGAAAAAATGTTTGCGGCTTCGGAAAAAATGGAGTTTGAACAAGCAGCAGAGTATCGTGATGTTATCAATTCTATCGGCACTCTAAGAACAAAACAGCGCGTCATGAACCATGACTTAAAAGACCGGGATGTTTTTGGTTACTATGTGGATAAAGGTTGGATGTGTGTGCAGGTCTTCTTTGTGCGACAAGGAAAAATGATTCAACGTGATGTCAATATGTTTCCTTATTACAATGAAGCAGAAGATGATTTCTTAACTTACATCGGACAGTTCTATCAAGCGGCCGAACATATGGTGCCAAAAGAAATTTTGATTCCGTCAGAGATTGATGTGCAGTCGGTAGAAGCGGTGACCCATACGAAGGTTCTCAAACCCAGCCGTGGTGAGAAGAAGCAGCTTGTTGCGATGGCGACTAAAAATGCACGGACTCAGTTACAATTGAAATTTGACCTCCTAGAAAAAGACCTGATTAAAACGCAAGGTGCTATCGAAAATCTCGGGAAAATCCTCAACATTCCAACTCCTGTCCGTATCGAATCTTTCGATAACTCTAATATTATGGGGACTTCGCCAGTATCGGCGATGGTTGTCTTTATTAACGGTAAGCCTTCAAAGAAGGATTACCGGAAATACAAGATTAAAACAGTTGAAGGTGCAGATGATTATGCTTCAATGCGTGAAGTAATTACGCGCCGTTATAGCCGAGCCATGCGCGAAGGTACTGCTTTACCTGATTTGATTGCAATGGATGGTGGTGCAGGGCAAGTCAACGCAGCCAAGGCTATTTTGAAAGAAATAGGTTTAGATATTCCTGTGGCAGGGATGGCTAAAAACGATAAGCACCAAACCAGCGAGTTACTTTTTGGAGATCCTTTGGAAGTTGTACCATTGAGTCGACAATCGCAAGAATTCTTTCTTCTCCAGCGTATTCAAGATGAAGTTCACCGATTTGCCATTACTTTCCATCGGCAAGTCCGGGGGAAAAATACTTTTTCTTCAAAACTGGATGGTATTACGGGGCTTGGACCGAAACGTAAGCAAAAACTGATGACGACTTTCAAGTCGCTTAAGGCAATAGCCGAAGCAGATGTGGCTCAGGTTGCTGAAGCAGGTGTACCTTATGAAGTGGCTGAACGTGTCAAGGAAGTTTTGGGAAAAGAAAATCAACAATAAATTCAAAAAGCGAATCAAAAAACGATTTGCTTTTTTATTTTTAGCACTTCCTTGCCTTGTACAAGGAGGTAAAACATACTGTTTTTGCCTGAAAACTTGTTATAATAGAGTTTATGAATAAAACCGAAATAGAAAAGTTCCAGCATGATTTGTTAGGATGGTACGCTATCCACAAAAAGCCTTTACCATGGCGTAAAAACACGCAGGCTTATTCTGTCTGGATTTCTGAAATTATGTCTCAGCAAACACAGGTTGAAACAGTTATGCCCTATTATCTCCGTTTTATGGAAAAATATCCACAGATTGCGGACTTAGCAGAAGCTGATGATGATGAGCTGTTGAAACTTTGGGAAGGTTTAGGTTATTACTCACGGGCACGAAATTTAAAAATAGCCGCCCAGCAGGTAATGACAGAATTTCAAGGGGAATTTCCTGACAAGTTAGAAGATATTAAAAGTCTGCAAGGTATTGGTCCCTATACTGCAGCGGCCATTGCTTCGATTGCTTTTGGCTTACCTGAACCCGCCATTGATGGAAATTTGATGCGCGTGACGAGTCGATTATTTGAGATTGATGCAGATATTTCGAAGGCTGCTTCTCGTAAAATATTTGATAAAAAGCTGAGAGAACTTATTTCAGAGGAAAATCCTGGAGATTTTAACCAAGCACTCATGGACATTGGTTCAATGGTATGTACGCCTAAAATTGCCAAATGCGAGATTTGTCCTTTAGCTGCCTATTGTCAAGCCAGACCTAAAGGCACGCAACTTAAGTATCCTGTCAAGAGTAAAAAGATAAAGCAGCAGCATATTTACTACAATGCTTATGCATTAAAAAATTCACAAGGTGAATACTACCTCCAAAGACGTCCGACAACAGGTTTACTTGCTAATATGTGGACTTTTCCCATGCAAGAGATTTCCAAAGAAGAGTTTGATAATGAGGCGTTATTATTGCCCACCAATCTTCCAGATAGTATTTCACGTATGACAAAAGTCGGAGAAATCACTCATGTTTTTTCCCATTTGAAGTGGTTTGTTCAAATTATTGAGTGTATTCCAGAGGAAAATTTTGTTCTTCAAGAAGAAAAACTGAATGAAAATCAACTTTGGGTTAAGCTTTCCGACCTTTCTAAAGTAGCGCTACCGACACCACAGGTCAAAATGTTTAAGTTTTTTAAAGATTAGTTTTCCCCTGAGAAATGCAAACGTTTTACTTTTTTGGTATAATTATAGCAGTTTAGAAAAAAGATTTTTTGTGAGAGTGTTCGCAAAAGGTCGAAAAATGGAGGCACTCATGACAACTATTGATTTTACTGCAGAAGTAGAAAAGCGCAAAGACGCAATGCTTGAAGATTTGTTTGAACTTCTTCGTATTGATTCAGCAATGGATATGGACAACGCGGATAAGGAGAACCCATTTGGTCCTGGACCTCGTAAAGCCCTTGACAAATTCTTGGAATTGGCTGAGCGTGACGGCTACCAAACTAAAAACTATGACAACTACGTTGGTCACTTTGAATATGGTGAAGGCGATGAAGTTTTAGGTATCTTTGGTCACTTGGACGTTGTTCCTGCAGGTTCTGGCTGGGATTCAAACCCATTTGAACCTGAAATACGTAACGGGAACCTTTACGCACGTGGTGCTTCAGACGATAAAGGCCCAACTATGGCTTGTTACTATGGTTTGAAAATCTTGAAAGACCTTGGTGTCCCATTGTCTAAAAAAATCCGTTTCATCGTGGGTACAAACGAAGAAACAGGTTGGAAAGATATGGACTACTACTTCGAACACTGTGAATTACCATTGCCAGATTTTGGATTCTCTCCAGATGCGGAATTCCCAATCATCAATGGTGAAAAAGGTAATGTTACAGAATACCTTCACTTTGACGGAAAAAATGCTGGTCCTGTAGTACTCCACTCTTTCAAAGCTGGTTTAGCTGAAAACATGGTTCCAGAGTCTGCAACTGCAGTAATCTCAGGTGCGACAGACCTTCAAGCAAAATTGGAAGCTTTTGTTGCTGAAAATGCAGACAAAAACTTGCGCTTTGACCTTGAAGAAGCTGACGGTAAAGCAACAATAACAGTTTATGGTAAATCTGCACACGGTGCAATGCCATTTAAAGGAATTAACGGTGCAACTTATCTTGCTAAATTCCTTAACCAATTTGACTTTGAAGCTGGTGCAGCTGCCTATATCAAACTTGCTGCTGAAACATTGATCGATGACCACGAAGGTGAAAAATTAGGCACAGCCTATAATGACGAGCTTATGGGTGCAACTTCAATGAATGCAGGTGTTTGGAACTTTGACGAAAACGGTGAAGGTACGATTGCTCTCAACTTCCGTTTCCCACAAGGAACTGACCAACATAAAATCAAAGCAGTTCTTGAAGCTCTTGAAGGCGTAAAAGAAGTAACCATGAACGATCACGTGATGGAACCTCACTACGTACCAATGGAAGATGAACTCGTTTCTACATTGATTAGCGTTTACGAAAAACACACTGGCCTTAAAGGTTACGAAACAGTAATCGGTGGTGGTACATTCGGTCGCCTCCTTAAACGTGGTGTTGCTTACGGTGCAATGTTTGAAGGTGAAGAAGATACAATGCACCAAGCAAATGAATACAAACCATTGGATGCCCTCTTCAAATCAGCAGTTATCTATGCTGAAGCAATTTACGAATTGGCTAAATAATAAGAATTATGTATATTTTACGGCAGTAGATGAAAATCTGCTGCTGTTTTTTGTTTCTGGGAATAAAAGAAAAAATTAAAATAAAGTGTCTAAAATTTTGATATAATAGAGGAATGATTTACGGTATAGGGATAGATAATGTTGAAATATCTCGCATTATCCAAGCAGTGGAACACAATGCTAAGTTTGCACAACGCGTTTTAACAATAAGTGAGTTTACTCATTTTGAAAGTTTTACCTCAAAAAAACGGCAGATAGAGTTTTTAGCTGGACGTTGGGCAGCAAAAGAAGCCTTTTCAAAAGCATTGGGAACAGGTTTTGACAGTCAACTTTCCTTCCATCAAATAGAAATATCTAAAAATGATAAAGGAAAACCTTACTTTTTAAAGCATCCCTTTGCTGGACAAGCACATTTGAGTATCTCACATAGTAACCAAGAAGCAGTGGCTATGGTTCTTTTGGAAAGTAGAGACTGAAAACAAGAAAGGGATAGATATTATGAAAGCAGCACCACACCGTCACACACCAGCCGTCATTAAGTTGTCAGCGATTGAGAATAATGTCAAAAAGATGCGAAAGCACATTGGTGATAAACCAGAGCTTTGGGCAGTCGTAAAAGCCAATGCCTATGGTCATGGTGCAGTTGCGGTTGCACAGCATATTGAGGGTCTTGTGGATGGTTTTTGTGTCTCAAATTTTGATGAAGCTATCGAACTTCGCCAGCAGCTGATTATCAAACCAATTCTGGTTTTATCAGGGATTGTTCCAGAGCATGCGGAGATTGCTGCCAGCCAACACATTACTTTGACTGCACCAAGTTTAGAGTGGCTCCAGCAAGTCATTGCTTCCAATAAAAATAAACATTTTTCGCGTCTGAGAATTCATATCGCGGTAGATACAGGTATGGGACGGATTGGTGTGACAACAGCTGAGGAAGCGAATCAAATTATTGCGCTTGCGGAACAGTATAACATCACGGTTCGAGGAATTTTTACACATTATGCAACTGCTGATGAAAAGGACACTACACAGTTTGAAGAGCAAAAAGCCAAATTTGATGCTTTGGTAAGTCAACTCAGTTATCGACCAAAGTATGTGCATTCCACAAATTCTGCAGCAGGCTTATGGCAAAATCAAGACGTCCAAGATATTGAACGCATTGGCCTAGCTATGTATGGCTTAAACCCAAGTGGCGATGCGTTAGAATTGCCTTATGAGTTAGAGCCGGCCTTGAGCTTGCATTCAGAGCTGACGCATGTGAAAAAAATTCATAAAGGAGATACAGTGGGCTATGGAGCAACTTTCCGTGCAGAAGAAGACACCTATGTGGGCACAGTTTCAATAGGGTATGCGGATGGTTGGACACGAGATATGCAAGGCTTCAAGGTTCTTGTTGATGGACAGTTTTGTGAAATCATCGGGCGCATTTCTATGGATCAAATGACGATTCGCCTTCCAAGACACTATGACATGGGAACTCTAGTGACTTTGATAGGGAAAAACGGGGATAAAGAAATTACGGTTCAGGATATTGCAAATTGGCGGCAAACCATCGGTTACGAAGTGATTTGTCTCTTATCGGATAGAATTTACCGTGTATATGAGGAATAAGAACTGCTTTGATGCAGTTCTTATTTTATTACGATTCTATATAAAATACTACAAAATTTAGTCAGTTTGACATTTTGTTTAAAAATGATATAATTATGTTAAATATAGATGAGATAAAATTAAGAAAGGTGAGGAAAAGGATATGATAAAAGTATATACTGTCATGGCTTGCAGTTCTTGTAAAAAAGCCAAAGAATGGCTAACTAATCATGGATTAGAGTTCGAAGAGATTAATTTAGTAACAGATAAAATAGATCCAGAAGATTTCCTTAATATTTTATCTTTGACTGAAAATGGCACAGAGGAGATAATATCGACAAGAAGCCGTGCTTATAAGCGCTTGTCTTTAGATTTTGAACGTTTGTCCCTTCATGAACTCGTCGCTATAATTGAGGACAACCGTACGCTTTTACGTCGACCATTGATTCTTGATGATAAGCGACTCCAAGTTGGTTATAATGAGGATGATATCCGAAAATTTTTGCCCCGTTCTGTTCGACGCGTGGAGATGCTTGAAGCGACATATAATATCCGCCAGTTAGATGTGGAACGTACTTTAGAGGAAAAAGCGCAATAAAATAAAAGTGAAATGTAGAGGTTTCATTTTTATTTTATTGCGCTTTTTTAGGAATCATGGTAACTGAGAAACTCAAAGATATACGGGTATTTAGGAAGTAGAACCCTATTTCGAAAGAGAACAGCATGGAAATGAGCCTTAATGTTTCTTGATATGAAAATTTTTATGATGAAGTTAAGAATATAATTCGTCCTCGAGCAAAGAGTATCTTTCAATAGAAGAAGAGTTTGAGGGAACGCCGGACTTTTTCTTTATGTTATGGGAGTAACTGGGGGAACATAAGCAACATAAAAGTTTATATTTTGTTAAAATAGATTCAGAATATAGAGGAGTAAATAAAATGATAACAGCTATTGCAACAGATATGGACGGAACATTCTTGGATGAACAATCTACTTATGACAAAAAGTACTTCTCTGCCCTCCAGCAAAAAATGAATGCCAAAGGAATTCGCTTCATCGTGGCAAGTGGTAATCAGTATTTTAAGTTAAAGTCTTATTTTGAGGACATTAAAGATATTATTTTTATCTCTGAAAATGGCGGCATCATTACCATCAATGATGAAGTGGAGATAGTCGCAAGTTTTAACTCAAAAGAGGTGGGCCAAGTTCTCAGTTTGCTTGCAGATTTAAAGATTCCTGTCGTTGTCTGTGGTGCGAAGAGCGCTTATACTTTAGAGAGTGTTTCAAAAGAATTTGAAACTTTTGCTCATAAATATTATGAAAAACTAGAGCTTCTTTCTTCTTTTGAACAGCTACCAGAAGATACAGTGGTTAAATTTGCAACAATTATCCCCGAAGCAGAGTTAGCTACGGTCACAGCAACACTGAATAGCCATTTTAAAAAAGGGATAAAGGCCGTGACAAGCGGCAATATCTATCTGGATATCGTTCTTGAAGGCAGCAATAAAGGTGCAGCTCTTGAGAAAGTTTTGCGAGAGCTTGAACTTTCCCCTCAAAACTTAGCCTCCTTTGGTGATGCGAATAATGATTTAGAAATGTTAGAGATGTCCGGCTATTCCTATGCTGTAGCGAATGCCAATGACCAAGCGAAAGCAAGAGCGAAGTGGATTATAGGAAGTAATAAGGAGAAAGCCGTACTTTCTCAGATTGAAAAAATCATTCAGTGAAAAGCAGGAAAAAGTACAACTGAGGCGTACTTTTTTATTTATGTTTTTTAATATAAAAACTTAAGAAAGTATTAAGAAATTAAGCTAAAAACTGTTAATAAATTTCTGTTATACTAATTTCATCAAGTAGAAATGAGGGAAAGGATGAAACATACTGTTTTAATTGTAGATGATGAGAAAGACATACGTGAAGCGATTGCACTTTATCTGAAGAATGAAGGAATACGTGCCGTTCAAGCAAAAGATGGCGTGGAAGCACTGGAGGTTCTTGATAAAGAAGAAGTTCATTTAATTATCATGGACGTCATGATGCCTAAGCTTGATGGCATTGAAGCTACTTTTAAAATCCGACAATCTCAGCAGATTCCTATCCTAATGCTGAGTGCTAAAAGTGAAGATACGGATAAAATTTTAGGCTTGCAAATTGGGGCTGATGATTATTTAACCAAGCCTTTTAATCCTTTAGAATTAATCGCTCGCGTCAAATCACAACTTCGAAGATATACCTCTCTGGGGAGTTACGAAAAAGGAGAAAAAGTAGTTCAGCTCCGTGGCTTGACCATTGATCAAGAAGGTAAAGAAGTGAGAGTGGATGGGGAATTGATAAAGTTAACACCTACAGAATTCAAAATTATGGAATTATTGGCTTGCAATGCTGGAAAAGTTTTCTCAATTTCAGAAATCTATGAACGAGTTTGGCAAGAACCAGGTTTTAATGCAGAAAATACTGTAGCTGTACATATAAGAAAAATTCGTGAAAAAATAGAAGTAAATCCAAAAAATCCAAAATATTTAAAGGTGGTATGGGGCATTGGTTATAAAATGGAAAAATAAGTTTGGAGTGAGTATCGGGCTAGCTTTACTTCTTTTGGGGGTAAACAGTTTAGTTTTTACAGCATTGAATGCTGATCAATATATTTTTAATGATTATTTTCAGTCAAAGTACTTCAAAGAAGAAATTTCGACTTTAGAAGAAGCGCTAATCAATACTCAGGTAAATCCTAATTTACCAATAGAGGTGACGACAGAAGACATTGAAGAATACCGCATGAATCAGCCAGACAAGTATACGCAAGTGGCAACGATTAAAGAGGATCCTGTCTTCCTTGAACGTCTCAGTAAAGCTAAAGAAGCTGGCGACAAATCACTTGTAAGAAGACTTGAGGACGAGCAAAATAAAAAGTTAAGTGAAGTGGATAAATTATTCACAGATGATAAATACGTCACAGAAAAAATAAGAGAGCAGAAAAAAGAACTCATTGCGCAGCAGAAAAAAGCTTGGATGCCACAATATAAAGAGCTTTCAGCAGATATTAATTATCAAGTGACCGAAACAAGCTCGGGGAAATATCTTGATAATATCTCTGAAAATAAAACTTTTGCAACAGCGAAAACTTTATTCAAAGGCAATATAAATGAACTTAATTTTGACGGTCCCAATCGCTTTGACGGTCAAATTATTATATTAAAAAATAGCAACTTTGATCAAAGAGCATCTTTTAAGAGTTTTACAGAAATGAAAAACCTGACGATTGGACTTCTTTGTGTGAGTATTTTAAGTTTTGCAGCCTTTCTAGTATACTGGAAAAAAGCAGCACAAGATAAGGACTTGCTTCTGGAGAAAACCAAAACATGGGATAAAATAGCTCTTGATGGACAGATTTTCATTGCCTTGATCCTTTCCCTCCTTTACTTATCACTCATACGTGAGGCTAGAGTCACATGGAATCTTATACCTTTTCTCAAAGAATATTGTTGGGCTTTCTTCGTGCTCTATCTGCTCGTTCTTGGAGGTTGGGGGATTTACTACAGGGCAAAGGATAGAGAAAATTGGAAGAAAACCTATGTTTCTAGAAGCTTCTCTCTCTTAAAAGAAGCTGCCAGCAATTTTTCAACAGGTTCGAAAGCTTGGTTCATTTTCTGGAGTATGCTGGCAGCCGCCCTTGGTTTTCTGCTTGCACTGATGTGGGGAGGACAAGCCATTGTTCTTTACTTGTTCGTGCTTGTGGTTTATCTTTTGCTTCTCTTCGTTTATTTGCTGAGAAGGTTGGCCATGTTTAATCAGACAGTAAAAATTATTGAGGCGATTGCTCAAGGGAAGAATGCTGAAGTATTAAAAGTCACACCCAGGGGAAAAACTGTTTTTCGAGAAGTTTCTGAAAATCTCAAAAAAATAAATGAAGAAGTGAAATCTTCAAAAAGTCAGCAAATAAAAAGTGAGCGCCTGAAGACAGAGCTCATTACGAATGTTTCACATGATTTAAGAACACCTTTAACTTCAATCATCACTTCTGTTGATTTATTGCGTAACGCAGAACTTTCCCAAACCGAAAAAGAAAAATATATTGAAGTCATTGATCAAAAATCAAAACGTCTGAAAGTTCTTATTGATGACCTTTTTGAAGTTTCAAAAATGGCTAGCGGAAACATTGAGTTGAAAAAAAGTAAAGTTGACCTTGTACAATTGCTAGAGCAGTCACTGGCTGAACTCTCTGAAAAAATAGAAGCTTCCTCACTGAAATTTATCACACAAACGGATAAGGAACTGTTGGCGGAAGTGGATGGGGATAAGATGTGGAGAGTTTTTGAAAATTTAATCCACAATATTTTGAAATACTCGCTGGAAAAGAGTAGAGTTTATATTTCTGCCCATAAAAGTGCTGAAAATACGATTGATTTGGTCTTTAAAAATATTTCGCGAGAAGAACTGGGAGAAAATAGTCAAGAATTGTCACAGCGCTTTAAAAGAGGAGATTTATCGAGAAATACATCAGGTTCAGGTTTGGGGCTAGCCATAGCTCAGTCGATTGTGGAAGCACATGACGGTCGTTTCCTTTTAGAAACAGATGGAGACTTGTTCAAAGTAACTCTTTCTTTGCCAAGTCCGTAATTTTAAAAGAAAAAGCACCGAACAGTGCTTTTTTTTTACTTTTTATGATGTTCAAGCTTTTCCTTCACATCTTCTACAGCATCTTCAGAGGCTTCTTTGATGTCCGCAGCAACTTCTTTCACCTTACCGATAGTTTTATCAAGAATGCCTTCAGCTTTCTTCTTGTTGTCACCTGTAACATCACCAACAACTTCTTTAGCGCTACCTTTAAGTTTGTCTGTTGTACCTTTGTCGACCATACAAAATTCCTCCTTATTATTTTGTTTCTAACTTTATTCTACTGCTTATGTTCTGCTTTTGCAAGATATTCAACTTACAAATTTTTTATTTTAAAATCATATTAAGTTTGAAAAATGAGAACGGAATAAAATAAGTTCATATATTTGACTCTTAATGATTAAACTGTTAAAATTTCTCTTAAAGTGACACTGTGTCATTTTTTGAAAAATAGAAGGAGGAAATAGAGTGCCTAAAGCTACATACCTAAAGCTTCCAAAAGAAAAACAGCAGCGCATCTACGCGGCTTGTAAGACAGAATTTGCCGATAAACCCTTCCATCAGGCAACGGTCAGAAACATTGTGCAAAGTTTAGAGATTCCTCGGGGAAGTTTTTATCAATATTTTGAAGATTTAACGGATTGTTATATGTATGTCCTGTCTCAAGAGACAAGTGAGCTTCACCAACTTTTCTTAGATGCAATCCAAAAATATCCGCTTGAGAAAGCGGTAGACGAATACAAGCATTTACTACTAAAGGAACTCGTGCATAATGAAAATTACGCCATCTACAAATATCGCTTTTTAGATTGGAACCACGAGTTGACTTTAGCTTGGAAAAAGTATAACCCTCAAACATTTGTGAGTAAAGAGCCTGTTTCGCCAATGATTTCCGTGTTTAAAGCGGTTGTACACGATCTGGTTTACAGATTATTTGCGGAAGAGTGGAGTGATCAAGAGTTTGTAGCGCACTATGACAGTGAAGTCGCAGTGGTTATGAATGGCCTTTCCGGCAGCCAAAATCATCAGTAAAGAAGAGAACATTAAGTTCTCCAAGGAGTTGTATTATGTTTTTATCACTAAAAGAAATATTTTATTACAAGACAAGGTACACTTTGATTGCAACAATCATATTTTTGGTTTCTTATGTTGTTTTCATATTGTCAGGTCTATCGACTGGCCTTGCAGACCAGTTTAAACAAGCTGTAGTGGATTGGAATGCAGAAAAGATTGTTCTGTCAGACAGTTCGAATAATATTTTATCTGCTTCTCAAATTTCAAAAACAGAGTTAGATAATATTGAAGGAGACGAATTATCTCCCGTTTCGATTTTTTCAACATCGATCAATCAAGGAGAAGATAAAAGAGAGAATATTACAGTCATGGCGCTTCCAATCGGCTCTGACATTCTACCGAATGTAAAGGAAGGCAACGATTTTTCGGAAGATAAAAAAGAAATCGTCATCCCAGAAAATCTTGCCGACAAGGGTTATAAAGTTGGAGACAAGATAAAGGTAGGGAATAACGATACAGAGTTAAAAATCGTTGGCATTGCCAAACCGACTTACTACTCCGCAACACCTGTCGTCTACAGTTCATTTACTACGCTTTCCGCAATTAAAAACATGAACGCAGCCGCCGCAGATGGTTCTGTGAATGGTGTCATTGTAAAATCTGGTCAAGTAACCTTGAAGGGTTCAAGCTCAGATAAATTAAAAGTCATCACAACTTCTGAACTTATCAACAACATTCCTGGTTATTCCGCACAGAAAACAACACTGAGCGCGATGATTTATTTCTTGTTCTTGATTGTGCTGCTCATTATTGCCGTCTTTATGTATGTTATCACGCTTCAAAAAGTTCCCATCTTTGGGATTATGAAGGCACAAGGGATTTCAAACTTCCTTATCATGAAGTCCATCTTATGGCAAAGTTTCTGGCTGGCACTGGTTGGTGTTGTTGTAGCTTTTGGTGGGAGCTATCTCACAAGCTTCGTGCTTCCGCAAGCCATGCCATTTGCCATTGATTTTTCTATCTGGACAATTTATGGTTTCGTATTGATTATCGTGTCCATACTGGGTTCTGTATTTTCACTGTATACGATAAGAAAAATTGATCCTACTCAAGCGATTGGAGGTTAAAATGAAAGATATTCTACTTATGGATAAAGTCACAAAGAGCTTTGGTAAGGGGCGAACAGAAGTTCAAGCCTTGAAAGGCATTGACTTACGGGTGAAAGCTGGGGAATTCATCTCAATCATTGGTCCTTCAGGTTCTGGTAAAAGTACTTTTCTAACAATTGCTGGAGGGCTTCAGTCTTCAACAACAGGGACAACAAAAATCAATACGATTGATTTTAATAAACTTTCAGAAAAAGAACGCTCCAAAGTAAGATTTAAAGAAGTGGGTTTTATCTTGCAAGCTTCGAACCTCATTCCTTATTTGACCGTCAAAGAACAGTTGAAACTTGTGGATAAGATAAATAAAAAGAACATCAATCGAGAGAAAATAGATGAAATGCTCGACGCCTTAGATATTTTAGAGCTACAAGATAAATATCCTGGGGAACTTTCTGGTGGTGAGCGGCAACGTGTTGCAATCACACGTGCACTCTATAATAATCCGAGTTTGATCTTGGCAGACGAACCAACAGCCAGCTTAGATACAGAAAGAGCTTATCAAGTTGTGGATATTTTGAGAAAAGAAGCACATGAAAAAAATAAAGCAACCATTATGGTGACACATGATGCACGGATGATCAAAAATAGTGATAGCGTATATCGTATTGAAGACGGAAATCTCTACAGAGAGTAGATAAGGTTTAGAATTGGAGAGATACAGAGCAAAGAGAGAGGTGAAGCTGTTCAAAAGTCAAAAGGTTCATTTTCCTAACTTTTCTTCGGAAGATTGGGAGGAGTCTCTAGATTGCCAAAGATATTTTTATCAATGTTGGTGTTTGGATAGATGCAGTACACTTATAATCTCAACACTGTTCTTGCAATATTGAATTCTAACTTAAGTTCATGAGACAGAAGTTCTGACAATATTCTAAAAGAACTTCTATAATGTGAAAAAAACCATAAGGCACTCATTCAGCCTTGTGGTTTTTATCTCCAAGGAGATGCGTTATGAAACTTTTTTGGATAGTTTCAAGCAAATGATGAGGGAATTTTTTCTTGTACAGACTGTTTATCGCCTGACCTATCTATACATACTCTATAAATTGTTTGATGCCCGTAATGCTTAGACTTAACTTTTTTAGTCATTTGAAGATCCCAAGGCTTCTGATCTTCGTGTGATAGCTGGAAATAATCCTTCTTTATCATAATATATTAGTATTATATTGAACAGGTAACATTGTAAGCGGCGAAAGTTCTGATAGAAATAGTCCAAAGCATATGGAAATTAAAGTTTTTTTCTCCCGTTTTTTGTGGAAACTGATATAATGATTCTAAGAAACTGAGATAATGTTAAGTTTCGTAATTTTGTAAGGTTTCTGGAGAAGCGCAGACTTCCCCCCTTTGAATGAAAGAGGTTTTGTATGAGTTATTCGAGTGACAAGTCGTTTAATAAGGCTACTTCAGCAGGCTTTATTATTGCGCTTGGTGTAGTTTATGGTGATATTGGGACAAGTCCTTTATATACCATGCAGTCGATTGTTTCAGGACAAGGTGGCCTTCAAAATATTTCGGAGAGTTTTATCTTAGGAGCTGTATCGCTAGTTATCTGGACTTTAACGGTGATTACAACAGTTAAGTATGTTTTGATTGCACTTCAAGCGGATAATCACCATGAAGGGGGAATATTTTCACTCTTTACCTTGGTACGTCGTATGGCTAAATGGTTAATCATACCAGCTATGATTGGAGGAGCGACTCTGCTTGCAGATGGGGCTTTAACACCAGCAGTCACAGTAACATCTGCTGTTGAAGGTTTAAAGGGAGTACCAGGGTTAGGAGAAATTTACGCCAATCAATCATGGGTTGTTGTGACCACGCTTATTATTTTGGCGGTTCTTTTCCTTATTCAAAGGTTTGGTACAGGACTTGTTGGGAAGCTGTTTGGTCCGATAATGTTTATCTGGTTTGCTTTTTTAGCTGCAACAGGCCTTTTTAATTCCTTGACAAATCTAGAGATTTTTAAAGCTATCAATCCCTACTATGCTCTGCATCTTCTCTTAAGTCCAGAAAATAAGGCTGGTATCTTTATCTTAGGTTCTATTTTCTTGGCTACAACAGGAGCAGAGGCACTTTATTCTGACCTTGGACATGTAGGGCGAGGAAATATTTATAGGAGCTGGCCTTTTGTTAAGTTGGCTATTGTTTTGTCTTATTGTGGTCAAGGCGCTTGGTTGCTCGCGCATAAAGGGGGAGACTTGGAAGGAATGAACCCCTTCTTTGTCATCATACCTTCTGAGATGATGATTTATGCGGTTATTTTAGCAACTTTTGCCTCAATTATTGCTTCCCAGTCTTTAATCTCAGGATCATTTACGTTGGTTTCAGAAGCGATTCGTTTAAAACTCCTGCCAATGATGCGTATCTACTACCCAGGAAAAACTTTAGGTCAACTGTATATTCCAGCAGTGAATCTGGCCTTATGGCTAGCAACCAGTGGCATTGTCCTGTATTTCAGAAGTGCCGAGCATATGGAGGCAGCTTATGGCTTAGCGATTACTGTTACGATGTTGATGACAACAGTTCTCTTGTCTTACTATTTGATTTACAAAGGTGTTAAGCGCATCTTGGCTTATTTAATTGCTGCCTTTTTTGCCAGTATCGAATTCATCTTTTTCATCGCCTCTGCAGCAAAATTTGTCCATGGTGGTTATGTTGTTGTTATCATGGCAGCATTGATTGTGTTTGTAATGTTTATCTGGTTTCAAGCAAATAAAAGTGTGAATAAGTATATCAAATCCTTGAACCTTAACGACTTTAAAGGGCAACTTAAAGCTTTAAAAGAAGACAGAGAGTTGGACCTTTATCAGACCAACATTGTTTATTTGAGTAATAAAATGGAAGGTGATTTTATTGATCGCTCCATCTTATATTCTATTTTGGATAAAAGGCCAAAGAAAGCAGAAGTTTATTGGTTTGTTAACGTCAAGGTTACAGATGAACCGTGGACTTCGGAATATGAGGTAGATATGATGGGAACAGACTACATTGTCAAAGTTCATCTTTACTTAGGATTTCGCATGAAACAAGAGGTCCCACGCTATTTGAGAACAATAGTGAAAGACTTAATCGCATCAGGAAGGTTACCTAAGCAAAAACAAAAATATACGACAATGCCAGGCCGAAATGTCGGTGATTTTAGATTTGTTGTTATTGAAGAACGTGTGACAAATGCACAAGAGCTTCCAAGTTTTGATCGATTTGTTTTGAAAGCCAAAGCTGCCATCAAACGATATACAGCTACGCCAGACCGCTGGTTTGGCTTACAGTTCTCAGAAGTTTCCTTGGAAAGGGTGCCCTTAATCTTATCAGATGTACATAATTTGAATATTTATGAGCGTGTCAAAACGGAGGAAACTGAGGAAGATACGTTTGAAAATGTGAGAAAGGAAAACTCGACAACTGAAAAATAGGAAGGGATTCTAAAAATAAAAGCAGGATTCTCAACTATGCGATTCTATTTCCATGAATTTTGAATAAAGGGACTTTTTCAGCAGTTTTAACGTTTTTTCCAGTTACTGTTTTACTTTAGTATCAATGCCCCATTAAGACAATCAAAAAATGAACAACTGAGAAACAATTGTGAAATATTGTGATATTATAATACTATAAGTAAAAGACAGCGATAGAGTAAATAGAATTCATAGGAATTTATGGAAAATAAGGTTGGGGGATATAAAACGTGAAAAAACATCAAAAAATATTAATGCTCAGTGTCTTGGTAATGTCTTCAGTGCAAGGCGGAGTAGTAGAGGCAAGTGAAGTATTTTTAGATACTAAGGAAGAGCGTGCCCAAGTAACTTCTAGTCCTGAAAAGAGTGATACTTTAGAGAACAGTGGATTTAACACGAATGATTCAGAGATAGCCGATGAACAGGTGTTTCCACCGGAGGGTTCAATTGAAGATAGCGGTTCCGAGGATAAAAGTTCTTCAGGATTAGACAATGAAACAGAAAAGAGCGGTTCAAGTCAAAAAATTGGAAATGAAAAAGTTATAGAGGAAGGTACAGCTGAAAAGCCTAAGAAAACTGATGCTTCGGAAGAAGCTAGCAGGGAAAGTACTTTTCAAGAAAATTTATCAAGAAAAAATCTTCCAAAGGTTCCTGTAAGGCTTAAGCCATTACCGGTAAAAAATTCAGGTTCTCCATTTAGAGATACATCACGGTCAATATTTAAAAATCATATCAATTGGATATATAGTCGAGGAATTACGACAGGATATACACCAACAACATATAATCCCGAAGCGAAGGTAACTCGAGGGGAGATGGCTGTATTTCTTTACCGACTAGCAGGTATTTCAGCTTATAATCCTCCGTTTAACGTTTATACAGATGTGAGTCAGTACAAAAATCAAATTCTTTGGTTGACTGCAGCAAATATTTCAAATGGAACAGTACCACACTATAACCCAAAAGGTAAGGTGACACGAGGACAAATGGCTGCATTTCTACATAGAATGGCAAAAGCATCAGGAAAAGCTCCTGTTTCTGGAAAATATAATCCAAAATTTTGGGATGTCAAAGACAGTATGTTTAAAAATGACATTGGTTGGCTAAGTTCGAAAGGAATTACAACAGGATATACACCGACCTCCTTTAATCCTGATGCAGACATTACACGTGGGGAGATGGCTGCCTTCCTTTATCGCTTTTATAATGTTACAGTAAATAATCAGAAACTTCCCCCTGCTCCACAACCCTATGCGAATCAGCCTGTATATTATTCTCAGCTTGATTCAAGATGGAGAAATATCAGATTAAATGCGTCTAACGTAGGTGTATCAGGCTGCGTTCCTACGAGTCTCGCGATGATTTTACGAGGCAGTTATGGAATGAATGTAGACCCAGGAATTGTGGCTAAAAAAGCTGACACTATTAGTCGCGAAAGTTTTGGTCTTTCGGGTAGGGATTTGATAAATACAGCCAAGTCATATGGTCGTAATGTTGAAGTGATTCATAATAAGGAAAGAGCCGCTTCCTTACTAAAAGCAGGATATCCATTAGTCTTTTACATCAATGTAGGGATTGGTCATGCAGTAGTTGTTTCTGACTATAATAATGGCCTGGTAAATGTTAACGATCCTTATGGTAAATTATTCTATCCCACAGGTAAAACGAGTTTAAATGAGTTGTGGGGACGTCCTAGTCAAGATGCAATGGATTGGAACGCAGGGAGACCCGTCTTTGCGGTTAAATAGGAGAGATGACATGAAAAAGTTAGTTGTGATATTTGTTTTGGTCATAAGTTTTTGGGGGTTATCTGGATGCAATCATGAAGCAACAGAGAAGCAATCTCCAAAACAATCCGGCTCAGAAATGTCTAAGAGTGAAAAAAGTACAGAGCAGTCTGAATCAGATAAAACAAAGGAATCAACAAGTACAAAAGAAACTGCTCCCGAGAAAAATGAGGGGGCAGAAAATTCTAAAGTATCAGATAATCCACAAGCACCCAATTCAGACGACACTATAAGAACTGAAGAAGGAAGGGCGACAGATTTAGGCAAAGCACGTATTATTTTATACGAGGCAGGGATTGACTCTCATTCATTAACGAATGAGGAAATCTTAAGGATATGGAAACGTTCGCAAGGGACTAAGGATTTCGTAAAAAACATAAGAGAAGTATTAGCGAAAAATGGCCATTAAATATTTCTGACAAAATGTTCAAAAGAAGATACAGGAGCTAGTTGTCAGAGAATTAACAGCATTTATCAGGAATACTCAAAAAATTTAGAATTCATTAATAATTGCTAGTGAAAGTTGTGAGGGTGATGTCCTGTAACAGTGAAATCGAGAAATATCAGTTTCTCGATTTTTTGTGTATAGGCAAGTAAACTCTATCAGAAAAGTAAGCTCAAAGTGAATATTGTTTTAACCTAAATGTAACGGTAGAAACTTCAAAAAGAAATGAAAGATAAATTAAAAACCTTGAATTAGAAATTTTATTATGATAAATTTAGGAAAGGAGAAGTTCGCCCCCAAAACAATTTTTTGGAAGACAGGAGGCAGAGGGCTTTTTTGTATAAAATTTAAAATTAAAAGAACCATAAAAATGAAAGGTTTGAGGAACTAAGGATGTTCAAAAATAAATGTATCAAAGGATTCAGGATGTGGAAATCCGGGAAGAAATGGTGTGTATCCGGTGCAGTATTTATTATGGTATTGTTCGGACCATCTGATATATTAGGTGCTGCGGATGTCATTACTCATCCTTTAGAGGGAGAAACTTCTGTCGCGAGTGACTTAAATACTGGTTCATCAGCTGATACTGTTAAGCCGAACACAGTTACAGATGAGTCCGCTTCAACAGAAACAGATAAGGGAAGCAGTACCGAAGGAGTAGGAAAACTACGCAGAGTATCTACAGCTGCAGCAGAAGCTATGAATCTTAGTTTAGATATGGATGCGAGTACGACAACTACTGAAAATGATGTCAGTTTTAATCTGACATCTGATGGTGTAGGATGGCCGAGTAGTCCAGCCGAATCTAAACAATTTGGAGTTGCAGGTAATTTTACTGCTGGGCAAGTGATAACAATAACTGTTCCTAAAGGAATAGTGGTCTCAACATATGATGCTGTTGCAGGTATGACTGTGTCAAAATCACAAAGTGGGAAAAACACAGTATTAACTTATAGGGCAACAACTGATATCACTGCATCGTTCAATGTTTCTTACTATTTTGGAACTCAGGGAGACAACGCCCAATTTGCTCCTGGTTCTACTGCTTTACCCGTGACTGTAACCAGTGACACGACAACTGTTTCGGGTAACATCATTGCGGTAAATCCTACAACAAGTAGTGCAACTGCCAGAGTTCATAACACAGCAGTGTCTAATAATGTCTTTACAGCAGATGGAAATTCAATATATAACTTTGTTTTAGGCATAAAGACAACTCCAGATTTTACGGATTCAAGTCAACAAATTACCCAAGCAATACATGCTAAAATGTCAGGTGTCATTCATGTACCAAAGGGATTTGTCCTTACAGGAGCTTCTGTTGCTAATTATTTAGACACTCAAGCCAATGCTCCAACAGACGGAGGTGCAGTTCCACCAATTCCAAGCGGTTTGACACAACCAGGAGGAGCAGGTTCTGACATCATCGTATCTGATATAGTTGGTGGAGGTTACAACCGGTACAATGAAGCTTTTCTGTACTTGTACGGCTATTTTGCCACAGGAACTGAAGCTGGTACATATAATTTCTCAACGGACTTATCTCTTCATCCACAATATTATGATGGAACAGTTGGAAATATTCCTGTAAGTAGAGGAAGTTTTTCTGATATCACTATTGGTTCTGCAAACCCAGGTACGATGACTGCAAAATATGGCGGGGTTTTAGAAGGCTATGATACAAATAGCTTAGATTTAGACCATGCAGGCTTTTATTCAAAAACAATCAGTAAAGATACGGGAGTAACAGGATTTGTCACAGGAAAGACATCAGACACATCTGTCAACAAAATTACAACCCTTCCTACAGTGGCAGTTGATTTCTTGGATACAACTGTAAACCAGACAAATGAGCTGCGGGATTATAAAGTAACACTTCCAGAAAAATGGTGTGGAAATACAACGGATATTATTCTCTCTACCATTTCAAGAGGAATTGTAAGTGATAGTGGAAATGAGAATAACAATGGGCCTTTTACTGTTGTTATGGACAATGGCAGTACGTACACAGTGAGCTCCTTGAATAGTGCTGATGCAGCTATTACTTCCGCTATTGCGGCCGGAGCGCATATTAAAAGTATCTCAGCCCAAGCTAAAGTCCTTGCAGGAAATAACATTCAAGTTCAGTTAAGAAATGCTGTTATTGAAGACGGCGCTTATAATAACGGAGACCGAGTTCCTATTCAGCTAGACGTTCACAGTGTGACCTCTAATACTGATATAAGCGTGGTCGGACATTTAAAATACTTTGATGAAAGTGCAGTAAGTTCTTCACAATTTAGTGTAAGGAACACACTTGACTACAATATCTCTGGTACATATACTCAGGGACAAACGTTTACTACTGGAGCGAAGTGGACGTTGCTTAATAAAGAAACAACCTTGAGTAACAGTATAGACGGAAGAATATTAATCCCTGGAACAGCTATTGCCGGAGCTACAGCTGATGTTAAATTGCCTACCATAATCATAAGTAGTGTTGATAAAGGAATGATAGACCTTGATCAAAGTAGACTTGGAAATTGGGGCTGGATATATAATGGGAAGAAATATTCTCCGGTGATTACTGATATGGGAATAGATCCGACGACTGGTGAACATTTAACAAAATTAGATTTCTCACAATACACTGTTACAATCCCAGCAGACACAAACCCAGATAGGGCGTTTATGTTTCCAGATGCGTTGCCGTGGAAAGTTAGCGATATCGCCGCTCCCGCAACTGGTGTAACTTCTCATTGGATTTCACAATTGATAGACAACAATAAGGATGCGCTTCATCCTGTCTACGGTGGAAAAACTTATGATGGTTCAACTGGGATGAAATGGACAGTTACAGCTCCAGCTCATATTGCTGCAAAAGTAGGAATAGCGGGAAGCAAAACAGGGGAAAATACTTTTTACACGGAGAAAACTGGGAGTGCTGGCTTTGACAGAGGGTTGAAATCTGATGACTCAGACGATAACAACTCTGGACGTATTATGTTATCAGTGACCAATGGTTCACCTGGAGACTATACAAATGCCCAAGAAGTTGCTGTTTTACCAAGTGTTGAAAACGGTGATAAATTTACACTTAACTTAACAGGACCTGTAAATGAAATTCAGGGATCAGGTGCAAGAGTGCTCTACTCTACAAAAGCGTATTCTCTTCCTAAAAATGGCTCCTATCAATCGCTAGATTTAACGACCAGCGATTGGGTAGATGAGAGTAAAGTGAATGATTGGTCTACAGTACGTTCTGTTGCCCTTGTTTCAGATAAACTAGCCTCTCAAACTGTATTGGCGGGCTATCTACCTGTAGCAGTTGCTGACATTAAAAATACGAAGATTGCTGACACTGCAACTGTACAAAGCTACAGTTATGCTAAGGGTGCAATTGAGGGCAGTGACTTAAGCACAAATACCCCAATGAAAGCTCAGATTTATGGTATTCCGCAGATTAATGTACATTATGTAGAAACAACAGATGGTACAACTTCAAACGGTAAAGTATTAGCAGATACGGAAACCATTACTGGGGTAGATACTAATGGAACGAATCCAGCTTATAAAGCGTATCAATCTCAGAAAAAAGATATTCCAGGATACACTTATAAAGGCCTAGCTCAAAACTCTGCTCCTGCTTCTGGAACGTTGACTGATGATACTAATGATGTCACTTATCTCTATGCTAAAGACGAACAAAAAGTTCAAATCCATTATATTAATGTAAGTGGAAGTGATAAAACAAGTGATTGGAAACCTGAAGATGGCATAGAATTAAAAGATGCTCTTCAAACATTAACCGGTTACTCTGGAGAAACTTATACAAACACTCTTGCTGTCCCTAAAGGGTATGATTTAGTGAGTGCAGATCCAGGGGCAACAAGTGGTAGTTATGATTTTGATTCAAACGTTACACAGGATGAATACGTTTATGTGAAAGCTCAGAACCAAAGAGTTTTGTACAATGTTATTGATGACACAACAAAAACTAACCTAGAAAGTTCAGTTTTATTTGACAGTGGTGACACTGATGCACCATTGAGTAAGACTCAGGAAGATTTGCAAAAAATTGCTGAAGCTTATGAAAGTAAAGGTTACAAAGTAGACAGTGTTGATAAGTTACCATCTAAGTTTGATAACGATAAGAGCCAAGACCAAATAGTAAACATATACTTGTCTCATTTGACCACACCTGCAACCCCAGAACACCCGGGTACCCCAGGCAGTCCAATTGACCCAAATCGTCCAGATGGACCGAAGTGGCCAGAAGGTACTGACAAGTCTTCCCTTTCTAAGACCATCACCCGGACCATCAACTATGTAGACAAGAAGACAGGCAAGGTTCTCAAACAAGAAGTCCAAACCGTGACCTACACCCGTACCGCTGTTGTGGACAAAGTAACAGGTGAGTTGCTCGGCTATGACACCAATGGTGACGGAAAAGTAGACACAACAGATGATTCCGCTTCATGGACGACGACTTCTGATGTCTGGGACAAACTTGTTTCTCCAGACTATAGTGCTCAAGGTTACGGTGCACCTTCTGTGAGCGAGGTGGCTAAAGAAACTGTCACTCCAGATACAGACTCGTCTGAGGTTAATGTTTATTATGAGCATGAAACTACATCTGTCACTCCAGAACACCCGGGCACACCGGGTAGTCCAATTGATCCAAATCGTCCAGACGGACCGAAGTGGCCAGAAGATACCGACAAGTCTTCCCTTTCGAAGACCATCACCCGTACCATCAATTATGTAGACAAGGAGACAGGCAAGGTCCTCAAACAAGAAGTCCAAACCGTGACCTACACCCGTACCGCTGTTGTGGACAAAGTAACAGGCGAACTGCTTGGCTATGACACCAATGGGGATGGCAAAGTGGACACAACAGAAGATGCGGCTTCATGGACGACGACTTCTAATGTCTGGGACAAACTTGTTTCTCCAGACTACAGTGCGCAAGGCTACGGTTCCCCTTCTGTGAGTGAGGTGGATAAGGTGACTGTCACTCCAGACAGTAAGAGCGCAGAGGTCAATGTTTATTATGAGCATGAAACTACATCTGTAACTCCAGAACACCCGGGCACACCGGGTAGTCCAATTGACCCAAATCGTCCAGATGGACCAAAGTGGCCAGAAGGTACCGACAAGTCTTCCCTTTCGAAGACCATCACCCGGACCATCAACTATGTAGACAAGAAGACAGGTAAGGTTCTCAAACAAGAAGTCCAAACCGTAACTTATACCCGTACTGCTGTTGTGGACAAAGTAACGGGTGAGCTGCTTGGCTATGACACCAATGGTGACGGCAAAGTGGACACAACAGAAGATGCGGCTTCATGGACGACGACTTCTAATGTCTGGGATAAGCTTGTTTCTCCAGACTACAGTGCGCAAGGCTACGGTTCACCTTCTGTGGCTGAAGTGGCTAAAGAAACTGTCACTCCAGATACAGACTCGTCTGAGGTTAATGTTTATTATGAGCATGAAACTACATCTGTAACTCCAGAACAACCGGGCACACCGGGTAGTCCAATTGATCCAAATCGTCCAGATGGACCGAAGTGGCCAGAAGGTACCGACAAGTCTTCCCTTTCGAAGACCATCACCCGGACCATCAACTATGTAGACAAGAAGACAGGTAAGGTCCTCAAACAAGAGGTTCAAACCGTGACCTACACCCGTACCGCTGTTGTGGACAAAGTAACAGGCGAACTGCTTGGCTATGACACCAATGGTGACGGAAAAGTAGACACAACAGATGATTCCGCTTCATGGACGACGACTTCTGATGTCTGGGACAAGCTTGTTTCTCCAGACTACAGTGCGCAAGGCTACGGTTCACCTTCTGTGAGCGAGGTGGCTAAAGAAACTGTCACTCCAGATACAGACTCGTCTGAGGTTAATGTTTATTATGAGCATGAAACTACATCTGTAACTCCAGAACAGCCGGGCACTCCAGGTAGTCCAATTGATCCAAACCGTCCAGATGGACCAAAGTGGCCAGAAGGTACCGACAAGTCTTCCCTTTCTAAGACCATCACCCGTACCATCAACTATGTAGACAAGAAGACAGGCAAGGTCCTCAAACAAGAAGTCCAAACCGTGACCTACACCCGTACCGCTGTTGTGGACAAAGTAACAGGTGAGCTGCTTGGCTATGACACCAATGGGGATGGCAAAGTGGACACGACAGAAGATGCGGCTTCATGGACGACGACTTCTAATGTCTGGGACAAACTTGTTTCTCCAGACTATAGTGCTCAAGGTTACGGTGCACCTTCTGTGAGCGAGGTGGCTAAAGAAACTGTCACTCCAGATACAGACTCGTCTGAGGTTAATGTTTATTATGAGCATGAAACTACATCTGTCACTCCAGAACAACCGGGCACACCGGGTAGTCCAATTGATCCAAATCGTCCAGACGGACCGAAGTGGCCAGAAGGTACCGACAAGTCTTCCCTTTCGAAGACCATCACCCGGACCATCAACTATGTAAACAAGAAGACAGGTAAGGTCCTCAAACAAGAGGTCCAAACCGTGACCTACACCCGTACCGCTGTTGTGGACAAAGTAACAGGTGAGCTGCTTGGCTATGACACCAATGGTGACGGCAAAGTGGACACGACAGAAGATGCGGCTTCATGGACTACGACTTCTGATTCATGGGATAAGGTTGTTTCTCCAGACTACAGTACGCAAGGCTACGGTTCACCTTCTGTGAGTGAGGTGGATAAGGTGACAGTCACTCCAGATACGGATTCAACTGAGGTTGATGTTTATTATGAACAAAAACCAAAAGATGAGAGTGACAATTCTAATAAGGATAAACCAGAAAGTGATAAGTCTACAGGCCAGAAAAATGTTGATAATAATACAAAATCAACAAAAGTAGAGAAGAAACTTCCTGCAACTGGAGAGAGCCTCTTAGCATCACTTGTATGGGGAGTATTAGGCTTGTTAGCTGTAGTGACTTCTATTCTTCTTGCCAAGAAGCGTAAGAGAAAAGAAGACTAATAGTAGCTTCATGAAGAAAAGCAGGAGTTATGTTAGGAACTGCTGAGAAATGTTACGTAACTTTCCTCACCTCTACAAGCTAAAGAGAATCTCTTAGGCAGAAAGCGACTATATTACTAGAAATGAGAAAACAGTTGCAAAATATGTTCAAGAACAGGAAAGTACGATATTTCTCTCCACAAGCTTAGTGTTAAGAAACACGAGGTATCCTTTAGCGAGAGCGCTACAAGTTAAAACCACCCGTAAAACGGGTGGTTTTATATTAAATTAAACCGTTAGCTGATGCTGGCGGTTTTTTGGTTCTTTTTCAAGCTGAATAATACTTTATAAAATGGTAAAATAAGAGGCAGTATAAGAAATCTGGAGAAAAATATGACAGCACAAAATCAAAGACAAGAACTACAACGAAATATCTGGTCTATTGCTGACCAAGTTCGTGGCGCTGTGGACGGTTGGGACTTTAAACAGTATATTTTAGGGATTTTGTTCTACCGTTTTATCAGTGAAAACTTTCAAAATTATATAGAAGCGGGTGATCCAGAAGTTCATTATGCGGATTACCCAGATGAGGCAATTACTCCTGAAATTATTGATGATGCAGTAAAAACGAAAGGTTATTACATTGCGCCAAGTCAACTTTTTTCAAATGTTGTGAAGACGGCACGTGAAAATGATGATTTAAATACAGACCTCAAAGCGATTTTCGCCGCTATTGAATCAAGTGCGACTGGCTATGCTTCTGAAAATGATATTAAGGGCTTGTTTGATGATTTGGATACAACAAGTAATCGCCTAGGAAATACGGTTGCAGAGAAAAATAAACGCTTAGCCGATGTCCTTGAAGGCATCAATCAACTTAATTTTGGTCGCTTTGAAGATAATCAAATCGACCTTTTTGGTGATGCTTATGAGTTTTTGATTTCAAACTATGCCTCAAATGCAGGTAAATCAGGCGGCGAGTTTTTTACCCCCCAATCTGTCTCAAAACTACTGGCTAAAATTGTCATGCTAGGTAAAGATGAACATAATAAAATCAATAAAATCTATGACCCTGCTTGTGGCTCTGGCTCTCTTTTGCTTCAAGCGAGAAAGCAATTCTCAGAGCATATCATTGAAGAAGGTTTCTTTGGTCAAGAAATCAATATGACCACTTATAACCTTGCACGTATGAATATGTTTTTGCATAATATCAACTATGATAAATTTGATATTAAACGTGGGGATACACTTATCAATCCATTGCACAATGATGATAAGCCCTTTGATGCCATTGTCTCTAATCCGCCTTATTCTATCAAATGGATTGGTTCAGATGATCCAACTTTAATTAATGATGACCGCTTTAGTCCAGCAGGTGTTTTAGCGCCGAAATCAAAAGCAGATTTCGCTTTTATCATGCACGCTTTAAGTTATTTGTCGTCCAAAGGACGTGCGGCTATTGTTACTTTCCCAGGGATTTTTTATCGTGGGGGTGCTGAGCAAAAGATTCGTAAATATTTGATTGATAATAACTTTGTGGAAGCCGTTATCCAGTTACCTGCAAATCTTTTCTTTGGGACAAGTATCGCCACTTGTATCTTGATTTTGGCAAAAAATAAGCCTAATACTGATACATTTTTTATTGATGCCAGTAAGGAGTTCAAAAAAGAAACCAATAATAACATCTTAACGCCAGATAATATCGATAAAATCCTTTCCCATTTTGATAAAAAAGAAGAGTTGGACTATTTTGCAAAAGCTGTCAAATTTGATGCGATTGTCGAAAATAACTATAACCTCTCTGTTTCTAGCTATGTGGAAGCAGAGGATTTGACGGAAAAGATTGATATTGAAGTGCTTAATAAGGATATCAAGACGACTGTTGAGAAGATAACAAAACTCCGGTCTGAGATTGATGAGATAGTGCAGGAGTTGAGCAAATGAAAAATCAGATTTTAGTAAAACTACTAGAGGAACGGAAAAACGGACTTAAAGGCGGTCTCTATCACAAAACGCAAGTCAGTTTGACTTACAATTCCAACCGAATTGAGGGCAGTAAACTGACTGAAGAGCAAACCCGTTATGTCTTTGAGACAAAGACGATTGGTTTTGATGCGGACGGTTTACCAGTCGATGATATTATCGAAACTAGCAATCACTTTCGAGCATTTGACTATTTACTTGAAACGATTGACGAAGATTTGAGCAAGAAAATCATCAAAACGTTTCATAAAATTCTAAAAGAAGGCACGAGCGACAGTCACAAAGCTTATTTTAATGTTGGCGACTGGAAAAAAATCCCTAATGAAGTCGGTGATATTAAAACGAGTTTACCAGAAAATGTTGCTTCAGATATTTCAAACCTTCTTGATGATTATCTGGTGAAATCAGGAGTTACTTTTAATGATTTGATTGCTTTTCATGAGCATTTTGAGCGGATTCATCCTTTCCAAGATGGCAATGGTCGTGTTGGACGTTTGATTCTTTTTAGGGAATGTTTGAAGAATGATATTGTACCTTTTGTGATTGATAATGATAAAAAGTTGTTTTATTATCGCGGTTTGCGTGAGTTTGCGACTCAGCCAGGTTATTTGATTGAGACTTGTCTGGCTGCGCAAGATGTTTATAAAGAGTGGGTGGGGTATTTTTATCCGGATATTGAGGTGGGAAATGAGTAAAGATAAGGAAATCACTTGCTTACGTTTAATTCAAAAAAGTTTAGGAAGTATTGAGGGACATACAACCTTTTATGGATGTAGTGAGAAAGAAATTGAATATTTGAAAATAGCTATCCTAGAAGCACAGAGAAATAATGAACCTAATGAATTTCCAGATTTGATTTTTAAAAATGGTTTTATTGAGCATTTTCAAGTAACATCGGCTAATGAAAATAGAAAAGGGTCTCAGCATTTAGTTACCGAAAACAAGCATGAGAGAGAATTTAGAAAACAAGAGGAGAAAGAACTTCAAAACTTGAATGAAAAAGGAGAAATGAGTAATTTATATGAAGAACATTCGGTAGTTCAACATTCTCATACTAATTTACTGAATTCTTTGAAAAGAAATATTGAAAATCATCTTGAAAGTCTGGATAAATATCAGCAAGAATATATTACACCAGTTTTTTTGGTTCAGTTTACAGATGGGGTGCTTAGTATGGAAAATGTATCTAAAAGTCTTTGGAAAAATCAAAGTAGGAATTTCTTACCTTATCGTGCGAGTTTTGACAAAGATTTTCTGGAGTTGATTCAAAATTATCGAGATAAGATTAGTTATATTATCGTTGCAGAAGATGCAGATAGCAATATGGCATTTCCCTATGATGCTAACTTTGAGGTTTTTTCATTAAATAATTTGAATAGTAATATTGAGGAACTAAAAACGAAAGATTATAAAGTTGTAACACAAAATATTAAAATTGTTCAACGGATGAATATTTTGAGCTCGGGATATGAATGAATTCTATGACAGAGAAAAATGCTCTATCAGTACTGATAGGAATATAAAGGAGTAGGCTAAATGGATATTAACTGGTTTCCAGAAAAATTTGCGAATAATGCCTTAGATAAATTGACAATTCTATTTTCTAAGCTCTTTCCATATGTTGGAGTTGAGAAACAAGCTCTTGAAAATTATATTGCAAGTGTTGAAAAAAGTAATTTGTCAGCAGATGAAAAACTTTTTGCCACTTTAGATGCAAAGAAGAAAATCAAGGAATATCAAAATCAACAAGAAATTTCAAAAATTGCTATTGAAAATGCTAAAGAAGGAACTAACTTTAGTGACAGCTCCAACATTGATGATGAATGGTTAGCACGATTTATGGATTCTGCAAAATTTGTGACAGATAAAGAGACTCAGCTTTTGTGGGGGAGAGTCCTCGCTGGAGAATTTGAACAACCAGGGACTTTTCCTAAGCAAGTTGTTCGCATTCTGACAGAGCTACCAGTACAGCTAGCTCAGATATTTTCAAACTTGTCAAAAATGAGAGTAACGATGTTAGGCTTTCCAAAGAATAGTCAACAACCGATTTTTTTAGGACAACAGATATTTTTGCCGGCAAAGGATATTAATACTTCATTCAAAAATTTAGGGATAAATTTTGGTATTGTTAATGAGTTAGAAACATTTGGGTTACTGCATTACGATAATAGTGGTTATATAAAAACTATTGAATATGAGCAGTTTCCAAATATTGTTTTGCTGTATGGAAGTAAGCAAATAAAAATAACTAAATTTCCTGGCAAGCGACTACCAACAGGTGATATTTTACTTACAGATGTTGGAAGGAGTATTGCTAGTCTTGTTGATTTTGAAGAAGATGAGACTTATCTGGAAAAACTCAAAGAGTATTTGAAGTATAAACAAGTTGAGTTTGAAGGAGATGAAGACATTGGAAAATAAGAATCTTTTATATCTTATCCGAGATGCAGATGTGGAATGGAAAACCTTTGGAGAAGTGGCAGAATTAAAACGAGGAACTTCTGTAACCAAAAAAACTGCTGTTGAGGGAAAATATCCTGTTATTTCCGGTGGTCAGCAACCTGCATACTTCATTGATAAGTTCAATAGAGAGGGAGAAACTATCACAGTTGCAGGATCTGGTGCATATGCTGGTTTTGTAATGTTTTGGAACGAACCTATTTTTGTTTCAGATGCTTTTTCGGTTAAGACAAACAAAAAGATTGTTCTTCCAAGATATGCTTATCATTTCTTGTTAAGTATCCAAGATAAAATTCATGCTTTAAAATCAGGAGGTGGCGTTCCACACGTATATGCAAAAGATGTGGCACGCTTTGAAATCCCCATCCCCTCCCTTGAAATCCAGCAAAAAGTGGTCGAAATCCTTGACAAAATGATAGATTATGTTACGGAGCTGACGACGGAGCTGACGACGGAGCTGACGTTACGTCAAAAGCAATATTCTTACTATCGTGACCAGCTTTTGAGCTTTGGCGCAGATGCTAACCCGCTGAGTAACTCGGAGGAGTCACTCGAGGAACTCAGTGTTGAGTGGAGATCTTTAGGAGAAATTTCTGAAATTAAGCGAGGAAAACGTCTTGTCAAAAACGATCTTGAAGAAGTTGGGGAATATCCAGTTTATCAAAATAGTATGACACCTATGGGATATTATCACCAGTACAATTTTGAGGGAGACAATACTTTCATTATTTGTGCTGGTGCTGCTGGAGAAATTGGCTATATGTCTGAAAATTTCTGGGCAGCTGATGATGTGTCAGTTCTGACAGTTCCGTCAAATTTGATGAGTCGTTATCTCTACCACTTTTTGCTGACAAAGCAAAATTCTATCAAGTCAAAAGTTAGAAGAGCAAGTGTGCCAAGATTGTCAAAAATATCGTTTGAGAATATCAAAATTCCCGTACCAGCTCTGTCAGAACAAAAACGCATCGTCGAAATTCTCGACAAGTTTGACAAACTCACATCAGATTTATCAGAAGGTTTGCCACGTGAGATTGAACTGCGACAAAAACAATATGAATATTGGCGTGAACAGTTATTAAGTTTTAAGAAAGAATATTAAATACACATGAATAGTGAGAAAATTGGAAATATTATTGGTGTCATCTTTGCTTGGTTAATAATTATTGGAGTGCTGGTAATTACTGGATTAGGAGTTTATCATTTCCCAGATATTTTAAAATGGTTCATTAATTTATTAAAGCCACTTAAAAGCTTAGATGCAGTAATAATTGTTGCAATAATAGGTGCGGTTACTACTTTTGTGGCAAATCTGCTATCTAAACGTTCAGATCATAAATTTGAGTTGAGGAAGTATTTGGCAGGTAAAAGACAAGAGTCATATGAGGATTTTTTAAAAATATTTTTTGATATTTTAGAAGCCAATGGTCAAGAAATTGATGATTTACCAAACAGGTTAAATCAGTTTAAACAAACCTTATTACTTTATGGTTCAAAGAGAACTTATAAATCTTTTGTTAAATATTGGAAAGCAATCACAGATAGCACGGTAGCTAGTGAAATACAAATAGATTTGATGGAAAAAGTAGTATCAGAAATGAGACGAGACGCAGGTGCAGGTGGAATAAGAAAAAATTTGATTTCTAATATTATAATTAATAATTCGAAAAAAGATTAAAAAGGTGCTAACTATGCAAGAACTAAACGAAACTTCCCCTATCATCGAATCCAACAATTTCATCGTCCTAGACAAATGGACAAAACTCGAACAAAAAGGAAATTTCCAGTCAGAGGCAGACCTTGAACGTGAGATGATTTCAGATTTACAGCAGCAAGGCTATGATTATGCTAATTATTTAGTGACACCAGAAGCATTATTAGGAAATTTGCGTGTGCAACTAGAAGACTTGAATGCTGTTCATTTTTCAGATAATGAGTGGAAACGCCTTTTATCAGAGTATATCAATAAACCAAGTGATGGTATCGTTGAATGCACACGTAAAATTCATGATGATCACGTTTATGACTTTATTTTTGATGATGGTCATATTCAAAATATCTATCTATTGGATAAGAAAAATATTGCGCGTAATAAAGTGCAAGTCATCAATCAAATGAAGCAAAAAGGTAGCCATGCCAATCGTTATGATGTGACGATTTTAGTGAATGGTTTACCTTTGGTACAGATTGAGCTGAAAAAGCGTGGGGTGTCGATAGTTGAAGCCTTTAATCAGATTCATCGTTACAGTAAAGAGAGTTTTAACGGTGAATCTTCACTTTTCAAGTATCTCCAAATTTTTGTGATTTCAAACGGTACAGATACACTCTATTTTGCCAATACCACCAAGCGGGATAAAAATTCCTTTGATTTTACCATGAATTGGGCACGTAAAGACAATGAGCCAATTAGAGATTTGAAAGACTTTACGGCAACTTTTTTGAGTAAACGAACGCTGCTCAATGTTTTGATTAACTATTCAGTGTTTGATGCAAGCAACACCCTTTTAATTATGCGCCCCTATCAGATTGCAGCAACGGAGCGTATTCTTTGGAAAATCAAATCTGCTCATGATTCAAAACTAAAAGCAGGAATTGAAACAGGGGGCTATATCTGGCACACCACAGGTTCTGGCAAAACCTTGACCTCGTTCAAGGCTGCCCGTCTCGCGACGGAGCTTGACTTTATTGATAAAGTTTTCTTTGTGGTAGATCGTAAAGATCTCGACTATCAGACCATGAAAGAATATCAACGTTTTTCACCAGATAGTGTGAATGGTTCTGATAGTACAGCTGGTTTGAAGCGAAATATTGAAAAAGAAGACAATAAAATTATTGTCACGACCATTCAAAAGCTTAATAATCTCATGAAAACGACAGAGGCACACGAGATTTATGATAAGCAAGTGGTCTTTATCTTTGATGAATGCCACCGTAGCCAATTTGGTGAAGCACAAAAGAATCTGAAAAAGAAGTTTAAACATTATTATCAATTTGGTTTTACAGGAACACCCATTTTTCCTGAAAATGCTTTGGGGAGTGAAACAACAGCTTCTGTATTTGGGCGAGAATTACATTCTTACGTGATTACGGATGCCATTCGCGACCACAAAGTTCTAAAATTTATGGTGGATTATAATGATGTTCGCCCACAGTTTGCAAGGCTAGAAGCTGAAACAGATGAGCAGAAATTATCAGCGGCTGAAAATCGGCAAGCCTTACTTCATCCTACACGAATTCATGAAATTTCAGACTATATCTTAAATCATTTTGCGCAGAAAACGCACCGAATAGCAGGAAAAGGCTTTAATGCTATGTTTGCTGTATCAAGTGTCGAAGCAGCAAAACTTTACTATGAAGAACTCCAAAAATTGCAAGAAAAATCTGAGAAGAAACTGACGATTGCTACCATTTTTTCTTTTGCAGCAAATGAAAACCAAAATGCGATTGGTGATATTGAAGATGAAACTTTTGAACCCACAGCCTTAGATTATAGTGCGAAAGAGTTTTTAACTCGTGCAATTAACGACTACAATAAGAAATTTAATGGTTCTTTTTCTGTCGATGGCAAGAGTTTTCAAAATTATTATAAGGATTTGGCTAGGAGAGTAAAGAATAAAGAAGTTGACTTACTCATTGTTGTAGGAATGTTCTTGACAGGTTTTGATGCACCGACATTAAATACCTTATTTGTGGATAAAAATTTGCAATATCATGGTTTAATTCAAGCCTTTTCACGGACTAACCGAATTTATGATGCGACGAAATCTTTTGGTAATATTGTGACCTTCCGTGATTTGGAAAGCAAAACAAAAGCAGCGATTACTTTATTTGGAAAATCTCAAACAGCAGAAGTGCTCCTTGAACGTCCATATAACGAATATATGAATGGTTTTAAAGATGATGAAACGGATGAAGCTAGACGGGGTTATTTGGAGGTTGTTCGGGAGTTAAAAGAGAAATTCCCAGAACCAGATAAAATTGTTAAGGAAGCAGATAAGAAGCAATTTGTTAAACTCTTTGGCGAATTTTTAAAACTGGATAATATTTTGCAAAACTATGATGAATTTGCAGGATTGCAGGCTTTACAAGAAATTGATTTATCAGATGAGCAGGCGGTTGAGGAGCTCAAAGCAAAATTTTATTTAGATGATGAAAAGATTCAGGAACTTGAACAGCTCGAAATTCCAAATGTTCGAGAAATTCAAGACTATCGCTCGACCTATAACGATATTCGAGAATGGTACACCAATGAACGACGGAACCAAAAACAAGAGGAATCAACTGTAGATTGGGATACTGTCACTTTTGAAGTGGAACTCTTGAAGTCGCAAGAAATCAACTTAGATTATATTTTAGAATTGATTTTTGAAACAAATAAGAAAGTTTCGGATAAAGATCAACTGATTGATGAAATCATTCGGACGATCCGCGCTAGCGTTGGAAATCGAGCGAAAGAAAGTCTAATTGTAGATTTCATCAAGAACACTAATATCAATGCAATAAAAAATCGTCCAGAAATTCTTGAGAAGTTTTATACTTTTGCACAAAAAGAACAACAAAAAGAGATGCTCAAACTTATTGAAGAAGAAGGATTAAATGAAAGCAATGCAAAACGCTATATTAAAACTTCACTAAAACGAGAATATGCGAGTGAAAACGGAAATGAACTCAATGAAACATTGCCAAAAATGAGTCCTTTAAATCCAGCTTATCATGCAAAAAAACAAACAGTTTTTGAAAAGATAAGTGCTTTTGTCGAGAAATTTAAGGGAATTGGTGGATAGTATGAAAAAGCGAAGATGTGGTTTTATCTCGATATAATGAATTTTGAGGGGAGGCTTCAGGAAAAAAATGAAAAATCACTATGATGAAATCCCGATAAATTATAGAAAAACATTATTTATAATAAAAGGTGAAGTTAAATCTGATGTTGAATCAATGAAAAAGTCGGGAAATTCAACTAGTATTAAATATGTTAATAAAGAAAAAATTTATAATTATTCAGCTAAAAATGTTAAGCTTTTTAAAATTTTTGAAAAAATATCGAATGAAACAACGACAATATGGGTTGATGGGAGCGAGAAAGACTATCAATTTGCTCAGGTTTTTTTGAAACATATCCGCATTGTTGATAGAAATGGAGACTTTAGAGTTTATGAAAAAAGTCGGGTAAAGATTGAAAAATCGGCATTAAATGATTCTTCAGTGAAGAAAAATTTTGATTACCTTAGAGAATTAGCCGAGCTTAATCCTTTAAAACATAATGATGGTACAAAGCGTCTCAGTAAGAATTATAGCAAATGTTTTGTGAGCGAACAAAGTGTTCTAGTCGATTATTTGATAGGAAATCTTGCTCAAAATGCAGAGCCAATTGATGATGTTCCAATTTTTCCTTTTGGATTTAATCTTAGCCAAAAGGAAGCAGTAGAGAAAGCTTTTCAGAATAAAATTAGTGTCATAGAAGGACCTCCTGGTACGGGGAAAACACAGACTATTTTAAATATCATTGCAAATGCAGTAATGCATAATAAAAAAGTTGCGATAGCTTCCAGTAACAACTCAGCAACTTCTAATGTATTTGAAAAACTTCAAAAATATGGTTTGAGCTTTTTGACTGCTTTTCTTGGAGGAACTGTTGAAGAAGGAGTGAGTAGGAAAAAGTATTTTCTCGATCATCAATCTGAAATTCCTGATTTAGCGGATTGGAACAAAAATCAGCAACAAAAAGAAACATTATTGACGAAAATCCATGAGCTATATGCTGATTTACAAAGTAAATTAAGTTTAAGAAATCAATTAGCAAGACTTGAACAAAGCTATGAAGAAATTCGACTTGAATATAAATATTTTAGAGAAGATTATGGGAAACAATTTGATTCTGATGCCCAAATTGTTCTCCGTAAAAAATTATCTTCACAAAATTTTATGGAACTATGGATTAGATATGAAAATTTGCTTGAACAAAACAAACAATTTAATTTTTGGAGACAACTTGTTAATTGGTTCAAATTAGGAATTAAAAATCAGGATATTTATAGTCATGAATCGGAAGAATTTATTTTCTTATGTCAAAAAAATTTTTATAAGGAACTGTTAGAAGAAGTTGATGTTCAAATAAGGCAATGTAAAGATATTTTGGAAGATTTTTCCTTTGAGAATAAATTGAAAGAATATCAAGATTTGTCTATGGATTATTTTAAGACAAGCCTTTATGATATCTATAACGGGAGGACAAGGAAAAAATTTACAGATAGCGGCTCCCAAAAAGATGGAAATTTGCAGAATAATTCCGTAGCTGTCTTATATGAGTATCCTGTGATTTTAAGTACCACTTTTTCATTAAGTACAATTTTTTCTGATAGTCCCTTGTATGACTATGTTATTTTAGATGAAGCATCTCAAGTGGATTTGGCAACAGGTGGACTGGCATTATCTTGTGCTAAAAACGCTGTGATTGTTGGAGACTTGAAACAGCTTCCTAATGTAGTAACAAATAATGATAAAGTAGCATATGATCAAATATTTAGTCACTATAATTTACCAGAAGCCTATAGGTATTCTAATCATAGCTTACTTCAGTCGGTTAAAGAAGTTTTTCCTGATGTAACTTCAACTTTGTTGAGAGAACATTATCGGTGTCACCCAAAAATTATTGAATTTTGTAATAAAAAATTTTACAATGATGAATTAATTGTCTTATCAAAAAATGATAGTCTTGAAGAAAATCCATTGTCGGTGATTACGACAGTACCTGGAAATCATATGAGATGGTCTATTGGACACAAAAATCAAAGGGAGCTTGATGAAGTAGAAAATATTCTCTTAAATAATCCAGATGGAACAGAAGTGTGGGGAGTGATTACACCTTACCGAAAACAGGCAAACGAACTTCAAAAGGCATTAAAAGAAGAATATCCTGCGGATACTGTTGATAAATATCAGGGGCGTGAGAAAGATAAAATAATTTTTTCAACGGTGGATAATCAGATTACAAAATTTTCTGCGAGCCCTAATCGGTTGAATGTTGCAGTTTCTCGAGCAATCCATAAGTTTATTTTGGTGGTGAACGGAAATGGTGAGGATAAGCGAAATAACAATATTTCAGATTTGATGAATTATATCAAATATAATAATTTTGATATTTCTGAAAGTAAAATTTATTCAATTTTTGACTACCTTTTTGAAATAAATAGAAGAGAGAGAAAAAAATATTTAAAAGGAAAGCATCAAGAATCAAAATTTGATAGTGAAAATTTAATGTATGTGCTTATTGAAGAAATTTTGAAAGAAGACAGATTCAGTAAATTTAGAGTTGTACCTCAATACCCGCTCAAAATGCTGATCAGAGATTTCGATACTTTGGGATTAAATGCAAGAGAAAGAAAATATGCTGGAAATCTAAATACAAAGATTGATTTTTTGATTGAAAACAAAATGGATAAAAGTCCTGTTTTGGCAATAGAAGTAGACGGGGTAACTTTTCATAGAGAAAATACAGCACAATTTGAACGAGATAAGTTAAAAAATCATATTTTAGAAATTTGTGGCATTAAACTTCAACGTTTTCCAACTGATGGAAGTCAGGAAAAAGAGAAGCTGATAAAACTTCTCGAAGAGAACCTGATTTTGGACAGTAAAAAATAAATCCGAACAAGTTCTATCAACTGTACTGCCCCCAAAAAGTTGGACAAGAATTATTGCAAGGATTTAGTGGTTCTGTATAATGGTGGTAGATGAAAATCTGCTGCCATTTTTTGTAGGAAAAAAGCCATAGAAATTCGCTAAAATGGAGTTACGACACAAACACTTTAGTTAAGGATTCCTATGACTCATTCAGATTCTATCACACTTTTGCTGGATTTCAAAGTCTCAGACCTAGTTTTCCTGTAAGAAAACTATTTCCGTCTAGGTTTTACAAAGTTGATAGGTGAACATGAAGCACACATCTTTTCTGCTACTTATCGACCGAAGCAGACGGTTTGCCCTGCTTGTGGGGGCATTTCAGATCAGCGCAAGGTCCGTGATTACAGGAGTTCTGAGGTTCTTATGACCCCCGGCGGACACAGACTTAGAGTTCTGGAATTGAAGAAGGCCAAGTACGACTGCGCAGACTGTGGGCCACATTTACCCACCTCCCTTATTTCGTTGCGTCTAGGACTAACACCTGTCATGAACACGAATCTCTCCTATCCTGCCCTCTTGACGCTTTTTCCTAGCGCTAACCTTGTCATTGATGGTTTCATGTTATCCAAAAGTTGTCGCGGGCCTTTAACCAGCTTCGGATTAAGGAAATGGAGAAACTCAAGAATCTCAAAGGCGATAAGGGAAGAATCTATCGTAAGCTCAAGAAATACTGGCGACAACTTCTCAAATGGAATGGTAAGGTCAATTATCAGAACCGGAAACAATGTCCCCTTTTTCGTGGGAATGTCGGACAGAAGATGAGGGCATTGACTATCTTTTGGCTTATAGTCTTCAGCTTCAAGCGGCCTATGAGGTCTATCAAAGTGCTTTAGACGCTTTTCAAAACAAGCAAGCAGATGACCTTTCGAAGCCATCGAAAGTATGCCTGAGGACTTTAAAAAGAATTGTCGCTATCTGCTTCAACACAATCAGGCCATTTCATGAGGCATTGTTTCGCCCTATTCCAACGGCCCTCTCGAGGGTAAGAACAATCTCTGTAAGCTCATCAAGGGTATTGCCTTTGGCTTTGGGCGTTTTGCCCACCTCAGAAAACGGATTTTACTCTAACAAATACTTGTTAAAGACAACTAAAAAAGCTGTCCTAGGACAACTTTTTACACACGGCTGTAACTCATTTTTTAGCGATTACCACCGCAGAGTTGACAGAGCCTTATATTATTGCTTGACTACAGGCACGATAAATTGGCCTGAATACGTGCCGTCTCCATTATCTTTGCGCCAAGTGGCATTAGGACCTCCCACATAGGCATAGTCTGTGATATGTGGAAGTATTTCTCCAAAAGCTTTGTAAGTCAGTTGATCAAATAGTTCTTCAGCATTTTCAGAGGTACCAGATACAGTGATATAGTAACCTGCAGGAAATTCAACCATGCGTGTAGCAATTTCTAAAGGTTCGCTTGTAGAAATGGCGCGGTAGTTCCAAGCCTTGTTTTGGTAGACTTCATTGACAGACCATTCTAGATCGTCTGTAGCTGATTGCTTAAGCGCATCCAGTGTCCCATCTTGTGCCAGTTTTTTGTAAAAAGCTGTTTTCTCTGCGATAACAGCATTCATGTCAGATAAATCTGATTGAAGGCTGAAACCAATAGCCGCAAGGCTAAAAGCTTCTTTTGTTTCTAATTGATAATCCATAAAATTCCTTTCAGTGTTTGGAGAACATAGAGCTTCTTTGATTATAATAAATTTTGACTTATGCCTCAATTTTTTGAGCACGCAAAGTCATCGTTGCAGTGAAACTGCCATCAGGATTTTCAGAGGTTGCAGTTGCATTACCAGGACCAATATACTGCCATTCAGTGATTTCACTCAAGGCTTGACCAAAGACGTAGCCAGTTAACTGATCTGCTAAGGTGTTTTTATCATCTCCAGTCATCTCAAAAACGAGATAATCACCAGCTAAAAATTCGAAAACATCGGTATTCGCAACTTCAGAGAAAGCGCCCATAACACCAAAGCCACGGCGTGCGCCTGCTTCATTTGCGTAATTGATTTGGTAAATTTGCCCGTCTGATTTTTTAGCGAGTTCAGCTAGCGCTCCATTTTCAATGATGCTTTGTTTGAGTTGTGCAGTTTTTTGTGCGTTGCCTGCCCAGTCATTAAAATCTTCAAATGTGACACCAAAAGCAGTCATTTTGTAGTCCTCAGGGATATGCGTGATTGTGTAGTTCATTTAAATGCTCCTGTTTTTTCGTTTGTTTGCCGCTTAGGATTAAGCACAAGCCTAGTATAGCTTCTAAATGTATCAAAAACTGATACTTTTTAGTATAATCAAATTATGAAAAAATCCGAACGCATCAATTTAATCATGCGCTATATAAATAATCGCTCGCGATTCACAATAGCAGAGCTACAAAAAGAGTTTGATATTTCCCGTGCTACAGCCATTCGAGATGTGCAAGACATTGAAGCTATGGGCTTGCCTCTAGTTGCGGAACGTGGTCGTGGGGGAGGTTATTTTGTCATGCAAAATGATTTTTTACCTACTGTACGTTTTACATCCGATGAGCTTAAGGCTGTTTTCATCGCCTTTATGGCTACTAAAAATCAGCAACTGCCCTATCTCCACGGTCGCAAAACGATTATGGAAAAGTTGATTGCTATAGCACCACAGACTCAGCAGGATATCCTTATCATGTTGAATCAACTGTTGCTTTTTACAGGTTCAAATCCTGCCCATCCTGATATTTTGGAGTTGGATGATGCGGGACCACCTGAGTTTAATCAACTTCTTAATCTCGCTCTGAATGACCGTTATATGACTTTGACTTATGAACCTGTGACAGGGAGGACTGAACAGTTAAACGCTTATATTTTGCAGGTCTTTCAAATGCAAGGCACTTGGCTTTTGGACCTTTATGATCTTGATACCACTGCCTTTCGTTATCTGCCAATTGAGCAGCTTAGAGAGAGCAGGTCTTTGGTAGGAAATCCGCCTTTAAGTGAAAAGGAGATTCTGGTGCAACGCCAGCAGTTAAGGGTACACGGAAATCTCAAAGTTACACTCAATAAACGAGCTGTAGAGCGCTTTAAAGCCTTTCATCCACCAGGCTTAATTTTACAATTTACGGGTATGTTTCAATCTTCAGGACTTTTCCAAACGCAAATTAATGAAAGTGATGAAGAAGAGGTGGAATACTATGCGGACTGGCTTCTTTATCTAGGTTTAGGTGCAAAAATAGAAAGTATGCCTCAGGCCTTAAAGGTAGCCTTAAAAGGGCGTCAGGAGAACTTGAAGGCACTGTTGGGATATAGGAGTGGAAATTAAGCGGGACATATTTCTAAAGCACGTGATATTTGGGAAGATTAACTTGCTCAAGTATAACGAGAAAAAAATAATATTTTGCTTGACAAGCAGGAAAAACAGAATTGCTAGCTTGGAACATTCTGCTTTTTTATGCATGTTCAGAATTAGCAGAAGCATCAAAACAGCTTTGCAACTCCTTATCCATCTCCTATTTAATGGAGTGTAAGAACTTTATAGGAAGCTTCAGAATTTCCCCACTTCGCATTCAAAAGCATGCCAAAAAATTTTATAAATATGGTAAAATAGAGAGAATTCTGTTTGCACTCTACACAAGATAAATTTAGGGAATTTCTGGGAAATGAAAGTCCTCAGGCAACTCCTTGCTAGCCCTTTAGTGGTGCGGACAGGGAAGATTTAGGAAAAATAGGGAAATTAAGGGGATAGAAATGGCTCAATTGTACTTCAAATATGGCAGTATGAATTCAGGCAAAAGTATTGAGATTCTGAAAGTTGCCCATAACTATGAAGAACAGGGAAAACCTGTTTTGATTATGACTTCTAGCTTAGATACACGTGCAGGGGTCGGTGTAGTGGCTAGCCGTATCGGTATGAGCAGTGATGCTGTAGCTATCGATGATAAGATGGATGTGTATGCTTATATTGAAAATTTACCTGTAAGACCTTTTTGTGTCCTGATTGACGAAGCTCAGTTTCTCAATAAACAAAACATTTATGACTTGGCACGTGTAGTCGATGATTTAAATGTTCCCGTGATGGCTTTTGGTTTAAAAAATGATTTCAGAAATGAACTTTTTGAAGGTTCAAAATACTTATTGCTTCTGGCTGATAAAATCGAAGAAATAAAAACGATTTGCTGGTATTGCAGTAAAAAAGCAACGATGGTTTTACGCATGGTTGAAGGCGAACCTGTATATGAAGGCGAGCAACTACAGATTGGGGGCAATGAGAGCTATATTCCAGTGTGTCGTAAACACTACTTTCATCCTTTGAAAAAGATGAACAGTTCCCAGATAAAATAATAATTTTGAAAATAGAGGTAAGGAAAAATATAAAATGTTTGATCAACTTGAAACAATGGTAGGACGATATGAGGAGCTGGGCGAATTACTCAGTGACCCACAGGTTGTCAATGATACAAAGCGCTTTATGGAACTTTCACGTGAAGAAGCCAATCTGCGTGATACTGTAGCCACTTATAATGAATACAAAAAGGTTCTTGAAACCATTTCCGACAGTGAAGAAATGCTCGGTGAAGGTGGGCTTGATGAGGACATGAAAGAAATGCTCAAAGAAGAGCTCTCAGAAGCCAAATCAGCAAAAGAAGAACTTGAAGAAAAAATAAAAATTCTCTTGCTCCCTAAAGATCCAAATGATGATAAAAATATTATCTTGGAAATTCGTGGTGCAGCAGGTGGCGATGAGGCGGCACTCTTTGCCGGTGATTTGCTTAACATGTACCAACATTATGCAGAGTCACAAGGTTGGAAATTTGAAATCATGGAAGCCAGTGTAACCAGCATTGGTGGCTATAAAGAAGTCTCTGCTCTCGTTTCAGGAACGTCTGTCTATAGTAAACTTAAATATGAATCTGGTGCTCACCGCGTGCAACGCGTGCCAACAACGGAAACACAAGGACGTGTCCATACTTCAACAGCAACAGTCCTTGTCATGCCTGAAGTTGAAGAGTTCGAGATGAAAATTGAGCCAAAAGATCTCCGTGTTGATATCTATCATGCCTCAGGTGCCGGTGGACAAAATGTCAACAAAGTTGCGACAGCTGTACGTATGGTTCACTTGCCTACAGGCATCAAAGTTGAAATGCAAGAAGAACGTACGCAACAAAAGAACCGTGATAAAGCCATCAAGTTGCTCAACACGAAGGTATTTGACTACTATCAACAAATCGAGTTGGATAAACAAAATGCCGAGCGAAAGTCCACTGTCGGAACAGGTGACCGCTCAGAACGTATCCGGACCTATAATTTCCCACAAAACCGTGTGACCGATCACCGTATCGGCCTAACTTTACAAAAGTTGGACACCATCCTTTCTGGAAAAATGGATGAAGTCATTGATGCGCTTGTGGTTTATGATCAAACAGAGAAATTGGCGGAGCTTAACAAGTAGTGCAGAAGTTTCAGTTTGAAGTAAAAAGTGAAGGACATTCTGGGAAAGCCTGCAGATTTTAAGCTTAACTGATAAAAGAGAAGCTTAAGAAGCGGTGACAAGTAGAGTAAGCATAAAAAGTTAGTGGTACTTGTAGGTTGGAAAATATTGTCAATGAAAAAAACAGGACACGCAATGAAAAAGCGGTCCTTTTTGTCAAAAGTAATATGGCAATCCTGTGTGTATTTATCGGGACCTATTTTCCTCTACTTTAAAAATGAGGAGGAAAGAAAAAATGTTATGGATTGAAGCTGTGCGTCAACTTTCTAGCAATCTAGTAGAGCCTTTTGCTCTAGAATTTGTTTGGAGAAACTTGCACGAATTAACGAAATTGCAATGGTTAAATTTGCAGAAAGAAATCATTTCAGAAACAGAGTGGACAGAGCTAAAGTCTATAGCCCAGCGCTTAGAAAATGATGAACCGCCACAATATATTGTCGGCTGGGCAGAGTTTTGCGACTTAAAATTGATTGTGGATGAACGTGTATTGATTCCTCGCCCAGAAACAGAAGAACTTGTTCAGATGATTTTGTCAGATAATGATGCAAGCGTACGTGCTGTTTTAGATATTGGGACAGGTTCAGGAGCTATTGCTTTGGCTTTAGCGCAGCAGAGGATGCAGTGGCAAATTACGGCAGTGGATATTTCAAAAGCCGCTCTTGAAGTAGCACGTGAAAATGCCTCAAAACACAACCTTGTGTTAAAGTTTATTCACTCGGATGTTTTTGAAAATATACAAGAGAAGTACGATATCATTGTTTCTAATCCACCCTATATAGCTTTTGATGAGACTTATGAGATGGACCAATCTGTTATTCGATTCGAGCCAGACGGCGCTCTTTTTGCAGAACATCAAGGTTTAGCAATTTATGAAAAAATAGCGGAAAGGGCTCAAAACCACTTGAAACCTGGAGGGAAAATATATTTGGAAATTGGCTACAAACAGGGGGAGAAAGTGAAAGCACTTTTTGAAGACAAGTTCCCGGGGAAAACGGTTAACATTCACCAAGATATTTTTGGAAAAGACCGCATAGTAAGCGTGCAGTAGGTGCAAGTCAAGCTAAGGCAAAGCAGATTATCTTCGTGACAAATACAGGTGCCTTTTTTGATGAATACTCCCCATTTTCACAGCGTGGTTGGCGAGTTTTTTCAAAATTTTTTGGGCGGAAAGAATACAAGCGAGCTTGACTTCTTCTCACGAATTTTCTATGTGCTGGTCAAGGCGTACCTTGCTTTATTTAGAGTAGGGGAAGCTGTGTAAGCAGTCGTAAGTTATCCTTGTGAGTGTCAACTTAGACATAGAAAATTTAGCTGCTGGTCAAACTGTACAGAAGAGAGGAGGAGCTGAAACAGGGCGTTTTTAAGAGCTCTTTCCTCTCTGAAGCATGTAGTTCCGTATTTTTATATAAAATAAAAAACGATTTTGTTGACTATTAGGTCTCTCCCATTTATGATAAAGAAGTGTTACTTAAAGACAAATGCTACATGAGAGGAAATTATAAAATGACAGTTCAAAAAGCAATAGAAGTTTTAAAAGCAGGAGAGCTAGCTGTATTACCTACTGAGACAGTTTATGGTCTATTTGCTGATGCAACGAATGAAGCAGCTGTACAAAGATTGTATGCCGTAAAAGGCCGCCCCATTGACAAGGCACTAAACATGAATGTAGCAGACTATAATGAGATTTTGAAATACTCCATCCATCAGCCTCCATATCTAGAAAAGCTAGTGAAAGCTTTTCTTCCGGGACCGCTGACGCTTATTTTAGAGGCAAGTTCGGAAGTACCTGAGTGGATTCATGTGGGTAAGACCACTGTAGGGTTCCGAATGCCTTCTATCCAAGCAACACAAGAAGTGATTAAAGCTTTAGGAGTCCTAGTTGGACCTTCCGCAAACCTAACAGGCGCACCCAGTCCACGATTTTATAATGAGTTAACGACAGATATCTTGGATAAGGCAGCAGTTTCTATTCAAGATGACAGTGTTTATGGTCTAGATACAACTATTTTAGATCTTTCTGCAGATAAACCCCAAATTTTACGACAAGGAGCCATTACAGCGAAAGAACTCCTTGAGGCAGTTCCAGAATTATCTGAAATTGTTTAAACAAATCATTTGGTTCAGTCTTTTGCTTTAGATATAATGGAAGATGTACAAAAGTTGCTCCTTGGTTAACAAAATCAGAGAGAGCAATGCATATGGCAAAGGAGACACATATGGAAATATATAATTTTGAGGCACTTGATCCAGAACTTTGGACTGCTATTCATGCAGAAGAAACACGTCAACAGGAGACAATTGAATTAATTGCTTCTGAGAATATCGTATCCCCAGCAGTACGTGCAGCGCAGGGCTCTGTCTTAACCAATAAATACGCAGAAGGTTATCCTGAAAAGCGTTATTATGGTGGAACAGAAGCCGTGGATGTGGTGGAAAACTTGGCTATTGAACGTGCCAAAGCGCTTTTCCATGCTGAGTTTGCAAACGTACAGCCACACTCAGGCTCCCAAGCTAATGCAGCAGCTTATATGGCACTCATAGAACCAGGCGATACTGTGCTAGGAATGGACTTAAATGCTGGAGGACACTTGACTCACGGTTCACAAGTTAACTTTTCTGGTAAAATGTATAACTTCGTTTCTTATGGACTTAATCCAGAAACAGAATTACTGGACTTTGAAGAAATCGCAGCACAAGCTGAAAAATATCGTCCAGCGCTTATTATCGCTGGAGCATCGGCTTACTCACGTATTATAGATTTTTCAAAATTCCGCGAAATCGCAGACAAAGTTGGTGCTAAATTGATGGTAGATATGGCACACATCGCGGGGCTTGTGGCTACTGGACATCATCCAAGTCCGCTCCCTTATGCCGATGTTGTGACTTCGACAACACACAAGACCCTGCGGGGACCACGTGGTGGTCTGATTCTCACAAATGATGCAGATTTAGCTAAAAAAATTAACAGCGCAATTTTTCCAGGTTTACAAGGTGGACCATTGGAGCATGTGATAGCGGCTAAAGCAGTTGCTTTTAAAGAAGCCTTAGCACCGGAATTTACGGATTATATTGGACAAGTGTTGAAAAATACATCGGCTATGGCTGATGAGTTCAGACGAGCAGGTTTACACGTTGTTTCAGATGGAACAGATAATCATCTCTTCTTAGTGAAGGTAACAGAGCTAGGAATTAATGGCAAAGAAGCGCAAAACCTCTTAGATACAGTCAACATTACGCTTAACAAAAATTCGGTTCCGGGCGAAAAACTCAGCCCTTTTGAAACAAGTGGTGTACGTATCGGAGCAGCAGCAATTACGAGTCGAGGAATGAAAGAAGACGAAAGTCGTAAGATTGCCCAAATGATCGTTAAAGCATTGGCAAACAAAGATGACGAAACAACACTCCAAGAGGTACGTCAATTTGCATTAAATTTGACAAAGACCTTTCCTTTGGTCTAGAATATAGGTACAACTTTTTTAACAAGACTTCCACCGGATAAAGAATAATATGAACAGTGATAAGTAAAGAGGTGGACATGCTAGAGAAGTTTTTAACATGGCAAGATGGCAGAAGTACAAACTGAAGTTGAAGTACGGCCATCAGAAAGAATGATTAGGTAATAGACAAATGTTGAAAATTTTGAAGCTCTTTATCAAGCTCACACTACTTGTAGTAGTAGTTGGAGCAGTTTTTTATGCGCATAGAACTTATACAAATGTAAAAAATGTGATGAAGTATGAAAAGGCGGTTGATGCAACACTTAAAGCGCAAGGACTAGAAGGTGATACGAGGTTGGCGTTGGCCATTATTTATACAGAGACAAAAGGGAATGCAGCGGATGTTATGCAGTCAAGCGAAAGCTTAAATGGAAATCGAAATAGTATTTCAACTGAAGATGAGAGCATACAGCAAGGTGTAGCAAATCTTTGTAAGGTTTTAGAGTATGCCGAAGACAAAAAAGTAGACATCTGGGCAGGTGTGCAGGCTTATAATTTCGGTCAATCCTATATAGACTATGTGGCTAAAAATGGCGGAAAAAACAATCTAGAATTAGCAGAAAAGTATTCGCGTACCGTTGTGGCCCCGAGTTTAGGAAATACAACAGGTGAAACTTATTATCATGTGACAGTGGATTCACTGATGAACAGTGGAGGAAAACTCTACGTTAATGGTGGAAATATGTATTATGCAAACGAGGTCAAATGGCATTTAATGTTGCTCGATCTTTTCAATTGGTAGAAAGTAGGACAGAGCAAGGAAGCTGACCTGTTCAAAAGATAAAGTCTATAAACAAAAAACATTCAACGCCTAAAATGAACGTTATAAATCAGACAGGAGAAAGTTATATTTTTCATCTCTGGTTTAGGGGTTCATTTTTTTCATCAGTAGTTGATTTCTTTAGATAGCAGTGCAGATGTGTATTCCATATTTTTTTCCTAAATTATAAAAAATCTGGCGAAACAAAAATACGTAAAGTAGGGCAAGCTGTATGAAAATTTAACCCAAGTGTCTGTAGACTGGAGATTTAACGAATTTTTATGATTTTTTATTTAAATTTAAAACTAAAACTAAAACAAAATGGCAGTAGATTTTCATCTACCACCATGGCGCATACAAAAACTTAATATTTTATATCAAAATTTTCAAAATCATCGAAATCTGCAGAAAAGACATCAAGTTTAATAACAGAAGCAAAGGGAGTCGGGCCCTGACGAAGTTTTTCTTCAAAGATTTTTAACGTTTCTTGATTATCCGCCTGAGCAAACAGTCCTACAGTACCGTCTGCATTGTTCCAAACACGTCCCTTAAGTCCCAGTTGTCGTGCAATAAGAACAGTTCCATAACGAAAGCCAACACCTTGTACCTGTCCGTGAGCGATTATTTTAACTTTGTACATCGTTCTTCCTCCCCTGTAGGAAACTAAAATTTATTGCATAAGGCACATAAGTGCCCTTAGGTGCAGTGATAAATAGTATGATATAATTATAACAAATGGAAATTATAAGAGCAAAAGACAATAAAAAAATTAAGGCAGCACGCAGGCTACTCACAAAGAAAAAATACCGTAAAAATTCTTATCTCATAGAAGGCTTTCATCTGCTTGAAGAGGCTGTAAATTCTGGAGCTGAGATTTTACAAATTTTTGTGGAAGAAGATAAGCATAAAGAAGTTGAACATTTGGATAAGGTTGTTGTTGTCAGCTCGGAAGTCTTGAAGAGCTTGTCGGATACTGGAACCCCTCAAGGCGTGGTCGCTGAAGTTGTGCGTACAAAGGAGCATATTCAGCTTGACCAAGGAAAGTTTCTGATTTTAGAAAACGTTCAAGATCCTGGGAATGTAGGCACGATGATTCGCACCGCAGATGCAGCAGGATTTTCAGCAGTCCTTTGTTTGGGGGATACAGCTGATGTTTATGCACCAAAAGTGATGCGAAGTATGCAAGGAAGCAACTTCCACATCCCCATCTGGCATATAAAAGATTTTACAGCTTTACAGGCGGCCAATATTCCTCTTTATGTGACGAGTTTATCAAAAGATTCTGTGAATTACAAAGAACTGTCAGTAGAAAAAAATTTTGCTTTAGTTATGGGAAATGAGGGAGCAGGAGTAACTTCAACAGCAGTAAGTGCTGCAGATAAACTGATACACATTGAAATGTTTGGCCAAGCAGAATCTCTGAATGTTGCTGTTGCTGCAGGGATTTTGATGTTCAGTTTATGAAAACAAAAAAGCTTGCGATAAACCGCAAGTTTTTATATTATCATTGCACCTTAGCTGCCAATGTTTCAGCAAAAGCTTCAAGATTAATAATGTCCTCATCCTCAGCATTCAAATCAACCTTGACAGATTCAGCCCCCTTTTCAGCTCCTGTGAGCGCAAATTGTTCTTCAAACATATCTACACAGATACAGAAATCATCATAAAAGGTATCGCCTGAACCACAAACGCCAAAAACTTTTCCCGAAAGATCAACCTCTTTTAAGTCTTCATAGAAATCTACGATTTCATCCGGTAGTTCACCATCACCATAAGTATAAGTTGCAACGATACAAAGATCAGCATCTTCAAACTCATCGGCATCCACGGAGGTACATTCGTCCAAGTCTACATCAAGACCCAACTCCTCCAATTTATCAGTAACAATTTCAGCAATTTCCTGTGTATTACCAGTCATACTTGCATAAACTACTTTTGCTAAAGCCATTTTCTGCTCCCTTGTGAAATTTATATAACAAGATTATATCAAGAAATTCAAGAAAAATCAGCTTCCGTGCATTTTTTCAGACTTTCTACCCCAGTATTTTTATGATAGAATAGGAGTATCATTGTGATTAGAGAAATATTTAGGAGAAGGTAAAAAGAGTGATTACATTAAAATCTCAACGTGAAATAGATCAAATGGATCGTGCGGGTTCTTTGCTCGCCAGTATCCATATTGGTTTACGTGATTTGATAAAGCCCGGTATTGACATGTGGGAAATCGAAGAATATGTACGCAAGGTTTGCAAGGAAACAAATACCCTGCCATTACAGATTGGTGTTGATGGCTCAATCATGGACTATCCATATGCGACATGCTGTTCTCTTAATGATGAAGTTGCACACAGCTTTCCCCGTCATCTGAAATTAAAAGAAGGTGACCTTATTAAGGTGGATATGGTGTTGGGTATGGTTGAAGATGGTTCCGTAGATGTTTCAAAGTTGGACTTTGATAATGTTGCCGAGATGAAAAAATACACAGTAGGTTTTAGCGGAGCTATCGCCGATAGTTGTTGGGCTTACGCAGTAGGTACACCTTCAGAAGAAGTCAAAAAGCTTATGGATGTAACCCGCGAATGCCTCTATCTTGGTATTGAGCAAGCTGTTGTAGGTAACCGTATCGGTGATATCGGTGCGGCGATTCAAGAGCATGCTGAAAGTCGTGGGTATGGTGTTGTCCGTGATCTTGTCGGTCACGGGATGGGACCAACATTCCATGAAGATCCTTTAGTACCTCACTATGGTAAAGCAGGACGTGGTTTACGCTTACGTGAAGGGATGGTCTTGACTATTGAACCGATGATTAATACAGGAACATGGAAGATCGATACAGATATGGAAACAGGCTGGATGCATAAGACTTTGGATGGTGGCTTATCCTGCCAGTTTGAACATCAGTTTGTCATTACCAAAGATGGTCCAGTTATTCTGACAAGTCAAGGAGAAGAAGGTACTTACTGAGCATTGTGAAAATAAAGAGAAAGGAGAAATAGTGTATGAAAGCTTTTTTTAAGCGGGTTTTGTCCTGGCAACCCTTAAAAGATTTTATGAGCTTTTACAAAAGTTCAGAGCTGTCTTTATCAAGTATCGCTGTGGCTTATTACTTGCTTCTATCTATTTTTCCTTTACTTTTGATTTTTGCCAATCTCCTTCCCTTCTTAAATCTTGATGTAGATTTGATATTGAATGTTCTGCGTGAGCAGATTCCCGAACAAATCTATGAAATGAGTGCGGGATTTATTCGGAATATTTTGGAGAATCCTAACACAGGTTTACTTTCTGTCTCTGTTTTAGCCGGCTTTTGGACTTTTTCAAGAGCATTAGCTACCTTGCAGATGGCCATGAATAAAGCTTATGAAGTCTCGCAACACCGTGACTTCATCCTCAGCCGAATCACTGGGATGGTTGTGGGTTTAGGACTTATGACTTTGCTCTCTTTGACGATCTTAATTTCGACATTTGGACAGTTGGTGCTAGCCTACATACATGAGCATTTGTTTGCCTTTGACGATAGACTTTATCGTACCTTGCAAACAGCGACCTTGCCTGTTGTGGTTGTTATTGTATTTGTATCTTTGATTTTACTCTATTTTGTTTTACCTAATGTAAAGATACATAAACTAAAGTATATTATGCCAGGGACGATTTTTTCTACTCTGGTCTTAGTGGCCCTGCCTCACTTTTTCGGAGCTTATCTGGGTCGTGCTTTAAGTCAGATGAGTGACTTTAAGCTGGTCGGTTCTGTGCTCATTTTTGGTCTGATGATTTGGTTTATATTTATAGCAAAGGTTTTGATTGTTGGGACTGCTCTAAATGCAACTTATCAAAAAAAATCTTTTGGACAGATTGAAACTCGGCGAGGAGAGATTGTGGCGTTTATCAGAGACATTAGAAAATAAAATATACTGTCCAAAAGCTGGACAAATAATTTAAGAAAAGGATTTGGCTCTGGACTGTGCAGGGCTAAGTCCTTTTAGTTTAGCTTCAATATGTTTATTGCTGTAGTAATAAAAGAGAGTCCTAACTTAATTTTATAAAAAAACACCTCTAATGTTAGATTTTGTCTAACCTTTAGGGGTGCAGTATATCGCTTTAACAGGAAGTTTTTCTATACTTTGGATTTTTTTCGAAAAACAATGAATTTAGAGTAAAAGTAATTCAAAATGATATTAAGAATTTGAATTGCAAGTGAAAGCACAAGAACCACAACTGGTTTTTTAAGGTGCAGGAGGTCCATCAAGATTTCTGGATGTGTATCGATAAACCACCATTTAAGAAAGATAGCCAGAAGCATGAAGAACAGACGTCCGGCAGCAAAATTAAGAAAATCAAGAAAAATATGATTTGATTTATGCTTAAAAACCCAGATTTTATTTGTAAAAAAAGCAAAAATGATGCTGACAATCTGACCGATAGCCTCGGAAATTGCACCAGCATTTATTCCAGGTTGGTTAAGCAAATAGAAACTTGCCTGCATAAAGACATAGTAAACCAGAGTTGTCAAGACACCAAAGACCAGATAGGTAAAAGCCTCGGTTTTTACGAAGTTTTTGAGTTTTTCCATAGCACCCTATTTTAACAAAATTCTTCTTTTTTTGCTAGGAGCTATTGAGAAAGCTCTAGCGTTAATTCCCCTTTCTTTAGCAAGCTGTGTTATAATAAGACTATGTTAAAATCACGATTTTACTCTTTTATACTTGGGACAATTATTGAAGCATGGATTTTCTCCATCTCCTTTTTTGCTGCTCAATGGTTTTGGTTCTTTATTGCAAGTTTTCTTCTAGGGCGCAGGATTTATGTGGCCTACAAGGTGGATAAATTTGTAAAGCTCAGTAATATCAAATGATGGAATTTGTCCATTGTTTTTTTTATCAAGAGGAGAGGTTTGCCTCTCTTTTTATTTTCGTAAAGATATCATTTTGAAATTGATAAGAAAAAGATTACAATAACATTATATAATATGTATATTGTGTTACTTAATGTGCACGATATTCTTGACGAGGAAAAAGCCATGCTCTATAATCAGACAGCACAGCACAGCACAGCACAGCACAGCACAGCACAGCACAGCACAGCACAGCACAGCACAGCACAGCACAGCACATAAACACGCGGTAGATTACCGTTCTTTTTCGCATGCACCAAAACGTCCCGGATGACTGGGGCGTTTTTTGCCGTGTACTGCTGGTCCTGTGCCTGAAAGTACTCCTGTTCAACATCACTTCTAACCGAAAAAACTAAAAAAGAGGAAAAATAAAATGCACGTAAAAAACAAGAAAAAACTGGGGATTGCCCTGGTTCTGTTCACACTCCTTCTGCTGATTGCAGGGACATTCGCCTTTACCGCCTTCAACCAACGCGCCATTAACGACCGTTTAAGAGATAATCTGGGCGAAGTAGGCGGCCGCGTTCACGATTACTACAACCGAGATACGGAAAACAAGGACGTCTTTGTCGAAAACTATGGGGAGGAATCTATCATGGCACGGATTCGTCTGTCTGAGTTTATGGAAATTCGAGGAAGAGGAGAAACAGAGTTCACTCCTGTAGTGCCTAATACTGAGCGGGATGCAATTGAAACTTGGACCACCTACATTCCAGAAGGAAACACGCTCACTACTCGTGTGGGGGACTCTGCTGTCTTTAACCAATACAGTAACTTGACATTTGGTTGGACCCGTCAAGGAGAACATGCGCCTTGGTACTTGCCAACCTTTAACCATGTGGAGAACGACTTGATGACAGCCGCAGCAGGTCATGCGCGGGACTATATCGCTGGAAGTGGCGCTACAGACGGCAGTACAGATGGAGCCACTCATCCGGGTACAGGTGAGGATGCCTACTGGCAAGAAGGAGAGAGCTATACAAATGGTCAAGGTCCAACAAGTACAGTCTGGCCCGGAGCCCTTGATGGCGTTGAACGTACAACAGCACAAAACTTGCCGCAAGACCGTGCCCCATTGACACTCCAGCAATGGGCAGCCTTACCTAATGAGCATAAAATCGGTGACTTCTGGGTAATCGACCATGAGACAGGCTGGGCTTACTGGGCCAGCCAACTGCAGGAGGGAGAAACCAGTTCTTACCTGCTTGATGCAACGGTGATGACAGAGGCAGCACATGATATTCGTGGTTCTTATTATTATGCTATCCATGTGGATAGCCAGTTGATTACGCCTGACCGCAGCTTTGAGAATGAACCAGAAGAGGAACATGATGGTAATTTGGGGCGTTTGCTTCAAGGCATACGGAATAATGCTGTAGAGGACAGCGGACAAAACCCAGGAGCTAATGTAGACTCGCCTGTCGATGCCTTTAACTTTTCTACCATGAACCCTGGCCGTATCTTTACTATGGAAGGGGAGCAATACCGTTATCTTGAAGATATGGGTGGGGGTAATCACTTGATTATTCGTAATGATGCAATTCGTAGTGTAACTTGGAATGAGCAAGATGAAGTACTCACGACTTGGTATGGTGATCTTCATGAAGATGTTGTAGCCATGGTTCAACCTATAGCTAATAATTTTACTACAGGTAATGTGTCCGATCAAGTTGTTTCATTTGATAGCGGACGGTTTGTTCCAAATAACCTAACAGGAGATGTAGCAGCAGATATAACTCAAGTGGTTTCGGGTGGGACACCTCGTGCTTTTGCCCTTTCCCTTGCGGATGTTTCACGTTTATCTGGGGAAGGACTCGCTTTTCCAAACTATGCGCAGCGTGGAAGAATTGCATTAGGATGGTGGATGTTACGAACTCCTGCTACTGGTTTGTATTCCTGGCATGTAAATGCTGCTGGCATGCTAGTAGGTAATCATCTAACTTCTGCCCGCCTCCACACTGGCGGCGTTCGTCCCGCCCTCATCATCCACCAATCAACAAACTAAAAATTCTAAATTAATAAAATATAAACAAGGAATCCAAGGAAAACTTGTTTTTTTATAGCTTTTAACTTGGGGATGAACTGAATATTCTAGAGTGGGAAGAATAATTCTGATATAATAAGTAAAGAAAAAGACGATAGGAGACGGTTATGACAGTCACAGTGCAGGATCTCATAAAAAAAATTAAGTTTAATGTTATCTATTCGACAGAAACAGCGCTTCAGAAAGAAGTGGCGACTTCAGATATTTTACGTCCAGGTTTAGAAATGTCTGGTTATTTTGAGTACTTTACACCTGAACGGATTCAACTGTTTGGGATGAAAGAATGGTCTTACATGATGAATGTGGTGGGGGATGCCCGCTATGATATTCTCAAAAAAGTAATGACAGAACTCACACCAGTCGTTATTGTTGCCCGTAACTTGGACATTCCAGAGGAGATGATCAATGTTGCCCGTAAGCATGACATTGTGTTGTTGCAGTCACGTGAGACAACCAGTCGTTTAAACAGCATCTTGACTTCCTACTTGGATGAGGAGTTGGCAGAACGCGTGAGTGTACACGGTGTCCTAATGGATATCTATGGTGTTGGCGTTTTGATTCAGGGGGCAAGTGGCATCGGGAAATCTGAAACAGCTCTGGACTTGGTGGCACGTAACCATCGTTTAGTCGCTGATGACCGCGTTGACGTTTTCCAGAAAGATGCTTTCACACTAGCTGGTGAGCCTGCGCCTGTTTTGCAAAACTTTTTGGAGTTGCGTGGAGTCGGGATTATTGACGTTATGAGTTTATACGGTGCGCGTGCTGTTAAAGACCAAACGGATATTGACTTAACGATTTATCTTGAGCCTTATGAAGTGGGCGGCGAATTTGACCGTTTGGGAAATGGTATTAAAAATATCATTTTAGCAGACGTTGAAGTACCACAGATTAAAATCCCGGTGAAAACAGGCCGAAATGTTTCAACTATTATTGAAGCGGCGGTGATGAATTATCGGGCTAAAGATATGGGCTATGATGCAACGGCACTTTTTGAAGATCGCTTGACACATTTGATTGAAAACAACAGCTAAGGAGTTAACTGTGAACTATTTTCCAAATTTAGCAATAAATAAAATTGCTTTAGAACTCGGTCCTTTTTCCATTCATTGGTATGCAATTTTTATCGTTGCAGGAGCATCTTTAGGGGTGTGGCTCGCTTGCAAAGAAGCGCCTCGCCGTGGCTTAACGGCAGACGATGTGATTGACTATATCTTATGGGCCTTTCCCATCGCTTTGATTGGTGTACGTGCATATTATGTCGCTTTCGAATGGGGGTATTACAGTCAGCATCCAGGTGAAATTATTGCACTTTGGGACGGTGGCGGCGCTATATACGGCGGTCTGATTGCTGGTGCTATTGTCTTGTTTATCTTTTCCTATTATCGAATGATTAACCCACTGGATCTCCTAGATATCAGTGTTCCAGGAGTACTTATAGGGCAAGCTATTGGGCGTTGGGGCAACTTTATCAATCAAGAAGCCTATGGTGAGGCAGTGAGTAAATTAAACTATTTGCCTTCCTTTATTCGAGAACAGATGTTTATTGACGGTGCTTATCGTGTGCCGACATTCCTCTATGAAAGTGTTGGAACTTTTACAGGTTTTTTAATAATTATGATTTTCCGTCATCGTCTCCCAGGATTGAAGCGCGGTGAAATCTTTGCCTTTTACCTGATTTGGTATGGTTTAGTCCGCTTTATCGTAGAAGGTATGCGTACAGATAGCCTGATGCTTGGCGCGTTGAGGATATCACAGATTTTTTCAGCATTGATGGTCATAGCAGGTATTGCTTTCATTTTGATTAGACGATTAAAAAAATTTGATTAAATAAAAAGTGCTTTTTCTTGGCTATCTGGAAAAGTGCTTTTTATAAAAATATAAATTAGTTTATAAAAAATATTAATTTTGCTATAATAAAGTTAAATTACCGCATAGATTTAAGCGGTTTTGGAGGTGGACTATGGGAGATATAAGTATTCAAGCTATAGCTTGGTTGATTATTGCAATTGCATTTGCAGCCTTGGTTGTTTTCTTGATTATACTTTTGGTTAAAGTTTCAAAAATTGTTGAAGAAGCCAACCGTACAGTCAAGTTAGTATCCAGCGATGTGGATGTTTTACTCCATCAAGCAGATGGACTAATGGCTAAAGCCAATGTTCTTTTGGATGATGTCAACGGGAAGGTAGCAACGATTGATCCTCTTTTTGTGGCAGTGGCAGAGCTTTCAGAAAGCGTAACTGCAGTGAACAAGAGCAGTCGTGATATGGTGGAACGTTTTTCAAGAAAAACAGGAAATGTTGGACGTTCAGCTTCAACCTTGGTGTTGGCTAAAACAGCAAACAAATTTTTAAAGAAGAAAAAGAAAGTGGAGGATAAATAATATGTCTAAAAAATCAGGATTTTTAGTAGGTGCTTTAGTTGGTGCAGCTGCAGCTTTGTTCTTCGCTCCTAAAAAAGGCAGCGAAATGCGTGAAGATGCAGGAAAAATGTATGATGACTTCAAAGAGGATCCAGAGGCAGCGCTTAATAATCTGCGTGACTTTTCTGTAGAAAAATTTAATGACATTAAAGCGCGCTTTGATTCAGGCGAACTCTCCGCAGACTCTGCGAAAGAGTATTTGACAAACAAGCGTGATTGGATTAAAGAAAAAGTAGATTCAGGTGAACTCTCTAAGGAATCAGTTGTTGAGTTTTTCAACAGTACACGTGATGCGATTGTTGATAAAATTAATCAAGCCAAAGAAGGCACAGAAGAGCTTTTTGATGAAAATGAATCAGAAATTATAGATGAAGTTGTTGAAAAAGCAGCAGAATTTAAAGAAAAGCTTGATGATAATATTGACACAGTAGCCGAAAAGGTTGAAGATAATATCGACTTTGATAAGATTTCTGAAGAAGCAGACGACCTTGAAAAAAAGGCCAAAGAACTTTCAGAAACAGAATGGTAAAAATGAAAAACTGTCCTCGGACAGTTTTTGTTTTGTAAAGAATTTACAGCGTTTATATAAGCTTTTGTAAAGAATTTACGTTATAATAGAGCTATAAAAGATAAAAAAATTGGAGGATTTACAATGACTCAAGCTAACTTTGGCGTAGTCGGTATGGCCGTTATGGGGAAAAACCTAGCCCTCAATGTTGAATCACGTGGCTATACGGTTGCCCTATTTAATCGTACGACTGCAAAAACGGAAGAAGTTGTAGCTGAACATCCAGATAAAAATTTTGTTTTGACAAAAACAATCGAAGAATTTGTAGCTGCCATTGAAAAACCACGCCGTATCATGCTTATGGTACAAGCTGGTCCAGCAACTGATGCGACTATTCAAGCACTTTTACCACATTTGGATAAAGGCGACATCTTGATTGATGGCGGAAATACACATTTCCCAGATACAATGCGCCGTAATGCAGAGCTTGCAGACTCAGGTATTAACTTTATCGGCACAGGTGTTTCTGGCGGTGAAAAAGGTGCGCTTGAAGGGCCTTCAATCATGCCTGGTGGACAAAAAGAAGCCTATGATTTGATTGCACCAATTTTTGAACAAATCGCAGGTAAAGCACCTCAAGATGGCAAACCGTGTGTGGCTTATATGGGTCCTAATGGTGCAGGTCACTATGTAAAAATGGTCCACAATGGTATCGAGTATGGCGACATGCAACTCATCGCCGAATCTTACGACCTTTTGAAACGTGTACTCGGACTTGACAACGCTGAAATCCAAGCAATCTTTGAAGAATGGAACGAAGGCGAGTTGGACAGCTACCTTATCGAAATCACAAAAGAAGTCCTTAAACGCAAAGATGATCAAGGTACAAACGGTTATATCGTGGATAAAATCCTTGATAAAGCTGGAAATAAAGGTACAGGTAAATGGACATCACAAAGTGCTCTTGACTTGGGGGTACCATTGCCGTTGATTACAGAATCTGTCTTTGCCCGTTTCATCTCGACTTATAAAGACGAACGTGTGAAAGCAAGTAAGATATTATCCGGTCCAGAAGCAAAATTCTCAGGCGATAAAGCTGAAGTTGTGGAAAAAATCCGTCAAGCGCTTTACTTCTCAAAAATCATGAGTTATGCACAAGGTTTTGCCCAACTTCGTCAAGCTTCAAAAGAGTATGATTGGGATCTCCCTTACGGTACAATCGCGCAAATCTGGCGTGCAGGTTGTATCATCCGTGCAGAGTTCTTGCAGAACATCACAGATGCTTTTGACAAGGACCCGAATCTTGAAAACCTCCTTTTGGATGAATATTTCATTGATATCACAAAACGCTATCAAGCAGCAGTACGCGAGGTTGTAAGTCTTGCTGTTCAATCAGGTATTCCAGTGCCAACATTTGCAAGTGCAATCAGCTACTATGACAGCTATCGTTCTGCAAACTTGCCCGCAAACTTGATTCAGGCACAACGTGACTACTTCGGTGCGCATACATACGAACGTACGGACATGGATGGTGTCTTCCACTACGACTGGTATACAGAGGATTGATTTGAAAGCACCTCGCCGAGCTTTCAAGCTCGGTCTTCGTTCGCTCTGCTCACTGCGCTGTCCACTTTTTCTAAGCGCTAAAGCGCAAAGAATAGTGGCACTTCGGTGCGCATACATACGAACGTACGGACATGGATGGTGTCTTCCACTATGACTGGTATACAGAGGATTGATTTGAAAGCACCTCGCCGAGCTTGAAAGCTCGGTCTTCGTTCTCTTATCTTATTATGAGAACAGAAAAATTAAAGAGAATGGGACAGAGGTAATCAGAGATTGATTTGAGTTAAGGAGCACAAACAAAAAGTGCTTAACCCATGCATCATAATGCTGTGGTTAGGCACTTTTTTTCATGTTTGGAACTTTCCTCAGTCGATTTTCACTTGTTCTTTCAACAGGGAGAAATTGAGAAGCATTCATTTCTTTCTATTCAATCCCTCATAGATGTGATTAATATTCCATTTGAGCATGTCATAGTAAGTGTCTCCCTCTTGCCCTTTATCGGCCAGAGAGTCTGTGAATATTTTCGAATAGATGTCCACCCCAGTTTGTCGTGAGACAGATTCCATTGTTTTAGGGGAAACGCTTGTTTCAACAAAGAGTGCTTTTACATTTTTATCCTTCACGATGCTGTTTATACGTGTCATTTGTGAAGGTGTGCCTTGATTATCCGTATTGATTTCCCAGATGTACTCAGCAGTCAAGCCGTATCGTTGAGCAAAATATTTGAAAGCTCCCTCACTTGTAACCAGAATACGGTCATTTTTCGGAATACTGTCGATTTTCTTTTGTGCTTCAGTATCTAATTGCTGTAATTTCTCTGTATATGCTTTGAGATTTTTTTGATAGGTTGTTTTGTTTTGGGGGTCTTTCTTTGAAAGCTCTTTTTCAATGTTTTGAGCGTAGAGAATTCCATTTTGAATATTAAGCCACGCATGTGGGTCTTCTTCGCTTTCTTTCCCTTTTTCACTTAAGTGAATCGGTGACACTCCCTCACTCACCATGAAACTGGCCTCCTCTTTACGACTGTTTTTAATGAGCTTATCAAACCATCCTTTTCCAGTTTCCAGATTTAGACCATTGTAAAAGACAAGGTCAGCCTTTTCTACAGCTTGTGTATCATTGGGTTTAGGGTCGTAGAGATGTGGATCTGTTCCACGAGGAACCATGCTATAGACCTCAACGTGATCTTTTCCGATATTTTCAACAATATCAGCAATAATAGAGTAGGTTGTGACAACTTTCAATTTGTTTGAGGCAGCAGCTTCTTCTTTTGGGGAAGCACAGGCTGTAATAAGGAGAAAGAGTGCGGCTAACACGGCAACAAGAGCAAGTCGCTTGAGTTTCATAGTGATGTTCCTTTCTTAGTATAGTGGAGAAAACCGTTACGTGGACTGAGGAAAAATGACAGGGCAAAAGCGAGAGCACCAACAATGACGATAGTGGCACTTGTGGGGAGGTCATAGTGAAAGCTCAAAATAACTCCAAGTATCCCAAAAAGGATACCCAAGATAGAGGACATGATAATCATGCGCGGAAGCGTGCTAACCCACAAATAAGCGGTAGAGGCTGGAATGATGAGCATGGCAACTACAAGTACAATCCCAACTTGAGCTAAGGCGGAAATCGTGAAGAGAGTAAGGAGAATCATCAGAAGATAGTGATAAAAATTATTTTTTAGTCCGTAAGCTCTAGACATGACGGGATCAAAGGAGGTAATGAGTAATTCTTTGAAGAAAAGCTTGACGACAAGAACAACGATGAGCAATAATACAAAAGATTGTATGAGTTCGTGTGGTGTAACTGCGAGAATATTTCCAAAGAGAATATGATTAAGGTCAACACCACTTTCGGCTTTTGTGATTAATACAATGCCCAATGCAAAAAAACTACTTAGGATAATACCAATAGAGGCATCTGTTTTTAAATTGCTGTGCTTGATGATGAACTGAATCAGAACGGCTCCCAAGATGCCTGAAAGGGTTGCGCCAATCAAGATGTTAATGCCCAGCATATAAGAAAGAGCTACACCAGGTAAAACAGCATGAGAAAGCGCATCTCCCATCAGTGATAGACGGCGAAGGACAATGAAGCTTCCTAAAATTCCTGAAATAGTTCCTAACAGGATAGCAGCAATAAAAGCACTTAGCATTGTTACAGTCAGTCCTGTAAGGTCAGAAAGAGAAAATAGGATATCCATCGTGATTTAGACCTCGCTTTCTTTGATGATGACGTTGCCCAAAGCTTCTCCATAAGCACTTTGGAGATTTTTGTTAGTAAAGCACTGAGGAATATAATCTGCACAGACAAGTTTTTTGTTGAGAATAATCAGATAGTCGAAGTATTCTTTTACATTATGAAGGTTGTGGTGCACGATAAGGACTGACTTGCCTTCTTGTCTTAGTTCTTCAAGAATTTTAATGATGATTTTTTCACTAATCATGTCAATGCCAACAAAAGGCTCATCTAAAAAGTAGTAATCAGCCTCTTGGGCCAGAGCACGTGCAATAAAAACTCGTTGAAGCTGTCCGCCAGATAAGTCACTAAGTGGTCTGTCCTTAAACGCATCAAGCCCAAGTCTATGCAAAGCTTGATGTGTCTTTTCTTTTTCTTTTTTCCGTGGTTTCTGAAACAACTTCAAATTCGGGTAGGTCCCTGTGAGAACGGTATCGAAAACCGTGATTGGAAAACTGAGATCAATTTCGCTACGTTGTGCAACGTAAGCAATTTTTCGCTTGAAATTTTTGATAGGTTGGTTATCAATAGTGGCGTTTCCTGTCTTGACAGGAACCATCTCTAAGATACTTTTCATCAAAGTTGATTTTCCAGCCCCATTTGGACCAATAATTCCTGTACAGGTAGCTGCTGGAATATTTAGTGAGATGTTGTCCAACGCTAAGTTTCCTTTATATTCAACAGATAAATTTGTAATCTTTAGCATCTATTCCTCTTAATTTTTAAACGGTCACAGTGAGCGACTGCTGGCGCCCAAGATACTTGGTATTGATAGCATTTCTTAAGTTTCGAAGAAATGGTCTGCTGAAAACAGCACGGACCAGTAATAAATTTTTTGAAGTCTCTTTTCTTCCTGCTCTGTAATTAGCGTTCAAGTCGAGAAACAGAGAATTAAAAAGTATCCATCGTAAGTGAATTAAACAATATTTTACAGGTTATACTAAAAAAAGTCAAATGTTTTATAGGATAGGCTATAAAAAAACAAAGCAAAGAGATAAATACTTTCTCCGCTTTTCTCATCAAACACTCATTTCATTTGACCTTTTTTTTTTTTTATACTATAGACTCAGAAAGTAAACGTAACATTAGAAATGTATATGTAATGAAAATCCAAAAGTAAATGTTACGCCAAAGGAGGAGTTTATGACACCAGAAAAGAAAAAACAGCGGCGGCTGCGCAACCTCGCACTCCTGTCGCTCTTGCTACTCGCAGTAGGCGGCACCTTCGCCTTCCAAGCCTTCAACCAACGGGCCATCAATGATCGGTTGAATGAAGTGGACATCAATGTCGGTGGCCGTGTCCACGACTACTACAACCGTGACACCGAAAACAAGGACGTCTTCGTGGAAAACTACGGCGAACGACCAATCATGGCTCGGATACGCCTGTCCGAGTTCCTCGAAACCCGCCAGCGTGACGAAACGGACTTCACGCCCCTGGTCGCAGGGACCAGCCGTGACGATGTAGAAAACTGGACCACATGGATTCCAAGCGCAGGCAATATCAATGACCGAGAAAATAGCAATGCCTCAAATGCCTTCGACCAGTATGCCAGCCTCATCTTCGGTTGGGAACGTTCCGGTCAAGATGCCCCATGGTATATGCCCACCTTCAACCACGACAACTTAGACCAGAGAACAGCAGCGGCAGGACATGCGCGGGACTGGATTGAAGGGAACGGTGCTACAGATGCGGTCACAGACGGTGCGACACATCCGGGAGACGGAATTGATGCTTACTGGTCAGCAAACGAAAACTTTGACAACAGTGGTCCAATCTGGCCGGGAGAAGAAGTGACCAACCAAACTGCCCAGAACTTACAACAAGACCGTGCGCCAATGACCATGAACCAGTGGAGCAACTTGCCTAACGAAGACAAGATAGGCAACTTCTGGGTGGTTGACCACAACACAGGATGGGCTTACTGGGCCAACAGACTGGACAGTGAGCAAGCCAGCTCTTACCTGCTTGATGCAGCGGAGATGACAGCTGCCATTGAGGACAAGGTTTTTAACGGCTTTTACTACTATGGGATTCATGTCGAGAGTGGCTTAGTAAGTCCTGACCAGCATGAGGAGTTCCTCAATGATGGGGAGCAACACCATCCGGAGTTAGAAGAGTTCCTCCGTGGTATCCAGAACGGGGTGATGTACGATGACGGCCCGAACCCACTGCCTAACGAAGACAGTGCACCAGCAGCCTTTGACTTTTCGACCATGCGTCCGGGGCGTATCTTTACCATGGCAGGGGAGCAGTACCGCTACCTTGAAAACATGGGTTCTGGGAATCATATGATTATCCGGAATGATGCGATACGAGATGTTCATTGGGCGAACCATAATGATATTCTCAATGATTGGTACACCAGCCTTGCATCAGAAGTTCAAGATATGGTTCAGCCAGTCTCTGATAGTTTTAATACAGGCAGTGTTGATCATGCTGAGCTTAATTTTGTCAGTTTAACTGCGGAAGATAATCGTGGGTGGCTGCCAGATAACCTCACAAACTTCCCAGATGTTGCGGCTGATGTTACGCAAGTTGATCCAAGTGGCAGTCCTCGGGCATTTTCACTTTCATTGGCAGATGTAACACGCTTATCTGGTCCAGGGCGAGCTTTTCCTAATTTTGCTACACGTTTAGTTTCAGGCTTTGGCTGGTGGCAGACGCGTACGCTAGGGACAACCACGAGTGCCCCTTGGGTGGTGACTCTTAGCCGAGTTGGGGACCGTGTATATGGCCTTAATGTTGGCCAGTTTGGTCCACTGCCGACTGGCGGCACTCGCCCTGCTCTCATCATCAACCAATCTAACTAAAGAACAAAGCTACAAAATAAAAATCACTCAAGCTTGCCTCCTTAATAGGTCAAGCTAGAGTGATTTTTTAAGTTAAAGCTATTGATACAGCTGTCTTAACGTGCTGAACTTGACTAAGTTTTGTCATAGCTGCCAAGTTTCAGAGGCTTTTTAGTTTACCACGAAATTCATCAATGGACTGATAACCTTTTTCATCCATAATTTCCTGTAATTCTTTGCTAATTCGTGTGAAAATTCCGGGCCCTTCCTTGTGGAGAGCTGTTCCGACTTGGAGCATGGTTGCACCACAGAGTAGGTGTTCAAAGGCATCCTGCCCTGTTTCGATACCGCCAGTGCCGATGATTTGGATTTCTGGTTTAAGTCGTGTATAGAACGCGCGGACATTAGCCAGAGCAGTTGGTTTGATATATTGCCCGCCCAGACCACCAAAACCATTCTTAGGCTTGATGACAACAGCTTCCGCTTCAGAATCAATAAAGAGGGCGTTACCAATACTGTTGACAGAGTTGACATAGGTGAGAGGGAATTTGTTAAGAATGTCAGCCATTTGGTCGAAATGCACCAAGTCAAAATAAGGGGGAAGCTTAACGCCAAGTGGTTTTTTAAAGAAGCTGAAAACTCTTTCTAGAAGGTCTTCTGTAGCCTGGAAGTCATAAGCCATCTGAGGCTTTCCCGGAACATTTGGACAGGAGAGATTAAGTTCAGTAATGCCTGAAAAAGCACTGTCTTGAATAATCTTTAGCATCTCAATATTTTCCTCTTTGCTCATCCCTGCAATAGAGAAAAAGAGTGGTGTTTCTTGATGCTTTTGCTGTTCTAAAGCATAATCTAGATAGTAGTGGAAGCCCAAGTTAGGCAGTCCCATCGAGTTAATGCTTCCAAGGGCTAAGTCAACATAACGCGGCGATGGATTTCCCTCTCTTTTTTCTAGAGTTGAACTTTTTGTGATGTATGCACCTGCATCAGATTTTTTCAAGTCGTTCAACTCCTCGACAGTCATACAATGCACGCCAGAAGCATTCATAAAAGGATTGGAAAATTTAGCATGGGCAAAAGTTGTTTCTTGTTTCAAATCTCTAAAACCTCTTTCATAATTTTTACTATTCTATCATGATTAGCTGAGAAATTAAATGATTAAGTCTGAATAGCTGCGAAAAAACTTATATCTTTTTGCTTTCCTACTAATATGTGTTACTATGTAGTTGTGTGAGTTATTACAGATTAGACAGAGGTAAAAATGGAAAAGAACACGGAGATGTTAAAAGGCGTTTTAGAAGGGTGTGTATTACAGATTATTAGCCAGAGGGAGACTTATGGTTATGAGATTACCCAGAAATTAAAAGAACACGGCTTTGCCGATGTGGTTGAAGGGACAGTCTATACCATAACTTCTAGACTTGAACGTCAAAAACTGTTAGAAACAGAAAAGAAAGTTTCAGAAAAGGGACCAGCACGGAAGTTCTTTAGGCTCAATGAGGCAGGAAAACAAGAGCTGGCTGCTTTTTGGACGAGGTGGGATTTTCTTTCAGAAAAACTTGCGGAAATAAGGAGGGACAGATGAATTTTTGGGAAAGAATAACAGGGAGAGATATGACACTTGCTCGAGCTGACTTTGAAAAGCGGGTGTCGTATTTGCCAGAGAGCTATCAGATGATATGGGCAGAGCTAGATCCAGAAATTCAAAGATACAGTGATTTAACTGGGAGAAATCTTATCCCAATCATGTCGAGTTTGCTGGATTTCTTTGAAGAAACAGCATCTGACTATGCAGATGTTTCAGCTGTGATTGGTGAAGATAAGGAGGCTTTTGTTGCAGAACTCTTTGACCAACGTAAGCCAATCTCTTACCAGTCCTACCGTGACAAATGCCGTGAACAGCTGAACCGTAACGTATTCAGAAAGCTAGGGAGGGACTAAGATGAATTTTCAGGAAATAAGAGATGGAAAAAAGGAATGGCGTGTCTTACAAGCGGCTGTAAAAACTTTGCCAAAAGACTATAATATCGTCTATCGAGAAATCCAAAAATATTTTTTCAAAATTGGTGTTACAGATACTCAAGTTTTTCGTGAACTGCTGGAGATCTTTGAAGATGGAGCAAAGAGAGAGATAGACGTTTTGCAAGTGACGGGAAAGGATATTGCTGCCTTCAGTGACAGTTTACTCAGACAGGATGACCTTTGTGAAAAATAAAAACGGCAAATCTCATGAAAAGAGAAACGTTTCACAGGTGTACAAGAAGACACTGTTGAGCGTTTTTTGTCTATGGTGATGGAAATCTGAAAAATATTCAGCCGTTATGACAAATGAAACTGGTGAAGACCTTTCGAGTTTTTCAATGTCAATAAATTTGGAGTTATCGATGATACCACCTATGTTTCAGTGAACAACTGGAAAGCAGGGACAAAAGCATGTTTTGAGTTTAATACAATGCAAGAGTTTGAAAAAATTGAACCAACTCCTGATTGGGGTATTTGAGTAAGAAGAAATTCTGCTGGCTACATTAATGCTCCAGCAGATTTTTATTCCTCTTGCTATTCCGATAGGGCGGTGTTATAATAAAGTTAAATAAAAAGGACTTGCGCCAACAAGTCCCATGTAGCCGTATTAAGCACGGTAGCAATGTTAAGGTGAAATAACGTCACTCGCTAAAGTTGGACGTTATTTTTTATCGTTTTTATTTACCGCTGTAATCATTAATAACGCAAATGCGATCATCAATGAGAGTGTTTCATATATCGACAAAATTTGTCGCCTTTCTGTATTGTGAGGTTATCGCCTACAATTTTTCATAAGCATCACCTCGAGTTAGGCTACCGTCCATGAACTTCTACGTGGCTATTATATCATGTTAGTCACTCCTTTAAAATACGTTACAGTATGATTACAGCGCAAAAAAAGACCTTGATAAATCGAATCCATCCGCCTGATAAAGTTGTTAATTTGACTGTCGTTTGATTCATTCTTATCCGTGCTTATTCCTGTGACTATTGTAAGAAACAGAGGATATAAGGCTCTATTAACTCATATTGTCTTTCATCCTGACTATAGGGGAGTTTTTTAATTGTTGCTTTCATAATGTAATTATAAATGAAAGGGTAGTATTGCCTCCTCTTTGCAGAGGCCTCTTATCTCTTGGAGGCGGCGAGAAAGACAAAAAAACGAGAAAATTTCTCGTTTTTTCTTTATTCATTCATAAATAGACCAGTCTCTATTTGAGAGTCATTGAAGAACAATTTTGTTTAAATTTTCAATAACTTGCTTAGGGTGCAATACGTTTACGGTTTGCTTTTTTACGGTTTTCTTGCACAAATTCCCATTTACGTTCTATAGGATCAATGCGACGTTTTTTGTAAATGGCACCAGCAGCAACTAAAGCTGCAAGAGTAAAGATTTTACCAGCAACAAAACCAGCAACAAAATTTTTATTCATAATATATACCTCCAAGAGTGATTGTTAGCGCGCCAGACGTTTTCTTCTGGCACGTTTTTGGTTTTCAACGAAGACATCTTTTTTTAGATTGGGATGCATTTCAGCATCAATCAATCCTTTATGTTTAGCAAACATCACAGCAGTTCCAGCTACTGTGATTTCAATAGCTTTTCCGATAAGATAGCCCTTAAGATATTTATTCATCCTTTTTCTCCTCCCATGTTTGTCAATTATGATGATACTTTTAGAAATGTATAAGTTTATTATAACACTTGTAAGCTTTTAAGCCCAGTATTTTAAGCTGTTGCCTGTGTAAAACAGACGAAATATTTGAAAGTGTTAAAAATTATTGTTATCTTAGAGAGAAGAGCATCAGAATGCAGAGGGGGAGGGGAAGAGAACATGAAAAAGAAGTGGTTAGGGTTAGGTCTGCTTTTGCCTGTTTTCGGAATTATTATTGGAGTGCTGTCGGAAAGAGTTGATAAGAAAGAGTCAAAGGCCCCGTCAGTTAATACCTATATAAAAAGTGTAACCTTAAAGGATTTCAGTATTGAGGTGATGTCCGAAAATAATGAAAATCAAATCTTGGTGAATTATCCTAAAACTAAAAGTAAGAAAATCAATCAAAGGTTAGAAAGTTTTTTAAGAGACGAGCTTTCGTCTTTTAAAAAAGCTTCTCTTGAAAATAACCTAAGAGAGAAAGGAAGTTTCTTTCAGTCTTTTGAAACTTATAAACTATCCTCTGATATCGTGAGTTTTAAGTTTAATGTGCTTCGAAAAAACAGTCCGCTGTTGCAAACAGAAAGTCAAGTCATTACGAAAACTTATGACTTAAAAGAAGAAAAAGAATTACAAATCTTAGATTTACTTAATGAAAAAGAGGATTTACAAAGTATTTCTAAGTATCTTTATGACAAATTTTCAAAAGAGCAAAGTCCTCCCACACAAAAGGCAAAGGCGGCTCTACAAAACGGTTTAAAGCCTGTTGAGAAAAATTTTAATACCTTTGTTTTGGATAATGATTCTTTAGTCTTCTATTTTGCACCGCATCAGATAAACATGGATACCAAGGCCTATACACAGGTTTCTCTTCCCCTTCGTGAGCTTGGAGAGGTTGTGACGCCCCAAATTTTAGTAGGGCATTTGAAGGAAGAAGCAGAGAAATCAAAAGTAAAAATTCCTTCCGCTCAACAGGTTAGAAATAAGCAGCTTGCCAATAAGAAACTCCTTGCTTTAACTTTTGATGATGGACCAGATCCCCAAACTACGCCACGCTTGCTCTCTATTTTGAAAAAAGAAAATGTACCTGCAACATTTTTTGTCCTCGGCAATCGTCTTGCCCTTTATCCGGAAATAGTGAAGCAAGAGCATGCTTTGGGACATCAAGTAGGTTCTCACACTTTTAATCATCTGAACCTTCCGCAGCTTCCTATGAAAGATGTTCAGGAGGAAATCAAAAATACAGCAGATTTAGTCCAAAAGACCCTTGGTATTACCCCACAAGGCTTACGTCCGCCTTATGGAGCAACAACGCCTCAGATTAATGAGCAGGCACAGACACCAATCATTCAGTGGAGTGTGGATTCTTTAGACTGGAAGAGCAAAAATGCAGATCAGATTGAACAGGTTGTGATGAATGAGGTCTACGACGGCTCTATCATTCTCATGCATGACATTTACAACAGCTCGGTTGATGGAGCCGCAAGAGTTATCAAGAAACTAAAAAGTCAGGGCTATACTTTTGTCACAGTAAATCAACTGATTGAAGCGCGTGGGAAGCTCAAAAATTCTCAAGTTTATTTTAATGCAACAAGATAAGATTGCCCCTCAATTTTTTGAGGTTTTTTATATCGAAAAATAATTCCCAAAGTTAAAAATGCTATATGCTATAATAGAAAGAAACAGTAGAAAAGTAAAAGGATGAAGAAAAATAAAGTTTTAGTGGTTGTGGGTCCTACAGCTGTGGGCAAGACAGCTTTGGGGATTCAGTTGGCTCAGAAATTTGGAGGGGAGATAATCTCAGGAGATTCGCAGCAGGTTTATCGAGGACTGGATATTGGAACAGCTAAGGCAAGTCCAGAAGAACAGGCTGCTGTGCTTCATCATTTGATTGACGTACGTGATGTAGGTGAGAGTTATTCCGCTTTTGACTTTGTTCAAGAAGCAACACAAAGCATTGAACAAATTATTGAAGCAGGAAAAGTCCCCATAATAGTAGGGGGAACAGGGCTTTATATTCAGAGCCTTCTTGAAGGGTACCATCTGGGAGGACAGGCCCATCATGAGGAAATGATGGCATTACGTAAAAATCTAGAGGCATTATCTGATGAAGAACTCTTTGCGCGCGTGACCCAAGAGATTCCAGAGCTCAATAGGAGAAGGGCGGTGCGTTTTCTAGAATTAGAAGCTTTCGGTACAGGTGAAAATCAGAAACCGGACTATGAATTTTGTATCCTCGGTCTCAGTAGCGAACGGTCAGAGCTTTATGCGCGAATTAACAACCGAGTAGACCAAATGATGGACGAAGGACTTCTTCAGGAAGCCAAATTTTTATTTGAGGGCTATCCAGATGTTCAAGCAGCTAAGGGAATTGGTTATAAGGAATTCTTCCCTTATTTTTCAGGAGAATGCTCACTTAAGGAAGCGGTGGAGCTTGTGAAAAGAAATTCACGCAGATATGCTAAGCGGCAGCTGACTTGGTTTCGTAATCGAATGAATGTTGATTTTTATGATGTGTTATCAATGGATTATCCAGAAAATGCTATAATGTGTGCAAAAGAGTTTTTAAATATGGAGGGAAGAAGTGAAAAATAAGGAATATATTGACTTAGGCTTGAAATACGGCGGCTATATGGCTCAGGATCGGGTCTTTTTAGAAAATCGTTTAGAGAGCTTAACGGATGAAAAAGAAAAGATGCTTTTGGTGACACCGCCTTCAAGTGTTATCAATGCTTATTTTGCAGAGCTTTATCAAAAGCGTTCTCCTCAGGATGCGACCAAGTATTTCTTCGCGCTGTCTCGTGACTTAGCGATGTTTCAAGCGCAACCGAATTTTCGTTTGGAGGGAAAAGAAGGGACAGAAAACTTCCGTTTTGTGCGTCTGAATATATCAGGAAAATCCTTCGGTTTTTGTTACCGGAATGCCCAAGAGGAAGCACTTGTTTTCAGTGAATTTCCGCTTAAGATGACCACACCACTCATTTATGAAATTGCCCAAATTTTCCCTCACTATGTTTTGGAGCAAGAAAATGAATACTTGGTTATGAAGAAAGCTGATTTTAAGGGAAGATTTACAGATGTACATGAGCTCTCAGACTTGACAACAGCAGATGAAAATGAAAACTATATCCGTTTGACAGGTTATAACTTTGAAGATTTGCTCTTGCAGGCTGAAAAAATCGGTTATCTTAAACCCCTTCTTTATCAAGCGGAGAAGAACAAGGGCTACATGTACATCTCTAAAGGATTTTGATTTGAATATTCTGAAAAATGAGGTATAATTAGGAGAGAAAATCAAAATAGGGAGAGTTTTATGTTAACAGTTTCGCTTATTGTCGTTGCAGTCCTTTTCATCATATTCTTGGTGAGTGTAAGTACATTATTTTATGTTATTAAGCAACAAACGGTAGCAATCATCGAACGTTTTGGGAAGTATCAAAAAACGTCTTCCGCAGGTTTTCATATAAAATTGCCTTGGGGAATTGACCGCGTTGCTGCCCGCATCCAGTTGCGCTTACTGCAAAATGAAATGACAATGGAAACCAAGACAAAAGACAATGTCTTTGTCACAATGAATGTCGCTACACAATATCGTGTCAATGAAGAAAACATTAAAGATGCTTACTATAAGCTAATGAATCCCGCGGAGCAGATTCAAGCTTATATTGAAGATGCTCTTCGCTCAGCTGTACCTAGGCTGACTCTGGATGAGGTCTTTGAGAAAAAAGATGAGATTGCCTTAGAAGTGCAACATCAGGTCGCAGAAGAAATGACCACTTATGGTTACATCATTGTTAAAACCCTCATCACTCGTGTAGAACCCGATGCAGAGGTTAAGCAATCCATGAACGAAATCAATGCTGCACAACGCAAACAGGATGCTTCACAAATGCTTGCTAACGCAGAGAAGATTAAAATTGTAACCTCAGCGGAAGCAGAAGCAGAAAAAGACCGCTTACGTGGTGTGGGTATTGCAGAGCAGCGTAAGGCTATCGTTGATGGGCTTGCCCAACAAATTATTGAAATTAAAAACACAGGTGCAAGTTTAACGGAGGATCAAATCATGTCTATTCTCTTGATGAATCAGTATCTGGATACTCTCAACCAGTTTGCGAATGGTGGGAATTCGACGATCTTCTTGCCAGCTAGTGCGGACGGTATTGAAGACCTTCGCACACAAATCTTGAGTGCCTTAAAGGCCAAATAAAATTTGATAATAGAGTCAAGAAGCTCCTTCTGGGGGCTTCTTTTCTTCATGTCTAAAAGCCAAGCCCTCAGACAAACCAAGCCCCCTTTTCTCATCAAACACTCATTTCATTTGACTTTTTTTTTATACTATAGACTCAGAAAGTGAACGTAACATTAGAAATGTATATGTAATGAAAATCTAAAAGTACAAGTTACGTCAAAGGAGGAGTTTATGACACCAGAAAAGAAAAACCAGCGGCGGCTGCGCAACCTCGCGCTCCTGTCCCTCTTATTGCTCTTGGTAGGCGGCACCTTCGCCTTCCAAGCCTTCAACCAGCGGGCCATCAATGACCGTCTCCGGGAAAACATCCCCGGCGGCCGTGTCCACGACTACTACAACCGTGACACCGAAAACAAGGACGTCTTCGTGGAGAACTATGGCAATGTGCCCCTCATGGCCCGTATCCGCCTCTCCGAGTTCATGGAGAAACGCGCCACAGGAGACACAGACTTCACCCCTATAGTGAACGGTACCATCCGTGACCAAGTGAACACTTGGACGGTCATGCGTCCCTCAGAGACCAACCTCAACACCCGTGTAGGTGACTCAGCTGCCTTCAACACCTACGCCAACCTGACCTTTGGTTGGACCCGTTCAGGCCAAGATGCCCCATGGTTCATGCCCACCTTCAATCGGGACAACTCAGACCTGATGACCGCCTCTGCAGGACATGCCCGTGACTGGGTCACAAGTACAGCCACAGACGGTGTCACAGATGGCGCCACACATCCCGGAGACGGTACAGATGCCTACTGGTCCTCTGGCGACAGCTTTGATAACAGCGGTCCAGTTTGGCCGGGCGAAGAAGTCACCCATGATGTGGCTCAAAACCTGCAACAAGAACGTGCCCCGATGACAATCAGCCAGTGGGCAGCCCTGCCTAATAACTTGAAAGTCGGGAACTTCTGGGTGATCGACCACCAAACAGGCTGGGCCTACTGGGCGAATCAACTCCAAGCAGGGGAGACCACCTCTTACCTCTTGGATGCGGCTCAGATGACCGCAGCGGCAGACAACATCCCGGGCGAGTATTATTATGGTATCCATGTGGATGGGCAACTGATCAGTCCTGACCGTATCAATGATTTCTTGGCTGTGGATCCAGACTATACGCATCATGCCGATTTGTCAGACTTCCTGACAGCCGTACAGAACGGTTCTATTGATAACAACTGGGGGAACCCGGGACCAGATGATGATGTTCAACCCGACCAAATCAACTTTAGTATCATGGCACCGGGAACCATCTTTACTATGGCTGGGGAGCAGTACCGTTATTTGGAGAATATGGGGAACCATAACCACATGATTATCCGTGAAAATGCCATTCGTCATGCACGCTTTCATAATCAAGACACTTTCAATAACACATGGTATGGCAACCTTGACCCAGCAGTTCAAGCTATGGTTCAGCCCGTAGCCAACACTTTTGTGACAGGACAAGTTGGAGTTGGGGAACTTACTTGGACAGACGGGGCTATAAATCGCCCGATCAATCTGAGTGATTTCCCAGCAGTTGCAGAAGATGAGACTCGAGTTGATTCGAACGGAACTCCCCGTGCATTTTCACTATCCATGGCAGATATTATACGCATTTTTCCTAATAGAGAATCCCGACGTATACCTGAACAGCCAGATGGTGTCTTTTGGATGACACGTACTCCTGCATCAGCAAATAATGGCTGGCTAATATCTATGGGAGGATGGTTCAGTGATCTTGAAGACACATGGGGTGGTACTAGAGGAGGCACGCGCCCAGCCCTCATTGTCAGACAATAAAAATCCATTACATAAAAGCACTCAACAGGGCACTTCACATACTCCATTGAGTGCTTTTTTATGAGAAAGAGAGAACTGGAAATAAATATATAGAAAAAGTTACAGATAAGGGGATTAATAGTTTGATGAAAAAGGGGGAAAGTTTAACTTTCCCCTGTTTTCTTTTGAAAAAAGTTCTATTTTCTAAATTTTTTTATCTTGAATTTTTATAAGGGAGCTATTAGTATGGAAAGGTAGTGATGAATTTTGACTATAAATAATGTTGAAGTAGGAGGTACGAATTAAGAAAGAAATGCGACATTTCATGATGTATGACGATAGAGTCTAAAAGAATCTTATAAAGGGGAGCGGATGAAAAAATATAAAGGCATCCTAGGAATAATTGTATTTTGGTTGCTTATATTTGCATTGGTACAGTATTTATCGATACAAAAAACGATTGAAACGAGCTTAACTAAGAGTGAGGCCATAGCCCAAGGGATTATATTTTATGGTGTTTTCGTACTGATATATTTAGCCATACAAGTTTCTTTTGCGCATTTAGAGTTCTTACGCAAGAGAAAGCAGGGCAAGTCAATAAAAAAAGCTGAGAAAATCACAGGGAGGCATGAGAAAAAAACATTTGAAGACTCGGTTTCGATTATCATTCCTGCTTATAACGAAGAACCAGATATACTTTATAGCTGTATTGACAGTTGCAGAAAGCAAAATATTGTCGACTTGGAAGTTTTGGTGATAGATGACGGATCGGTTAATAGGCAGGTATTGATTGATGACGTCTATTCAAAATTTGATGAAGACCCGAAAGTTCAGGTTTTTTATCAAGAAAATAGAGGGAAGAGACATGCGCAAAAACTTGGTTTTGACCATGCCAGCAAGGCACTGATTGTTACTGTAGATTCGGATACGATTATCCATGATTCTGAGGGTGTTTTGAAGTTAATTCAACCTTTAGAAAATGAGAAAGTTGGCGCTGTAACGGGAGATGTACGCGTTGAAAACAAAAATGTAAATCTGGTGTCCAAGTTGATTAGCTACCGATATTGGGTTGCTTTTAATCAAGAACGCGCTGCACAGAGTTTATGCTCGGTAGTCATGTGTTGTTCGGGTCCTTTTTCAGTCTATCGTGCTGAAATTATAGAGGAAGTCAAAGACAAATACATAGATCAGAAATTTCTAGGTTCTTACTGCACTTATGGCGATGATCGACACTTGACCAACCTGATTCTATCTCGAGATTGGCAGGTCGAATATAATCCTTTTGCAGAAGCTTTCACTTATGTACCGACAAACTTGTCCGCCTATATCAAGCAGCAGGTGCGCTGGAACAGATCGTTTTATAGAGAAATGCTGTGGACCCTACCATTCATTTATAAGAAAAATATTTATTTGCTCTATGAGCTGTTTATGCAATTTCTCTTGCCTATCTGCTTGCTGCTGACACTTATTTATATGCTCATCCTCACTAGCTATCAGTCAACCTTTATTTATTTAAATAGTTATCTTGAAATACTGATACTCATTGCCCTTCTTCGTTCCCTGTATGGGATTTATAGGACGAAGGATCTTGGATTTATCCTATTTATCATCTATGGATTTATTCATATTACGATATTGGTTCCAGTACGCCTTTACTCTTTTTTGACTCTTAAGTCAATAAGATGGGGCACGCGGTAAGTTTAGCAATGACGAATTAATAAGGAGAAAAAGCATGAAGTTTTCAGTAATAGGTTTAGGATATGTGGGACTTTCCAACGCACTGTTGTTGGGGAGAAGGCATTCTGTTATCGGATATGATATCAGTTGGAGCAGGGTGCAATGTTTGCAAAATCAGCATTCTTACCTTGAAGATGAAGAGATTATCGAATCTCTGCATACGGAAAATCCAAGGCTAAACTTTACGACAAATTTACAAAAAACTGTTGATTTTGCTGACTACATCATCATTGCAGTTCCAACGGATTACAATGATAAGCGAGGGGACTTTGATACGGGGTTGGTCGAACAGGTTATTGAAGATGTTTTAAATATCAAAAAGGATGCGGTTATCTTGATAAAATCAACTGTTTCGGTTGGTTTTGTGGATAAGGTGCGAAAAAAGCACAAAACTAAAAATATCATTTTTGTTCCTGAATTTCTAAGAGAGGGGCGAGCCCTATACGACTGCTTACATCCGACACGAATAATAGTTGGGGAACGGAGCAAACGTGCCTTGATGCTGGGAAATATTTTTAAAGATTGTTCCCTTGAAAAAGAAGTAGAAGTCTTGTTGGCAGGGAGTTCTGAAGCTGAAGCGATTAAGTTGTTTGCAAATACCTACTTGGCGATGAGAGTGAGTTTTTTTAACGAATTGGACACATTTGCAGCAAGTAAACACCTCAATGCTAAAGAAGTCATTACAGGGATTGCCTTAGATGATCGGATAGGCAAATATTATAACAATCCTTCGTTTGGTTATGGCGGATACTGCTTACCCAAGGATGCCAAAGCCCTAAAGGCCAGTTACTCAAATATTCCTCAAGAAATTATTGGGGCAATTACACGCTCCAATGAACTGAGGAAAAAGTACATCGAAGATGAGATTTGCTCCAAAAATTCAAGAGTAATTGGAATATATAGATTGACAATGAAAAAAGACTCAGATAATTTCAAGAACAGTGCGCTCGTGGACATAATGAGGAGCCTCAAAAGAAAGGGAAAACGCATCGTTATTTATGAACCTTTATTAGAAATTGATCACTTTGAAGGAATAAAGGTTATTCATGATTTGATGGCTTTTAAAGCAGAGAGTGATGTTATACTGGCGAACAGATATGATGTGTATCTCGATGATGTTCTGACAAAGGTCTATACAAGAGATGCTTTTCATACAGAATAGCTAAAGTTTAAGCTTCTCCGACAGTGAGCTTTTAAGAAAGGATTTTTTACTTACGGAAAATCGTAGAACTAAGCACATAAAAAGTAATCCTTCTCTCAGATTTGTACAGAATGGAGAGGAGGATTTTTTATGTGCTCTTATTTTTTATCGCAGAAAGAAAAACTACTGGAAAATGGCAAGGCAAGTTTCAGCTAGATTAAGACTGATGAAATCACAGCTGTTCTGTAAACGTTTTTCACTCGTGTTCAGAATTTACTAAAATAGAAAGATATATTATAATATAGTGTGAGTGGTTTGCTAAAAGAGACTCGTTAGAATCTTTTGCAAGAGCGATGAAGTGGTTTTAACAAAGGAGGAAAAATTGCTTTTATTTGCTTTGTGAGTTCTGATTGTTTTCATTCTTTTTGGTTGATATAGGAATGAAAGAACAAAATAAAAAGTCAACAGGTTTTGTCCATGAGATGGAATCTTTTTTGAGTTGATATTAAAAAACCATTCACAGAGAAAAATAAAAAATGGAGGAATTTTTTGTAATGAATAAAAAGATGAGCGTCAAAAAACTACGGCACAGAGCAGAGATGCCTTTACTCACCCTGTGTATAGTCCTCACTGTAGCTATTTGGAGTCTTCTTTTGTATGTTGTCTTAGTGGAGCATGCATCACCAGCTGAGTGGACATTCCCCATCATCTTTGGAGCAGCTGCACCATTTATTCTTCTTCTCTATAGCTTTAAAAGGACATACTGGAAGACAGTTGTCAATGCAGTAGAGTTAACCGATAAGCAGTTCCCAGAAGTTTATGAGCTTTATGTACGTATTGCTAAGGATATGGGATTTGGTAGCGGAAAGGGAGCGATGTCGAATATCCCACGCCTCTATATGACAGATGGAAGTGGTACTCTTAACGCCTTTGCTTCAAAGTGCCAAGTGCATAAAGGTTATGTATGTATCAACTCTGATCTGCTAGAAATTGCTTATAGCCACAATGATCTTTCAGGAATTGGTTTTGTCCTCGCCCATGAGTTAGGGCATATCAAGTGTGGGCACGTTAGTGCATGGCGTACCATAGCGCATCCAATGGCTAACCTTATCGGCTTAGGACAATCACTGACACGTGCTCAAGAATGGACGGTTGATCGTTGTGCCTACTATTACGCACCAGAAGGTAAAGAGTCCATGATGGTTTTGATTGCGGGAAAACACCTCTACAAGCAAGTCGATATGGAGGAGTACTTTAGAACAGTGCATAATCATAAAGGTGGTTTGTGGCTCAAACTTGAAAACTATCTCTCGGATCATGCTGTTGGTTATCGTCGCATGGAAGCCATCAAGGAAACTGCGGAAAAGGGCTGGGATGTACATGGAAAAATGCTCTAGTGAAAGAGAAGCGTTCAGACGTACTTGCCATCAAAAACAGACCATGAAATATTGTAAAAGTAAGAGCGAAGAAATGTATAGAAATCAGAGATTTTCTTGCTGAATATATTTTTTAAATGGTCTGTAGAAAATCTAGAATACATGGAAAGCCTTATTGCACACGGTGGATTGAATGGAGGAACCCAACTTGGAGAACAAACTAGCAAATCAAACTATTTCTGGAGGCTTCATTTTTGTCATTGGAATGGCAATGTTTACTCTGTTGGGAAGTAATTATAAAAAGCCAATCCTGTTTGGCGCTATATATATCATAGCAATTATTGTTCAACTGATTCTAATGAAAAAAATACGAAGAGGCAGCAGGTCAATGAACAACAAAAAATGGGTCAACATTGCATTCATCTTCCTAGGAATAACCTGTTGGGCAAGCATATTTATAGGTTTAAATGTACTGGATAACTTAAATATCTCATGGATACTACTACTATTATTTGTAGGACTGCATTTTTTGTTTTTTATTCCTGCTAATGAAAACAAACATTGGAAAGCACAAGTAATTTTTGTAATTTTATTAGTATTCAATGCTCTACTAGGACTATTTTTATCTTCAAATCAATTAGAAACTATTTTTATTATTGATGGTCTAATAAAGATGGGTTATGGGGCTTATATGGTCAGAGTTACTTATAAAGGCAGAACTTGTCATGAGTGAGCGTTTAAAAGTTCTGAAAGAGCGTGCTGATGATTTGAATATTGGAAGAAAGAAGTAAAGTAACTATCTCAAAAAGAAGGAGGAGAAGGGAAATGGCAGGATCTATTAAGTCGAATGTTGGTGTAGCACAAGATGCAGTATCTAGGTACGGAAATTCAAGAAGTGTTAGTTCTAAAACGAGCACGCTTGGAGAAAGTAATCTCTCTGGTATGAAAACAGCCATGCAAGTATCTAATAAAATCGTTGGAGATTTATTGAAACTGCAGTCAAGTGTGGAAAAACAAGCAGAAAAATTTCCGAAACTTGCATTAGCTATTGAACAACGTGACAAACAAGATGCTAACGTCCTTTTAAACAATACATCGGGGAGATAGAAAATGATAAAGGACAAGAATTATGAGAAACGCTATGAATATGACTTGAAAATAACAGAGATTGAACAAAAATCAGAAGAATTACGTATTCAAGAGCGCCAGCTCGGACAGTCGCTTGAAAATTTTAACAGCGAGATAACACAAAGTTTTCAGAGGTTAATGGAAATAGAAGACGAACTAAATCTAAGGAATCACGGCAATAGTGGTTATAGCGAAACTGAACAGAAAAGAAAATATATCACACAACTTATTGAAAATCAGCAAAAAGAACAAGCATTGCAATTTAGAAAAGCGAGTCAGCAATTAGAAGACGAGCGAAAAAATCTCATCAAGGAAAGGAGTCAATTATCATGGGATTGATTTATAATCCGAATGAGTCACGAGATTTGGTATCTAATTTTCAGGCAAATATTGCGACATGCGAACAAATCCTCAGTGATTTGAAAATAGGAAATACACAGCTTATGAATGTTTTGAACAGTAACCAGTTAAGTGGTGCAGCATTTGTTGCAGGGCAAGGCCTGTTTGCGCAACTTGTAATCCCAACTGTGGCAAAAGCAAATACGGAAATTCAAGAGTTGAAAAAAAGATTACAGCAGTACGGGCAATACACAGATGAATCAGGGGGAGAAATCCTAGATGAGGATAAACTCAATCAACAACTTCAGGAATTGAATAATCAGCAAAATCTATTGACGAGTCAAATTCAATCGTACCAGAACCAAGCACTGCTCAATGAAAAACCTGAGCTGACAGCAATGTATAATGACCATGCGACTGAATTGACAAATTTCATGAGTGTTGTGCAAGGAGATATTCGGCAAGTGGAGGAGAAACTCAAAAAACTCCATGAGTTGGACATGAAAATTGCGCCTTTGTTTAGTGGAATTGCGGATGAATTTTCCAAGGTGTCTGCGGTAATTAGCGCATTGGGGAGTGGAAATTTTGATTCTGGTGGGAAATTTAATATCGGAGAAAAAAATAAGAATGCGTTATTAGACGTGTTAACAGACTATGGAAGTGGTGCAGTGCAGGATGGTTTTTCTGAAAGAATAAGTGCATTTTTAGAAAACATGGATACAAGCATGCCGAGCTCTGAGTCATATCTACGTTTTTATACTAGCGGCAACCAATACTGGAAAAATATCCATGTTAATTGGGATGGAGCAGGTTATGGTAAGGCACTAGGGAATTCGTTGTTTAAAAAAGGGGTGCAGAAGGTAACGGTTGCCAAGTTTGGCGTGGGAAAAGCGAAAATTTCAGGTTTAGGAACACTAGGATTTGGAATTGACTACCTTCAAAATAGAAATGATGGAGAGAGTGTCGGAATGGCATTTACGCATACAGCTGCGACAACAACAGTTAGTTCTGCTATAGCTGCTGGAGCGGGAGCTATTATTTTTGGAAGTGTTGCGGCTACCCCTATTGGTTGGGCGATAGGTCTTGGAGTTGCTGCAGGAGCTCTTACTAAATTAGCATATGATAGTAATCTTTTGTATTTTCAAGACGGAGTAAAAACAGTTGGCAAAGCTGTTAATTCAGGAATAGAATCTATAAAATCAGTGTTTGGTTGGGGGAAGAAAAAACATGCTTAAACTTTTTTATTCTAAAATCCCCCAGTATTGTCTTGCTTCGGATGGAAAAAAATACTATTTGGTTGATTCAGATTCAGATTTATTTTCGAGATATATTATTTTTCCAAATAAATTTTCTCAAAAAGTTTATGAAATTGATGAAAAAAAATATAAAGCTCTTTTAAAAAATGTAGATACTCTTGGAAGTAAAGGAATAAGTGTTATAAATATTTCTGCTATTACATTACCTTTTGCTAGTATATTGTACATAATTTTTAAAATAGTTCCTGTACAGCTTATTGAGGAAAACTATTTTTTTGCCTTGGGTACCTCAATAGTTATGGCGTTTGTGTCTTATAAAATTATGAATTTGTTTTTTAAACACAGAAACATTATTTTCTTAAATTCTTTAAAGTCAAGAGAGAAACTTGTATTAAAGAATTTAGATAGTATAAAGACAAGAAAAATCTGGATAAATAATTTCCTACAAATAAGTTTATTTCTTTTGCTACCACTTTTTATATCAGCAAAAGAACATAATTTTTTGAGTATTTTACTTATATACTGTGGATTCATGATATTTCAAATTCAACATAGAATGTTTTTTATTAGAGCATTACCATTAGGTCTTTCTTTTTCAATAGAGAGAGAAAAAGATTATAAATAATAAAACTTTAAGACAAATAAAGGAGAGAATAAAAAATGAAAACACCAAAAATTTTACCAATCGGAACAATCGTATATTTAAAAGAAGGAACGAAGAAATTAATGATTTTAAATCGTGCTTCTATTATTGAAAAAGATGGGGAACAGCTTCTCTTTGATTATTCAGCAGCAATTTATCCAGTAGGATTAAATCCCGAGGAAGTACTTTATTTTAATAAAGAAGATATTGATGAAGTTGTTTTTGAAGGATTTAATGATGAGGAAGAAACACGTTTTGTTCAACTTTATGAAGAATGGCTTGAAGAAGAAGGAAAGAAGCTAAAAAAAGGAAATGTTAGTTCATTAGAAAACGAACGAAGTTTAGAGGACGAGCAAAGTTTCGGATTCTAAGACGAATGCTTATTACCGAGAAATTTTTTCATGAGAAAATTAATATAATCTATATTAAATAAGTTCTATCTAAAAGATAGAACTTCAGACTGTTGACAAAGTCATGAGACTTTGTCTTTTTTGTTTCTTCAATGTTATAGTGGACTAAAAGAAAACGGATACAGGGGCTGTTTATGATTAAAAAACGAAACAAAGATTTCCCCCGCAACCCGTACGGCTTTTATACCTTAGAAGATTGGGTTCTTCAAGACCATTATTTACGCGATATAGACAAATACATTGATTTTGAGTTCATTTATGATTTGGTCACACCTCTCTATGGCTCAGACACAGGACACCAGGCTTAGACCTGCTTTACTCCTTAAACTCCCCCTCTTGCAGTACCTTGAAGGTATGCGCTCTATGTGTCAGACCACCAAGCAAATTCAGATCAATACTATATACCGCTGGTTTTTAGGCTGTTTGTCTGCTGTATGAACACATATTTTAATATGTGTTAACTTTTTCTCTATTTAGTAATTTCAAATATCTTTCATTTTGAGTCCTATAGTTAGGATTTGAATTAAATTTAAATAGCTTGTCAAATAAGGTATTTATAATATACTCTCTTCTCTATGTCAAAAATCTCCGATAATAAATCTTTTTCAAGATTTTTATTTTTTCTTGAATGCTCTTATTTCCAAGCCTAGCTAGATTAAAATCAGGTAGAACAATAGTCAAGTTACCAATATATGCTGGTGTTTGAACACCAGAATCTAAAATATGTCACTTTTATCGCTTCGATATTCATCAAAAACAATTCCAAACGTAAAAAATTTTTAAACTACTCGCTGTCAAATTCTTTTTACACCTTATTTTTTTGAAAATATAAAAAAATCGGCTTATAATGAAAGAGGATACATATCTAAAAAATGTCGAATTTTCAATAAAGATTTAAAAATATTAAGGAGAGCTTATGAAAGTTTCAATATTTTCTACCTGTGTGATGGATCTCATGTTTCCACAAGTTGGTATTGCAATGGTTGAAGTCCTAGAACGTTTGGGGATTGAAACAGACTTGCCAGAACAACAAATTTGTTGTGGACAACCTACCTATAACTCGGGATTAGTTAAAGAATCCATGCCTACAATCAAAAATCAGATTGATGCTTTTGAGTCTTCTGATTATGTGGTGGGTATAGCTGGCTCGTGTTCGGGGATGTTTACAGAGTATCCACATATGTTCGATGAAGCTGATCCTTATAAGCAAAAAGCCATTGATTTAGCGAATAAATCCTATGAATTCACTCAATTTCTTTATCGGGTGCTAGGTCTTGAAGATCTTGGTGCCACATTTAATGGCGAGAAAGCAACTTATCATCGTTCTTGTCACATGACCCGCATTTTAGGCGAACGAGAAGCTCCTTTTATCCTATTGGATAAGGTCAAGGGGCTTGAGCTTCTTCCGCTGCCTCATTTAGAAAATTGTTGTGGTTTTGGTGGAACTTTCTCCGTTAAATCTCCTGAAATTTCAGAAATGATGGTTGCCGAAAAAACAAGGGATATCTTGTCAACTGGTGCCGAAATCTTAATCTCTGCTGATTTAGGTTGCTTAATGAATATCGGCGGTAAATTGAATCGTGACGGCAAGAAGATTAGAGTCATGCATATCGCTGAAATTTTAAACACAAATGTTGATTTAGAAAGAATCGATGCAATCAAAAATCCAGCATTTATAAAATAAATAGGAGGAGAAAATGGGCCTTTCAACAAGTACAAAAACTTTCGCTGAACGTTTAGAAGAGAGTAAAAAAGACCGGTTTGCAAAAGCCGCGGTTGCAAAAGCACAAGATGCTCAATGGGACAAACGAGAATCTGCACGTAATGAGCTAGGAAATTGGCAAGAATGGCGCAACATTGCTGAATCTGTTCGTCAACACACTCTAAAATATTTACCACACTATCTAACTGAATTTTCGGATAATGTAGCCGCTCGCGGAGGGCATGTCTTCTTTGCTGCTGATGCTAAGGAAGCCAATGACTATGTGAAACGTATTATTCTTGAAAAAAATGCTAAAAAGATTGTCAAGTCAAAATCAATGGTGTCCACTGAAGTAGATATTGATCCAATGCTCGTCTCGCTAGCTGATGATATGGAAATTTTAGAGACAGACTTGGCCGAATTTATTTTGCAACTCGCTGACTGGGATGAGCCTTCGCATATTGTTTTTCCAGCTTTACACAAAAATCGTGATCAAATTCGTGAAATTTTTGCTCAAAAACTTGGATATAAAGGAGATAATAATCCTGTTAATCTTGCTCGTTGTGCCCGTGATGCCATGCGTAAGCTTTTCTTGAAGTCGGAAGTTGGCATCACCGGTTGTAACTTCGCCATTGCCAATACCGGTGACATTAATTTATCTACCAATGAAGGGAACGCTGATTTAACAATTTCTATTCCTAAAACACAGATTGTGTTAATGGGAATGGAACGAATTGTTCCGTCTATTAAAGAAGCTGAAATTTTGGACAATATGCTTGCGCGTTCAGCTGTGGGGCAAAAGTTAACAACTTATGTCACTTTCGCTGGTCAAAAAGCCGAGGACGAATCTGACGGTCCGGAGGATTTTCATGTTGTCATTATTGATAACGGCCGTTCAAATGCGATTGGAACTGCTTTTGAAGCTGTCTTACAGTGTATCCGCTGCGGCGCTTGCTTAAATGTTTGCCCCGTCTATCGTCAAATTGGTGGTCATGCTTACGGTTCTATTTATCCTGGTCCGATAGGTTCCGTTCTCTCTCCTGTTTTAGGAGGTTATGAACAATATGGTGATTTGCCATATGCTTCTACCTTATGCGGAGCTTGTACAGAAACCTGTCCCGTAAAAATTCCTTTGCATGACCTTTTAATTGAACATCGTAAAGTCATGGAAGATGATTTGTCAATGCATCACGACGGCTCTTTTGTCAATTTTGAAATGAATATGATTGGAAAAGGAACAAGTAGTCCTGCAATGTTTGGTATGGCAATGAATATGGCACATACGGGTCTCAATATGTTACCCAAAACTAAGGAAGTAAGCGTTGGTGGTTCCTTGTTTAAATATGGTGCCGTTAGAAAAGCTCCTGCTCTAGCCAAAGGTTGGACGGATGTTCGCGACTTACCTATAGCTCCTCCACACAAAGAACAGTTTCGTCACTGGTACAAAAAACATAAGGCAGGTAAATAAAAATGACAGGAACTATTGAAAATCGAACTCAATTTTTAGACACATTGTTAAAAAAACGTGGTGGTGTAGAACTGCCATTTGAACCTTATAAGCTCATTTCAGACCTGCCCCAAACACATTTGGCAGATTTAAGCAGTGACGAATTACTCGAACTTGCCAAGGAACAAGCGCGTCGCGTTTCAGCGAATTTAGTTGAAACAACTTCTTCAGAAATGAATGAGATAATTCAGGGATTAATTGAAAAATCTGGTGGCGGGCAGGTCATGATTCCTTCAACGGATGAGTTAGAAAAACTAGGAGTTAATATTATTTCGGACCAACTGGTCAAATGGAAAATTGGTAAAGAAAATCGCGAAGAGAATATTAATGCTGCTCAAAATTCTAATGTTGTCGTAGCTGTTCCCAAATTTTTCCTTGCCGAATCAGCCACAATTGTGGTTGAATCAGAAGCTGGTCAAGGACGTTCTTTGCACTTTTTACCTACCCATTATATTTCTGTGATTCCCCTCAGCCGCATGGTTCCACGCTCTACACAAGCTGCAGATTGGTTGGATGAAAATAAAAAGCCTGGTTCAACGCTGCATTTTATTTCTGGACCATCAAATTCTGGTGATATTGAAATGCAACTTGTGGTCGGACTTCACGGTCCTTTGGAGATTAACTATGTAATTGTCAAAGATTTATAGGAGTTTACTACGGGTAAGCTTGTAGGTCTTAGTGATACGCATTTTGGGCTGGTATCCAAAATTCATAATTTATCTCTCACTTATGATTACCAGTTATGAGCTGTTAAAATCTTTTTCTTTGTAGTATACATACAAAGAGCTAAAAACTGTTAAGTTATGAGTTGATTTATATGGTTTATATTATAATTAATTTTCTATTCAAAACATATCCGTGATTTTACTTTCAGCTTTAACTTCTTCAAGTAAATTTTAAGTCTACTTATAATTTACTTTGAAGAGCTATGTCTAAGATTTAACCAATTCATTATTGACTATACTGATTCATTTTTTATCTTATATTATTTAATCTAAGATACATAAATATGTAAATAATTCACGGACGAAAAAATTGAAAATAAAAACTTCTCGCTTTATGTTATAATAAATCTTATAATTTCCGACCAAAGAAATTATGACCAAAATAACAATGGAGAAGATTTAATCAATGTTGGAGATGGGGAAACTCCAATATCAAGTGGTGAAATTATTTCTGTACTTTGGAATAATGAGAGACAAAATTATTATGTGAGGTAAGATGAGTAAATTTTTGAAAAATCCATATTACTGGTTTACTTTAGTTTTGTTCATAAATTGGTTTATAAGTAAAAAGATTTTTTATTTAGTTTTAGCTTGTAGTATGTTGATTTTAGCTATTAGTTATAAAAAGAACGATAAGAAATAGGGACTTGGGGATTTCTAGATAAATAGTATCCGTCATGTTGACGTGTGTTCTTTAAGTTTAGTAAAGACAAGGTTTTTTAAGTATTCGTCATCATGACAAATAGAAGTATATTATACAAGGAAATAGTTTATTGACTGTCCATATTTTGTTGATTAAAAAAATCAAAAAGATGATTTTTAGTTCAAGGATCATAAGAGAAACAGTATATCCGTATGCTCCTATACCTTGCGGTGCAAGAGTTGGGATAAGAAGTGACACAATCATAGTTAGACCAGTAATACTGGCTGTCTATCAAGTGTCACCGTAAAAACTATACCATTTTTAAAAGTAAAAAGAAGTTGATTCTTAAATTCAACTTCTTTTTTATGTCTAGGAGCTCATACTTTTCGTTTTAAGAGCGTTTAAGACCTTCTGAATATAAAAAATATATACCCCAAAGAGTGATTAGATTAGTGTCGATAAATACCTCAGAACTTTGAAGTATTTCTATTTTTTAAATTTGTTGTAGATGTAAATCGCTAAAAACATAAGAAGTGTTACGACTATTGTATTAACTAGTTCTCTTAATATTTGTGTTAGACTATCTTTAAAATAAATAGAAGTAACGAGTTGAAAAACAGAAAAAACAAGCATAAAAGAACCAGTTTGATAATATATATTTTTTTTCATAGTATTTTAAATTTAACCTCTATAATTTCGAACAATGATTGTACCAGGCTAAGGCTACTGAACCTGGTAAAAGAAACCAAGGCTTGGCAAAAGAAGAAAGTATAGACGATCCTGCAATATTTATTAAACAATCTTTTTGCTTTGCAGTTAAGTTGGCTGGATAAATTTTTGGCCGTCTACCATAGGAATCCCATCCCCTTTCTCTTGTCGTATAAGTCATATTATCCAGTGGGCGTTGTGCACCGAAAGTTTCATGTGTATTCACTTGTCCTATATTATTACTAGATGCAACTGAGGATGCAGATACTCTCGTACTACCAAGTATTGGAAGTAAAATCAATAATCCAGTAACAAGTATAACTAGTTTTTTTCTAAACATCATATAGTCCTCCTTTATTTTAAAATTCGTTCATTAAACCAGTTCTTCAGTTGTTCGTAGCTATCAATGCCAGTTTTTTCAAATGAACCGTCTTTTTTAATATATAATAAGGTTGGAATGCTATCAATACTATTCATTTCAAGAATTTGTTGTAAGGAAGGATCAGATAGGTCAAGATTTTCAATATAATATATTTTTGTTTTGGTTTCTTGCTTTATTTTGCTTAGTAATGGTAAATATTCTCTACAATAGGGACATGATTCTCTACCCAAATAGATAAAAATATTTCTTGTGTTTTTATTCAAAACATCTTTGGCAGATATAATGTTAAAACCTTTTAAACTATCTCTGTACTTTTTAATAGCAAGTTCTTCTTTTTGTTCTTTAGAGGAAATATTTGGATTATTATTTACTGACGGGGCTTCGAATTTATGACATCCTGATATGATAAAAGTGCACACAGAAAATAATAATATGCAAGATAAAAGCGTTCTTCTTTTCAAAAGACCTCCTCGATTTGTAAGCGCTATCCTAGTTAAATTATATCTTTTTTTTGTGACTTTTTCAAGGTGGTCAAGAAGTATCATGATGAAGAGAAGATTAGCATTTATATTCTCCTACAAATTTGCTGTCGATGTTTTTTTATAATTGTCCAACAGGGTATACCTCAATGTCTTATTTTCACTTTCTGAGTTAATAGTGATTGTAAACGGTCAACAACACTGAGCATTGATTTAAATTTATAAAATAAAGGTAAAGAAAAAAGGACTTGCTGCAAACAAGCCCCATGTAGCCGAATAAAAGTCGGTGACAGTGTTTGATTTAAGAACCGTTACTCTACCAAAGTCAGACGGTTCTTATTTTTTTTTGTGATTTTTTCAACCAACAAAATGATAAACGTAAGCAAACTAATTAGTACACTACAAATTTTCTAATCCATATATTTCTTTAAAATGACCTCATCACCATTTGTTTCACCAGTTAAAGTAAAGCCAAACTTCTTATATAAGCGTAATGCATTGTCGTTATCTGATTTTGTCGATAAAGTAATGACTGGAATGGATTTGCTTCTAAACTGTTCAACAATGATTTCCAATGCTTTTGTTCCATATCCCTTATTTTGATACGATTTATCGATGGTAAATTGCCATAGCCAATGATTTCATTATTCAAACAAATGAAATAAGGTTCTGCATATTTAGTTGCAAAAGCGGATTGAATTGCCTCTGGGATTGATAAAACTAAATTTGAATGTATCTGCTTACTGGTAACAACTATTTTATTTCCTAAGAAAGAATTCTTTTCATTCACTGGAAGTAAATGGATTCAGTCCTCAGGTTCAGTTGTAAATTGTTTTTGAAGTTCAATTTCAACAGAGTTTGTTCCTATTTGATTTACGTTATAGATGTTTATTATCTTATCGAAACCCATGGATTTCCAAAATTTTAAACCTACGTAGTTATTGGTCGATACAACAAGCTCTGCTTTTTTTAGTTGTTTTTCAGCATAACGATTCTCCAATTCTCTTATAGCAAGTTTACCAAATCCACAGTTTCTATATTTCTTACTTATATAGAAATGAAGAATATATATGCTCGATGGAGAGTCTTCAAATACCCATAAATATCCAATTATCGTATTTAAATAAAAAATACTCAAACAGTAACAATCGTCATTAGAAAGTTCAGGGATTATGCTTGCAATATTTACTAGCGGAGGTATGGGGTCACGGCCTTCCACTTTATTGAAATATAGCTTTGCCTCTTTAAATATGTGATTAAGAGCCTCTCTTTCAAGTGATAGTGAAGGTTTTAATGTTATTAAGCTCATAAATTTTTTCTCCTTGTTAAATAATATGAAATTATTTAACAAAAAAAGTTGGTCTGCCCATATAGTTCTCCCTCCATGTTCTTCTTTTAATTAATTTTACAATATTCTCCCCTTTTTTGAAACCTCTTTCTATATTGTGGGTTAATGTACAGGATTTGACAAACAACCGGAAATTTACGACACATACCTGATAGACATTGAATGTTGACATAAATTTTTTTTGTGGTATAATGGAGAAGTTGAAAAGCAGAAGCACCCGCTTCTCGCCTGAGTGGTAATAGCCCTGGGCAACAAAATGGAATTATTCACGAAACGAATGTTTTCATTAGCGGGGCGCACTGTGCGTTCCGCTTTTGTTTTTCTAAAAAATATTTTAGAAGGAGAATAGACATAGCAAAGCAAGACAACAGAAAACCTTTGATGAACGGTCAAATCCGTTCACGCGAAGTACGTCTTATCGGTGCTGAAGGAGAACAACTTGGTGTAACACCAACAGCTGTTGCGCTCACTCAGGCCGAAGACCTTAACATGGATTTGGTTTTGATTTCGAATCAAGAACCACCCGTTGCAAAAATCATGGATTACACTAAGTTCATGTTTGAGCAAAAGAAAAAGCAAAAAGAAGCTAAGAAGAAACAGGCAACTGTTACTTTGAAAGAAGTGCGTTTGAGCCCAGTCATTGATAAAAATGACTTTAATACAAAACTTCGTCAAGCCACTAAATTCCTTGAAAAAGGGGACAAAGTTAAAGTTTCGATTCGCTTTAAAGGTCGTATGATTACTCACCAAGATGTGGGTCGTCAGGTTATGGATGATTTTGCTGACGCAGTAAAAGATATCGCTGTGGTAGAGCAAAAAGCCAAAATGGATGGTCGCCAAATGTTCTTACAATTGGCACCAATCAAAAAGAACTAAGGTTCTTAATTATTAACTAAGGAGAATTAAAATGCCAAAACAAAAAACTCACCGCGCATCAGCTAAACGTTTCAAACGTACTGGTAACGGCGGTCTCAAACGCTTCCGCGCATATACTTCACACCGTATGCACGGTAAAACTGTAAAACAACGTCGTCAACTCCGTAAAGGCCGTATGGTTTCAGCAGGTGACTTCAAACGCATCCGCCGTATGGTTGCGAACATGCGCTAATAACAGTCCTGTGGACTGTTATGCATGGAGCAATTGACGAGTAGGCGGAAGCCATACGAGGAAGAACATGCGCTAATAACAGTCCTGTGGACTGTTATGCATGAGAGCAATTGACGCGTAGGCGGAAGCCGTACGAGGAAGAACATGCGCTAATAACAGTCCTGTGGACTGTTATGCATGGAGCAATTGATAACCATAGCCTCTTACATATTAGTCAAGGATTGCTTAGCACATAAGACTTATAAGATTTCACTAGAAATCAATAACCACTTAAATAAACTGCCGATGACAGGCTAAAAATTTTCTAAGAAACAAGGAGAACACACATGGCACGTGTTAAAAATAGCGTTGCAACTCGCAAACGCCGTAAACGTATTTTGAAACTCGCTAAAGGTTACTACGGTTCTAAACACCGTCTTTTCAAGACAGCTAAAGAACAAGTAATGAACTCATACTACTACGCATTCCGCGATCGTCGCCAAAAGAAACGCGACTTCCGTAAATTGTGGATTGCACGTATCAATGCAGCAGCTCGTATGAATGGTCTTTCATACAGCAAAATGATGCATGGTTTGAAATTAGCTGAAATCGAAATCAACCGTAAAATGCTTGCTGACATCGCTATTGCTGATGCAGCAGCTTTCACAGCTCTTGCTGAAGAAGCTAAAAAAGCATTGGCTAAATAATTTTCAAAAGCTTCCAACTGGAGGCTTTTTTCTTTAGAGTATATTTAATCTGTCATTGATGGAAAGGGAGTCATCATGGGACTTAAATGCTTTATTACTGTGATAAAGATGAGATATGTTTGGACTTCATATATTGGAAGGAAATTATAAAATTAAAAGAGCAAGAAAGGGAGTTGCTGGGGTGTTTCATAGAAAAATATCAATAAATTTTAAAGAGAGAAATGTAACCGCATACCTTGTGTAAAACGGCTTTTACTTTGTTTTTCACTTGAAATAAAGGCAGAAAAATAGTAAAATCAGAGTGTATTAAAAAGTGCAAACAGCACTTAAAACAATAAGGAGATAAAAATGTCAATTATTACTGATGTTTATGCTCGCGAAGTCCTTGACTCACGCGGTAACCCAACAATCGAAGTTGAAGTTTACACTGAAGACGGTGCATTCGGACGCGGTATGGTACCTTCAGGTGCTTCAACTGGTGAACACGAAGCTGTTGAACTCCGTGACGGTGACAAATCTCGTTACCTCGGTCTTGGTACTCAAAAAGCTGTTGACAATGTAAACAACGTAATCGCTGAAGCTATCATCGGTTATGAAGTTACTGAGCAACAAGCTATCGACCGTGCAATGATTGCTCTTGACGGTACAGAAAATAAAGGTAAATTGGGCGCTAACGCTATTCTCGGTGTTTCTATCGCTGTTGCTCGTGCAGCTGCTGATGAACTTGGTGTTCCACTTTACAACTACCTTGGCGGATTCAACGCTAAAGTATTACCAACTCCAATGATGAACATCATCAATGGTGGTTCTCACTCAGACGCTCCAATCGCTTTCCAAGAATTCATGATCGTACCAGTTGGTGCACCTACATTCAAAGAAGCACTTCGTTGGGGTGCTGAAATCTTCCACGCATTGAAGAAAATCCTTAAAGCTCGTGGCCTTGAAACATCAGTTGGTGACGAAGGTGGATTTGCTCCACGCTTTGAAGGAACTGAAGACGGTGTAGAAACTATCCTTAAAGCTATCGAAGCAGCTGGTTATGAAGCTGGTGAAAACGGCGTTATGATTGGTTTCGACTGCGCTTCTTCAGAATTCTACGAAGATGGCGTTTACAACTATGCTAAGTTTGAAGGCGAAGGTGGTGCTAAACGTACTTCTGCTGAACAAATCGACTACCTTGAAGAATTGGTGAACAAATACCCAATCATCACTATCGAAGATGGTATGGACGAAAACGACTGGGAAGGCTGGAAAGCACTTACAGAACGTTTGGGTAACAAAGTTCAACTCGTTGGTGACGACTTCTTCGTAACAAACACTTCTTACTTGGCACGTGGTATCAAAGAAGGAGCGGCGAACGCTATCTTGATTAAAGTTAACCAAATCGGTACTTTGACTGAAACATTTGAAGCAATTGAAATGGCTAAAGAAGCTGGTTACACAGCTATCGTTTCTCACCGTTCAGGTGAAACTGAAGATTCAACAATCTCAGACATTGCTGTTGCGACAAATGCTGGTCAAATTAAGACAGGTTCACTTTCACGTACAGACCGTATGGCGAAATACAACCAATTGCTTCGTATCGAAGACCAATTGGGTGAAGTTGCTGTCTACAAAGGTCTTCACGCATTCTACAATCTTAAAAAATAAGGTTTAGTGGAATAAAGATTGCTTTTAGAAACACTCATATTATGTTTGATTTTTAGACATAGCGTGAGTGTTTTTTTGTTGTAAATTAAGAAACAAGAAGCAGCTGACTAATATCCAGCATATGCTATAATGAAAACATGAAAAAGGTAAACGAAGCGCGTGTACACGAAATATTTAATAACATCTCATCAGATTACGATAAAATGAATGCGATTATTAGTTTTAAGCAACATGACTTATGGCGCCTTAAAACGATGGAAAAAATGGGAGATTTGACGAATTTAGAGATACTAGATTTATGCTGTGGAACAGGAGACTGGACTTTTGATTTAGCTGAAGCTGCAAAATCTACCGGAAAGGTGACTGGGCTTGACTTTTCTGAAAAGATGCTAGAGATAGCACAAGCTAGGCTTGAAAATAAGGCGTATAAAAATATGACATTTGTTCAAGGAAATGCAATGGCTCTCCCTTTTGAGGATGAAACTTTTGATGTCGTTACTATCGGTTATGGGTTAAGGAATACATCGGATTACCTTGTAGTTTTGCGAGAAATTTTTAGAGTGTTAAAACCAGGAGGAAAAGCCGTGTGTATTGAAACTTCACATCCGACATTTCCTGTTTATAAACAGCTTTTTGAACTCTACTTTAAAAAGATTATGCCCTTGCTGGGAAAAATATTCGCCGGTTCATTGAGAGAATATCAATGGCTTCAGAAGTCAGCAGAAAACTTCCCAGATGCTCAAGCCTTGAGTGTCCTGTTCAGTCAAGCCGGTTTTTCAGAAGTGAGTTACCAAAAACATGGTGGTGGTGTAACTGCGAGTCATTTTGCGATTAAATCTGAAAAATAAAATATTTTTCTATTGATTGTTGGTCTAATTTTATGAAGAGTTATCATGACAGAAATTCATGCAGATTCTACTTTGTTGCAGTTTATTATTAAAGTATATAAAAATGTGACAACAAGTTTTGCCACATTTTTTATATCTTTTCTTTTAAGAGCTCTCACCAACTTGACTGAGGGCAAAAGTATTTTTTTCCTGAATTAATAATTCAAGTAATTGTAAGACTTGAAAAAGTCCTGCTCGATTTTCAAATTCTTCTCGGGTTTGAGGCAACTCCATTTTACGGTAATTTAAATAAGCCTTGTCAATCTTTCTTAATAAATCACTGCCGTCATTATCGGTAGCATAAGTAAGTGATAAAGTTTCAAAGATATTTGATACCTCTGCTAAATGTTTCTTATCAACATCGATGTGTTGCAATTTTACAATGATATCTTTTAAAAGAGTGATCTGTATATGCCTCATGTCAAAATATCTTTGATAAAAAGTATTATTTCTTAACAGGTTGTTTTCAGATTTTTCACGTGCTATTTTACTGCTTGTTTCAATGAGTTCAAGTAGTGTGTCGCATTGTTTTACTAACGCTTTAAGGTTTTGTCTCTGGTTTAGGCAAATGACCAGATGGGCGGAGATATTTTTAAATTCTTTTTCTAAAATCTGAATATTATTTTGAAGTAGTTTTTCATTATTGGGCATGTATATGTTGGCTAAGAGTGCTAAATCTACTCCAATAAACATTAACGAAAATTCGTTGCCTACTGAGGAAAAATTAATTTCTTTAGCAAGGAGATAGTGGGAAAAAAGCACGGAGTTCACGACGATGCCTTCACTCGTATTTGTTGCCACAGATATAGGGATAAATAGCAGCAGAAAAATTCCAAAGGATAAAGGGGTGAATTGAAACAAGCTTAAAACGATAAACGCTAACAGTGTTGCGATTATTAGTCCTAGTACCCGCATGAATCCCAAACGAAAGGTGCTTTTTTGTGTGTTCGTGATGGATAAGATTGCAATTATTCCTGCGCTTATGGCATAGTTTAAATGGAAAAATTCGGCAATGATTATAGCCAATATGGCACAAATTGCTGTTTTTAAGGTTCTTTGTCCGATTTTGATAGGGGTGTAATTCACATCTCGTCTCCTCTTGCTCGTGCAGAATGTTTATTTCTTGAAACGAACATCTGATTATGAAAAATTTACTTAAATTATTATATCAAAAATTCAAGATAAACAAGCACCAATCTCTAAAATCTTATTTTTTAGAACAAATGGGGAGAGAAGAGAGGAAAAACGGTGTATAATAGGGGAGAGGATAAAAAAAGGAGAAAACTTTCAGATGAAAAAATATATTGTTGTAGGTATGTTTTCGTTTTTACTTGGTGCCATAGTGGCTTTGGGAATATCTAATATTACTCAACCTCCTGCCACTCCCGTAGCGAAGAACGACACTGCGGCATCAGTTCCAAAAGAAAGCAGTTCTTCCAAACCTTCAGTGGGTTCAGAATCTACTGCTCCCTCTACAAGCAGCAGTGAAAAATCTATTTCTGAACTCTATAGGCTTATTCCTCCTCACACAAGTTATAAAACTCTAATCCTTGCTAAAGCGCCAGAAGCTGAAGCTTATATGCAAGCAAACGGCTATACTTTGACAAGTAAAGCAAATAAGGACTTAAATGAAAAAGCGTTAATCAGTGAAGCCTCAACGGAACTGCCTCATCCACTTGATGCTTATGGTAAAGAAATTTATCTTTATTTTTGGGCTACAGATGCGCAAGTAAGCGAGTTAGGAGCAGTTCGTTCGGATGGAAAAGTTGTCTTTTTCAAAGCAACAGATGCTTATTTAAACAGTTTAAAATAGACGATAATAAAAAAGTTACTGAGGCAAAATTTGCAAAATGAAAAACACTTAATCAGATACAACATGGTACTCTGATTAAGTGTTTTTCATTTGCCCGACTCAACTGCAAGCATTCTTTCTACTTTTGTGTCAAGCTTTCTTTCTAGCTGGAAGATATATTAGCATTACATGGCCATCCAAACAGGTTCGAGACAGTTTCCATCAGGATCCTGTACTTCAAGACTATACATGACATCTTCAGGAATACCGTTATCCAGATGGATAGCTTGTCCACCATTTTGGCTGGCGCGCTGTCCAAATTCTTTGACGGCTTCTGCGCTAGGGAGAGTGAAGGCAGCCAGTGCACCACTCACATTTTTAGTATCAGCGATTGTCTTTTCGCCGATAAACGTCTGATAACGTTCGTGTGAAAGGAGCATGATGTAGAAATTTTCATCCCAAACCATACAGCTCACGAGTTCATCAGAAAAATCAGGGTTCTTTTGAAAACCAAGTTTTTCATAAAAAGATGTTGATACTTTAATATCTGTCACAGGAAAGTTTACGAAGACCATTGTTGACATATAAAAATTCTCCTTATAATGTTTTTCATGTCAAGCATTTCTTGACCTTAGGCTAATTGTAGCATAAATGAGACTTATTCTATAGGAAAATGCTTTCAAAAAAATAAGACGAAAAGATGTGTAAAGTAGAAAGCTGTGGAACCCTAATGTGTTTGCTGATTTTATTATTATATGGGTAAGTAGAGGAGAAAAGCAGAGAGAAATGTTATAATAGGAAGTGTTGTAACCTTGCTTCTAAATGTAGAAATGAGGATTCATATTTATCTTCCTTGCTCCTAAAAAAATAAATCTATGGTCTTGCTATTTATCTTTTGTGTGTAAAATCATGTACAGAAATTTTAGGAGAAGGAAAGAGTACTTTACAGATGCTTGAAGCCTTGCGCCTTTCCCTGTCAGTTGATAGAGAGGACTTTAAAAGTTATGAGGGCGTGTGGCAAAAAGTATGCAAAATAATCCCTGAGTGAAATTAAAGGATAATGATTTGGCTTTCTGAATATCTGGATGAAGGCTAACCAAAAACGAAAGAAAAGGGAGGAAAGCAAAGGAAAACAAAAAGTCAAAAAGGGTGAGATAATCCCTTTTTGTCACTGGATTTATAAGGGTTGGACTTGTTTTCTCTTTAAAATATAATTATGATTAAAAATTACGAACTGTCAGCTGATCAGCGACTAGTCTCTACGGCAGAGATGAGAAACTTTACATATGTACTTAATCCGACACGTGAAGAAATTGGTAGTGTCTCGGAGTATTTTCAACTGCCCTTTGACTACCTTAGTGGCATTCTCGATGATTATGAAAATGCCCGTTTTGAAACGGATGATATCGACAATAATCTAATTCTTCTCCAATATCCAGCTTCATCAAGTTATGGCGAGGTAGGTACTTTTCCTTATTCATTGATTTGGACGAAAAATGAGGCTGTTATCCTTGCCTTAAATCATGACATAAAAGGTGAACAAATTTTTGGTCGGGAATACAGTACAAGTCGTTATAAGCATGAAATTATTTATCAGGTGATGTACCAGATGACTCATGATTTTCACGTTTATTTACGAGAATTTCGTCTCCGTCGTCGTCGCCTTGAGGTAGGGATTAAAAATTCAACCAAAAATGATCAAATTGTGGACATGATTGGTATTCAAGCCAGTCTAATCTATTTTGAAGATGCCTTAAATAATAACTTGGAAGTGTTAAAAAAATTCATCGACTACCTGAGGGAAGAAGATGAAGATGGCTTTGCAGATAAGATTTACGATATTTACGTTGAAACGGATCAGGCTTATACGGAAACACGTATCCAGCTTAAACTGCTTGAAAATTTGCGCGACTTATTCTCAAATATTGTATCCAACAACCTTAATATCGTCATGAAAATCATGACTTCAGCAACCTTTGTTTTAGGTATTCCAGGTGTTGTTGTTGGTTTCTATGGCATGAACGTTCCTATACCCGGGCAGGAACTCGGTTGGATCATGTGGGCTATCCTAGGTTTGACACTCATATTCTGTGGCATCGTTGTTTGGGCTTTACGCAAAAAGGATATGTTATAATCTTTGCTTTCAGAATGTTTGAAGTAAGAATGATGAGGGTTGAAGAAGGGGGTGAAAAAACAGAAAAATCTATTGTTCCTTGACAAATGGCTTGCAAAGTTCCTTGATTTATAGACGTAAAATATGAAGAGATATAAAGTGAGAGCCTTCATTTTTTAACTCAATCTTGTCTATTGGACATTCTGTAAGATAAAAAATGGAAAGTAAAAACTTTTTCTCGAGATTCGTCATCTTTTGGAAAGCCTTGGTTCAGTAGCCTTCTTCTAGGAACCCCACATATACCTCCAGTTAAAAGAAAATAATTTAGCGGAATTAAGCGCTTGTTAAAGTAATTTTTTTAATGAGTCACAGCTGCAAGTGCAGTTGAAAACGTAACTTAAGGGAGAAACTGAGTGAAAGCTTTCAGTAAAATTGAGAGGATTGTATGGTCAAGTCTCCTTAGTCTGAAAGCTGTTTTTCGGTTAAGCAAATAAGTAAAGATAGCTATATAGACAATAAAATGGAGTGGAAGAAAGTTTCGTTGAGCAGCTAATCACAAGAAGTTGGATGGACTTCGGGCCCCTTGGTGACGTTAGCTTATTTTTGAAAGTAAAACATTGTTTAGCTCCTTGAGTGAGTAATTATCTTTATCATATTCTGTTTGTTTACACTAAAGTTTTAATAAGGAAAGAATTATTTATGTATAGACTACGTATTTTTGCACAGAATTTAGCTATCTTTTTGTCTCTTGTGATCGATGTTGGTGCTATTTCAGCCTTTTATCTGCATAGGTTTCCTGCCTTGAGAGAATATTTCCCTTCTTATCGTTTTATGCCCCATTATATCTTGGGGTTTGCCTTAGGCTTGCTGGGGCTTCTCGTTTCTTTCAACCTTTATAGGCGTGTGAGATCTGCTTGGATCATTACCATCATTGTCCAATTTGTTATTTTACGGTTGAATTTTATATCCACTCAAAACTTTTTTAGTCTCGGCTCTATTATTTCGTTAATAATCTTGCTTATTCTTGGGCTAACTCATCGGGATTTTAGTCGAACAATCGATCATAATTATGCTAGAAAAGCGGTGTTTTTAGGATTTATTCCACTTGCCCTGGCCTTGTTTAACACTCTGTTAAGTTTAAGTTTCTTAAGACGAGATTATTTAGGGAATACGGATGTTTATTTGATTTTTAAGCAATCCTTGCATTTTCTTTTAACTATGGATGTAAGGCAGGCACACTTTAACTCTCATGTGCACGGCTTCTACATTGTTGGCTTGATTATTCTTACTTGGATTTGCGTTGTTTTGGCACTATATTATCTCTTGAAGCCGCTGGTTTATTATCCTATTTTAAGTGGGCGTGAAAAAGAAAAAGCAATTGCACTGGTTGAAAAATATGGTCAGAATCCTATGGCTTACATGACCATTGATGGGCAAAAATCTTATTTCTTTAGTGTGACAGTTGAGGGAATGTTGGCTTATACAGTGGTAAATAATGTTTTGGTAGGCTGCGGCGACATTGTTTGTGCGCCGAAAGATGCCATGCGTTTTATGGGAGAACTGGTTCATTTTTCACGTCGTAACGGCTGGAAAATTCTTTTTATGGACATTACGGAAGCGATGCGCTCTGCTTATGAGTCCTATGGTTTTTCTATGATTAAGATAGGTGAAGATGCCTGCTTACGTTTGGAAGACTTTGAGCTTAAGGGAAAGAAAACAGCGAAAGTCAGGGCCAATATCAATCATGCGCGTCGTTTGGGAATCACAGTGAGTGAATACAAGCCCAATGAAAAACGTGATGTAAAAATAGAAGAGGAACTTCGACAAGTTTCAGAGGAGTGGTTTGGCTCAAAAGGACCTGAGTTAGGCTTTATGCTTGGTGGCTTGGCTTTGGAAAATCCTTTAGGTCGGCGTTATTTTTATAGCAGAGATGAAGCTGGAAAAATGTTGGCTTTTGTGATTTTTGTTCCCTATGCTGAAGGCGAAGAAACGGGATATATGGCAGATGTTACGCGCCGGCGTACGCACGTTCCGAACGGTTCAATGGAACTGTGCCTACTCCAAGCTTTTGAAACGATGCGAGAGGAGGGAGTGACCTGGGGAAATCTTGGACTATGTCCTCTTGCTAATATTGAAGATGAAGAAGACAGCAGTAAGGTGACTACACAACTTTTCCAGTTTATATATGAGAATATGAACGGTGTGTATGGTTTCAAAGGCCTTTATCAGGCCAAGAAAAAATGGAACCCAAGCGATTGGCAGACACGTTATATTGCATATGCTCCTAAACCTTTTGGCTTTAGCTATGCCTACGCCATGCTCAAAGCGCAAAATCCCAAAGGGATTAATAAATTAATCATCGATAAATTAAAAAATAAAATCGAAAAATAAAAAGCAATGCCAATTTTTGCATTGCTTTTTCATTAGAGTGCTTTTTCCGGTAGAAGGGATAGAAGGCGGATTTATTTACGTACAACGAGCGTGTCACATGGGGCATTTTTAATGATGTAATTTGCAACAGAACCAATAAAGATACGTTCAATATAGCTTAAACCGGTAGCTCCTAGAACAATAAGGTCAATATTTTCTTCTGTTGGAATAGTCTGACCCAGCATCACTTTTGGTGAGCCAAATTCTACACGTGTTGATACAGTTTTCACACCAGCATTTTTTGCTTCAGTTGCAAAATCGTTAATAAGGTTTTCAGCCCCTTTGTGTGTATCGTCAGCAACGACAGAATCATAGGCAGAAATGGATTGGAAAGCACGCAAATCGATGACATTGGCGATGACTAATTCAGCATCATTGCGAAGAGCGGTAGCAACAGCCTTATCAAAGGCTTTTGTTGATTCGACAGAACCGTCAAGGCCAACAAGGATTTTTTTGTAATTATCAAGCATAGTGAAGCTCCTTTTCGTTTTTGTTACTATACTCTAATTTTACTCTAATTTGTGTTATTTGTAAAAGAAAAACTATTTTTGGTCCTTTGATATAAAAATCAGATTTTTAAATATGGTAAAGTTTGAGCGTCTAAAGCTTAATTTTATGGACATATGATAAACTTTTAGCTATGGGAAACTTTTCTCTCTAACAGGTATGAATGGTCTCCTAAAGACCCTATGAGTCCTTTAGTGTCTTCCAGTTAAAAGTTTGGAGAAGCTTTATATATTGATATATATTCTTACTAAAAAGCAGCTTTTTCACTTTTTTGCTATAATTATTAAGATGTATTTTAGCTGTTTAAAAATAGGAAATGAAAGGTGAAAAAATGACTCGATATGCTGTGGTAGATTTAGAAGCCACTGATGCGCACAGCTCGCAGAATAAAATTATCCAAATCGGTATTGCGTTGGTCGAGGACGGGGAGCTGGTCGATACTTATACGACCGATGTCAATCCACATGAGTCACTTTTGCCAAGAATTGTTGAACTTACTGGTCTTTCGGATCAGCGGTTGGCAAAAGCTCCTGACTTTTCAGATGTTGCAGAAGAAGTACGTAAGAAGTTGGAGGGCTGTGTCTTTGTTGCGCATAATGCACGTTTTGACTATTCCCTCTTAATGAAGAGTCTTTTCCCACTGGGGTTAGATTTAGAAATGCCTCGTGTAGATACGGTTGAGTTAGCGCGTGTCCTGTTCCCTACTTTTGAAAAATATGGCATGGAAGCCTTAAGTGAGAAACTTGACTTGCATCATAATCAGCCACATGCAGCCCTATCAGATGCTCTAGCAACAGCAGAACTGCTACTTAAAATGCAAGATAAGATACGACAGCTGCCTCGTCCTGTTCTTGAGGAAATCATTCGCCATTCAGACAGTCTCCTTTACGAGACAAGGGAGTTTTTAAAAGAACAACTTGAATATACGCCTTTACAAGTGGAACAGCTCCGCCTTGTTCATAATATTGCGACGCGGGTACAAAATATCACTCAGGAGAAGAAGCCATTTGCCTCGTCTTTTGCGAAAAATATCAACTATCTCGGTCTTAAAGCTAGAAAAAGACAAGAACAAATAGCAGAGAAAGTAAAAGAAGAACTTTCGCAAAGCACCCCCTCTTTCATAGAAGCACCAACTGGTATAGGTAAGACATATGCTTATTTGCTCCCTTTACTTGCAGAAGGGAAGGAAATTGTGGTTTCTACCCCGACAAAGGTATTGCAAAATCAGATGATTCATGGTGTTGCTCCACTTTTAAAAGAGAAGTTTGGCATAAATTTTGCAAAACTTTTGGGGACCAAAAACTATATCTCTTTGGAAAAATTTTCTCGTCTCCTCTTGTCAAATACAGAAGGGAAAAATTTTGAAATCTTCAAGATGAAAATCTTAGTTTGGCTGACAGAAACCCTAACGGGAGAACTGGATGAATTATCAAAAGTCATGACTAATGAAGATTATTTCTCTCAAATTGCTCACGAGGGCTATGTGAACAGTAAACACTTACACTATGAGCAAGATTTTTGGCTTAAAGCACAACAGAGAGCAGAGCTTTCACAAGTTAAGGTTGTCAATCATGCTTATCTTATCGAGAGACTTGCCGACTATCCAGAAACATTTCTGAAGAATCGTGTTTTGGTTGTTGATGAGGCACAACAGCTCTTTACAATACTTGAAAAAGCGAATCAGAAAACGCTTAAAATTTCAGAACAGCTAGAAAAGATAGATGTTGAAGCTTCCCATCTTAGCAGACGTCTTATGGAGAGTTTGACCTTCCAGCTTGCGAATAAAAAGTTAGATTCAGAGAAGATTGCCTTAGATGCTCGAGAGCTTGGTTTAAACGAACTGGCTGATATTTTTGATGCACCTGAACAGAACTTCATCTGGCGGGAGGGCGATATTGTGCACGCTTCAAACAGTGACTTTTATAACTTTGAAAAGTTAGTTCCAGAAGGAACGAAGTTATACTTGTTGGGAGCGACCTTGGCCTTGACTGAGGACAACCCCATCTTCCCAGAACTTTTAGGCTTTAAAAATTATCGTTTCTTCAAGTTTGACGGGCATCCAGCAGAGAATCAAGAGATTATCCTATTGACAGACGGGCCATTTATAAAAAATACAGGGACAATAGCTTATGCTCACTACGTTGCAGATAAGATTTCTGAAGTTGCTGAACTTGGAACGCAAGTTGTCGTTCTTTTCACCTCAAAAATATCCTTAACCTTTGTTGCAGAACAGTTATCAGCTGAGGGTTGGGAAGTTTTAGCCCAAGATATCAATGGCAGTGCAGCCCAAATCAAGAAAAAGTTTGACAAGGGCGAAGGACAAATACTTCTGGGGCTCTCTTCTTTTTGGGAGGGCGTTGACTTTGAAAAGCAAGATAAGTTGGTCTTAATGATTCCTCGACTTCCATTTGCTACTCCTGACGATATTCTCACGAAAAAGTATGCGAAAAGATTTGCTAATCCTTTTTATGATTTCAATGTCCCGATGACGACTTTAAAACTTCAGCAAGCTTTGGGACGTGTTAATCGCCGACATGATCAATATTCTAGAGTTGTCATTATCGATAATCGGTTAGCAGGGAAATCTTATGCTAAAAGGATGCGTAAAAATTTAGCGCAAACGGCGCCAATAAAGAAAGTAAAAAACAGTGAGTTAGTCAGTGAACTTATAGATTTTCTCCTGTAGTGTTTTAAGCTTCACTCCAAAGATATTTGAGTCAGTTTTTCATAAGTTTTAAGATGAAATAGTACAAGAGCACCTGTTTCGTTCGCATAAGCTTTTCATGTCTCAACTTTTGGAGCAAAGCAATTTCTTTGCTTTTTTGCTATAATAAAATAGATTATCTAGAGGGGGAGAAAGCAGGCTATGAGAAAAAAACGAATGTCTCTGCATTCCCAGATTATTATTGGTATTTTAACCGTAATTTTGGCGGCTTTTATTGCATTAAGCCTCTTTATCTGGAGAGCTACAAGTCCTTATAGTACAGCAAGACGTGCTGCGATTTCGATTGCAAAAGAGAAGACGGAGCTGAGAACGCCGACAGCCTTTGACCTAGCAACGACAGACAGTACAGACTATTCATTGCTTGGAAAAACTGAGCAAGGGAAAGAAATTGGTGTTTTGATTCCTAAAAATGGAGGAAACTTAACAGTTGTGGATTTGTCAGAGGGAGTGAAAGCAGATACACTCAAAGCTGATAATACAACCTCCATTGTTTTGGCGCTTTATAATGATCAGCCAGTATGGCAAGTCAATAGTCATGAAGGCTTTAAACTTTATGATTTCAAGACGGGTAAGGAGTTGCTGTAATCTATGAAAAAACTATCTGATTTTGTTTCGAATATCGAAGAGTCTGTGACTCTGGCTGCTGCAAAGCGTGCCAAAGATCTTAAAAGTCAAGGTAAAAACATCATTGATTTAACTTTAGGACAGCCAGATTTTACCACTCCTGAATTAATCGGAGAAGCAGCAATTGATGCCATTCATTCAGGAAAGGCAAGTTTCTATACACAAGCTTCTGGTTTACCTGAGTTGAAAAATGCTGTGCGAAATTATTGGAATAAATATTATGGTTACGCCATTGAAGATAAGGAAATTTTAGTTACCACGGGTGCCAAATTTGCGCTTTATGCCTTCTTCCAAAGTGTTTTAGATAAAGGAGATGAGGTCATCATCCCCGCACCTTATTGGGTCAGTTATGTGGATCAAGTCAAAATGTCGGGAGGTCATCCTGTCGTCGTTTCGACCCTGCAAGAAAATGACTTTAAAATCACAGTCGAACAACTCGAAGCAGTAAGAACCGAAAAGACAAAGGTGCTTTTGCTGAACAGCCCGTCCAACCCAACAGGAATGATTTATTCAAAAGAAGAATTACTGGCTTTGGGAAACTGGGCTGTAGCTAATGATTTGTTAATCTTAGCAGACGATATTTACCACCGATTGGTTTATAATAAAAGTGAGTTTACAGCCATTTCCTCCTTATCAGAGGCGATCCGTCAACGCACGATTGTCATTAATGGTGTATCGAAGACATTTGCGATGACGGGGTGGCGTATTGGACTTGCCGTTGGTGACAGTGAAATTATTGCAGCAATGACGAAGATTGCAGGTCAAACGACCTCAAATCCAAGTACAGTTGCTCAATATGCAGCCATTGAAGCTTTTAATTCTGATGCGTCTGCAGTCGAAAAAATGCGTACAGCATTTGAAGCGCGTCTAAATTTGATTCATCCTATGATTAATCAAATTCCTGGTTTCGAAGCCATAAAACCTAATGGTGCATTCTATCTCTTCCCTAAAGTTGAGAAAGCTATGACGATTAAAGGTTTTGACAATGTTACGGATTTTACGCGAGCGATTCTTGAAGAAACAGGTGTTGCCCTTGTGACGGGTGAAGGATTTGGTTCACCTGGGCATGTAAGATTGAGCTATGCCACTGACCTTGAAAGTTTAACAGAAGCTGTAAAACGCCTTAAGAACTGGATGGAAGAAGTGCATGATAGATAAAAAAGAAGCAAAATCAGCCTACGAGCTCCAAGAAAAACTGGGTGCCGTTGTAGCTTATAAAAATATTTCTAAAAACAAGCTTTATCTTGATATAGCGCCAGATTTACCCGGTTTAAAAAATCGCTTTGAATTTTCGCGAAAAACAGGTATTGGTGTTCCACTAGCCATTGACAAGGATTGGACATCGGATGACTTTGAACTTCTGGTGCTGGAAGAGCTTAAGAAAGACGAATTGCAGACACCCAAAGCTTTTAAAGAAGATTTGAAAACTTTGAGGGAAATCTGGTTAGAGAAATTTGCAGACAAAGATTTATATTAATAAAAGAGAAGGAAGATTTATGAAAGACTTAGTATCAATCATCGATGTGAAAGACCATGTCGGAGAAGAAATCAAAATTGGCGCTTGGGTTGCAGACAAATCAGGAAAAGGAAAATTACAATTTCTCCAACTCCGTGATGGGACAGCTTATTTCCAAGCTGTCGTTTTCAAACCAAACATGATTGAAAAATTTGGTGAAGAAGCTGGGGTAGAAAAATTCACTGAAATCAAGCACTTGGCGCAAGAAACATCAGTAATTGTAACAGGTGTGGTAAAAGAAGATTCACGTTCAAAATTTGGTTATGAGCTTGATGTCACAGACCTTGAAGTCGTTGGTGGTTCTGTGGATTACCCTATCACACCAAAAGAGCATGGCACAGACTTCCTAATGGATAACCGTCACTTGTGGTTGCGTAGCCGCAAGCAACACGCGATCATGCTTGTGCGTAATGAAATTATCCGTGCGACATATGAGTTTTACAATGCCAATGGTTTTGTTAAAATTGACAGCCCAATCTTGACAGGTTCAGCTCCTGAAGGGACGACAGAACTCTTTGAAACAGATTACTTTGGCCACCCTGCTTTTTTGTCGCAAACAGGTCAGCTCTATGCTGAGGCAGGAGCGATGGCCTTTGGTAAAGTCTTTACCTTTGGTCCAACTTTCCGTGCTGAAAAGTCAAAAACACGTCGTCATTTGACGGAGTTTTGGATGATTGAGCCAGAAATGGCCTTCACGACACATGAAGAATCTTTGGATATTCAAGAAGCGTATGTCAAACATTTAATTAAATCAGTTTTGGAAAACCAACGTCATGCGTTAGAAACTTTGGAACGTGATATCGATTTGTTGGAAAAATATGTCAATGAACCTTTCAAACGTGTCACTTACGATGACGCGATTGAACTTCTGCAAAAGGAAGAAGCAAACAACGATTACGATCACATTGAATGGGGGGATGACTTTGGTTCACCTCACGAAACATTTGTTTCTAACTACTATGGTGTGCCGACATTTATCATCAATTACCCTAAAGCAATCAAAGCTTTCTATATGAAACCACATCCAACACGTGAAGATGTTGTGATTTGTGCTGACCTTATTGCACCAGAAGGTTATGGTGAAATCATCGGTGGTTCGGAACGTGCGACAGACTACGATTATTTGGTAGAAAAAGTAAAAGAGTTTGGGCTTTCAGAAGAAGAATACAGCTGGTACCTTGACTTACGCAAATTCGGTTCTGTGCCACACTCTGGATTTGGACTTGGACTGGAACGTGTGGTAACCTTTATTACTGGTAACCAGCATATCCGTGAAGCCATTCCATTCCCACGTATGCTTGGACGTATCCGCCCTTAAGCAGTAGATGAAGTGATTTGAGAGAGGACTCCTCTCTCTTTTTTTTGTCTTGAAAATCCTTATTATGAAATTATTTTGATATTAAGGATAAAAATATTACAATTGTATTATATTAATATGAGATTGTTGTGGATGAATTACTTGAAAAGGGGAAAGTTGTGTTTCATGATAAGCACAGAGAATAGAGGATTGTTTTATGATTTTCTAGAGCATACTTAGCGCTCAAATTTGAGCGTTTTGTGCTAGGACATAAAGGAGAGGTTAGAGGAACGTAAAGGAAATGAAAATAAAGAAAAGTAAAAAAACAAGAGTGGGGGCTAAAAGAAAAAGATTTTTGACAGTAGCGACTTTGGTAAGTCTTATTGGGAGTTCTCTCTTCCAGAGCGGCAGTATTTTGGCGACAACGCTATCTCGAGAAGCAGTGTTTAGTAAAGATACGAAGGACCAACCTCTTAATGGTTCACTTCTAGAAACTCCAAATAAATTAGAATTTGAGAACAGTAATATGGAAGTAAAGGAAACGGGGCAACCCTTTGATTCCGTTTCACAAGAAAAGAGTCTTCCAGCATTCAGTGAAGTCAAGGAGGAGGATATACTTTTAAAAAATGAAGCAGGGGCTTTAGAAATAAGTAGTACCGCTCCAGTACCTACACAGGCATTGACAGTTTGGGGGAACGTGGCTGCTGTGTGGAACAGTCAGACAAGTACTTTAACAATTACTGGAGGGACAATCACGAATTCCACTTTTTTTGAACAGCCCAATAATCAAACCTTAAGAAATGCTATAGAACATATTGTATTTGAGGCTAGAGTTGATGTGGGTACTCAGAGAAGCTTGGCCCGACTTTTTTTGAATATGAGGAATCTCATAGACATTGAAAATTTTAACTATCTGGATACGACACATGTAACAAACATGACTCAGATGTTCAATGGTGCAGGAAGATTAACCCACATAGATTTATCAAATTTTGATACAAGGGATGTAACAGACATGAGTTATATGTTTTCTGGTGCGATCTCCTTATCAAGTTTGGATGTATCTGGATTTGAGACAGACAGAGTTACAGATATGGAAAATATGTTTGGTTATACACATAATTTGCGTGAAATAAAAGGTTTGGACTCTTTTAAAACGCATGCGGTTACAAATATGGCGGGAATGTTTTGGGCGGCGCAATCTTTAGAGAGCTTAGACGTATCTTCATTTGATACAGGTGCTGTTACCGATATGTCATGGATGTATGCGAATACACACCAGTTAGAAAATTTGGATCTCAAACATTTCAAAACAGGAAATGTGAGAAATATGTCTCTTATGTTTGCAGGTGCACGAGATTTAAAGAAGATTGATCTAGGCAGAGAGAACTTTGATACAAGCGCTGTTACCAATATGTCATTGATGTTTGCACATACACATCAACTAGAAAGTCTTGATTTAAGAGGATTTAACACTGCAGCAGTTACAAACATGAGCCAAATGTTTTTTCAGGCAACGGCGCTAAAAGAGCTTGACTTATCTTCCTTTAAAACGCCTGCACTTACGAATGCTGCCAACATGTTTCAAAATGCAACTGCCCTAACAAAAATAGATATTTCATCTTTTGATACGAGCAGAGTTAGTACCAATAATAGAAATAATATTTTTGCCGGTGTGGATGCTTTGTTGGAGCTTAGATTAGGCGCAAACACGAATATCATGAACACTGCCTTGCCCAATGCTGTGATAACACCAGGTTTCCTAAATTCTTGGAAGCGAGACACACAGAGAGGACCAGCCGACTGGTTAAGCTCACAAGATTTGATGACACTTTCTGAAAGTGTTGGTCAAGCCACAGGAACATGGCGGCGTGTCCCTTATCAAACCAATGTTCAGGTCAAAGACAGTCAACTTGTTGTTGGTGATGTATGGCAAGCGAGTGATAATTTTATAAGTGCAACCGACCGAGAAGGCAATGATGTTGACTTTGCCCAAATCCAAGTCGGAGGAGACACTGTGGATACGAGTCGCGTAGGAAGTTACAATGTGACTTACACTTTTGATGGTGTAACCGAAACTGCTCAAATTACAGTAAAGGCAGACCAAACCAGTATTCAAGTCAAAGATAGTCAATTGGCTGTGGGTGACAGCTGGAAAGCCCGTGATAACTTTGTAGCTGCTACAAATCGCTATGGCACCCCAGTGTTATTTGAAGAAATTACTATTATTGGAAGTGTTGACACTACAAAAGCGGGTGTCTACCATGTAACCTACATTTATCATAACGTGGAAGAAGTTGCTCAAATCACAGTCAGAGCGGATGAAAGTGAAAATGGCAGTAACGGACAAGACAGCATAGATACAAATGGAGACAGTCAAGGTAATGGTGCTGCTAACAAAGAGGACACCCTAGAGGGAGAAGGAGCCGGTATTGGCAACGATACCAGTCAAGTAAGAAAAAAACAGCTGCCAGAAACGGGCGAAATTGCCAGCATGATTGGTATACTTGGTCTGACTAACTTGGGGTTTGCCCTAAGACTTTGGTTGAAACGGAGAAAAGAAAATTAAGTTTTTCAATATACACAAGCACGAAGACAAAAGTCAAAATGCGAAAATAAAAAAGCTTAATCATGGCACTCTTGTGCATAGATTAAACTTTTTTATTTTGGAGAAATTTTCTCAGACTCTTTGTAATGAAAGTGATAAACTGCAGGAATAAGATTTGCATAGCTATTTGTGATAAAATACTAGAGAGAGGCTAGCGGAGGTAATTATCCATGAAACTAAAAGACTACCAACAAAAAATAATAAAATTTGATGTCAATGGTCCCTTGGCTGACCTTCAGCAGGTAAACTTTGCTTTTTTAGATAAGGTGCTCGGTTTAGCTGGCGAATCAGGAGAGGTTGCGGACAAGGTCAAAAAGATTATCCGCGATCAGGATGGGGTGATTCGAGAAGCCGATAAGACTGCACTGGAAAAGGAGCTAGGTGACGTCTTGTGGCATGTGGCGACCTGTGCACGCTATCTGGGGCTTGATTTGGAGCAAGTCGCTCAAGTCAACTTAAATAAACTAGAAAGTCGTCAGCTTCGAGGGAAAATAGCAGGTAGCGGGGATGAGCGATGAAAGTACTCATTCATGCGGGGCGGCCCGCAAGCTTACCTGATGAAAACTTTGACTATCATGTCGGAATTGACCGAGGGGCATGGTTTTTACTTGAAGACCATCAAAAGCTAGACCTAGCGGTCGGTGATTTTGACTCTGTAAGCAGGGAAGAATTCGGGAAAATATCAGAAGCCGCTCGTGAACTTGTTAAACTTCCAGCAGAGAAGGATCAGACGGATTTAGAAGCTGGTTTAGATCAGGTGCTTTCACGATTTCCAGATGCAGAAATCATGATTATTGGTGCGTTAGGTGGAAGGCTGGATCATCATTTGACAAATGTCTATCTTCCTTTAAATTTTGCATCTCTTGAAAAGATTTCTTTAAAGGACAATCAAAATTTTGTAAGATACCTTACTCAAGGGCGTCATACTATTCGAAGGATTGAAGGTTATCCCTATTTGGGAATTGTTCAGGTCGGGACAAAAAGAAGTTTAGAGATTAAAAATGCAAAATATCCCCTTAAAGCCGAGGATAATTTTGCAGATATCTATGCAAGTAATGCTTTTATCAGTGAGACGATGGAGTTAAAAATCGATCAAGGTAAACTCATCGTCATTTATTCAAAAGACAGTTAGAGAGACTATATGATTATTGGAATAATTGGTGCAACATCAAATATCGCAGGGAAGGCCTATCTGCCCGTTTATGCGAAAATGCAAGCCGAACATCGTTTTATTTTGCATTCGAGAACATGGGAAAAGGCTGAAGAGATTCGTAAAAAATACAAATTCGAATATGCAACAACCGATTTAGGCGCTTTGGAAACTTGTGATATGGCCGTGATACATGCGGCAACTGCTCAACATTTTGAACTTGCAAAACGTTATTTGAGTGCGGGAAGGCATGTCATGATGGACAAGCCGATTTCCGAAAACTTTGATGAAGTCCAGGAACTATATCGCTTGGCCGAGGAAAATAATGTCCTCTTTGTCATCGGTTTTAATCGGCGTTTTGCTCCAATGACAGATAAACTTAAAGAAGTCGAGCAAAAGAATTTTATCAGGGTAAGTAAAAATCTGGCGAATAATGCAGACGAAGTGCAGTTTAGTTTGTATGACATCTTTATTCATCCCTTGGATACGTTGATTTATTTACTTGATGATGAGATTGAACGTTACAGTTATCAATTAGCGATGACACCCGACAAAAAGCTGTCCCGTGTAATCGTCACACTGAGAACACAATCTTGTATGGGCATTGCCAGCATGAACTTGACTTCGGGTGCTTTTTCTGAGGAATTTACCGTTGAAGCAAGCAGTGGAACCTACCGTTTATCAGAACTTACGGACTTAGAAATATTCACAGGACTGGACAAACAAAAAATCGGGATTAATGGTTGGCAAAGTGCCACATATAATCGTGGTTTTGAGAGTTTAGTTTTTGGCATGGTTGAAGCAGTAGCTGATTTTGACGGTCACAATAGAGACGAACTCATGAAGCAGATGAAACAAACAAATATTTTGGATTCACATGAGATTATTCATGAAATTTTAGAAAAAATATGGTAAAGTAGTAATAAATTATAATGAAAAAGGAGAGTGAACATGGAAGATATCTTAGTTCTTACAATGAATGATGCTCCGGGTTATCGTGTTGTTGAGGTCTATGGTGAAGTATTTGGACTTACAACCCGCTCACGTAATGCCTTTTCAAGTGCAGGGCAGCAATTAAAAACAATTGTTGGGGGAGAAATCGCTGGTTACACGAAACTTCAACATGAAACACGTGCAAGTGCTATTGAACGTCTCACACAAGAAGCAAGAGATAAAGGTGCAAATGCTGTGCTTGCTATGCGCTTTGATTCTTCAACTTTTGGAAATGTGGACTCCGTTGCTGCGTACGGAACAGCTGTTAAATTGGAAAAAATATAAAAATGCAAACTTGATGTTTGCGTTTTTTATAAATGAATAATGGCTAAACCGATAAGGGCAGTTAAAAGAATTAAATATAAAGCAAAAAGAATGAAATGAGGAATTTTATTGTACAATAATCTCAGATATACTGAGAACAAGCTAAGAATAAAGAGTATGATAAAATTCTGTACGGAAATATATTTAAAGATAAATACCCAAACAAGAGTGACTAAAGCCAATGCACCAAGCACAACGACGAAGTTTAATAAAATTCTTTTCATAAATAAATCCTTTGTTTTATGTTACGTCAAGGTGACATATGGGCTTATTATATAACATTTATTAATCTAAAAACAATATTATGTATTCAGGGAAAAAGAAAAAGGAAAGCTACTGTTCCTTTTCTTTTGTTGCGCATTCTTTTTCAAAGCTTTCCTTGATTGCCTTGTTTTGGATTATTTTTAATTTTTGTGAACGTGTGAGTTTATGTTTAAACCACCATTCGCATTTTAAGGCTGTTTTTTTGTCAGAAAATTCGACGGAAGTTAACAGCTTAAGCGGGCGGCGTGCCTTGGTGTATTTGGCTCCTTTGCCAGAATTGTGTATTTCTAGACGCTTGCTAACATCATCGGTGTAGCCACAGTAAAGCGTATCATCTGCGCAGCGTAAAACATAGACAAAATAAGATTTCATGATAAGGCTATTGTACCTTAAAATGTAGTATAATTGAAGTATCTTTATCGAAAATAAGAAATTCAATCCTAAATATATGGGATAGAGCTGAGAAGGAAAGACAAATGCCTCAAGATAAAATTGTTATACATGGTGCGAGAGAGCATAATTTAAAAAATATAGATGTCACTATTCCACGTGATAAGTTAGTCGTTGTTACAGGTGTTTCTGGCTCAGGAAAATCATCCTTGGCTTTTGAAACACTTTATGCGGAAGGACAGCGCCGTTATGTAGAGTCGCTTTCTGCCTATGCGCGCCAGTTCCTTGGTAATATGGATAAGCCTGATGTGGACAGTATTGATGGGCTATCTCCTGCAATTTCTATAGATCAAAAAACAACCAGTAAAAATCCGCGTTCTACTGTCGGGACAGTGACAGAGATTAATGATTACCTCCGCTTACTTTTTGCGCGTGTCGGAAAGCCTTTTTGTATCAATGGACACGGACAAATTTCAGCACAATCCGTTGAAGAAATTGTGGATCAGATTCTTGAACTGCCAGAAAAAACACGTTTGCAGATTTTAGCCCCGATTGTTCGTGGCAAAAAAGGACAGCACATCAAGGTGTTTGAACGTATTCAAAAAGAAGGTTATGTGCGTGTCCGCGCAGATGGTGAAGTTTACGATGTCACAGAAGCACCAGAGCTGGACAAGAACAAGAAGCACAATGTTGAGGTTGTTATTGATCGTATCGTCGTAAAGGAAGGGATTCGTTCACGTTTATTTGATTCTGTTGAAGCAGCACTTCGTATTGCTGAAGGCTATGTTATTGTGGATAAAATGGATGGAGAAGAACTTCTTTTCAGTGAGTTTTATGCCTGCCCTGTTTGTGGCTTTACAGTTCCTGAGCTAGAGCCTCGTCTCTTTTCATTTAATGCGCCTTTTGGTTCCTGTCCCGACTGTGACGGTTTAGGAATGAAAAACGAAGTCGATCCTGACTTGGTTATTCCAGATGACAGCAAGACCTTGCGTGAAGGGGCCATAGTAGCTTGGAATCCTATTTCTTCAAATTACTACCCCACCATGTTGGAATGTGCTTGTCGTGACTTTGGGGTTGATATGGATACGCCGTGGGCCGACTTGCCTGAGGAACATAAAGACCTTATCCTTAACGGTTCAGGTAAACGAGAGTTCCATTTTCATTATGTTGGTGATTTTGGCAATGTTTCGGATAAGGATATGGTTTTCCCTGGGATTATCAATAATATCAACCGTCGCTTCCGCGAAACTTCAAGTGATTATACACGTGAATACCTTCGTGGCTACATGACAGAGCTGACCTGTACGACGTGTCACGGCTACCGTTTGAACGATCAAGCCCTTTCGGTTAAGGTTGATGGGAAACATATCGGAGAACTTTCTAATTTAGCTATTGGTGATGGGTTAGAATTCCTTGCTACTCTTACTTTATCTGCAAACGATGAGATGATAGCTCGCCCTATCGTGAAGGAGATTAAAGACCGCTTGTCTTTCTTGAAAAATGTAGGATTGGATTATCTGACACTTTCACGGGCTTCAGGCACTTTATCAGGTGGAGAATCTCAACGTATTCGTTTGGCGACACAGATTGGTTCTAACCTTTCAGGTGTCCTTTATATCCTTGATGAGCCATCGATTGGTCTGCACCAAAGAGATAATGACCGCTTGATTGAATCCCTTCAAAAAATGCGTGACTTAGGCAACACACTTATTGTAGTTGAGCACGATGAGGATACGATGAAAGCAGCGGATTGGCTGATTGATGTCGGGCCAGGTGCAGGTGACTTAGGCGGTGAAATCATCGCTGCTGGAACGCCAAAACAAGTAGCGAAAAATAAAAAATCCTTGACAGGACAATATCTATCTGGGAAACGTTCCATCCCTGTACCTGAAACACGCCGTAAAATCGATAAAAAGCGTATGGTTAAAGTTATCGGTGCATCAGAAAACAACTTGCAAAATATTGATGCCCAGTTCCCTCTCGGGATTATGACAGCTGTAACCGGTGTTTCAGGGTCGGGTAAATCAACCTTGGTTAATTCGATTTTGAAGAAAACCTTGGCGCAAAAGCTCAATCATAATTCAGAAAAACCAGGTAAGCATAAAAAAGTTACCGGTTATGAAGAAATTGAACGTTTGATTGATATTGACCAATCGCCGATCGGACGTACTCCACGTTCAAATCCAGCAACTTATACCTCTGTTTTTGATGATATCCGTGGACTTTTTGCGGAAACCAATGAAGCCAAAATTCGAGGCTACAAAAAAGGACGTTTTTCATTTAACGTCAAAGGCGGACGTTGTGAAGCGTGTTCGGGTGACGGTATTATCAAGATTGAAATGCATTTTCTTCCAGATGTCTATGTCCCATGTGAAATCTGTCATGGCAAACGCTATAACTCAGAGACCTTGGAAGTACACTATAAAGGGAAAAATATTTCAGAAATCCTTGACATGCGCGTGTCGGATGCCTTGGAATTTTTCCGTCATATTCCAAAGATTGAGCGAAAACTGCAAACGATTGTGGATGTCGGCTTAGGCTATGTTACTCTGGGTCAACCAGCTACAACCTTATCTGGTGGTGAAGCACAACGGATGAAGCTTGCTTCTGAGTTACAAAAGCGCAGCACAGGTAAGAGCTTTTATATCTTGGATGAGCCAACTACAGGCTTGCACAGCGAAGATATCGCCACACTGATTAAAGTTTTGGATCGCCTTGTGGATCAAGGCAATACCATCGTTGTTATTGAACATAATCTTGATGTGATTAAGACTGCTGACTATATCATTGACCTCGGACCAGAAGGTGGTGCTGGTGGTGGAACTGTTTTAGCTACCGGTACACCAGAAGAAGTTGCTGAGGTTGAGCAATCTTACACCGGACAATATTTAAAACAAAAATTATAATTGTTTGATTTAAAAAAGAGTAAAGTCTGATCTTTGCTCTTTTTTTATGTGAGAAAAGTATATTTTGAAGAAAGCGCTTTACTAAAAATGTTAAAAATAATATAATGTAGGCATGTTGCTTTATGAAGAAACAAGTTTAGAGGAGAAAATCAAACATGGACGAGAAATACTACAAACTGCTAAAGGAACAGTTTGCCTCAAAAGAAGCAGTCTTAACCGAAATCATAAATCTCAGTGCCATCTGTGAGTTACCGAAAGGAACAGAACACTTTGTCAGTGACATTCATGGAGAATACGATGCCTTTAACCATGTCCTACGTAATGGTTCAGGCTCTATTAAAGAAAAGCTCCGCGAGTGTTTTCCAGACTTAGATCCAACAGAAATTTCTGAGCTTGCAACTTTGATTTATTACCCAGAAGAAAAACTGGCTTCAAAAGAGAGCCAACTTTCGCAAGAGGCATTCGCATATTATTGCCGTGAGAATTTGATTTCCTTATTGAAACTCGCGCGTTTTGCAGGGAAAAAATATACACGGTCTAAAGTGCGTAAAGCCTTTCCAGAAAAATTCCGCTATATTCTGGAGGAATTAAAACATGAGGTTGAGTCGAGTTCAGAAAAACGGGCTTATTTTGACTCCATCATTGAAAAACTCCAACATCTGGGTGAACTTCCGAACTTAATCATTGCTCTTGCCGATAGTGTGAGACGGTTGACAGTCGATCATTTGCATGTCGTTGGAGATATCTATGACCGAGGCCCTTATCCCGATAAAATTATTGATCGGCTAATAAGTATGCCTTCGGTTGATGTTCAATGGGGCAACCATGATATTATCTGGATGGCAGCTATTGCAGGCTCACCGCTTGCGATGATGAACGTTATTCGTATCAGCTCCCGTTATGGTAACTTGGATATTCTTGAGGATTCTTATGGGATTAATCTCCGTCCGCTGATTGAATATGCGGAGCGGTATTATGAGCCCAGTCCCGCCTTTGCCCCTCGTCTAACAGAGGGAGAATATCTGTCAGAGGAAGAGTGCGACTTGCTGAATAAACTCCAACAAGCGACAGCTATTTTACAATTTAAGTTAGAAAGTCAGTTGATCGCAAGACGCCCGGAGTTTCATCTGGCAGAGCGTGATGTACTGCATTTTATTAATTATGAAGAAAACCACATTGAACTAAAAGGGAAGTTTTATGAACTTCAAGAATTTCAAGCCCCCACAATTAATCCAGATGAACCAGAGGAATTAACGGATGAAGAAAAGCTTCTCTTAAAGAAGTTATTAAAGAACTTCAAAGCCTCGCAGAAACTGAAAAAGCACATTGATTTTCTTCTGGAAAAAGGGTCGATGTATCTTTCTTATAATGGTAACCTTTTAATCCATGGTTGTTTACCACTGCATGAAAACGGTGATTTCAAGTGTTTTAGGCTTGAGGGAGAGGCTTACTCTGGACGTGAATTGCTGGATCTTTTTGAATACCACGTGAGAAAGAGTCTGGCGCATCCTGATGTAGAAGAAGATTTATCCACAGACCTTCTCTGGTACCTGTGGGTTGGAGAATCTTCCTCACTTTTTGGGAAAGAGGCGATGACAACCTTTGAACGTTATTATATTGCTGATAAGGCGACACACGTGGAGAAGAAAAATCCATATTATCAATTAAGAGAAAATCCTGAAACGATTAGCCGTATTTTGAAAAATTTTGGTATGGATGAAAGAGGACATATTATCAATGGACATACACCTGTTAAGGAAAGAAAAGGTGAGGAACCGATTAAAGCAGGCGGCAAATTGATTGTCATTGATGGTGGATTTTCTAAACCTTATCAAAAAGAAACAGGTATAGCCGGATACACCTTGCTTTATAACAGCTACGGTATGCAGCTGGCAGCACATGAGCCTTTTAAGACAATCAAAGCAGCTGTCGAGGAAGGGAGCGATATTGTCAGTGTTAAAAGACTGGTTGATAGGGTTGAGAAGAGAACATGTGTCAAAGATACCAATATTGGGAAAGAGTTTTTAAAGACGATTGAAGACTTAGAGTATCTTTTTGAAAACTATGAAAAATATTAAGTTGGGGATGTCCAAGGGTACATGGTTCGATAGTGAAGGAGTAAGGAATGAAAACATTGAGTGAAGCAGAGTCGTATTGCTGGAACCATATCCAAGATAATCTAAATCGTATTCCAAAGTTATCTATCTCTATATTGGCAACAGAGTCACATGTCAGTGTTTCAACGGTCAACAGAACCTTGAAAAAAATGGGCTACGATGGTTATTCCGACTTTAAGCAAACCATTCGCAACACCAAAAATGAACGCCGCAAAAATGGCTTTTCAAAAGAGGTTAATCAGGCGATTCGCAAGAACGAAATTGAAATCACACGCACGATTAACCAGCTTTCAGCAGATGATATTGAAGTCGCCATCAAGCTAATCGATCATCACAGCAAAATTATGATTTTTTGTGCGGGTCTAAGTGCCAATGTTGCGCGAGAAATGATGGATAAGCTGCAACTTTTTGGAAAGCTTTGCGTAATCCATGATGATTTTGACTATATGCAGTATTTTGCAAGCAAAGTCAACCGTGATTATTTAATCGTTGCTTTCTCTTTGAGCGGTGAGACACCAGAGATTGCTCAAGCACTGCATAAAGCGAAAAATCGTGGCGCAAAGATTATTGCTCTAGTGGGGGCTATGCCGAGTTCTATTGGAAGTCAGGCAGATGTTTGCATTCATGCCTACAAGTCCACACAAAAAACGATTAATTTTGGTTTGGATGTCGGAAGTCGCCTGTGTTTACAAGTTGTGAATCGCATCTTGCTGGATGCTTTTGCCCTTTACAAAAATTTAGCGCCGATTCGGGAAGATTAAATAAGACAAGCAGAGATGATGAAATCTCTGCTTTTTTTGGGAAAATTTTCCGACCACTCAAAGGAAGTTTTGGAAAATTTTCCCCCTATTTCTGGTTTATACTAAGAAAAAAGACAAATGGAGGCAAGACATGACTTACTATATCAAGGCAGATAAATTTTTCTATCCTTACCAAACACTTAGTAGCGGCTATTTAGAAATTAAGGAGGGGAAATTTGGCAAACATAGGCAAGAAGTTCCTGAAGATGCTGAGATTAAAGATTATACAGGATACTGGATTGCTCCGGGCTTGGTGGATACGCACATTCATGGCTTTGACGGTGCGGATGTGATGGATGGACAACAAGAGCTTCTGGATAAGATGAGCCAAGGTTTACTTAGAGGAGCTGTAACTTCTTGGATAGCTACACCATTGACAGGAGAACATGAGCGCCTCAGAGAGGTCTGTGAAGTTCTGGGAAATTATGAGCCCACAGTCACGGGAGCGAAAATACAAGGACTTTTCTTTGAAGGACCGTATTTTACGCCCCAACATAAGGGTGCACAAAACCCAGCTTATATGACAGATCCAAATGTGCAAGAATTTGAAACATGGAATCAAGCAGCTCACGGTATGATTCGAAAAATTGCTGTGGCACCTGAAAGAGAAGGAAGTATAGAATTTATTCGGGCCTTAACACAACAAGGGATTACGGTCGCTTTGGGGCATTCAAATGCTACTTTAGCCCAAGCGACGGCTGCGATAGAAGCGGGAGCGACTGTCTTTGTTCATACCTTTAATGGAATGAGTCCTTTTAACCACCGGGAGCCCGGAATGGTAGGTGCTGCCCTTAGTATCCCCAATACCTATGCCGAGCTAATCTGTGATGGTCACCATGTCCATCCGACAGCGGCTAAAGTTCTTATCCAAAGTAAAGGTGCAGCGCACACAGTCTTAATTACTGACGCTATGCGTGCCGCTGGAATGCCGGATGGTGATTATATGTTAGGAGAATTTCCCGTACATGTCGAAGGAGGCGCAGCTCATCTTAAGGAAGGAAATAGTTTGGCAGGTTCTGTTCTCATGTTGAAAGATGCGGTTAAAAATGTGGTGGACTGGGGCATTGCCACGCCAGAGGAAGCCATTATGATGGCAAGCTTGACTGCCGCAAAATCAGTCAACATTGATAATCGCTGTGGACAAATTAAAGAAGATTATAATGCTGATTTTATCGTCTTAAGCCCCGATATGGCACTCTCAGAAGTGTATGTGGACGGTGAGCGGGCGGTATAATCCTGAAAAATGAATTACATATCAACTAAATAAAATAATTGTAAGCGGTTAATTTGGAAAAGTTTACCAAAATGTTACTTAATATTTGGAAAAATTTCCTACAATCTATAGCTTATAATAAAAATAAATTTAGAAGATAAGGAGAAATGATGAAAGCTTTAATTTCTGGACATGCTCACTTTGCAGAAGGCATGAAGAGCGCGGTTGAATTAATTACTGGAGCACAAGCAGACTTGCTCACCCTCACTTTTGATGAAGCAACAAACCTTGAAGCGTATCAAAAGGCTTTAAACGATTTTTGTAAAAGTGACGAAGAAGTAGCTGTCTTTACGGACTTGCTTGGAGGGACACCTTTTAATAAAGCGATGATTGCTAAAGCTGATAATGAAAAGGTGCATATTTTTACAGGGACAAATCTCCCCATGCTGATTGAGTTTGTTTCTCAAGGCATGATGGAAACAGAAGTCGATTTAATGCTTGATTTGTCTGTTTCAACAGCGAAAGATGGTGTCACTCTCGACTTAGAGCTCGGCAAAAAAGTGCAAGAAGTTGAAGAAAGTGATGGCATTTAGATGACAGCACAATTTATTATCAACAGTTCCCTTGTTTTTATTGGCTTTATTCTTCTAGGTAGTGCTTTTTACAGTATCATTAGTGGTTTACAATTTAAGAAGCGTAAAGAAGCCATTGCCGAGCTGCATCAAACCCTTGCAGTAGGGAGTGAAGTCATGTTTAGTGGTGGCTTGACGGGTTTTATCACTGATTTAGATGAAGAATTTTGCCATATTAAACTTGCAGATAGGTTGGTGATTAAAGTTTCACGTTATGCGATTACGCAGATATTGTAAAACGTTCATTTTCCTGCCTTCTAGGAGAGTTAATAAAATTTGAATACGAACAAACAGGTTCCTATTCTCTATTAAGAAAGGTTATTATTATGCCAAATATTTTACTTACTCGTATTGACAATCGCTTGATTCACGGTCAAGTTGCCACGCAATGGAACAGTTTTGTCGGTTCCAACCTTTTGCTTGTGGCTAATGATGATGTTGCCAGCAATCCGCAGCGCCAAGCGTTAATGGATATGGCCGCACCGACAGGAGTGGCTACACGCTACTTTAGTGTGCAAAAGACTATTGACATTATCAATAAAGCTGCCGATCGTCAGTTGATTTTCATTATCTGTGAAAATCCGCAAGATGTTTTACGTCTTGTCCAAGGTGGTGTTCTAATCAAGAAGGTGAATATCGGAAATATGCACATGTCTGAAGGAAAACGTCAAGTGGCAACAGTTATTGCTGTTGATGACGATGATGTGGCAGCGTTCAAGAAGTTGAAAGAACTCGGCGTTGAGCTTGAGATTCAGCGCGTGCCAACGACACCAGTAGAGCCACTCAACAAGCTTTTTAATTAATTTAGGGAACAAGAGTTTTTGATTAGGAAGTTGTATTTAGGATAAAGGGTCTTGTCCTTGATTGAGCATTACTTATTTCAAATCAAAAATTATAAAAAATATAAGGAGAAAAACTTATGGATGCTTCCATTTTTCAGATTATTTTGATCTTTGCAGTGACTTTTGTCGTTGCCATCGACCAATTTAGTTTACTTCAATCTCTGTACCAACCGATTGTAACAGGTCTGGTCATCGGTCTTATTCTTGGTGATGTTCAAACCGGTCTGATTGTCGGTGGTACTTATCAACTCATGACGATTGGTAACATGCCTGTTGGTGGTGCACAACCACCCAATGCAGTTATCGGTGGTATCATGGCAACAGTTTTAGCTATTTCACTTGGGCTTGAACCAGCAGCGGCTGTTGCTACAGCTATCCCTTTCTCATTACTGGGGCAATATGGTGTAACATTGATCTTCACAGTCATGGCACCAGTAATGGGTGTTGCTGACAAATACGCCGAAGAGGCCAACCCAGCCGGAATTGCGAAAATTAACTGGCTTGCCATGTGTGCGCTCGGTACTATCTTTGGTATCGTTGTAACACTTTTCTTCGTCGGTGGACAAGCCTTTGGGGATACAGTAGTAAATGCTATCCCAGCATGGTTGATGAGTGGACTCGGTGCAGCAGGAAATATGATGCGCTATGTCGGTTTTGCAATCTTGATTAAAGTTATGGTTTCAAAAGAACTTTGGGGATTCTACTTCCTAGGCTTCGTGCTTGCTGTTATTGTTACCGGTATTGAAGCGCTCAAAGGTCCAGCATTACTTTTACTTGCCGTCATCGGTTTTGCCTTTGCCTATTGGGATTTCCAAATGAATACAAAACTCAAAACAGCTGCCCCAGCAGCATCAGCTAGTGAAGGAGATTATGAAGATGGTATTTAATATTCCGGATAATTATTCTAATCAAACGCCAGCACCACAGCTTGATAAGAAAACACTTAACAAAATGGTTTGGCGCTCCGTTTACCTCCAAGCATCTTTTAACTATGAACGGATGCAAGCAGGGGGTTGGCTTTATTCGATCTTGCCCGGATTGGAAAAAATCCACACGGACAAGAAAGACCTCTCAGCCTCAATGGCACACAACTTAGAGTTCTTTAACACTCACCCGTTTCTGGTTAACTTCGTAATGGGAATCGTGCTCTCACTTGAGCAAAATAAAACAGATATTCAAACGATACGTGCCGTCCGTGTCGCAGCGATGGGACCACTTGGAGGGATTGGTGATGCCCTTTTCTGGTTCACACTTGTACCTATCACAGCAGGAATTACAGCCAATATGGCAATTGCTGGAAATATCGCAGCACCTTTCATCTTCCTCTTGATTTTCAATGCTGTACAGTTCGGCTTGCGTTACTTCCTGATGCATTGGTCTTACCGAAAAGGGACAGATGCGATCAGCATCATGACTGCTAATGCAAAAGAATTTACACGGGCAGCTTCTATTCTTGGTATTTTCGTGGTCGGAGCTTTGACTTCAGCCATGGGTGCTACCTCAGTAAACATTGTCATTCCCAATGGTGAAGCTAAAATTAATATTCAATCCATCTTGGATGGTATCTTGCCATCAATGTTACCGCTTGGGTTGACTTTACTCTTGTTCTATCTTATGCAGAAGCACAAATGGACCCCCATCCGTTGTATCCTTTTGCTCCTCTGCTTGGGTATCCTTGGTTCAGGAATTGGTATCTGGCCTTCAATCTGGCCGTAAAATCAAAAAGTAAGTGCTTTTGTTCCACACTTACTTTTTTTGTGTTTCATTTTTTCTTAAAGCATAAGAATCCAGTAAAATCCGTGAAAGGATGGTCAGAGGAAGACGGGAGCGCACTTCATAGTCTGGAAAGAAAGAACCATCTGATTTAAAACCAACGAGAGCGACATCAGAGAGGGTAGCTAGCGTTGATTCACCAGCTGTAGTGAGCAGTAATGTTGCGATGTTATGCTGGTTGCAATTTTGCGCAGCACTTACCAGTTCTGGAGTTTCGCCATTTAAAGAAATGAAGAGGACAGCATCTGCGGGGGACAACTTCTTACTCATGATTTTGATGATTTCAGGATCTGTAAAGAGCTCACAGTATTTTTCTGTCAGTTGAAACTTGATCATCATCTCTTGGGCAACCATTTCGGAAAAACCACGAGCAAACAAAATGAGCCGTCTTGAAGCAGTGATGATTCGAAGTGCTTCTTCGAGTTTTTCGATGTTAATCATCGAGATAGTTCGCATGACTTCTTGCTCGTTTTTGGTAATGACGAGACGAATCCCTTCATCTTCTTGGTCAAACTGCGAAAAGTCTTCATGCAGTTTTCTTCGCTCTTTGAGTTTATACTTGAAGTCGGCATAGCCAGAATAGCCTTTTTTCTTTAGTGTACGTACGATTGTTGCTGTTGAAACAGCAGCTTCAACACTTAATTCAGCTATGGAATAGTTAGGGATTTCTATAATATTGCGTTCAATATAATTCCATAAATATTGCTCAGAGTCACTTAGCTTAGTACTCACAGTATACCTCCCCGTTTTTTCAAAATTTATTAATCTAAGTATAGCAAAATAAAAAATAGAAGTGTAACGTTTTTCAGAAACTCCAAAAATTTGTAAGCGCGTACATAAATAATGCGCTATGATAAGACTATGATAAAAAGAAAGTGAGGTGCTCAATGATCTATACAGCTACACTAAATTTAGCCATTGATCTTTTTATTGACACCAAGGAGATGTCTCCTAAGATAGTGAATCGTACAGAGGAGTATGATGTTCAAGCCAATGGAAAAGGTGTCAATGTTTCTTTGATCTTGCAGCAACTCGGCGTGACAAGTACAGCGCTTGGTTTTAAGGCAGGATTTACCGGAAATTTCATCGAAGACACGCTCCGAAATGAAGGCATTCACACAGATTTTATCGAAGTGGACGGTATAACCAGAATCAATGTCTTTACGCATGTAAAAAAAGAAAATCTGGAGTATAAGCTGGTTAATAAAGGACCAAAAGTTACACCTGAACAAGTTGAGATGTTCTTAAAGCAAGTGCATCAACTCAGAGCGGGGGATTACCTTTGTTTATCTGGCAGTTTTTCTGAAGGCGTTCCACCTATACTCTTAAGAGAGATTGCTGCGGTTTGTCAAGAAAACAAGGTAAAGCTCATTATTGATACCAGCTATGCAGAAGTACTGGATACTTTGCCTTACGAACCTTTTTTACTTAAACCCAATGATGAGGAACTGGCGCACTGGTTTAATGTAGAGCTAAAAGCGCCAGAAGATGTGATTTATTACGCTAAAAAGTTGGTGGAGCAGGGGGCGCAAAATGTTTTAGTTTCCTTGGGGGAAAAAGGCGCCTTGTTTATCAATTCGGACCACATCTTATCTGTAAATGCTCCGCAAGGAGAAGTCGTCAACACAGCTTGTGCAGGGGATAGCTTACTTGGAACTTTCTTAGCCGGAATAATCAAAAATGAAGCTGTCGGAAAAAATTTACAAAAAGCAATTGCAGCTGGATCTTCTACAGCTTTTCAAAAAGGCTTGACTGACTTTTCCGATGTCCCACGGCTGATGGAGCAAATTACTGTTACTGAAATTATCAATAAACTATAAGGAGGATTTATGGGAAACTATAAAATAATCGCTGCTACAGGTTGTCCCACAGGGATAGCGCACACGTTTATGGCACAGGAAGCTTTAGAAGCAGCGGCCAAAAAAGCAGGTGTATCGATTAAAGTGGAAACACACGGACAGATTGGTGTGGAAAATGAATTGACAAATGAGGACATTCGTCATGCGGAAGCAGTTATTATTGCAGCCGACAAAGATGTCCATGCAGAACGCTTTGCCGGCAAACGGGTCATTGAAGTATCCGTTTCAGCAGGGATTAAAGAGGCAGACCGCTTGATTAAGGAAGCATTAGCTGGAAAAGGAAAAATCAAGGACGGTACAACGACTAGGGAAAATTCTTCCACCGCACCAGAGATATCTAAAATCGGGCACAGCATCTACAAAAATCTTATGAACGGTGTCTCTCATATGCTGCCTTTCGTTGTAGCTGGTGGTGTTTTGATTGCAATTTCTTTTGCAGTTTGGGGGATTCATTCTGCAGAACCAGATCATGCTACATATAATGCCACAGCAGCGATGATCAAGGATATTGGCGGGCAAGCTATGGGAATGATGGTCCCAATATTGTCAGCTTTCATTGCCGAAAGCATTGCCAAACGTCCCGCGCTTGTCGCAGGTTTGATTGGTGGTATCGTAGCAAATGCAGGCGGTGCAGGTTTCTTAGGTGGGATTCTATCAGGTTTCTTAGCGGGTTACTTGATTCTTTTCCTTCAAAAACTCTTGCGCAAGATGCCAAAATCTCTTGATGGATTAAAAGCTGTCTTTATTTTACCGGTTCTAGGAGTCGCAATTGTCGGAATAGCTATGTATTTGTTGGCAGCACCTATGGAAGCCATCAATCAAGCTATGATGAATTTCCTGGCTGGATTTGAAAACAGTAACCCGATTGTTTTAGGACTTATCGTTGGTTCAATGTGTGCCTTTGATATGGGAGGCCCTGTCAACAAAGCTGCCTATGTTACAGGTACAGCGCTTTTAGCTCAAGGCAATTACTCCTTTATGGCGGGTGTGTCGGCTGCTTGTATTGCGCCGCCATTGATTACAAGTATTGCAACGTTTGTGTTTAGAAAGTATTACAATACTGAAGAACGTAATGCAGGGATTGTGAACCTCATCTTAGGTTCCACACACATCACTGAGGGTGCAATTCCTTTCGCTGCTAAAAATCCCTTGATTATTTTGCCTATTTTTATGGTGGGTTCTTCAATCGCTTCAATTTTAACTTATCTTTTCGGAGTAAAGGTTCCCGCGCCACATGGAGGATTTCTGGTTTTACCTGTTGTCACAGGTGCTTTCCAATGGGTTTTATCAATTTTGATTGGTTCAGCAGTAGGCGGAATTTTACTTGGCCTCTATCAAAAACGACGCTGGGAGAAGGAAAAACGTGAAAATAAAGAATTAGCCACTGAAGAAATTATGTCCCCCTCTGCATTCCTTTCTGAAAAGGATGTCTTTCTCCATCAGACATTCAATACACGAGATGAAATGTTCGACTTTTTAGCAGAAAAAACAGTCCAACGAGGTATCGCTACAGACAAGGAAGAAGTCAAAGAAAAGTTAGTGGCACGTGAACTCGAAGGAACAACAGGCATGATGGACGGCTTTGCCATCCCACATGCCAAATCGTCAAATATTAATAAAGCCAGTTTGATTATTGTAAAAAATGAGAATGGAATTGCTTGGGATAGCTTAGATGGGCAACCGATTACCTTTGTCATTGGGCTTTTTATCCCCGAACATCAAAAAGGTACGGCACACCTACAATTGCTCTCTTCTGTTGCGAAAATGCTCATGATACCTGCGGTGATAGATCAGTTAAAAGCAGCGGACAGTCAAGCAGAGATTGTGTCAATCATTAACCAAAAACTCGTTGAAAATAGTGAGGAAGATTCAGAAAGCCTTGCATATGCAGGAGTATAAGATGCGTTTTAACACGATTATCTTTGATATGGACGGTGTCTTGATTGATACGGAATATCATTATGCCCAAGTGTTTGATGCTTTTTTCGAGAAAAAGGGCATTCCGATCGCACATCTGAATCGCCGTGAACTTTTAGGTCGCCCTCTGAGAGACTTGTGGCCATTCATTTTGGGAGAAGATTTTGATAAGGAAGAAGCGGTAAGGTTACAAAAAGAGTTCTTCGCCTATAAAAAGAGTAGCCATTTTCCCATCGAGGAAATGCTCTTTCCTGATGTGAAAGCTGTCCTGCAACGCTTGTCTGAAACAAAACTAAGGATTGGTTTAGCCTCAAGTTCGTCACACGAGGAAATTGCAGAAGTTCTTGATACACATAATCTTCGTAAATATTTTGAGGTTATTTCATCTGGCGAAGATTTTCCAGAGTCTAAGCCCCATCCTGCCGTTTATTTATCTGCTATGAAGCAGTTGAATGCCAGAGCATCTGATGTGCTTGTCATTGAGGATTCACCCAATGGTATCGCAGCTGGAAAAGCAGCAGGTGCAACGGTTTGGGCGATTAGAGACCAACGATTTGGCAGTGACCAGAGTCAGGCGGACAGGCACGTTGAGAATTTAGGTGAAGTGTTACAGCTTCTCGGTTTTTCATGATATGACCTAAGTAGTTATTCCCTTGAAATCAGGAAAAATTTCCGTTTTGGTAAAGTGCCATTTGGAAAATTTTCCTATGGTTATCACCTTATAATGGATACCATAAGCTTAAAGAAAAATAGAAATCGAGGGAATAATATGCTTCAATTACCAGAAGAACGACTCAAAGAACTAGGTGCGGCTATCACCGTTAAAGAAACTTTAGGGCAGCCAGAATTATGGCGCAAGGTTTTCGGAGAATACTTAGAAAGAAAAACAGAAATTGATGCTTTCTTAGCAAAACTGATCGAAAAACATGGCTTTATCCGAGTAATTTTTACTGGGGCAGGGAGCTCGCAGTATGTGGGTGACACCGTACTTAAAAGTTTAATTGAGCTAGGAGATACAGAACATTTCCGTTTTGAATCAATCGGAACAACAGATATCGTAGCGGCTCCACAAGCTACTTTGGAGCAGAATACACCGACCTTGTTGGTTTCCTTTGCACGCAGTGGGAACTCCCCTGAATCTGTCGCAGCAGTCAATATTGTCGAAGAGCTAGTCCAAGACAGTTATCAGTTGGTCATCACTTGTGCCAAAGAAGGCAAGCTCGCTCAGCAAGCTCTCATGATGGAAAATGCTTTGACTTGCATCCTGCCAGATGAGTCTAACGATAAAGGTTTTGCAATGACCGGATCATGCAGTTCAATGACGCTTTTATCAACGCTTATTTTCTCAACAGAAGAACTTTCGGATAAAGAAAAACAGGTCAGCATTGCCGCGGACTTGGCTGCAGATGTTTTTCAGCGAGAAACAGAAATTGTAAGTTTTCTCAATGACGATACAGCTCGCATGGTTTATGTCGGTTCAAGTACACTTTCAGGTTTTGTACGTGAAGCCCAACTCAAGGTATTGGAATTAACAGCAGGAAAAATAGCAACCATGTTTGACAGCGCGATGGGCTTCCGTCATGGACCAAAGTCCTTCATTGATGAAAATACAGTTGTTTTCGTTTTTGCCGCCAACAACGCTTATACACGTCAATATGATTTGGATCTCTACAAAGAGGTTGTGGGTGATGCAATTGCTCAACGAATAGTCGTCATCGGACAAAATCTTACGGAAGGTTTCACGTATAAGGAAGCGCCAGAGCTCAAAGAAGCCTATCTTGTCTTCCCAGCATTTGCTTTTGCGCATGTCATTGCCTTGAATGCTTCGATCTTAGTGAAAAACACGCCAGATACACCTTCGGCATCAGGAACAGTGAACCGTGTCGTAAAAGGTGTGATTATCCATCCTTTGGAAAAATAGGAGAGCAGCAAAACATGAGTATTTTAACAGTCACACTCAATCCTGCTATTGATATTTCTTATCCATTGGAATACTTTCACTTAAACACGGTCAATCGTGTGGCACAGGTTGGTAAAACAGCTGGTGGTAAAGGGCTTAATGTCTCACGTGTACTGAAAGAATTAGGCGCAGATATCGTGGCGACAGGCTTTGCTGACGATATCTTAGGTGCAGAGATTGTCAAGAACTTAAAAAGTGAAGGTATTGACAGTCGATTTACCAAGATTTCTGGAAAGACACGCAACTGTATTGCAATTTTACATGAAGGGCAACAGACCGAGATTTTAGAAAAAGGGCCACGGATTTTAAGGGAAGAAGCGAAAGATTTTATTGACAATTTTAAAGCAATGTTAGCTGAAGTTGAAGCAATTGCCATTTCAGGTTCTCTGCCTGATGGCTTACAGGAAACTTTCTATTCTGACCTTATTGCAATTGCCAACAAGCAGGAGAAAGCAGTCGTTTTGGATTGTTCAGGGAGTACACTTGAAGCAGTGCTTAAAAACTCACATAAGCCAAGTGTAATCAAACCCAACTTGGAAGAATTGACGGATTTGCTAGGTAAAGAAGTCACCTTAGAAAATATCAAGGAAAGTTTACAGGATAAGCTTTTTGACGGTATTGAGTGGATTGTGGTTTCTCTTGGAAAAGAAGGCGCATTTGCTAAAGTTTCGGATGACTTTTATCGTGTGCAAATCCCCAAAATAGATGTAGTAAATCCTGTCGGATCCGGCGATGCGACTGTTGCAGGACTTGTTTATGGGATAAGCCAGGATGAAACGGTTGAGAATACCTTGAAACGTGCCAATGTCTGTGGCATGCTCAATGCGCAGGAGGCGAAGACAGGACATATTAATCGAACAAATTATCAAGCTTTGTTTGACCAACTCAAAGTAGAAAAAATATAAAACAAAGACTGTAAGAGGAGAAAAAATGGGACTTGCTAAAAGTAAAGAAATGATAGAAAAGGCATTTAAAAATGGTTATGCCATTGGTGCCTTTAATGCAGAAAATATGGAAATGGCGGAAGCAATCGTAGAAGCAGCCGAAGAGATGCATGCACCCGTCATTGTCCAAACAACGTCAGGTACGCTCAATACGACACCACCAGAAATGTTCTACCACATGGTTAAAGCAGCAGCAGACAAGGTCTCAGTGCCTGTAGTGCTGCACCTTGATCATGGGGATGATTTTGAACGTGTGGCACGTTGTTTACGCACAGGTTATACTTCAGTGATGATTGATGCTTCGAAAAAGCCCTTTGAAGAAAATGTCGCAATAACCGAAGAAGTGGTCAAGATGGCGCATTCGATGGGGATTCCCGTTGAAGCCGAACTAGGTATCGTTGGTGGCAAAGAAGATGGAAATAATGCGGAAACGGTAGCTTTCACTGACCCAGAAGAAGCTGAAAAATTTGTCAAAGCGACAAATGTTGACTTTTTAGCTATCGGTATCGGCAACTCACACGGCTTTTACAAAGCAGAGCCGAAGTTACAATATGACGTCTTAGAAGCTGTCAAAGCGAAAACAGGCGATGTACCATTGGTGCTTCACGGAACATCAGGTATCCCTGATGAAGATGTTTCAAAAGCCGTTGCTATGGGTATTGCTAAAGTTAACTATGCCACTGAACTTCGCGCTGTTTTCACAAAGGCTATCAAGTCCTACATCTCCGAAGATGAAAAAGTCGTAGATCCGAAAAAATACAACTCCGCAGCTAAACAAGCCGTTAAAGAACTTGTGAAACAAAAAATTCAAGTGCTGGGTTCTGATGGGAAAGCTGAGAAGTGATATAAAAATTTCCACTGTCTCCGAATAAAAGTCGGTGGCAGCAACACGTTAAAGAGTCGTTAGCCTGCCAAGCTGACGGTTCTTTATTTTTCCATCAATTAGACGATAAACATCACCGTTTAATCCCTAATTATGTGGTTAGTGAACGAGAGCTTGCACAAAAGGATAACGTGACAAAAGTCAATCAAAATGGTATCATTGAACAGTTGAGGAAAGTGCCTCTAAAAGAATGATAAGGAGACTGATTATGCCTAAGAAAAAAGATACAGAAATTGAAATTATTGATACAGAAAAAGGTGTTCAAGTAAAATCAGGGAAAAAAATCATCGCTGAAATTAATGAAGAAAACGGCAGCTTTGTCGTCCTTACATCAGGCAAAGAACTTGCAGTAACACCTGATTTCCCTAATGCCTTAGAAGAAGCGATTAAAGCTTACAATCTTGGAGTATAAAGAGTATGAAAAGTGAAAGTACTCTGGATAAGAGAGAAGAAAAGCTTCCTAATCTCACAATTAGTATAGCTCAAGAACTTGATTTTGAAGTTAAATCACAAATCAGCCAAATCTTTGTTGATGGATTTTTTGAGTGGCTACAATATTTTTCAAAAGACAAGAATAAATTAGTTGCAGCATTTACACATAGTTTTTTGTTGGAAGACTTCTTTTTAGCTCATGAGGATCAAGAAGTACTGGCTATGGCAGCTTTGAGAAACGGGAAGAGTGCTCCCCTTAAACTCGAAGTTAAACCTCTTATCAAACATCTTGGTTTTGTCAAAGGTTTGGCTGCTTATCTGTTTCTAAAAAAAGAATTTGAAAAGCAAAGTTATCCCTTTGAAATGGCAGATAAAATGGCCTCAATAGAATTTGTAGCCACCAAAAGTAATAGGCGTGGACGAGGCTTAGCCACTGAACTTTTGAAAAGGATGATGAACCAGCCTGAAATTTATGTTTTGGAGGTGGCTAGCAGCAATCATGAAGCTTTGAAGCTCTATGAAAAATTAGGCTTTGAAACCTTTAAAACAGTTAAAGCCCCCAAACAAGCTGGGTTTGAGCATTATATATACATGAAAGCGGATAAGACAAAACCATAATTTCACTTGAAAAGAAAGTAAATTCTTGAAATCCATGAATAAATTTGATAAAATGTTTACTGTTGTCGAAAGATAGGCAGTGGGGTATAGCCAAGCGGTAAGGCAAGGGACTTTGACTCCCTCATGCGTTGGTTCGAATCCAGCTACCCCAGTTGTTTGTACAGGCTCAAGCTGAGCCTGTTTTTTTTAATAATTTTTGATAGAATAAAAGTATGTATACAGTAAAAATTGGGCTCGATGCTCACCTTCATGATGAGTTTGTTGCTGCCTCAGGCATGCCAAACCTCTTACAAACTTCAAAATGGGCTACAATCAAGAGCAGTTGGAAATCAGAAATCATCGGATTTTATCAAGATGATCGATTGGTTGCGAGCAGCATGGTCTTGATTCGACCTCTTCCACTTGGTTTTACAATGCTGTATATTCCACGTGGTATTTTGATGGATTACACAGATAAAGCTTTGTTAAAGTTTGTTTTGTTAGAATTAAGGAAATTTGGTAAAAGTCAAAAGGCACTTTTTATCAAATTTGATCCTGCTTATAAGTTTGACGATGCTTATGACATCATGACAAATTTAACAAATGCTGGTGTGGAATACACTGGACGTACGACAGAGATGCATGATACGATTCAGCCGCGTTACAACGCTGTCATTTATAAGGAAGATTTTTCCGAAGAAAGTCTGGACAAAAAAACACGTCAATTTATTCGCAAGGCACGAAATTCTTATCCAGAAATTGTTTTTGGGGGAAAGGAGTTAGTTCCTGTTTTTGCTGAGTTAATGAAAAAAACCGAGGCACGTAAAAATGTGAGCCTTCGTAATGCAGAGTATTACACCAAACTTTTGGACACTTATGGCTCAGATGCTTTCATAACTTTGGTGAAATTTGATATGGCCAAAGTTAAAAAAGATATGGAAGCCAATGTGGCAAAAATTAAAGATAATCAAACAAAAGCCAAAAATGAAAAACGTCTTAAAGTTTTGAGTGAAGAACTTGCAATTGCTGAAAAAAACATTTCTGATATTTCAGCCTTCATTGCTGAAAAGGGGGAAATTATCCCTGTAGCAGGAACCTTATCTATCAATGCTTTTGGGGCAGCAGAGACACTTTATGCAGGAACGGATACTGCATTTCAAAAATATTATCCTTCATACTTAGTATGGTTTGAAACGATACAACATGCCTTCAAAAATGGAGCAAACACACTAAATATGGGTGGACTAGAAAACTCTCTTTCAGAAAAAGATGGGCTTTTGAAATTTAAAAAGCATTTTAATCCACGAATTGAAGAATACGTAGGTGAGTTTGATTTGCCAGTAAATAAACTTCTTTATAAAGTGGCAAATGCCTTATACAAACGCCAGAAAACCAAGCATTGAGGAACAAGAAGAAAAAAAGTTTACAATAGGTTGTAAACTACTATACATTTTCGAGAAAAATGTTATAATGAATATTAGCTATTAGGGAAGGAAGGGGCTTTTTGCCTGTAAACTTGTAAACATGGAATTCAAGCATGACACTGTAATGCTACACGAAACTGTTGATATGCTTGAGGTTAAACCTGATGGCATCTATGTTGATGCAACTCTCGGAGGGGCAGGGCATAGTGAATATCTTTTGAGTAAGTTGACAACAGGGCATCTCTATTCTTTTGATCAGGATGATGCAGCACATGAAAATGCTAAAGTTCGTCTAAAAGCGGCTTTGGCTGAGAACAAAGTTACTCTGATAAAAAGTAATTTCCGCTACCTACGCTCAAAGTTAGCAGAGCAGGGAATTACAAAAATCGATGGTATACTCTATGATTTAGGTGTATCTAGTCCACAGTTTGATGATAGCCAGCGTGGTTTTTCCTACAAAAAAGAAGCACGTTTAGATATGAGAATGGATCAGTCTCAAGCACTGTCTGCTTATGAAGTGGTCAATGATTACCCTTATGAAGATTTGGTCCGTATTTTTTACCGTTATGGCGAGGAAAAGTTTTCAAAACAGATTGCGCGAAAGATTGAGCAAGCCCGTAAGCTTAAACCAGTTGAGTTGACAACGGAACTGGCAGAGATTATCAAGTCTGCCCTTCCCCAAAAAGAGCTTAAGAAAAAAGGGCATCCGGCTAAACGCATTTTTCAAGCAATTCGAATCGAAGTGAATGATGAGCTTGGAGCAGCAGAGGAGTCCATAGAAGCAGCGATTGATCTGCTTAATGTTTCCGGACGTATAAGCGTGATTACTTTTCATTCTTTAGAAGACCGCTTGACCAAGACCATTTTTAAAGAATACAGTACAGTCAATGTCCCTAAAGGATTGCCGTTGCTTCCAAAAGATATGGAAGCCAAACTCAAACTGATTAACCGCAAGCCGATTCTTGCAAGTGACGAAGAACTTAAGCTTAACAACCGTGCGCACAGTGCTAAACTCCGTGTAGCAGAAAAACAAAGAAATTAACAACTAAAGACGATAAGTATGGAATTAGAGAGGGGAGAAAAATATGGCCGCACAACCTAAAGAATATTTTGATATTGAAACAGCAGCCAAAAAGGACAGCTATGCAATTTCAAAAGATTCATTGGCACCAGAAGTTTTAGCTAAAAAATTTAAACGCTTTTCTGGAGTTGAAAAAGTATTTTATCTCTCTATGGTAATTGTCGCGTTAGTTTTGGCAGTTACTCAGCTCTTCATCCAAACTAAAACGCAAGAAGTAGAAAGTAGAACCTTGCACTATAACAGTCAGATTACTGCTAAAGAACAAAAAAATTCTGAATATGATCAGAAAATTCAGGAGCTCACCTCTCAAGACAAACTTCAAAAAGTTATAGATGACCATGGTATCTCCTACAACTCTGATAATGTATTGAAAGCGACAAAATGAAAAATATTTTTCGAATAATTACCCTTCCTTTCAGACGTATTTCGAAAAAAGCGAAAAAAAGCCATCAAAGGCCTGAAGAAAATCGTAAACGTGTAGGTAAAAGTCTATTTTTAGTAGCTATTGCTCTGTTTGCGATTTTTATATTTCGCTTTGTCTGGATTATTACAGTTAATGAAATCGGTGGTGTCAACCTCTCCGAAATGGCTAAGACGAATTATTTAAATACGACCACTGTCTATGCTAAACGGGGAACCATCTTTGACAGAAACGGTGTACCACTGGCTGTAGATGCTAGTGATTACACTGTTTATGCAGTTCTCGATAAAGCACAAGTTGACAACAATAACAATAAGCTCTATGTAGACAAGGCAGAGTTCCCAAAAGTTACAGAATTTCTAAATAAAGAGCTGGGAATTGACAAAAAACTCATTGAACAACAATTAAATTCTGGTAAAGCACAGGTCCAATTTGGTTCGGCAGGAACTAAAATTCCTTTAGCTAAGATGGAGCAGATGAAAAAGGATGCGGCAGATGCAGGTATAGTCGGGATTGGTTTTACAGCTAACGTGACCCGCTCAAACCCAGAACCTAATTATGCTTCACAGTTTATTGGTATTGCACAACAGAAGACGCCAGGGGACCCAAACTCAGGTTTGGTTGGTATCAACGGCTTAGAGGCTTCCTTTAACGATATCTTGAGTGGAAGCAATGGCGAAGAAACTTATGAAAAAGATCGTTATGGGCGTCCTTTACCTGGAACAACAACAGTAAGCAAACCGGTCAAAAATGGTCAGGATATTTATACAACCTTGGATGCGCGTTTGCAAAGCAATCTAGAAACACTCATGGATGAAGCTGTAAAAAGATCTGGAGGTCAACAGCTCTCAGCTACGCTGATGGATGCGCATACAGGAGATATTCTAGCAACAACGCAACGCCCGACCTTTAGCTCCAATAACTTTAATGATAAGGCAACGCGAGAACAGCCGCATTTTACGGAAAATAGCATGCTTTATCAGTCGCAGTTTGAGCCTGGATCAGTCATGAAAACTTTCCTCATGGCCTCAGCTCTGGACAGCGACAAGGTAGACTTGAATGCCTCTTACTATCGTCGTGTAAACTTATACGATGTTGTGATTAATGACTGGGATGCCAATGAGACTGAAGATGGCAGCTTTAAGTTACCATCCACAGTTACCTTTGCTGAAGGCTTCAAGATGTCGAGTAATACAGGAATGACACGGATTGTTCAGAATATGGGAACTAATCTCTGGGACAGCTACTTACGTCGCTTTAGATTTGGTATACCTACACGTATCGGTATGGGAGGAGAACAGTTCGGTTCACTTCCTGACGACAGTAATCCTGTATCTCAGGTTCAATCTTCATTTGGTCAAGGGATTAGTACAACTCAAATCCAGCTTTTGCGTGGTTGGACCAGTTTCGCCAATAAAGGCGAAATGCTTGAGCCGCACATTGTTGACAAGATTGTAAATAAAGACAACAACACTTATTTGAAAAATCAGACAGAAGTGATTGGGCGACCAGTTTCTGAAAATGCTGTGAACAAAACAAAAGATTTAATGGTTGGGGTTAACACAGATCCAAGATGGGGAACTTCTTATCTCACCACTGAGTCGCAAGGACATGCTCCTGGTCCACTCTTTATGGTTAATGGAAATACTATGGCTGTGAAGACAGGAACAGCACAGATTGCATCAGAAACCGGAGGATATCTTAAAGGCATGCAAGATAATATTTACTCTGCTGTGGCCATGTATCCGCCAGAAAATCCTGATTTTATCTTCTACATGAATATTAAAATTCCGTCAAATCCTTGGTCATTGACTTACATCTCAGATGTTGCCAATCCATTGATGACACGGGCGGAACAAATCAAGAATCAAGATGCAGCTGCATCAGATATGTCTAATTTAAAAGAGGGTAAAGTTACCATTGGAGATTATGAAGGGGAAGCACCTGGTAAGATTTCAGATGAGCTCCGCCGTAATCTTATAGCACCAGTTGTTATTGGTCAAGGGACAAAAATAACTGAGCAATCTGTACCTAAGGGTGAAGAAGTTAAGGCAAACTCACGTGTCATGCTTCTTACCGATGGGGATCACTTCATGCCTGATATGTTCAAATGGTCTAAAGAGCAGGTTGAACAGCTGGCTAAATGGTATAACTTGAAAGTCGAATATCAAGGCTCTGGTGACCATGTTAACACACAAAGTGTGGCAATGGGAACCAAACTTAAAGATAATCAAACAATCACAGTAACGATGAATTAGGCGAAATTTTTCGCCTCTTTCAATTTTGAGCTAGGAAAGCTCTAACTACAAAAAAGGAAACAAAGTTTCCAAGTAACAGTCGGAGGCACTATGTTAATCACTGCATTTTTAGCAGCTCTAGTTGCGCTGGTTTTAACCATGATTGGAATTCCACGCTTTATTATGTTTTTTCACAAGAAAAAACTTGGGGGACAACCCACGCTTGAAGAAGTAAAACAGCATGCCAGCAAGGCAGGTACACCAACAATGGGAGGACTAGTATTTGTTGTTTCGGCGCTCCTCGTTTCAGCCGTCTTCGCCCTCATTTTTGGACAGTTCACACCTATGTTTATTACAGCATGGTGGGTTTTAGCAATGTACGCGCTGATTGGTTTTTTAGATGACTTTATGAAGGTCTTTAGTCAAAAAAATCATGGGGGGCTCAAAGCCAGTCATAAACTTATGGCACAGATTGCTACGGGTATCGTTTCTTATTTGATTTTGATGCAAGTAGACAGTACGAATGTTCTCAATATTTTGGGCTGGAAAATTGATTTGAGCTGGTTCTTTGCCATTTTCATTATTTTCTGGCTCGTTGGCTGGTCAAACGCTGTGAATCTTACAGACGGTATTGATGGTTTAGCAAGTATCACGGTTGCTATTTCTTTAAGTGCCTATGCTGTTATAGCCGTTGCTCAGGGACGTTATGATGTACTTCTTATCCTCTTATCTGTTATTGGTGGCTTACTTGCTTTCTTTGTTTTCAATCACAAGCCTGCGAAAATATTTATGGGAGATGTTGGAAGTCTAGCCCTTGGTGGTTTTATTGCCATGATTTCCATCCTGCTGCATGCAGAATGGTCCCTTCTTCTGATTGGGTTTATCTACATCTTGGAAACAGTCTCCGTCATGATGCAGGTTTCTTACTTCAAGCTGACACATGGGAAACGTATTTTCCGCATGACACCCATTCATCACCATTTTGAACTTGGCGGCTTTTCGGGCAAAGGAAAAGGTTGGAGCGAGTGGAAGATTGATATCGTGTTTTGGACTGTTACGGCAGTTTTGTCTCTCTTAGCACTTCTTATTTATTTCAACATATAAAATTATAATAATCTGTATACTCTATGGCACTAGATGAAAATCTACTGCCATTTTTTTATAGCTGCAGTGATTGATGAAAATGAAATCCTCAATTTGTTGTCTTAAAGACTGCTCGTCTTCAGGAACAAAAAGTTCAAGGGATTCGCTTTTGA
>NZ_CALPDE010000003.1 GCF_943193185.1 Lactococcus ileimucosae
AACTCCAAATCAGAAGGAGGAAAACTATTTTAAGAAAACATAGCTCATTTTCTGTCTAATTATTTGACATTAGTCCAATTTTGAATGTTTTGTTTAAGAGACTCTTCCAATTTTTTCACCTCTTGCTCTTTTTCCAAGAGCATCTTTTCTTTTTCTTCTTTTAGTTTCTGGAGTTCTTCTTCCAATTTTTTCTTTTCAAAAATGACCTTATGCTTCTCACCTTCTGTTTTAAGAAGGGCATCTTTTAAGCTTCTGTTGTTTATCTCTAAATCTTCTCTAAGCTTATTAAATTCTTCAAGATGTACCATCGTTCTGCCTTCCCTTTGAGTCGAAGTGTTTTCTTCATTGCGACTGTTTCCAAATAAGTTTTTCATTTTATCTTCCTCATTGCTTCCGGGCAAATAAGACCCTTCCATCCACTATATAAATTCCATCTCTCACATTGATATTTTGTATAATTATATTATATATCCGTATCATTTGTAATGTAAAGCAATAATTAAATTGACCACTGTCATCAATATTGAGTTAAAAAATTGACATAAACACTTATATAACGGTGAAATATTTATATAAAAAGATTATTTCAATCTTTTTTATTATAGTTTTTAAAATATAATAATAAATAATATATAGAAAAATGCCTAAAATACAATATCATAAGCAATAAAATAATCATTTGGATTCATTTTTATCATTGCTTTAGATTACTTTGTTAATAATTTTGTTTCGTCTTGACAACATTTTCTAATATAATAAAATAAAAAGGACATAAGGGAGATTTTGACATGGCCAAAAACACTAAAGAAATAGTCATCCGAACCTTACTCAATATCGCGGCGGAAGACGGTGTCGTTAATGTCGAAGAAATTACACGCCGTACTGGTATTACCCGAAATACTATTCGACACAACTTTGGAAATAAAGGCATCGATAGTATTATTGCTTACATCTATACAGAAATTTTTCAAGAGATAAATGAACAGCTTTTTCGTCACGACCCTAGTGAAATTCCTGTCGAAATTTTTGCTGATATCCTACTCCCTATCTTATGGAAGCACCGTGATGTGGCACACATTCTTGTAACAAGCAACTTGCTCTATCGGACAGCTGATGGGGCAACCGATTCTGTTTTTCCTTGGGCCAAAGAACGTTATGATTATCTTGTAAAAGAACATCAGCTAAGCCCTTATTTCTCCTCTAAGCAGTTGCTTTCCTTTTGGATTTCCTATTTAGATATCCTCTTCACACTGTGGTTTAGCTCACAAATTCCCCTTGAACCCGAAAAATTCAAACCTATATTTATCAAACTCATCAAAACATCAATGTATGATCTCATCTACAAAGGAATCGGGCATTGACCCTTTTTTCTGTTCAAAAAGAAGCTGGGACAAAAGTCCGAATTTGGATGATATTAACCATAATCGTAAAAGTAAAATCGCTCAACCACGACATTCTTATTTGCCGAAATCGAGCGATTTTTCGTTATTTTGGACTTTTGTCCCAGCCTCTTTATTTGTCTATCTTGAGAATATAGCTTTTCTGCCCATCTGCCTCTTGCTTCTCAATATCCATGTTTGGTGGAAGCGTGAAGGCTGGGCGGATATGGGCGGGGTAGACTACGCCATTTCCTCCAAATCTCCCCTCTTCAATAGTATCTGCTACTGCAGAAGCCGTTTCAAAAGCAGTACGAAGCCACCAAGTATAAGCAATGGGGTCATTTTCTAAAAAAGCCAATCTATTAGCATCTCCACCGCCATTTCTCTTAAAATACTGTAAGTTATTCTCATCTTCTAATCGGAGTCTGTCCTTATTTTTTCCTACATCAATATCCGAGAGCAAAAATATTTTTCTCTTTATCTTATCTATATGCCGACTTTCAAAATTAGGTTCTAAAGCTTTTATCCCAAGCTCTGTAGAAGGGATATTTTCTTGCACATCTTTAGGAAAACGCTTGATAAAGTCTTTATTCATAAAGGCATCAATCATACTATACCCGTAATAAAATCTTTTCCAGCCTTCTTGAAAGGGCATGGGGGGATCCAACAAATGCTTTCGAAGCAACAAGACATTGCCTTGATCAATATAATTTTTCGTGAGCACCAGATAGGGCACTAGCTTCCCATCTTCTTTGATGTGAACGGTATAACCTAAGCGTTTGTCTTTATCATAGGCTATATCTCTTAGGATTTGTGGCTCTTTAACAGGGAGTAAATACACGAGTTCATCTCTCTTTATGAGGACAATTGAGAGGATAATAGTTAGGAAAAGTGAAGCAATAAGAAAAAATATTTTTTTACTGGTCATTTGGCTTTACCTCTCTTACTTATCTATCTTAAGCACATATTCCTTATGCCCATTGATTTCTTTCTCTTCCACCTCTGTTTCAGGCGGAAGTGTGAAGGCTGGGCGAATATAAGAAATGTAGGCAACACCATTTCCTCCAAACATCCCTTCGTAGTCAACTACCTTAGCTACTGCAGAATCCGTCGCAAAGGCAGTACGGAGCCACCAGCTATAAGGAGTTGAATCCCCTTCTAAATACGCTAATCTGTCCTCTTTCACTCCCCCTTTTCGATTAAAATACAGTAGATTACGATCATCTTCAAAACGAACTCTACCCTTGTAATTTCCTACATCAATGTCCGAAAGCAAGAAAAGGTTCCGCTTTATTTTTTCTATATGCCCCCTTCCAGCATGTTCTGCCGAAGGTTTTATCCCCAGCTCTGTGAGAGGAATATTTTCTTGTATACCTTTAGACAAACGCTTGATAAAGTCCTTGTGCATAAAAGCATCGGGTATGCTATGTCCGTAGTAGGCTTCTTCCCAACCATCCCGAAAAGACATGGGCGGATCTACAAGATATTTTCGAAGCAACAAGACGTTACCTTGATTAATATAATTTTTCGCGAGAACCAGATAAGGTACTAATTCCCCATCTTCCTTGATATGGACAGTATAGCCCAAACGTTTATCTTTATCATAGGCTAAATCTCTTAGAGTTTGCGGTTCTTTTACAGGAAGTAAATACACGAGTTCCTCTCTCTTTATGAGGACAATTGAGAGGACAAGACTTAAGAGCAGTGAAGCAATAAGAAAAAATATTTTTTTACTGGTCATTTGACTTTACCTCTCTTACTTATCTATCTTAAGCACATATTCCTTATGCCCATTGATTACTTTCTCTTCCACCTCTATTTCAGGCGGAAGTGTGAAGGCTGGGCGAATATAAGAAATGTAGGCAACACCATTTCCTCCAAACATCCCTTCATAGTCAACTACCTTAGCTACTGCAGAATCCGTCGCAAAGGCAGTACGGAGCCACCAGCTATAAGGAGTTGAATCCCCTTCTGAATAAGCTAACCTGTCTTCTTTTACTCCACCTTTTCGCTTAAAATACAGTAAATTACGATCATCTCCCATGCGATGTTTGCCTCTACTATTTCCAATATCAACGTCTGAAAGCAAGAAAAATTTCCGCTTTATTTTTTCTATATGCCCCCTTCCAGCATGTTCTGCCGAAGGTTTTATCCCCAGCTCTGTGAGAGGAATATTTTCTTGTATACCTTTAGACAAACGCTTGATAAAGTCCTTGTGCATAAAGGCATCCGGTATGCTATGTCCATAATAGGCTTCCTCCCAACCATCCCGAAAAGACATGGGTGGATTCAACAGATGTTTTCGAAGCAGTAAGACATTGCCTTGTCCGATATAATTTTTTGTGAGCACCAGATAGGGCACTAGCTTCTCATTTTCCTTAATATGAACGGTATAACCCAAACGCTTATCCTTGTCATAGGCTATATCTCTTAGGATTTGGGGTTCTTTTGCAGGAAGTAAATACACGAGTTCCTCTCTCTTTATGAGGACAATTGAGAGAACAATAGTTAGGAAAAGTGAAGCAATAAGTAAAAATAATTTTTTATTGGTCATGTGACTTTACCTCTTTAAACTTCGCAACAAGTTCCTCCTCAGCTTTTACTTGGTGCTGGTAAGTGTTTTCCGAAGATAAAAGCACATCTCCTTTGTACCAACCCACAAACTCTGCATTTTCTCGTGGAATAGCATATAAGGGCGAATAGTTTGCAAAGCGAGTCATTCCACCTCCTAGGACAAAACCTAGGTTTTCGTTTTCCACTCTAATATTTGTCGCATAATATTTTGATGACTCTTCTTTAACGCTCGTTTCTGAGCTTAGCTGTTCTCCCTCCTTGACGAGTTCTGTAGCTTTATTTTCTGATTCCTTATAAAGATTTATCTCAATTTTTTCACCCGCTCCTATCTCTACATCCTCAAACTCTTCTGTAAGTATCACACTTCCGTCCGTGTTGTCAATGGTCTGTATAGTATAATCCACCTTGGTCGCCTCGCTGGCTTGGACAAGGACTGTCGTGTCTTCTGCTGCTGAAGTGGAAAGTTCCATAACTTCATCAGAAGAATGCTCCTCCATTTCTCCTGTTTCACGTTTTACCTTGATATCTACATCTCCTGCTATTAAGATGCGTTTTGAAGTTTTACTTGGCTCAGGAGTCTCAATCTTTTCCTTCTGATAATTTTCATCCTGCGCCCTCAGCCATGCGAGACAAAGGTCAGGATGATGGGCTTGGGCGACTGGGTCTAAGTTTGATACAAGAGTCACTGAAAGATTGGGGTGTTTAATCATAAATTTGAACACAAGCTCTCGAAAAGTCTCTGCTAAAGACTCAATTCGTACCTCTGAATGATTGACCAACCCCATGTTTCTCAACCAGTCAATAGCAAAATTTTTCACTTTCGTTGCATCACTTCCTAACATCATAGAGGTGACAAGATTTTTAAATAAACTTCTTGTAAGTTTTTCCCTATCTTCAACCCGTGTCGTGAAATAAAGTTCAGCCAGTATCCTTATGTCTTCTTGATATGCGTTAACATACTTATTTCTATGCTTTATCCGCTCGACCGCAAAGCTTCTGATGATATCATCTAGAGATTCGTTCATTTCCTTCCCCTTTGGGTCATCCACAATCAAGCCGTCAAAAATATCCAGCATACTAATCTTTTTAGCCCGAAATTCTTCAAGACTATACTTTAAATTAGATTCTAACTTTTTCAACTCCCCTTCCATTCGCTTTTTGGCAGCTTCATATACTTCTTTGGGAAGTATAGTCTTATCAGGTAAAAATGAATCTTGCCCATAACGCGTAAACTCAAACGGATAAACTTCCGGTCCCACTTTAGTCACCACATCATTGACATTAATAACATTGACAATATTGTCATGTCGCTTATCGTCATTCCCTGTTCTCTTCAAAGTCCCCGCAGGTGCTTCAAAACAGAAAGCATACATATCTTCTGCTTTGAGTTCGCCACTGGCTAGCTTACGCCCCTTATTCAAAGCGCCAGCAGTCAGATTGGTCACTGCAGCCGCACGGCTATAGCCGTTAATCCAGAGCTTTATCTTGCCTGTCACCTTGTTTTCTTTCAAGTATTGGTCTAAGAAGGTCAGTACTTTTTCGCTGGCTTCTCTAAAACCTTGATGCTCGCCTAACCGTCCTAAAGTCAGGTTACTGGCCCACTCTGCTTCGTAACCCCCGCCTCGGATAGCTAGAGCTATCAAGGTGTAGTCTTCTTCTTTGACGGTCAGTTTTTTCTGGGCAATAACCGCCCCAATCGAGTCTTTCGAGGGTCTTTCTTGAAAATGCTGGTTAGCCTTGAATTTTTCAAAACCGATTTCTTCCAGTAGCTGCTTCGCATTTCTATTTTTTAAAAGATAGTTTTTTCTTGAATGCTGGACCAAGCAGCCAGCTCCAGATTGAGGGACATGGTCGCTAGCCGTGGGTCATAAGGGCGATTTTCCTCCTTACGATAAGCATAGGCACTCTGCTCAAAATAAGAATCACTGTAGTGGTAGACGGCTTGAGAATCCTTGCCATCTTTTCCTGCAGGTGCGGAACCATAGTTAAAAGTCCCTGATTGGAAATCCTTTCCCGCCTCCTTACTTTTAAAAACAAAATCCATATCTTGTACATCTTTAAAATCAAAGGCTCCATCTGTTTGAATATTTTGGAAAAAGGTTCGAGCAAACGCTTTGGTCGAGTCCACAATCTTATCCATAAATACAAAAGTCCGAAAGCTTACCTGCTGTTCTGCTTTCATCTTTTGCGCCAGATTATTCGCCGCATTGGCAAACTGATAGCTGTAGATGTCTTTGCTTCCATACTTTCCTGTATTTACTTTTTCCCCTGCGGTTGGTGTCCGGTCACTGATGATGAAGATATTTTTTTGCCCAGCATCCTTAACTTCTTGCAAGAGCTGCTCTGCACATTTCAAACCACTGTATAAGTTGGTCTTCCCTCGCGTTTCTATCTTTTCCAAAGCGGACAGCAGTTGTTTCTCATCAGGAGTAGAAGCTTGAAGCAGGGTTGCTTCGTCTCCAAAACTCACAAGTGCAATTTGATGCTCTTGCTTGGACGCACCCGACTCTTTTACAAACTTACCAACCATATCTTTGGTTTGCTTGATGCTTCTTCCACCCATACTTCTGGAGCTGTCCATCAGAAAAATACTGTACTGTTTTCTTTTACTGTCATCAGGAGCTCCAAAGCTTATCTTTTGTCTTTGAACTTCTGACAAACTGATACTTAAATCCAAATCTTTCACTGCTGTAGCAGATACACGTGTACCAAAAAATATGGGTTGACACAGCACAAATAACAATAAACATAATTTTTTAAACATCTTCTTCTCCTTTATTTATCTGTCTTAAGCACGTATATTATCTGCTCGTCGCTCTCTTTTTCCTCTACCTCTGTTTCTGGTGGAAGCGTGAAAGCTGGACGGACATGTGCAGGATAGGGGACGCCTCCACCTCCAAAATTCCCTTCATAGCTAACTACTTTAGCTACTGCAGAAGCCGTCGCAAAAGCAGTACGGAGCCACCAGCTATAAGGGGTAGAATCCCCATCTAAATAAGCTAACCTGTCCTCTTTTACTCCACCTTTTCGCTTAAAATACAATAAGTTACGGTCATCTTCAAAACGCACTCTACCCTTGTAATTTCCTACATCAATATCCGAAAGCAAGAAAAGTTTCCGCTTTATTTTTTCTATATGCCCCATTCCTGCATTTTTTGCCGAGGGTTTTATTCCCAGCTCTGTGAGGGGGATATTTTTCTGCACATCTTTAGACAAACGCTTGATAAAGTCTTTGTGCATAAAGTCATCCGGTATGCTGTGTCCATAGTAGGCTTCTTTCCACCCCTCCCGAAAAGACATGGGCGGCTCTACGAGATGCTTTCGAAGCAACAAGACATTCCCTTGATCAATATAATTTTTCGTGAGCACTAGATAGGGCACTAACTTGTCATTTTCTTTAATATGAATGGTGTAGCCCAAGCGCTTGTCTTTGTCATAGGCTAGGTCTCTTAATACTTGTGGCTCTTTTGCGGGAAAGAGGTAAATAAACTCCTCTCTTTTCACAACTATAAACACAGCAATAAGTAGTTGGACAATACTCAAGGTCACAAACAGCACCAGTCTTTTTTTACTTTTCAATAGCCTCTCTCCTTAAAAACATGATAATTTTTTCACTAACTAATACGATAAAAAAGATGTATTCTCACCAAAAAAGACAAAAAAGCAAGCAACCAAATCAATGGTTGCTTGCTTTTTAGATTTATTTAATTAAGCTTCCCAAACATCTTCTAAAACATTTGTTTGGTCACGATCTGGACCAACTGAAAATGTTGAGATACGAACACCTACAAGTTCAGCGACACGGAGAACATAGTTGCGCGCTGTTTCTGGGAGCTCTTCAAGTGTACGTATTCCTGTAATGTCTTCAGACCAACCTGGCATTTCTTCATAGATTGGCTTACAGCGCTCTAGCTCTTTAAGACTTGCTGGATAGTGTGTGATTTCTTTTCCATCAAGTTCGTAAGCCACACAGATTTTCACTGTTGGTAGACCTGAAAGAACGTCAATCGAGTTCAAGCTAAGATGAGTCAAGCCTGAGACACGACGTGAGTGACGCATAACAACTGCATCGAACCAACCTACACGACGTGGACGACCTGTTGTTGTGCCATATTCATGACCAACTTCACGGATTTGGTGCCCTGTTTCGTCAAAGAGTTCTGTTGGGAATGGGCCATCCCCAACACGTGAAGTATAGGCTTTACATACACCAACTACTTTATCAATCTTCGTTGGACCAACACCTGAACCAATAGCTACACCACCTGCCAATGGGTTTGAAGATGTAACAAAAGGATAAGTTCCTTGGTCGATATCTAACATCACTCCTTGAGCACCTTCAAAGAGGACACGGTGACCTTCATCAAGCGCTTCGTTCAAGATTACTGAAGTGTCGGCTACATATTTTTTAATTTGTTGACCGTATTCATAGTATTCGTTAAAAATTTCATCAAAATCAAGCGCTTCGCTGTCGTAAAGTTTCACGAACTCACGGTTTTTATTTTCAAGATTTGTACGTAGACGTTCTTCAAAAATTTCTTTATCCAAAAGGTCTGCGATACGGATACCGACACGTGCTGCTTTATCCATGTAGGCTGGGCCGATACCTTTGATTGTCGTACCAATCTTTTGATCGCCTTTAGCTTCTTCTTGAAGGGCATCTAACTTGATATGGTAAGGCAAGATAACGTGGGCGCGGTCTGAGATACGAAGATTATCTGTTGTTACACCGTTTTCGTGGAGATAAGCAATTTCTTTAACCAAGGCTTTGGGGTTAATCACTACACCATTACCGATAACAGATATTTTTTCTGGAAAGAAAATACCCGATGGGATAAGGTGGAGTTTGTACTTAAAGCCGTCAATCACAATCGTGTGACCGGCATTGTCTCCTCCTTGGTAACGCGCAATAACCTCAGCGTCTGAGCTGAGGAAGTCCGTAATTTTACCCTTTCCTTCATCTCCCCACTGCGTTCCTACAACAACAACTGATGGCATAATAGCTCTCTTTTCTTTTAATATTTGTACGCTCTATATCTCTCTTGTGAGGATACAGCTGGCATTTTGATATTGAAAAGCTCCTATCGCACTATTCCCATTATAGCAAAAATTATTTTTGAAAATCTAGAGTAAACAAATGTCTTTTATAAAAAATCGTTTTTCGTTCGGAAATATCAAACTTTATTTCAATTTCCCCTAAAAACATTGGCTTTTTGACCTCCTTTACGCTTTATGTAAAACAGCACTCTAGAAATGAAGCCATAACACTCACTGTCCTTAAAAATATGGTAAAATAAAAAGAGTTATGGCTGATAAAATATTAAAATCCATTTCAAAAAATGGTCACTTTCGTGCTTTTGCTCTTGATTCAACATTGACGGTCCGTGAAGCGCAAGAGCGGCATCAAACAATGCCTTCCTCTACCGTTGCGCTTGGTCGTACCTTGATTGCTGCTCAAATTTTAGGCGCCAATGAAAAAGGGGACAGTAAAATTACGGTCAAAATCTTGGGTGATGGTGCTATGGGTGCAATTATTGCTGTCGCTGATGCTAACGGAAACGTTAAAGGCTATGTTCAAAACAAAGATCTCGACTACAAAAAAGCTTCAACCGGCGAAGTACTCGTTGCTCCTTTCGTTGGGAATGGCTTCTTTGTGGTCATTAAAGATATGGGACTTCGTCAACCTTACACAGGGCAAACAGATCTGATTACTGGGGAAATTGGGGAAGATTTGGCTTGGTACTTCCTCTCAAGTGAGCAGACTCCTTCTTCTGTTGGTTTAAATGTCCTGCTGAACGAGGGAGAAGACAGTGTCAAAATTGCTGGTGGCTTTATGCTACAGGCTCTGCCGGATGCAACTGATGATGAAATTACCTTGATAGAAAAAAATATCAAAGCAATGCCAAGTATTTCAGAAATACTCTTAAATGAAAATCCTCTTGAATCAATGCTCGCCGCAGTTTACGGAGAAATGGACTATACTATTCTTGCTGAATCTTCTTTAGCTTTTAGATGTGACTGTTCAAAAGAACGCTTTGCTAAAGGATTGCAAGGTCTTGGCAGCAAAGCGATTACCGAGATGATTGAAGAAGATCATAGTGCTGAAATTGTCTGCCAGTTTTGTAATCGTAAATATGAATTTACAGAAAAAGAACTTAATGATTTAATCTTAGGAGCTGTTCAAAAATGAGACTGCCGCTTAAAGATTTATCACAATCATCAAACAAAAATATAGGTTTAATTTTTTTAAGTCTATTGGTTGGACTTACAGCTGGCTTCCTTGCCAGCTTTTATCGTTTAGCTCTTTCCGTGGCTGAAAATTTAGGGGCGATCTTATATCAACAGACTGGGAGACATCTTGCCTATGTTCTTCTCTTAATTCCCGCTTTGCTCCTCCTCGCGCTTATTGTCAGCAGCTTAATGAAAAAATATCCCATGTCTACTGGCAGTGGAATTCCACAAATCAAGGGACAGCTGCTAGGATATTTTCAACCTAACTGGTTTGCGACTGCTTGGGCTAAGTTTGTCGGTGGGACCCTAGCTATGTTTGCAGAGCTTTCTTTGGGCCGCGAGGGTCCTTCTATCCAGCTTGGAGCTGCTATGGGACAAGCGATTGGGCAAAAATTTGCTACTACTGAACGTCATCAACGTTTGCTCATCGCTTCAGGTGCTTCAGCGGGTTTATCTGCAGCCTTTAACGCACCACTCTCTGGTATCATGTTCGTTTTGGAGGAAATTTTTAGCTACTTTTCACCACTGATTTTGTTAACCTGTATGGCCTCTGCTATCGTTGCAGATGCCGTTTCTCGTGTTATTTTTGGGTCTGCAAGTATCTTTAACTTTCAGATTGTCAGCAGCTTTCCTCTTTCAAACTATTGGCTCCTCTTACTTTTAGGTATATTCATGGGAATCTTTGGAACTGTATATAACTACGCTCTTGTAAAAGGACAAGGTCTTATGCAAGCCAAAATAAAAAGTCCTTTTCTTCGTGTTCTTCTGAGTTTTATCATCTCTGCTCTTGCGGCACTCTTTTTTCCAATAATCAGCGGAAGTGGGCATCACTTAATCGCTCAACTCACTCTAGGTTGGGGATTTGCTTTTCTCTGCCTCATCTTTGTATCGAAATTTTTAATTTCGATTATAAGTTATATCTCTGGAGTTCCTGGAGGCATTTTCTTTTCGCTTTTAGTTCTAGGTGCCAGTTTGGGTAGTATTTTTGCTACAGTGATTATTCCCTCTTTGCATTTGTCCCCTAATCTCTTTCCTAATTTTATAATTTTAGCTATGGCTGCAACATTTACCGCCATTGTTCGTGCACCAATGACAGGTATCTTACTTTTGGTCGAAATGACGGGTTCTTTTGATCATCTTTTGCCTCTGGCTTTTGTTTCCCTTATTTCCTACCTTGTCGCTGAACTTCTACACTCCGAACCAATCTATCATTCATTACTCCACACTCTTCTCGCCGCAGATTCTGAAATTGCTACTAAAAAAGAAGGGCACATTATGATTGAAGCCTTGGTTCAGTTTGATTCTGAAGCCGATCATCAGCCTGTTCGAAACCTTCACTTGCCACAAGGTAGCCTTCTCATTTCCATTCAACGAAATGGGGGAAAAATTGTTCCGCATGGAGATACACTGCTCCATGCTGGAGATATTGCCACTTTTTTGACAACCCAAACCCAAGAAGTCTCCGTTCGCCAAAAAATAAAGCGACTATTTACCACTTAAAACATTCAAAACCTCCGCAAAATGACCTGCGGAGGTTTTTCCAGTGCAAAGTTTGAGTAAATCTTCTAAAAAATGTTAAAATATTCTCTATGACTATGGATTCAAAATACACACGCCCTTGGAAAATTGGGGATATAGAAATTGCTAATAAAATTGTACTCGCTCCAATGGCGGGGATTAATAATAAAGCCTTCCTGACAACAGCTAAAGAGTTTGGAGCCGGACTTGTTGTTACTGAAATGATTTCCGATAAAGGTATAGAGCACCGTAACAAAAAAACCCTTCAAATGATGGATTTTGAAGGCGTACCTCATCCACTTTCCATGCAAATTTTTGGTGGTGAAGTTGATACACTGGTTGAAGCAGCGAAATTTGTTCAAGAAAATACAGTGGCTGACATCATTGATATCAATATGGGCTGTCCTGTTCCGAAGGTAACAAAAAATGAAGCGGGCAGTCGCTTACTGCTTGACCCAGATAAGGTTTATGATGTAGTGAAAGCTGTCAGCTCTGCGATTGACTTACCACTGACTGTAAAAATCCGTATCGGTTGGGATTCTGATCATCTCTACGCTGTTGAGAATGCCAAGGCTATTGAAGCTGCTGGTGGTGCAGCTGTTGCCATGCACGCCCGGACACGCGCCCAGCTTTATGAAGGTAAGGCTGACTGGACATGGCTTGAAAAAGTAGCAAGCAACATTAACATTCCTTTCATCGGAAACGGTGATGTGAAAACACCTGAAGATGCTAAACGCATGATTGATGAAACAGGTGTTGATGCAGTCATGATCGGTCGAGCAGCTCTCGGAAATCCGTGGATGCTTCACCGTACGGAACACTATCTTCGTACAGGTGAACTTCTTCCTGAACCTACTGTGGATGAAAAAATGCGCATCGCTAAGATTCACTTGCAACGTCTTGTTGACCTCAAAGGCGATAGCTTAGCTTCACGTGAGTTTCGCCAACATGCAGCTTACTACCTTAAGGGAGCCAAACGTGCGGCCAAGGTTAAAGTTGCGGTAAATCAGGCAACAAGTCAGGAAGAAATCGTTACTATTTTAGATGCTTTCGTTGCGCAGAACTAATGGATTAGCTTTTTTGCTGGTCTTTTTTATCGCCTTCCCCCTCATAACCTAAAGTCACTGACAATGAAAGAGCTTCCTTTATAATTTCCTCAATTTTTTATTGGTTCAAAGTCAAGAACTGGTTGTTTCTTGACTTTGAGCTTGATCGCAGATTATAGAAAAGCAGATTCCCTACTTTTCTGTTATAATAAGGTTAGTACTATAAAACAAGGAGGGACTCTATGCGTACATCAAAGGCTATTGTCGAAATTGAAAAAGCTATTATTCATCTTAAGAAAGCTAAGCGTGAGATTAGTAACTATAGTTTTGAAAACCAAACGCAAAGTTTGATTCAAATCAATCAAGCTATTGATCGCTTACAAGTTATCAAGGATGGTGTTAATGCAGACTCTTCTGGTGTAGAAGGCGTTTCTTCTGTTGGCCGACTTGAAGGAGAACGCTTAACATCTAAGTTGTTTCAATAACAGCTGCTTAAAATAAAAAAAGAAGAATCAGGCTTCTTCTTTTTTTATTACTCACTTTTTCTTACGTTTATATTTGCTTTGAGGATACGTAAAGTCTCCCATCACTTCATGGACATTTATCACTGTTGAGAAGGCTTGAGGATCTATCTCCCCAATCAAAGCCTTAACGGTCATAACTTCTCGAGGGTTAAGTACCACATAGACGACACGTTTCTCAGTTCCAGAATAAGCTCCCTCTCCGTGTAAGAATGTCGCACCACGTCCAAGCTCTGCAAGAATTGCATTTGCAATTTCTTGATACTTGGGACTGATAATAAGCATCCCCCGAACGGTATACCCTCCTGACTGGATAAGGTTGATGACCTGAGCCGCAACGAAACTCGCAATTAATGTATAAACCATATGATTCACGTCAATGTAAGTAAGGGAGAGTGTCATTACAAAAAGGTCAATTGTGAAAATGACACGTCCCACTGCTGTGCCTCGCTTAATTTGCAACAGCTGTGCAATGATATCTGATCCCCCGGTTGTTCCACCAAAGCGGAAGATAATCCCAACCCCTGCTCCAGCAAATACCCCAGCTAAGAGGGCTGCAACTAAGTTGTCATGCAACAGATTGATATTAAAATCAAAGGTCTGAAAGACAGAAAGGAAAAGCGAAACATTAACAATCGCATAAACTGTATAGATAAAGGTACGCTGTCCTAAAAAACGGTACCCGATAAAAAGCAAAGGAATATTCAGAATGAACTGGCTAATAGCCGGATCCAGTCCAAGTAAGGCATGCAAGATCAAGGTTATCCCAGAAAGTCCTCCGGCAGCCAACTGATTGGCCATGTTTAACTTTACAAATCCAAAAGCAAAGATGACTGCTCCTAAACTAATGGCAATAAAGTTGCGAAAGTGGATTTTAATGAGGCTCATATCCTTCATACAACTCTCCAATCTAATACTATTTTTATTAATATTGTAAAAATAGGTTTGTAATTTCTCGTAAAACCTCTGTCAAAAATGACAGAGGCTTTCTCTAATTTATACTAAAACAACCGTTTTGTCAACTTAATCCGTAATCTCACTAAAGTTACCGATAACACGGACATTTTCCGAGATGGAGACAAAGGCTTTAGGGTCATACTTAGTAATGATTTCTTTAAAGTCTTGATATTCGTACATTGTAATAACGGTGAACAAGATTGTCCGTTTTTCATGCGAATAAGCACCCTCAGCATTATTCAAAATGGTTGCACTGTGATGCATCTTTTCGAAGAGTTTGCGAATGATAATTTCCGGATTTTCGGTGACAATCATAACTTGCATCCGTTTTTGACGCGTAAAGATAGCATCTGTTACGCGTGAGCTCACAAAGATAGCAATCATTGAATACAGCATGTATTCCCAGCCAAAAAGCACTCCTGCAGTAAAGATAATCACACCATTGACAATAAACCCTAATGTTCCCACATTATGGCCTGTTTTCTTACGGATATAAAGGGCAATAATATCCGTACCACCACTCGAAATACCATTACGCATGGCATAACCAACCCCTGCCCCCATGATGGTACCACCAAAGATGGCATTGATGATCGGATCAGGTGTCAGCGTTGTTTCTGGGACAAAGTGGATAAAAACAGAACTCATGGTAACAGTCAGCAAAGTAAACAAGGTAAACTGTTTTCCCAAGCGGAACCATGCCAAAATCATCAAGGGAACATTAATCAGAAAGAGCGTTACCGATATGGGCAGATAGTTATACCCCATCATCCGTGTAAAAATCTCAGTTGCCACCTGTGCTGCACCCGTAGCACCACTAGAGTAAACTCTTCCGGGTTGGTAAAAGAAATTCAGTGCAAAAGCAGAGGTGATTCCATATAAGACAGACGCTGAGAAACGATGTGTTAACTTTTCCCAGCCACCAAACATGTTGATAAATTTAGTCAAGTTTTTCAAGTTTAATTCTCAATTCTTCCAGTTGGCTCTCACTGACTGCTGATGGCGCTTGTGTCATCGGGTCTGTGGCTTTATTATTCTTAGGAAAGGCAATAACTTCACGAATATTGTCTTTGCCTGCAAGCAACATCACGAAACGGTCCAAACCAAGGGCCAATCCTCCGTGTGGTGGGAAGCCATAGTCTAAAGCTTCCAGCAAGAAACCAAATTGCGCATTGGCATCTTCTAAACTAAAGCCGAGTGCTTTAAGCATTTCTTCTTGCAATTCACGGGTATTAATACGGAGTGAACCACCACCGAGTTCGTAACCATTCAAAACAATGTCGTAAGCATGGGCACGGACTTTACTGAGATCTCCTGAAAGTTCCTCTTGTGTTTCAGCAGTTGGTAAAGTAAAGGGATGGTGCGCACTCATATAACGCCCTTCTTCTTCTGACCACTCAAACATTGGCCAATCGACAATCCAGAGGAAATTGAATTTCGAATAATCAATTAAGCCTTGCTCTTTGGCAATCGTTTGACGTAAAGCCCCCAGTGCTGAATTCGCCACGTCTAAGCTGTCCGCCACAAAGAGGACCAAGTCGTTGTTTTCCAAGCCCAAAGTTTCAACGAATTCTGCAGTTTTATCTGTCAAGAATTTGGCAATAGGACCTGCTAATTTATCGTCTTCAAACTTGATCCAAGCCAAACCTTTGGCACCATTTTGCTTGGCTTGTTCTGTTAATTTATCAATGGCTTTACGAGAGTACTTATCGGCATTATTTTTAACGACAATGGCTTTAACAACTGGCGCCTCACTAAACACTTTGAAATCTACAGTTTTCGCAAGGTCTGTCAAGTCTGTCAAGAGCATCTCGTAGCGTGTATCTGGCTTATCTGAACCATAGAAATTCATGGCATCATCGTACTTCATGCGCGGGAATGGCAAAGTTACATTGACATTTTTAACGTCTTTCATAACTTTTGCAATCAAGCCTTCAGTCAAATCTTGAATTTCTTCTTCCCCAAGGAAGCTTGTTTCTAAGTCGACTTGTGTAAATTCTGGTTGACGGTCGCCACGTAAATCTTCGTCACGGAAACATTTTACGATTTGGTAGTAGCGATCGAGACCTGCAGTCATCAACAATTGTTTCATAAGTTGTGGACTTTGTGGCAAAGCATAAAATTCGCCTTTATTGACACGAGAAGGGACAAGGTAATCACGTGCACCTTCTGGGGTCGATTTGTTCAAGAAAGGTGTTTCAACATCGATGAACCCTTGATTGTCCAAGTAACTACGAATGGCACGCGTGATCGCATGACGCATCGTCATGTTGTTCAGCATTTCCGGACGGCGTAAATCGAGATAACGATATTTCAAACGCGTATCGTCAAGCACTTCCACACCATCTTTAATCTCAAAGGGTGTTGTTTTTGAAGTGCTAAGAATTTTCATTTGATTGGCTTCAATTTCAATTCCACCCGTTTTAATGTTTTCGTTTTTGCTGGCACGTTCAACAACTTTACCTGTAACTTCAAGCACATATTCGTTACGGACTTTATCTGCAACTTCAACGATTTCTTGTGCTGCTGTTTCTGGATTAACCACAATCTGGACAATGCCTTCACGGTCACGTAAATCAATAAAGATTAAGCCGCCAAGATTACGACGTTTTGCAACCCAGCCTTTTACGGTAACTTCTTGATTTAAATACTCTTCTGTGATGTTTCCTGCATAGTTTGTTCTCTTCAAATTTAATCTCCTTACGTTTCTTTAGTCCTCATGTTCTCTGGAACTGCTGAACTTTTTTATTCTCCAAGCGCTTCCTCAAAGATAGGCGCAAAACTTTTCATCACTTCTGCTAATGTTGTCTTCACTTCTTTACGCGTTTGGTTATGTTTGACTGCAATCTCACCTGTTTCTGCTTCATTGTCACCAAGTGTGATAATCACTTCCGCATTTGCTTTTTCAGCCGATTTAAATTGTGCGCCAAGCTTGCGATTAGAGAAATCGCGTTCAACTTTAAAGGCTTGAGCGCGAAGACTTTCTGCAAGTTGTGTCGCTGCTAAGCTGGCTTTGTTTCCCATAACAGCGATATAGACATCCAGTGTATCTTCTTCGTGGAAATCAACACCTTGCATTTCAGCAACCATCAACAAGCGCTCTACACCGAGACCAAAACCAAAACCTGGTGTTGCTGGCCCATCAAAGTATTCAACCAAACCATCATAACGTCCGCCTGCACAAACCGTCAGTTCTTGCCCTTTTACATCCACGACAAATTCAAATATTGTGTCATTATAGTAATCCAGACCACGAACCATATTGGTATCAATGACATAATCAATACCCAAACCATCAAGCAGTTCTCGGGTCATGTCAAAGTGATTTTGAGACTCTTCTGTAAGATAGTCCAAGATAGATGGTGCACCCTTAACAATTTCTTTGTCTTCTTTTTCCTTACTGTCAAGTACTCGCAGTGGGTTTTCGTGAAGGCGGCGTTGGCTGTCTTTTGAAAGCTGACTTTCAAAAGGTGTCAAATAATCAATCAAAGCTGTACGGTAAGCCTTACGTGTCTCTAAGTCACCCAAAGAATTCAAGTGAAGTGTTACACCAGAGATGCCGATCTGTTCAAATAAGGATTGTGCCATGGCGATAATTTCGACATCAATCGCTGGATTTTTCGCTCCGAAACATTCCACACCAAATTGGTGGAATTCGCGTAAGCGTCCAGATTGAGGACGTTCGTAACGGAACATCGAACCCATATAATACATTTTCACTGGTTTTGGTACTTCTGGAGCAAAGAGTTTATTTTCAATATAAGCGCGAACAGTTGAAGCAGTTCCTTCAGGGCGCAAAGCGATATGACGCCCGCCTTTGTCGTCAAAGTCGTACATTTCTTTCGTCACAATATCACTTGTTTCACCTGTTGCCCGACTAAATAGCTCATAACTTTCAAAAAGCGGTGTACGGATTTCTTTGAAATTATAATCTTCAAATACTGCACGGGCTATCATTTCTACATATTGCCACTTTTGTGACTCTTTAGGCAGAATGTCTGCCGTACCTTTTGGTTTTTGTAATTTCATTCTATCTCCTTTATATTGAATACCTTTGTGCTTAAAACATTATTAAGAAAGACTTTGGGGGACTTACTAACCAGCATCAGCGCCTTTAGGCACAATGGCGGAATATTATGACGGTGAAATGTAAAAAACGATATTTTTTTTGCATTTTACCTAATAACTTGCTTAGGCAAGACCCTGTAGGGCTTGCCGTCCAGCATTAGCGCCTTTAGGCGCAATGACGAAACATTATGACGGTGAAATGTAAAAAACGATATTTTTTTACATTTTACCTAATAAGTTGCTTAGGAAAGGCCCTATAGGGATTGACGTCCAGCATTAGCGCCTTTAGGTGCAATGCTGGCAGCAAATTAAAACACCCCAAGCATAAAGCTCTAGGGCGTCAGTAATCTTATCGCGGTACCACCTAAATTTGTCCTGTCTTCCAGAACCTCAGTTTAGCTATAACGTTGCTACCGTTTTTTGTCGTCACTTTAAGTTTTGTAAGCTTTCAGCCAAGTCTTACTCTCTTTAAGTTAAGTATAACGCAGACCTTCTTTTTTTTCAAGCCCTAATATTGAATTAGTCCTTAAATACTTGCATATTTTTGGCAAAGTAATCATAGCCGGAATAAATCGTGAAGATAAGGCAAACATAAAGTAAGAGTGTGCCAATATAAATGGGATCACCAATTAACAAGAAAATAATCGACAACATTTGTGTAAATGTTTTAATTTTTCCGGGCATAGCTGCAGCCAAGACTGCGCCACCTTGCTCAACCAATAAAAGACGAAGACCAGTTACAGCAAGTTCACGGCACACGATGATTGCAACAACCCAAGCTGGGGCTAATTCTAGAGCGATTAGCATAACGAAAGCTGCCATGGTCAACATCTTATCTGCCAATGGATCCGCAAATTTACCAAAATTAGAAACAACTTTCCATTTGCGGGCTAAATAGCCGTCAAGCCAGTCTGTGATTGATGCTACAGCAAAGATAAGAGCTGCAACAATCCATGAAACATAGCTTGCGCCGACAGCTGCTCCGTGTGGCAGGTAAAGGACAATGAGAAAGACAGGAATCATAAAGATTCTTAGTATCGTTAATTGATTGGGGAGTTTTTCTTTTTTCATAATTGCTTTCTTTAAAATATTATAATTTTAACAGTATCTCATTCTGTTGGAGTGGCTGTTGTACTTGCATAAGTTAGAGTAAGCTGGATGTTTACTGGGACACCCTGTCTTAAGGTAGACAAGTCAACATTATTGCCATTAATCGTCATCGTAAGTCCTTGTGTATTTGAAAGTCTTATCGTTGACTCTGTCAAGCCCGAGCCTATGGTTGCTGTTGCTGTATTTTCTGCATCAGATAAAGTACGTACTGTAGCCCAATCCGCATTTGTCAGTGAAACAGTGGTGACTGTCCCTGCTGCTGTCGTGAATACAATTTGAGAAGGAAGACTCGCATTTGTCAAGTTAACGTTGAGCTGTGTCCCACTCCCTGTGACTGCAAGCTGATTTTCTGGTTCTGGTTTTGTCTCATCTGTTTTTTCTGTTGATTCTGTTGTTTTTTCATCTTCTGTCGTTTTTGCAGTTTCACTGGTTTGATAAGTGTAAGAAACATCGTTCAAATCACTATTTTGCGGACGATTTAAAAGTACAACAGCAGTAACACTTCCAACAATCGCTAAAGCAACGGTAGAAAGTAAAATAATCGGAAGGTAGTAACGCCATGCAGGTTTATTGCTTTCCTCCTCCTCTTCCTCTACACGTTCACTCGGTTTTACAAAACGATAAGTTTCTTGAATGTCCTCGTGTTCTTCAACAGACATCGAACCATCTTTTTCATAAGCCAACATGATTTGATCTGCATCAAGCTCTAGCTTCTCAGCATATTGTTTAAGATAGGCTTTAATATAAAAATCACCAGGTAAAGCCTTATAGTCTCCTGTTTCTAAAGCAATAATATATAATTTCGGAATATTTGTAAGTTTTTCGGCTTCACTCAGCCCAAGGCCAAGTTCTGTTCTCTTGTCTTTGAGAACTTCGCCTATTGTTTTAATTGCCACCATGTCCTCCTCTCAGATTTATAAAATACATGGATTTACTCATAACTGTTCGTATTATTTGGGGTAGATGATAAAATCTACAGTTTGCATATTTGCTACAAATTTTTCAGCATGCCTGCTGATTTTTTCGAGGGTCAATCCTGACAAAATCTCCGGAAGATCAAAGAAGTTAATGTCGCCATAAATATTTGAAGAAAATTGATTGGCGATGTAATCTAAAGAGTTTAAGGATTTGTAATAATCTCCTAATGTCTCACGCTTCAGTATTTCCAGATTTTCTTTTTCAAAATCTTTATCTATTTTATAACTTTTTAAAGCTTCCTGCAAAATTTTACTTACTTGTTCTGGTTTTTCAGTATCTGCTGTAATATTTGCAAAGTGAAAACTCTTGTCCATGTCAAAGCCATATCCAAAAGAATCATCCACTAAGCCTGCATTGTACATCTCCTCGTATCGGTGACTTGTTTTGCCAAAAAGCATATCTAGAAGCAACTGATTAGAAAGCTTATATTCTAACAATTCACGCGCATCAGTTGGAAGAGGGTCTTCTCCACGAAAACCAAGAGCCAGCTTAGGCATTGCAACTTCAAATTTTAAGGTTCTTCCTTGAATGGGATGACTACCCTCAACTGTCTTTCTCTGAATCGCTTCAGTCTGAACGAAAGATTTTTTCTCCTGATTTTCACTCACAAACTTCGCCATCTGTTCAACATCAAAAGGTCCTGTTAAAAAGAGATTCATATTTGATGGATGGTAGAACGTTTCATAATTTATGTAGAGATCTTCTGCTGTTATTTCTTTAATGGATTGTGGCGTTCCCGCAATATCGTCTGCTAGTGGTGAATCAGGGTAAAGTGAAGCCAAAAGTCCTGAAAACAAGCGCCAATCGCTATCATCTTGATACATCTGAATTTCTTGCTGGATAATTCCCTGCTCCTTAGCAACATTTTCTTCTGTAAAATAAGGCTTTTGAACAAAGTCAAGCAACAAGGCGACACACGCATAAATATTTTCACGTGTAGAAAAAAGATAAGAAGTCCTTGAAAAACTAGTAAATGCATTTGTTTGGGCACCATAGGCACCAAACTCGCCCATCACATCTCCTTGCTCCTTTTCAAAAAGTTTATGTTCTAGGAAATGGGCAATTCCTTCCGGAAAAGTCTTCATTTCTTGACTCCCCAAGGGAACAAATGACGTGTCAAGCGACCCAAAGTTGGTGGTAAAAAGTCCATATGTTCGATTATAATCTGGCTTTGGCAGGTAATAAACAGTCAATCCATTTGTCAAAATATCAGTATAGAGGATTTCTCCTGTTTTTTCATAAATCTTCTTCTGCATGGACTTCTCCTTTCATGAAATATTGGGCCTGTAATGTCAAGCTTTGCGCCAAGCGCATGATATCCTCCTTGGTCACAGCTTCCAGTTCCGCTAAAAAGGTTGTTTCATCAATATAGAGTTCAGGTAAAACTTCATGAATAAATGCTTGCTCAATCAGATTTGAAGAGGAATCGAGCGACATGAAGTAAGAATTTTTGAGCATTATCTTTGTTTGCTCAACTTCTTGTGCTGTAAAGTCTCCAGAGCGCATAGCCTGAAGTTGCTCTAAAATAAGCGCACGAGCTTGCTGATAATTTCCTGCATCAATCCCAGCATTGACCCTTAACACCCCCGTAAAACTGTCAAATGCTGAACTCGCATAGTAAGCCAAACCTGCCTTTTCACGGACATTCATAAATAACTTAGAATGAGCAAAGCCGCCAAAAAGACCGTTCATTACTTGTAAGGTCATATAGTCCGAACTACCATAAGTCGCTGGTTGTGCAAAGGCCATTTGTAAAATAGACTGTTGCACCTCTTTATCTTCAATTTTTTCCTGATAATCTTTGATTTCTTGCTTGTAAAAAATATCGGAATGGCCTTGACGATCCTTGAAGTCAAAGGTCTGGAACAAGCGCACAACTTCAGTTTTTTCCACATCACCTAGAACAAAAATATCAATAAGGTTGTGATTGAGCATCTCTGCGTAGTAATTAAAGACAGCCTCTGCTGTTTCATTTTCTAAAAGTTCCACAGTAGCTACACCAGGAAGGGATTGGTTTTCATCAGTAAAAAAAAGGGTAGCCAACTGACGACTCGCGTAATAAGAACGGTCTTCGTTCATTGCCTTAAGATAGTTAATAAGATTCGTCTTTTCACGTTGGAAGACCGCAACATTCTTATCTGGACTAAAGAGTGCTTTATGCATAAAATCAACGGCACCCGCCAAAGTATCCACATCAACAAACTTAGGATTGACAAGACTCATATGGATACTTAAAAGATGTTGACTGCCCTTTTTATTCACTGCTGTTGAAAAAGAAGTGCCATAAAGCTCTGACAAGCGACTCGAAAAAGCTTGAGCCGTTGGATACGCTGCATTAGTCGTTTCCCACAGGTTAGAAATAATCACGCGTTTCGCAATATTTTCTCGTGAAAGTTCTTCACGTAACCGTACCATGATACGTATTGTTTTAAATTTTGTTTCCCTTATAACATGGAGATTTACTCCGTTGGCTAGTTTCATAGTTATCCTTTGTCTACTCCTCCTTTTACTTTTAAAGGATGAAAAAACACATTTCAAGCTAAAAGAGTAAGAGCTGTAATATCTCTATTATAGCAAAATTTCCACTATTTTTGAGACTCTTTATGCTAAAATAGTATTATGCAAAATTATACTTTATTTGAAGAATATATTACATTAGGGCAAGTCATCAAAGAATTGGCTATCGTCAATACAGGAGGGCAAGCCAAGCTCTTTCTTACTGAAAATGAGGGCAATATTTTCTTAAACAAGACAGCAGAGAATCGCCGAGGAAAAAAACTCCGTGCAGGTGATCTTTTAGAAATTCCAGAATTTGGACTCGTCATCAAATTTGTCCAAGCTTCTGCTGAGGAAGTTGCTGCATATGAAGAAGACAAGGCTGAGGAAGAACGTGTCAAAGCCCTCGTTAAAAAGATGAACGCTCAGGTCAAAAGCCAAAAACCAAAGAAAGCCACTAAGCCAAGATTTCCTGGCGCTAAATAAACATGAAACTTAACAATATTCAGCTTTATAATTTTCGAAATTATACTCATCTCTCCCTTGACTTCCATCCTCATCTGAATATCTTTTTGGGGCAAAATGCTCAAGGGAAAACTAACATTTTAGAGAGCATCTACTTTCTCGCCCTCACCCGAAGCCATCGCACGCATCACGACCGTGAATTGATACGCTGGGATGCGAAAGAAATGAAGGTTTCCGGAACGATTTATAAAGGACACAGCAATGTGCCATTAGAAGTTGCTTTGACTCCCAAAGGACGTACTGCTCAGGTTAATCATCTCAAAGAGAACCGTTTGGCTGACTACATTGGTCAACTTAATCTTATTATGTTTGCGCCCGAAGATTTAGAGCTCATCAAGGGTGCACCGAGCATTCGTCGCCGCTTTCTTGACATGGAGATTGGGCAAATTCGTCCTGTTTATCTTCATAACTCTGTACGCTATAACCGTGCTTTGAAAGAACGCAATGCCTATCTTAAAGTAGAGCGCAAACAGATTGATTCTACTTTTCTAGACGTCCTCGACAGCCAGCTGGCTGAACATGGCCAAAAGATTAGTGCGGAACGTCACAGTTTTATTTCTAAACTAGAAAACTTAGCTCAAAAAATTCATCATCAACTTACACACGGTTTAGAAGAGCTAAAGATTAACTATAAAATAAGCTCTGAATCTCTCCTTGATGATTTAGAAAAAGCACGGGATAAGGATATTTTTCGCCATCAAACTTCTGTCGGCCCTCATCGTGACGACCTCACTTTTTTTGTCAATGGCATCAATGTTGCTGACTTTGGGAGTCAAGGGCAACAAAGAACAGTAGCCTTATCAATCAAGTTAGCCGAAATTGATTTAATCTTTGAGGAAACAGGCGAATATCCTATCCTTTTGCTTGATGATGTCATGAGTGAACTTGACAATAACCGTCAGTTAGATCTTTTAGAAACAAGTCTCGGAAAAACACAGACTTTTATTACTACAACAACGCTTGATCATCTCAAAAATTTACCTGAAAACTTGAGTATTTTCAATGTGAAGCAAGGAGAAATTATAAAACATGGACAAGAAAGAGCCACCACTGACAGCAGAGCGCCTCAATAAATTTAGAGCCCTATCTCAGGAGGGCGACACTACTTTACTGGAAAGAATTTCACTTCTTGTTGAGCAAGAACGCGCTTTACGCCAGCAAAAGGATAGATTAGAAGAAGACCTTCGGCTTTTGGTTCACATCAAAAATGACCACTACTCAAAATTAGAACAAAAAAATTCGGAACTTTGATTCCGAATTTTTTAGCATCTTTTACAAGCCGAGCAACTCTCTTAGACCATAATGGTTACCCACCAAACCAATAACTGCAAAAATTGACAATATAATAATCAAAAGAATCGACAGGACTTCGACATGAGAAAGTTTGCTCTTATTTTCTTTCTTAGCCATATAATAAAAGACAAAACCGATGGCATACAAAATAGAACCCATCCAAACATATTGCCAGCCAGAAAGCCAAAGTGCTAAGGCTTGAAAAGCAAAAGCGATGAAGCCTATCCACATATTTTTAATATTTTTTTCTTCCCAGCCATGCTTCATCATATAAGCACCAACTAAAGCATAGCAAATCATGATACAGGCAGTACAGAGATAAACCATGACATTATAAGCATTGGCTACAAAGAAAGTGACAAGGATAAACAGTTGAACAAAAATTTGAGTGAGCCAGAGCGAATTTGCCGGTGCATTATACTTGTTCAAACGGCCAAACCACTCTGGGAGTAATTTTTGATTAGCCAGCTGTGTCGTTGACTCCACTGGAAGCATGGTCCATGAAAGCCAGGCCCCTAATACCGAGACGACCAAACCAACTGCCATCAAAGCTCCACCAAAATCACCAAGCATATCTTTTAAAATATAAACCATCCCCAGTGTTTTCATAGCAGCCAACTCGGCTTGCTCATAATAACCGAATGGTAACAGAGAAAGTAAGATATAAATGAAAAGTAAAACGATAAGTCCAACAATGGTTGCACGGCCCGCATCAGATTTTTTCTTGGCGCGATCTCCCATCATTGCAGCACCCTCTATACCCACAAAAACCCAAATCATGACTATAAGCGAACTTTTGACTTGTTCAAGTAAACCGCCTGCTGTCATAGCACCCTGTATTTGAATCATACCTTGAGCATTTTCAGAAACATTGTTCCAAAACTCTGTCGTGAAGATGCCTAGCTTAAACATCAGAATACCGGCAATCATAAAGACAAAAATCGGTATTAGTTTACACACAAGGACGATAGCATTGACAACTGCTGCAGACTCCACACCCTTGCTGACAAGTAAAGATAGAAGCCAGGAAAGAGCAGATACTGTAACTACTGCAAGTATGGTTAAGCTCCCATTCGTATTTGCAAATTTTCCGGGAAAAAAATAATCCATGGAAATCATCATCAGTACTGCAAAAGCGATATTTCCAAGCCAAGTGGAAAGCCAATAGCCCCAGCCAGAAAGAAAACCAACCAGATCCCCAAAACCCTCCCGAGCATAGTCAGAAACTCCTGAGAGCTCTGGTTTATTAATAATAAGATGGTTTAAACTTAAAACAAGAGTCAAAAGCCCCAAACCTACAAAGAACCATGCGACAATAACACCGCCAGCCGTGGCTCCATTGGCCAAATCATTGGAAAGGTTAAATACCCCTCCACCTATGGCACTTGACACAACGATGGATATCAGGGCTATTAGTCCCATTCCTTTTTTATTTTCCATTTATTTCCCTATAATTTCACTTTCATTTACATCAAAAACATTTCCTTAATATAACATTTTTTGCATTTTCATGCAACTTTTATCTGCTTATTTTCTCTCCTTGTTTATATTTTTACATTTTTTATTTTTTCTCTCAAAAGCAAAAAATAGCCTTTCTATTAAGGCTACTTTTGCTTTTCTTAATACCCTTTTGGATGAGAGCTATGCCATTTCCAAGCATTCTCAATAATGTGTTCCAAATCATTTTTTACATGCCAGTCTAAGATTTTACCTGCCTTGGTTGAGTCTGCAACGAGCATATCCGGATCACCCGGGCGACGTTCCCCCATCTTTGCAGGGATTGCTTTGCCCGTCACACGACGTGCTGTTTCTAAAACTTCGAGGTTTGAGTAACCTTTAGAAGAACCAAGATTAAACTGGTCAGAAGCTCCGCCAGACTTTAGATATTCCAAGGCTTTAATGTGCGCTTCGATCAAATCTTCCATATCGATATAATCACGAACACAAGTGCCATCAGGGGTATTGTAATCATCCCCGTAAATCGTGATAAAGTCACGCTGACCTAAAGCTGTCTGTAAGATGAGTGGAATCAGGTGTGTCTCATTTTTATGCGCTTCACCGATACTCCCATCATCCTTTGCCCCTGCGACATTGAAATAACGTAAGGCAACATAGGTCATATCTGTTGCTTGAGATTGCCATTTCATCATTTTTTCCATGATGAGCTTGCTTTCACCATAAGGATTTATCGGTTTTTGTGGTGTTTTTTCAGAAATTGGACTTTCTTCTGGTATACCGAAAGTTGCTGCTGTACTTGAGAAAACGATGTGTTTGATTCCAAATTCTTCCATCGCTTCCAGTATAACCTGTGCTCCCCCCACATTGTTATTAAAATACATCAGCGGTTTTTGCATCGACTCCCCCACTAATGAATAGGCGCAAAAATGCATCAAGCCTTCAATGTTATCTTCTTTTTTGAAAACCTCAGCCAAAAAGTCATAATCGCGGACATCTCCTTCATAGAAACGAACCTTTGCAGGTACTGCTTCACGATGCCCTGTCACCAGATTGTCTATCACTGCAACATCATAGCCACGCGCCAGCAGCATATCAACAGCATGGCTTCCCACATAGCCTGCGCCTCCAAGCACTAAGACTGTCATTTTATTTTATCCTCCATTACTTTGAGTCACAAAGTTTTTCATTAATAATATTTAAGTACAAGTATAGCTTTATTCATTTATAAAAGCAACATACATATGTCTGCATTTCCTTAGACTCTAGATACTGATGTCTACCTTTTTCTACTCATATTTTAAATGTTCAATTTTAACGCCCGTATATTGGCCAATCACGTCAATGGCATGATAGTAACGGCTGAGATAAGCATGTGTATCACGAGCTGTTTCCTTATCGTCCAAACATACCATTTTATCTGTCAACCCTTGCTTCTCTATCTCTTTTAAAAGAGAGGCGTCTTTATTTGAGGGAATGAGGAGAACCAAGTCCATGTTTGGGGCTAAGTTATTATCAATAAAGACCAATCCCTGATTTCCCGAAGAAACAAGAGCCTTTTCAATGTCTTTTGCAAAAGGCGCATCGTTAAAAGAGCGCGCTAAACGTCGAGCTAAGGTTGTCTTACCACTCTGCTTCCCTCCAACAACTCCAACAATTTTAGTAAAATGACGGCGAAAAACAGGATTTATATCCTGCCAATGCAGCAAAGGATCTTCACGGATTTCTGTTGCCGATATCTTGACATCTTGTCTGTCTGCAATTTCTACTCTGTACTCGCGTTCGTCTTTCGGAAAACGAGCCTGCAACTCTGTCACATAATCAGGCTCCCCTACATAAAAGGTAATCCTCTGACTGTCATAATCTTTTAGCAATTCCAGCAAGCGAGAAAACCACTCGTCCCAGCCCTGAGGCATTGGTGGCAAGTCTGTTTCATCCAACTTTGCAACAGAAATATCAGCCTCATCTGCAAAAGCTTCTTGCAAGTAACGATAGCGCTGCTCCAGAGGTAAACCAATCTTATCTCCTCTATCCTTTGCATAACCTGATACAACCAAAAGCACTTGATCATTAAGCGCCGCACACTTGTATATTTGCTGCTGATGTCCTTTATGCAGGGGAGCAAATGTACCAAAATAAACACCCAGTTTTTTCTTTTCACTCATTGCATGCCTTCACTCTATTTTTTTAGGCGCGGACAGTCTTTGCTGCGCCTGATTTCTCATAGAGATTGATTAAGCCGGCACCTGATTTGCGAATCATGTCACCAGGCTTCACAGGGGTTTCCACATCAATGTACAAAAGTGTCATTGGATTTGGTGCTCGATCAATTGGCTCACCGGTTTCTGCCAAACGTAAGTTTTGGATTGTGGTTTCAGAATGACGGAAACCTGGTCCATAAAACTCAATCGTATCCCCCTCTGTAATCACATTACGCTGGCGAATCGTCGCCACTTTACGCTCTGCATCGTATGCCACAACTTCTCCGATAAACTTGTATTCTGGAATCTTGCGACGTGCGCCAAAGAGTTGCTTGTTTTCATCAGGAATGCCGTAATAAAAGCCGGTGTCTAGTTCACGTTGTGCAACCTTCCAAAGTTCATCGATCAGATCCTGCTTGATTTCTTCAAACTTTTCAGGACTTTCAAGATAAGCATCAATAGCTGCTTTGTAAACGTTAGAAACCGTAGAAACATAATGAATAGACTTCATACGTCCCTCAATCTTTAGGGAATTTACACCATTTTTAATCATATCTGGAATATGTTCAATCATGCTCATGTCAACAGCCGACATTGAGAATTCTTCAGGAATTTCTCCCTTGATGGACTTACGTTCGCCGCCAAAAGGCATATCGTAAAGATCATATTTCCAGCGGCAAGACTGAGAACATCCACCGCGGTTAGCATCTCGCATACTCATATAGTTCGAAAGAACGCAGCGACCACTATAGGAAATACACATGGCACCGTGAACAAAGGCTTCGATTTCAACAGTCGTATGTTTACGGATTTCGGCCAATTCTTCCATAGAAACCTCACGCGCCAATACAACCCGCTCTAAACCTAGACCTTTCCAAAATTCTAAAGTTTCATAGTTCGTTGCTGAAGACTGGGTGGACAGATGGATAGGAAGACCAGGTGCCTCTGCTGCACAGATGGCAATCAGTGCGGGGTCGGAAACGATAACCGCAGATATTCCCAAATCACGCAGGGTACGGAACCACTCGCCTGCTCCTTCTTCATTTCCTTCATGTGTCACCATGTTTGCTGCGACATAAACTTTGGCATTGTGTGCCGCTGCATATTCAACTCCCTCACGCATTTCTTCGAAGGTGAAATTTCCCGCACGTGAGCGTAAACCATAGGCTTGACCGCCGATATACACAGCATCCGCACCATAATCAATAGCGACTTTAAGCTTTTCGAGTGTGCCTGCCGGTGCAAGGACCTCAGGTCTTGTATAATTTTTTTGCATTTTTTCTCCTATTTTCAAGATAAGATTTTTGATAAGGTCTGCCGACCAAAACTTTTTTTATTTTTTAGACTGACTTACAACGCGTTTTTATTTGATTTCATCCGGATCAAAATCATAGAAACCATGGGATAAGGTCCGTCCAGCTGGATGCAGCTTTCGAACTTCTTCTTCAAGTTGAAAGGCTTTATCTGCTGTAAACTTTCCTGCTGCGATACATTTTTTTGCCTCAATAAATCGTTTTGTTACTTCAACAAAAACATCACCACGCGTATAAATCCCGTCAAGTTTCCAGTGGTCAAAGCCCATTTTCACCAAGTTTGACAGTTCACTCATCATATTAAGATCGTCGTTGGCAAAGATATGTGTCCCATGATTGTCTTCAAAAATACTGTAATGGGTATCCTCCTTTTTAGGCTCCGAGACAAAAAGATTGCGCGCGCGGTCTTTTCCAGTTTCCTTTGTCTTAATAAAATTATAGTAATTCTGGATCAAAGGGCGCTTGCTTTGATGAATGACCGTCGCACCGTAGACTAGAATTTCTCCCGGTACTTCTAGATTTCCCGTCATCGCTTCAAGTTCTGCCTTGGGAAGTTCACGGGCTAAAACAGCTTCTATAGCCCCTTGCCCCGCCCAAAAATTTACCTGACGGCTTGAGGTAACCATCGTTGAAGCATCATAAACAAAGGGTAAGTCATACTTGTCTCTTTGAAGAACAAAAATGACACCTGCATCTCCTACCGCTATCTTGTCTACCCTAATCTCTTGCAAGAAGTCTAAAAAGGGCTTGATTTTAGCCATCATATCCACGTGCATCAAGGCATTTACCGCAACAGTAACTGTCTTTCCCGCCTCATGCGCCAAAGCAGTAACTTCTCGTATTTCTTCATAGCTAAGTGCCGTGGGTAAACGTAAACCAAACTCAGCTTCGCCAATATAAAGATTGTCAGTTCCGGCCTCAAGGAGAGCTTTGGCTTGCTCCACACTTTCGGCTGTTGTAGTAATTTTAATCATAATCTCAATTATAACAAAAAAGCAACAAAGCTGCTTTTCATCAGAAATATCATACTTTGACAGGGTCTGAAGTAGATGATTTTTACTGTATTTTATTTTTTTCTCAAATGAATTGTAACATTTGTTACGAAATCACCTTGCAAACATTTGCATAATTTGTTATCATGTAATATAGAACTTAATTATCGGGAAAACTTAGGAAGTAAATATGGAATTAAAAAATTTAAACGATTTTTATGAAAAACAGGAATATTATTCATATGATGAGCTGAACTCCGAGCAAACGCATCTTGATAAACGTGTACATGAGCTAACTTTCTTTCTCAATGTTGCTAGTTTTTCAGTTATCATGGCAATGATGATTTACATTTTCACCACAGTAACAAGTAGTCTAGTTGCTGTTCCAGCTGCTCTTGTCCTTGGGTTTATCGTTTTTCTTCTCTGTAAAAAAGGGATTAAAAAACTTGTTTACCTCATCACAAAATAATGCTTTTTAGTTCCTAATAAAGGCTGGCTTAAAGCCATAACAGTACAAAAACCTCAATCGAGGTTTTTTATTTTTTTCCAATTAAAACTTGGACGTGAATTGTTGCTTGGGTGGGTGGGTTTTCTCTCGCTTTCTCCTTTACTTCAGAAGAAGCAGCCCATTCTAGGGGGCTCATTGCCAAAAAATCCAGATGCAGCTCTTCTGGCAACTCAAAACAGTAATGTAATTCTTTTTGTAAAGCATCTGGGTATTCCTGCTTAAAGCGCTGAATAACTTCACTGTTGTCATAATCTATAGGCAAGCCATAAACGGCACGTAACTCTTGCAAGTAAAGCCTGTCTGGTACAATTTTGATGATTTTCCCTTCACTCTTTAAAACGCGTTTAAATTCCTCGTAATTTGAAGGAGTAAAGATATTTAATACGGTTGACATGGAGGCATCTGCGAAAGGAAGATTCGTCAAATCAGCTAAACTGAGGAAGACTGAAAAAGGCAAGTCTGTTGCCATCTCAATCCCATCTCTTGCAATATCAAAGCCAAACTTATTTCCTTCAAAAGACAGCAGCTCTAAAAACTTCCCCTCACCCGTTCCAACATCAAGAAGATTTCCTGCCTGCAGGTGTTTTTCAATTTCTTCCAATACCGGCATGTACATTCCAGCAGTAATCAAGCGGCGCCTCGGCTCAAACATCTTTTTCGTATAGTGTTCCGTATCCGGCTTCGTTTGCAAGAAGTTCACATAGCCTTTTTTATTCAAATTAAAAGTATGATTTCTGTTGCAACGGAGCGCATAGGGTTCTAAGGAAAAAGCTTCGTGGCATAAAGGACAACGCAAGCTTTCGATATTTTTTTCCAAGTACAAATAAGCTTTTTCAATTTTTTTTAACATGCTTCTACTATAAACTATCATATAAATAAGGTCAAATAAGTTTCCGAATATATGTTTGAAGACAGTAACTAGATAATTTTTTATTTATTGGCAGAGTAATATATAATACTTTTAAGAATCTAAGGTGCACAGCTCTTGTTTCAAAATAAACGTAAATAAAATTCCGCGTACGCAACACTCTGAAAGAATGGGGAGAATTTTTTATGAATGAGAAAAGAATCAACAAACATATTTTTGTCTGGATTGGAAACTTTTTAGTAGGACACTTTGGTGTTGATCGCTTTATGCGCGGGCAAATCGGTATGGGGATTTTCAAGCTTCTCTGCAACTGATGACACTGGGTATCTGGTTTCTCACTTGTTAAAGCATACAGCACCTATAGCGATTCTGAAGATATTACTTTTATCAATGGTAAATATTCTAGATAACATTATAAGAGTACATCCCCCTACATCATTCGCGATGATACTGGGTAAGTGTATCAAGCCACTTTTACTTCTGCTTTTTTCTAGAAATGATAGATTGATGAAAAGCAACTGCTCTGCTATAATGTATAAAAAGCCAGAAAAGGAAAAAATCAAGCATATGATTATTCGTGAACTTTGTGTCGAAAACTTTACTAAAATTCCTCGTGCCGTTGCTGCTGGGGTTGAACGTATCGAACTTTGTGATAACCTTGCTGTTGGAGGAACAACTCCGAGTTACGGTGTGATTCAACAAGCTGCTGAATTTATCGGTGATCAAAAAACTACTTTAGCTGTCATCATCCGTCCACGTGGGGGAAATTTTGTTTATAATTCTTATGAATTAAAAATCATGGAAAATGATATCCTAAAAGCTATTGAAGCAGGAGCTCAAAATCTAGTTTGGGGCGCCTTAACAGAAGACAATAAGATTGATACTGAAGCTCTCGAAACGCTCATGGTCGCTTCACAAGGACTTCCTGTTACTTTCCACATGGCTTTTGATGAAATTGAAGACCAGTATGAAGCTATCGATACTCTGGTTGAAGCAGGCGTAGAGAAAATCCTTATGCACGGTGACAGCTTAGATAAACCTCTCAATACAGCTAAAATTGCAGAGCTGGTGCAATATGCCCAAGGTAAAATTACGATTATTATCGGTGGTGGTGTAACTGTTGATAACTTTGAAGAATACGCAGCTTTGACAGGAACAAATTTCGTACACGGTACAAAAATTCTTTCAGAATAAACTATAAAAAGCATGTTTCTCATTAATATGAAGAATCATGCTTTTTTCTGTACTCTATGTCTCTATAAAAGGATTTATATCATTTTAGTATAGAGTTTATCTTGTTTTCTGAAAAACACTTTGTAGAGGGGAGGGGTGTTCTATTATTGATGAACGATTATGGCTGGGCGGATGGATCGACTAGCTGCCTGATGCGGGGAATGGTATCCGCCAACTGAACCAAAAGGATTCGACGAGCTCCCAGTTATTGCCCACCAACGATCAAGAGTATCTGAGTCAATACCACCTCTCGTACGAAGCCACCAATGAAACTTATTACCCTCTCCACGACTCTCTAGATTAGTAAAAGCACGCCCTGGACCTGATAAACGGACTATATCTGCTAAAGAAAGTGAAAAGGCACGGGGACTACCACTTGTATCAACTCGACTCACGTCATTCGCAACTTCTGGGAAATCTTCTATATTGGTAGGTAACCAGCGTGTACCGTGTCCAGTCATCCATATAGCATCGGTATCCAACATAACAGGCTCCGTTCCGGGGATAACTACAGGCTGAACCATAGCTCTAACTGTTGTATCAAGGGCATCATACCATTGATTGGTACGTGCTTCCTGATCAATCCAGGAAACGTGTGCAATACCTTCATTCCGAATAATCAAATGATTCCCTCCACCTTGATTCTCCAAATAACGGTACTGCTCCCCAGCCATAGTAAAGATGGTCCCCGGTGCCATGATGCTAAAGTTGATTTGGTTAGGTTGGACATTGTCATCTGGTCCCGGGTTCCCCCAGTTGTTATCAATAGAACCATTTTGTACGGCTGTCAGGAAGTCTGATAAGTCATCATGATGCGTATAGTCTGGATCTGCAGCCAAGAAATCATTGATACGGTCAGGACTGATCAGTTGCCCATCCACATAGATACCGTAATAATATTCTCCCGGGATGTTATCTGCCGCTGCGGTCATCTGAGCCGCATCCAAGAGGTAAGAGGTGGTCTCCCCTGCTTGGAGTTGGTTCGCCCAGTAAGCCCAGCCTGTTTGGTGGTCGATCACCCAGAAGTTCCCGACTTTCAGGTTATTAGGCAGGGCTGCCCACTGACTGATTGTCATTGGGGCACGTTCTTGTTGCAGGTTTTGAGCGGCATCATGGCTGACTTCTTCGCCCGGCCAGACTGGTCCGCTGTTGTCAAAGCTGTCGCCAGAGGACCAGTAGGCATCTGTACCGTCTCCCGGATGTGTAGCTCCATCTGTGACACCGTCTGTGGCTGTACTTGTGAGCCAGTCACGGGCATGCCCTGCTGAGGCGGTCATCAGGTCTTGGTTGTCCCGATTGAAGGTGGGTATGAACCATGGGGCATCTTGACCTGAGCGGGTCCAACCAAAGGTCAGGTTGGCATAGGTGTTGAAGGCAGCTGAGTCACTTACACGGGTGTTGAGATTGGTCTCTGAGGGACGCATGACCGTCCAAGTGTTCACTTGGTCACGGATGGTGCCACCTACTATAGGGGTGAAGTCTGTATCGCCTGCTGAGCGTTTCTCCATGAACTCGGAGAGGCGGATACGGGCCATGAGGGGCACATTGCCATAGTTCTCCACGAAGACGTCCTTGTTTTCGGTGTCACGGTTGTAGTAGTCGTGGACACGGCCGCCGGGGATGTTTTCCCGGAGCCGGTCATTGATGGCCCGCTGGTTGAAGGCTTGGAAGGCGAAGGTGCCGCCTACCAAGAGCAATAAGAGGGACAGGAGCGCGAGGTTGCGCAGCCGCCGCTGGTTTTTCTTTTCTGGTGTCATAAACTCCTCCTTTGACGTAACTTGTACTTTTAGATTTTCATTACATATACATTTCTAATGTTACGTTTACTTTCTGAGTCTATAGTATAAAAAAAAAAAAGGTCAAATGAAATGAGTGTTTGATGAGAAAAGGGGCTTGGTTTGCTTTGGGGCGTGCTTGGCCTTCTCTGCTGGAAATGTGAAACTGCTAAACCTAAAAAACCTTACTAAGTTAGAACCTCCTCTGTGAAGTTCATCACTGACATTTTCTTGCTCAGCACTTTCCCTCTCTACTCCATGTTTTTCTAATTCGTGCAAATTTGTTAAAATAAGGTGTAGATAAAATAATTAAAGGGAGTGAAAGAATATGAAAAGGAAAGATCGCCGAAAGAAAAAAAGTATGACCAAAATTTTATTACTACTTTTGGTTTTGATAATAGGCGTGATTGTGTATGTCTTCCTCAATCAAAAACAAGCTGATAAAAAGGCTGAAAACTCTGTAGCAAATATTGCTTCAAAAGAAAAAAATACTGTTTCAAAAAATTCCTCTGAAAAGAAAGTGTTGCTTTCTAAAGACGAAAATCACTTGCCTATATTAATGTATCATTATGTTACTTCAAATTCTGATGAGCTCCCTCAAGATTCTAATAATATAGACATTGTGGCTTTCGAAAATCAACTAAAGGCCCTAAAAGAAAACAACTACAAGACTGTCAGCGCTGCCGAAGCCCAGGAGTTGCTTACAAAAAAGGAAAAGTTGGATAACAAACTGGTCTGGCTCACATTTGACGATGGTTCTGTTACAATGTACACAAGAATTTTCCCATTATTAAAAAAATATAACATGCACGCCACTTCATTTATTATTACAGACTATGTGAATAACGGACAGGGTGGGATCCTTACATGGGACCAAATCAAGGAGATGAAAGAAAGTGGGCTAGTAGATTTTGGAAGTCATACAGCCCAACACTTTGATTTAGGTCTACAAACTGCCGAACAACAGCAAGAGGAACTTTTGAAATCCAAATCAGATTTAGACAAAGAGCTAAACCAGAATACTGATATGATCTGTTACCCAGCTGGTGGCTACAATCAAGATACTCTGGATATTGCTGATAAACTGGGCTATAGGTTTGGTTTTCTTGATCCTGGACGTAATGGCGCTGTCGAAGCTGATGCTAAAGAAAGTGACGGACTTCTTATGCTCCCTCGCTATAGAATGTTAGATACAACAACCCCCAATGACCTGTTAAAAATGCTTGAGCAGTCCACTGTCTATAATACAGAAAACACGATTGAAAAATGATTAAGCTTATCACAGAAGAACGGACTTAATTTCGTCCTAAAAAAAGTTTTTCAAAAACACAAAAACCGCTCTATTAAGCGGTTTTCATAATCATGTAAAGTCATATAGCTGTATATTTAAGGCGCTAAGCCTTGGCGACTCACAAAATTTGACAAACTCGGTCGTTATGATATAATGGTTTCAACGAATATTGTAGTGAGCATTGCTCACCGCTTAAACCGAGGACTGGCAAATTTCCTCGGTTTTTTTGTTTTTCAAATTTCAAACAGCAAAAAACGCCCCTCTGGCAAAGGGGCGAAATAGTGGACTAACGGCGCTTACGTCGGTCTTTCAACCAATCCTTGACCAGCTCAAGGACTACTCCGACCACTATCGGAGCGACAACTGATACGAATATTGTAATGAGCATAAACTCACCTCCTTTCTAAGGCGTGATTGCATCAAAAAGGTGCGCCGAAAGTTATTATAGCATAGTCTGAGTTAAAAAGAAAAAAGCCGCCCAAGTTTTGCGACATGGGGCGGCTTTAGACAATAAATACAGAAACAACACGGCAATTGTGTCTTTTCTTGTACTCCGTTTTACAAGAAAAAGGAGTTAAACGCAATTATGGCAAGTTTCAGAAAGCGTGGAAAACATGGGAATTTACAATTTCAAGAGCAAAAGAAAATAAACCACCACTCACAAAAGTTGGCTTTAGAACCAAAGCTGATGCGATTGAAGCAGCTGATAAAGCAAAGGGCGAACTTAAAAACGAGTCACAATTTGCAAGAGACATTACCCTATATGATTTTTTGAGCATGTATGATTTCACTTGATTTTCAAAACACAAAAACCGCTCTATTAAGCGGTTTTTAATATAATACACTATAATACAATGTATTGAAAAAGGCGGCAGACGGATTTGAACCGACGATCAAGCTTTTGCAGAGCCATGCCTTACCACTTGGCTATGCCGCCACAACATTAATCATTATATCGAAATCTAGACGTAAAAGCAAGAACTTTTGTGGCTTTTTCCATGCCAAACTCCTGTTTCATTCTTTCATTTTAACAAGTATTTGCTAAAGGCGAATATACGTCTTCTCTTGAACATCATGAATTTTTGAGCAAAATCTTAGTACTTCAGAGAAGTCAATAGACTGGCACAAATGTAAAACCTTGCTTAATTTTAGCCAAAATGTAAAAACAAAAAGTACTCAATCCCATCGTTCTTAGGTATAGGCTTGAGTACTTTTTCATTTTTGGGATTTTGTCCCAGACCGTTTATTTTTCTCAAAGTTTTTATCTCTTATTTTACTGCTTTTCCAGCGCTTGGATACGTTTTTCTTGGCCGATGATTTCTCCAGCCAAGTCTTTGAAGGTAATTGCGTTCATCAGATGATCTTGAGCATGTACCATATAGAGGTCTATTTCTGTATGAATCCCCTGTGCTTCTTTTGTCAACATATCTGTCTGAACATCATGGGCTTGGAGCAACTCCTGGTTAGACTCCTGAAGGGACTTTTCTGCTGCTTCAAAATCCCCTTCTTTTGCTTGTTGGATAGCTTGAAAGGCCAGACCTTTAGCATTTCCACCATGCATGATAATGCCCATCACAATTTCCATTCTTTCTTCGTTCATTACATCCCCTTATTTCTTAATCTTTATCTCTGTTTTACTTCATCAGTGCTTCTGCTGCTTCAAGGACTTTATCCCCTCGCATCATGCCATAGTCCTGCATTTTTATCACATCCATCGGCACATCTGCTGCTGCTGCTTTCTTTTGTACTTCTGCCTTCATGAAGCCTACTTGAGGTCCTAAAAGAAGGACATCTGGTTTAGGATTGGCAGCAAGCATATTGTCAATATCCGCTGTTGATTTTGCAAAAATTTCGTAGTCTTTTCCCTTATCTGCAGCTGCTTTTTGCATTTTTGAAACCAAGAGAGATGTGGACATCCCCGCTGCACAAGCCAAAGCGATTATTTTATCAGCCATATTAGTTTTTCCCCTTTTTTCTTTTTATAGTTTCAAGTATACCGCTTTCATTTCTATTTTGCAAGTGCTCTCACTAATGAAGCACAAGGTACTTTATAGGAAATCGCCATTGTTTTCAATTAAGTTCTTATACCAATAATAAGAATCTTTAGGAATTCGTTTTAAACTCCCTTCCATGCGCTCATCTTGGTCAACATAAACGAAACCATACCGTTTTTGATAGCCATTCAGCCAACTTAACAAATCTGTATAAGACCATGTATGATAACCGATAACCTGAACACCGTCTGTCATTGCTTCTTTTATAGCTTTTACATGTGCTTCCAGATAGTTGATACGGTAGGTATCGTGAACTTTTCCAGATTCTAGCTTGTCATATTCTCCAAGCCCATTTTCCGTAATCATCACTTGGATACGATAACGGCTAGTGATACGGCGCAATGCAATCCTCAAGCCTACAGGGTCTATTTCCCAATCCCAGTTTGTCCGCTCAACAGATGGATTAGTCACGCGCTTATACAACCCTGGAATGCCTTGCTCACCACCAGAGCCCTTTACACCAGTCGTGTTCATTTTACCCAGAGTTACCCCACCTTCTCTTGGATTCCACGCATTTGCGGCAGTTTGATAATAATTAATCCCTAAAAAATCGGGTTGGGCAGACTTTAATAACTCAAAGTCATGCGCTTCTGATTCAAACATCAGGTCATTTTCTTTAAGGTAATTCAAACCTGCTATGGGGTATTCCCCATAACAATAAACATCCATCCAAAAGTGTGCAAGCATTTCTTCGGCATTTTCAGCAGCTAAAACATTAAGTGGATTTGCATCTATCGCATAGTTCGGTGTATAGGCAAAGGAAGGACCTATTTTTCCCGGCATTGCCATGTCATGAAATTTATTGATGACTGCTGCATTTGCCAAGTTTGCATGGTGATTGACTTGATAAAACAGCTTCATATCAACTTTCCCCGGTGGATGTGTCGCCAATATCCAACCGTGCTGAGTAAAAATATTTTGCTCATTAAGTGAAACCCAATATTTTACTTTCCCTTTGAAGGCTGTAAATAAAGTTTCAGCATAATTGACAAAATCTTCAATGATTCGGCGGCTTTCCCACCCCCGATACTCATCTTCCAAAGTCTGAGGCAGATCCCAGTGATAAAGCGTGACCACGGGTTCGATATCATGTGCAAGAAGTTCATCCACTAGGTCCACATAGAATTGTAAACCTTTTCTGTTGATTTCTCCGCGTCCCTCAGGAAAAATACGTGTCCAAGCAATTGAGAAGCGGTAAGATTTCAGTCCCATTTCTGCCATAAGTGCCACGTCTTCCTTATAGCGGTGGTAGTGATCAACAGCTATATCACCAGTTGTTCCTTGAAATGTTTTCCCCGGAATCCGGACAAATTTATCCCAAACAGAAAGGCCTTTACCCTCTTCATCATGTGCCCCCTCAACTTGGTAAGCCGCTGATGCAGAGCCCCATAAAAAGTTTTTGGGGAAAGCTTTAAGTTTTTTATGTTCCATTATAGTTCCTCTCCATTTGTGGCGATAACTTTACTGTACCAAGCGAAAGAATCTTTTTTCGAGCGTTCCAGAGTTCCATTTCCTTCGTTATCTTTATCCACATAAATAAAGCCATAACGTTTCTTCATTTCACCTGTTCCAGCAGAAACAAGGTCGATAAAGCCCCAAGGTGTATAACCTATCAAATCCACGCCATCGTAGTCCACAGCCTCCTTCATCGCTTCAATGTGGGCCTTCAAGTATTCCACACGATATGGATCGTGAATGCTGCCATCTTCCTCTACTTTATCCGCGGCTCCAAAACCATTTTCAACGATAAAGAGTGGTTTTTCATAACGTTCATTGAACCAATTCAAACTGTAGCGTAAGCCCAATGGATCAATTTGCCAGCCCCATTCTGATGCTTGGACATATTGGTTTTTTACTAAATCTCGGTTTTCAATGTAATCAAATGTTGGAGCTCCAAGATTCTCTTGATTCCCTGTTTTTTCAGCCGTACTTGGCATATAGTTCAGTTTAAGACTTGGGTCAATCTTTTCAGCCTGATCTTTAATGGCAAAGCTCATATAATAACTAAAACCGATATAATCCACTTCTCCTTTAGCGAGGTTTTCAATATCTTCTGCTGTTATATCCAAGTCGAAGCCTTTGCGTTCAAAGTATTTGAGGATATAACTTGGATAATGTCCACGCGCATGCACATCAGTAAACCACAAACGTCGTTGCATCGCAACCTGCGCCGCCATCATATCTTCTGGTTTACATGTCGCAGGATAAATAGGACACATGGCAATCATACAGCCTATTTGAAAATCAGGATTAATCTTGTGGCCGAGCTCAACAACTCGTGCTGAAGCGACCAGCTCATAGTGTGCAGCCTGATACATAATCTTTTCACGATTTTCACCTTCAACAAACTTAAGTCCTGAGTTAGTAAAAGGGGCAAAATCCATGTCAAAATTTGCTTGATTGTTAATCTCGTTAAAAGTCATCCAGTATTTGACTTTATCTTTATAGCGCGTCATTACCACTTCAGCAAATCTTACGAAGAAGTCTATCAATTGGCGATTACGCCAGCCCCCATATTCCGTAACCAAATGATAAGGCATTTCAAAGTGCGACAGCGTGATGACTGGCTCAATACCATTTTTCAAGCATTCATCAAACAAATCATCATAAAATTGTAGACCTTCTTCATTTGGTTCCTGTTCATCACCATTTGGGAAAATACGTGTCCAAGCAATGGATGTCCGGAAGCAATTGACACCCAACTCAGCAAAAAGTTTGACATCATCCTTATAGCGATGATAGAAGTCAATAGCCTCATGATTAGGATAATTTTCACCGGGCAAGACACCATCGGTAATCCGACGCTCAACCCCATTTGCCCCAGCAGTCATGACATCAGCAACGGAAACACCTTTTCCACCAGCCTTCCAACCACCTTCAAGTTGATGAGCAGCCACCGCGCCGCCCCATAAGAAATCTTTTCTTAAAGTCATTTTTCCTCTCTCTTTTCTCTAATTCTAAGGTTTGAACCTGCGTTTCTTTTCATTCTTAAAATCCTCCCCTTTTCTAAACGCTTAGCTCCCCTCTATAAATGTAATCTCATAAGCCACTTTGTGAAATTACATTTATAGAAGGGAGATTAAGCATTGGCTTAATCTCAACTTTCTATTAGGCTTGTTCGGCTTGCTCAGCTTCGTATGCTTCTTTTTCTTGTTGTACAAGAATCGCATCGTATTTCTTAGCAAATGGCCAATAAATAATCCCTGTTACAAAAATCATCAACGCTTGCCATAAAGCCCCTTGCCAGCCTCCAACAATCAAACCTGAAAGGATCGGTGGTGTTGTCCAAGGAACATACATCCCATTAAATGGAGGGATGATATGTAGTGCAATAGCCGCATAGGTTCCGAAACCCGAAACCAGCGGTGCAATCAAGAATGGGAAAGCCAAGATTGGGTTCAAGACAATAGGCATACCAAAGAGTACAGGCTCATTGATGTTGAAGAATGCAGGCGCCAGAGTCAATTTCCCAATCGTTCTCATTTGCACGGAGCGTGCACGATAAACCATAAAGATAACGAAACCAAAAGTCATTCCCGAACCTGTTACTGTAATAAATTGGTCCATGAAAGCTTGCGTGACAATGTGTGCCCCATGTTCAAGTGACAAGTTTCCTTCTTGGAAAAGTTTAAGGTTATCTGCGTTATTTGCTAAAAGTAATGGACTCATAATACCGCCAATAACTGTTGCACCGTGTACACCAAACCACCAGATAAACACAGGGAGAAAGGCAATCAGGAAGACACCTAGAGGTCCATCTGCAACATGTTGCAATGGTGTTTGAATCAAAGTATAAATCCACTCAATCGGTGTTTGGTCTGTTGTCAATACAGACAAGGCATAGACCAACATAGCGCCAAATGTAATCGCAAATGCGGGAATCAAAGCCCCAAACGAATCAGCAACATTAGCTGGCACTTGTTCAGGGAGCTTGATACGGATGTTTTTCTTCATGAACCAAGAATATGACCAACCCACAAGCAAGCCACCTACAATCGCGAGAATCATCCCTTTACCACCTAACCAGGCAGCATCGATAACCCCATTCACTTGATATTCTCCAACTACAGCAGAACCATCAATGATTTTAGTCACTGTTGAAATAGAGCTTGGTTGAAGCATAACCATAACAATAATAGCAGTCAGTCCCGCAGAAGCGCCTTCGAAACCTTCACTTTTTACCCAGGAATAAGCAATACCAAAGGTTGCAAATAAGGCCATAATACCAAATGATGCAGCATATGCTTGATTAAAAATCGGGGTCCAACCAATCTGTGAAATCCAATCTGCAACATTTTGTTGCGGGAAGTTTGCCAAGATGAGGAAGATGGCTCCAATAATGATGAAAGGAATAGGATACAACATACCGTTTTTAATCGCAGTCACGGCTTTTGTATTCAAGAATTTCATCATTGGAGGCATTAATTTTTCATTAATAAATTTATTCATATCTATACTCCAAAATTTTATTTTATATATTTTTAACTCATTAAGACATCTGCAGCTGCAACTACATTTTTACCGTTCATCATGCCGTAATCCTGCATTTTGATGACGTCACATGGAACGCCTGCTGCAGCTGTTTTTTTTATGACTTCTGCTTTCATGTAAGCCACTTGCGGACCAAGTAATAACACATCTGGTTTATGTGATCCAGAACCTGCCAGCATGTTATCAATCTCTGCTACTGATCGAGCAAAAATTTCATAGTCTTTTCCTGCTTCTTTAGCTGCTTGCTGCATCTTGGTTACAAGCAGTGAAGTAGACATACCTGCTGCACAGGCAAGTGCAATAACTTTTTCTGCCATTTCCTCCTTTTTCTCCTTTCTTCTTCTTTTGAGCTCACAATCATTATAACGCTTTCAGAAAAGGCTTTCAACAAGCTGTCTTCTGCGGTTTTTATAAAATGAAACAAAATAAAAAACGCTTAAAAATGCGGTTTTGGAGATTTTCATTGTTTAAAAAAGCAAAAAAACTTGCGAATTTGCGCAAGTTTTTTAAAACATGTTTCGTTTTTTGAAACAAACCTCTTTTTCAGTTTTCTAGAAAATGAAGTGTTTTATGGGCAAGTACTTCAAGGACGGCAACGACAGGCAACTGAGTTGTCAAATTTCCTAAGGGATAAAGTTTGGACCACTCTGGAGTCAAGTTATAAAAAAGTTGGAGGTCTGCAAGTCTCCCTACTGTACTGTCCTCATTATTAGTTAAGGAAATGATTTGCGCTCCCTCCTGCTTAAATTCTAGCTCCTTATTGATAATCTGGATTGTCTCCCCCGAAGCAGAGAGAATCAAAGCAATAACATTTCCGGTATCATTAATTTGGATGGCCTGAAAAGGATCGTTGATGACAAAGGCCCGCAAACCAGCATTAACAAAGTACTTACATGCATAATCAGCCAGAGAACCTGAATTTCCAATCCCCATAAAAACGGTATAATCTGCCTTAGCAATCATTTTTGCCGCTTCATTTAAACGTTTTTGATAACTATCAGAATTCATGCGACGTAAAAACATATCAAACTCTAACATGTTGTCATAATGCTGTTCTTCCGCTGTTTTTGGTTTGCTTTGATTTTTAAGAAAGAATTTTAGTTCTGACCAGCCATTAAAGCCTAACTTTGTACTCATTCTTACAATCGTTGTCGTTGAAACATGGAGCTGGCTTGCCAAACTCCGAATGGTTGAATTTTGCACTTTTTCTGGCGATTTTATAATAAAATCAAGAACCAGAGTTTCTAGCTCGTTGAGCTTGCTTATCTGTTCTGGCTGAAACATCTGAAAACTCCTTTATACAGCTGAAAATAGTGTGAATTTAATTAAATAATAGCCCAGAGCCAAAGTCTCTCTAGCATAATGCCCCGCAACTTGCAGAGGAGATGTACGACTTGCAGCAGCATAGCCTTGGTAATTTTCATACCCTAGCCTTGAAGCCAAATAAAGACTGCGATACAAGTGAAAATCACTCGTGACGATGAGTACCTTTCCTCGGACATACTTTTTAGAAAACGCGAAATTCTCAACAGTATTTCGCGCTTTCCTTTCCTGAATAATCCGACTAGAGTCAAGGCCATGTGCTTGAAGATAGTCCGCCATACCTTCCGCTTCCGTCGTGGGAGAGCCCGCACTCTGATAGCCTGAAACAATCACCTGAGCCTGTGGATGCTGCCGCGCAAGTTTCAAACTTGCATCTAGACGCTCCTGAGTCGTCGGCTCTGGCTTTCCATCTGAAGCGATGCGACTCCCAAGAACCACTATCGTTTCCAACCCCTCTACGTTTTCTGGACGATGGTTGGAGGTACTAAAAATCAAGCCTAGGCAAAATAAAGCATAAACACTTCCCAAGGCAAGGACTATATTTAGAACCCTAAAAAATTTTTTCATTAAAACTTTTGTTTACGTGCTTCACGTTGCTTCCGTGCATTTTTATTATACTCTGCACGACGCTTTTTCATATTTTCTTCTTCTATGGCCCATTTTAGAGCACGTTTGTAACCTGGTTTGACCTTTTTCTTACTTTTAGCCAGTTGACCACGTAACTTGTTGGACAATTCACCCGTCTTGGCTGTCCGTTTTTCACGACGGTCTCGATCATAAGAGTCCACGATCTCACCATTTTTCACGGCCTTTGGCTGGAAGCTTACACCCATTTTTTCGATTTCACGAATGGCTGAGTCATCCGCCGGGCTATAAAGTGTAATAGCCGTTCCAGACAGACCATTGCGCCCTGAACGCCCCACGCGGTGAACAAAAAAAGACAAATCACGTGGAAGCTCGTCATTAATAACATGACTCACCCCTTCAATATCAATACCGCGTGCTGCAATATCTGTGGCAACAACAAACTGATAGTCCAAGTTTTTGATACTGTTCATGATGCGCTTGCGCTCACGTGGAGGAATATCACCATGAATTTTAGCCACTTTTATACCATTACTTACAAGAAAATGATGGATATCATCCACACGACCTTTTGTATTTGCAAAAATCATTGCCATATAAGGATTTGTTGCTTTTGAAAGCTGAAGCAAGATTTGATTATGCGAGATGCCTTTCGTTGATATCAACCAGTTTTCAATCGTATCTGAGATTACCGTTTTCGTTGCAATCTTTTCCATAACTGGATTATTCAAATATTTTTTGAGGAAAGGCTGTAATTTTTGAGGAATAGTTGCAGAAAAAACCAGCATCTGCACTTTTTTACCAAAACTTGCAGCAATCTTATCCACATCCGTCAAGAAGCCCATATCCAACGTCATGTCCGCTTCGTCAACAACAAAGGTAGAGGCTGTATGAACATCTAAAGCCCCTGACTTGATTAAGTCTTGAATACGGCCCGGTGTACCAATAACAATATGCGGTTGTGCTGTTTCGAGCTTCTTAATCTGACGCGCCTTATCTGTCCCTCCGACATAGTTCACCACTCGAATCGCCGCGTTAAAATTGACAAATTCTTGAGCAGCCTGATAAATTTGTGTAGCAAGCTCACGTGAGGGTGCAGTAATGACAGCTTGGACTTCATCAAGATCCGTGTTTAATTGTTGGAAGATAGGAAGTAAGAAAGTATGTGTTTTTCCTGAACCAGTTTTAGATTCCCCCACCAAATCACGGCCTGACAAAACGACAGGAATCAGTTTTTCCTGAACAGGAGTTGGCGAAACAAACTTGATTTTCTCAAGCGTTTCATTGATATAATTTTTAAACTTAAATTCTGCAAATTTCATAACTCCTATTATAGCATGAATAAAACATTTATAAAACTAGGGTCAAGTTTTAAGTGTCATTCTGTCATAAAAACTTTGCCTTAATAGAAAAGTTTCTTTACTCTTATCTTTATATAAAACAGCTGGGGCTTTTCATATGAGGGGACATTTTAGCACTTGAATTATTTCTAGAAATAGCACTGATAGGCTGCCCTCCTAGCCAAAACAAAAATAGCCAAATCGAAATCTGACTATTTATTTCATATTCTTTTTCATTCTGTACAAGAGAAAGTTGCAAGGTTTCATAAACTTAAGGCTTATAAAGTATTTTTTGTCAATTGGCTTAATAAATCTTCAAAAGCTACTTCATATTGTTGGATATTTCCAGCTCCCATGAAGACATAAACCCCACGATCATGGTCCAACAAGGGGGAAACATTTTCTACCGAAATCACACGAGCAGGTTTACGTACTTTATTTGCAAGGTCTTGCGCCGTGATTTCATGATGATCAACTTCACGTGCGGAGCCATAAATCTCTGCAAGATAAACCGTATCTGCCGAATCCAACACCTGAGCAAACTCATCTGCAAAGGCAATCGTACGCGTAAATGTATGCGGTTGAAAAACAGCAACGATTTCACGATCTGGATATTTTTGGCGTGCAGCATCGATAGTCGCTTCAATTTCGGTTGGATGATGTGCGAAATCATCGATAATAATTGTCTCCCCAACTTTTTTCTCTGTAAAGCGACGTTTTACACCGGAGAAAGTCAAGAGATAATCCGCAATATCATTCATGTCTAGACCAAGCTGATGTGTCACACCGACCACAGCCAGAGCATTGGCAATATTGTGTTTTCCATAGGCAGGTACAACAAAGTGTCCTATCTTCTCACCACGGAAATAAGCATCAAATGAGGAACCACGTGTGGAGCGAATAATATTCTTCGCTTGATAATCATCACCATCTTCAAAACCATAGTAGTAAATGGGTGCTTCTGCTGTAATTTTACGCAAATAAGGGTCTTCACCAAAAACAAAGATACCTTTTTTAATATTTTGTGCATAGTCTTGGAAGGCGGAAGCAACATCCTCAATATTTTGGAAGTAGTCTGGGTGGTCAAAGTCAACATTTGTGATAATCGTATATTCTGGATGATACGGCATGAAATGGCGCTCATATTCATCAGACTCAAAAACAAAGTATTTACTCTCTGCGTTCCCGCGTCCCGTACCATCTCCAATCAAATATGAAGTGTCTGCAGCATTTTTCATAACATGAGCAAGGATGCCCGTCGTTGAAGTTTTTCCATGAGCACCGGCCACTCCAATACTGATGAAGTCTTCCATAAAGTGCCCCAGAAATTCATGATAACGTTTGAAAGCAAAACCATTTTTTTCAGCAAAGGCAACTTCTACATTATTGTCCACACGAAAAGCATTACCCGCAATTATTTCGACATCTGGTGTGATATTTTTCTCATCGAAAGGCAGAAGAGGAATTCCAGCTTCTTCAAGACCTCGCTGGGTAAAGTAGTAATCTGTCGTATCAGACCCTTGAACCTTTTTTCCCATTTGGTGGAGCATAAGCGCGAGTGCACTCATACCTGCGCCTTTAATTCCGATAAAATGATATACTTTTTCCATGATAAATAAGAAATTTCAGCCGGAACTGAAATCTTTTCTCCTTCTTTTATTTAAAGTCCGCGGTCAAACAAGTTCTTGCGCTTATTGTCAAAATACTCGTTTTTAGCAGTTTTATTTTTATCTTCCGCTTTTTGGGGAGAACCTGAAATAATTGCTTCATCGAGATTCAAACCACGTTTTTTCATATCCCGAATGGGATTATTGTTTACCGGACGTCTCGGAGACATCGGTTTTTGTTCAATTGCTTTTTTCTCACCAAGTGGAGATTTAGAGGCATTAAGTATTGCTGATGAACGGCGCATAGAAAAATCATCCTTATCACGCTCTAAAGGATGGACATAGTTTTTTGGACGTTTCGGAGGCACTGCGGCTTCTCTCTTAGCTTTTTCTTTTGACTCATCAACACTTGTCTTTTTAGGCATCTTATCAAAAGAACTGTAACCACTATGATTGCTATTTAGCGGACGATGCTGTGTACTATAGCTGACCTTCGTTTTTATTGGCTTATAGACATCCGAACGTTTTTTATCAGACATTTGAACACTACCAAAAGAAGCCTCGTCTTGTTGACTAGGATTTTTGGTGATTAACTGTGAGTTCGTCATGATGACACGTGTATCTTTTTCAAGCATTTCATCATCATCGATGATTGGAAATACAACTCTTCTTCCTTGGTTCATTGCTTGTCCTACTTATTTTTTGTTGGTTCTAAAACTTTTTTATATTCATTAAAAAGCTTGTTTTTTCTTATTTTTTTCTTAGGTAAATGATTCAACTATTATTATATCGCATTTTCAGTGATTTTTAAAGTTATAGTCCCAAAATTTCTCGGATTTCTGCTTCACTGAGTGTCTTGTCGATCACATCCCCATCTAAAACATTCGCAATCAACCCCTTCTTACGTTCTTGAATTTCCATTATTTTTTCCTCAATCGTCCCTTGTGTAATCAAACGAATGACTTCAACGGTACTTTTCTGCCCCATACGATGTGCCCGTGCTATTGCTTGTTCTTCTACTGCTGGGTTCCACCAGAGATCAACAAGGATAACCAGATCTGCACTGGTAAGATTAAGGCCTACTCCTCCTGCCTTGAGGGAGATAAGGAAAGCATCGCGACTTCCTGCATTGAAAGCTTGCACCATCTCCAAGCGCTCTTTCACAGGTGTTGAACCTGTTAACTTATAAGCTGTCAGGTTTAATTTTTCCATCGCTTCTTCAATATAAGGAAAGGTTTTAGTAAATTGTGAAAAAATAAGAGGACGGTGCCCTGAGCCTTTAATCTGTTCCAAAAGCTCCATCAAGCTATCAAGCTTACCAGAGCCACCTTTATAATTCTCCATGAAAAGAGCTGGTGTATTACAAATTTGGCGAAGACGTGTGATACCTGCAAGAATTTCGATGCGCGATTTTTTGAGACTTGCGCTGTCCATTTGGCGTACCGAACGTTGCATCAGCTCCAGCTGCGCCAAGTAGATAAGTTTTTGCTCTTCAACCATATTATTACGCAAAGTCATTTCCATCTTATCAGGCAACTCTGTCAAAACATCTTCTTTTTTACGGCGCATGATAAAGGGATGTATGATACGCGCGATGACTTCTGGTGACATTTTATTGAATATCTCACGCTTAGGCAAAAAACCTGGCATGATAACTTGGAAAATAGCCCAGATTTCTTCCAAGCGGTTTTCCAGTGGTGTTCCCGATAAGGCAAAAGTATGTGCCACATTGAGCTGACTCAGTGCTCTATTTGTCTTACTGCTGTAGTTTTTAACAGCTTGCGCTTCATCCAAGAGAAGGTAAGTAAGTTTCTTGTTCTGATAGTCATCGAAATCTTTGAGGAAACTTCCATAGCTTGTAATATATATTTGATGTTTCCCCTGAATCATCGCCTCACGCTCTGCTTTCATCCCATCTACAACGACATAATCCATCTTATCTGTGAACTGCTCAAACTCACTCGCCCAGTTATAAACAAGACTTGCGGGAGCAGTAACTAAGGCTGTTTCACCCTCCTTCAGGTTTGAAAGCAAATAAGTGATGGCCTGAACCGTTTTTCCCAGCCCCATGTCATCCGCTAAAATACCACCCAAATGGTAATGTGTCAGCATAGACATCCAACGTACACCCGTTTCTTGATAGCTACGCAACTCTGCTTTCACATGCTCAGGTTTTTCGTAAGGATAGGTTTCCGGATGTATCAAATGGTTATAGAATGCCTTAAATTCTGCCGAAAAACTGCTGCTTGATATATTCTCAAATATCTTAGAAACTTGAAAACTCCGTGTGACGTTGACTTCCAAGCTCGTTCCGCTGATAGTAAAATTATCATCAAGCTCGCGTAAAGCCGATTTCAGCTGGCTAAATTTCTGGTCAAAGATAAATAATTTGCCCTTTTCACTGACATAATACTCTGCATTATTTTGCAATTGTGCAATGACATCGGCAAACTCATTTTCACCGATACTTGGCATTTCAAAGGCAATATCGAGCAAACTCCCACGACGGTCAATTACAATTTCGGGAACTTCATCAACCCTCATAGCTTTTAAAGCAGGTGAAAGTTCTACGTCCCCTAACTTTTGAAACTGTGGCAGGATATTGATAAAGAAAGTTTCCGCAAACTGTGCCGAAAGCGTCACACTACCTGTAAAAGAACGGGCAAAACCAAAACGCGCCATAAGTGTAAATATTTTGTTTTCCAGACGCAAATCACGTGAAAATTCAAGCGTTTCCAGCTCATGGAAGTGGGACACTTGGAAATTGCCATAATCAAACCGAACAGACAATTCGAGAGTTTGACCTTCAGGATTGGAAAAATAAAAAATAGGCCTGAAAGGACGGATAACAAAATTCTCAGGTGCTGAGATTTGGCCTAGAGTAGAAAGCTGCTGAAGAGCTTGAGCTACCTTATCTTTATCCGTGTATGAAAATTGATTGTGTTTTTCACCTTCCAACTCTTTCTGAACCAACTGTAAAAGACGTTTCTGTTCATGGTTGACCTTATAAAAGACGTTGTTGTAATACAGGAGCGATCCGCTGTAAAAAGAACTGAACGCATGATCTTCAATCTTCAACTCAATAAAATCTCTTTGACTCGTAACACTGAACTTGAAAATTTCCGAGTCTTTGTCTAAAGAAGCAAACGTAAAATAGTTAAGCAAACTTCCAAATATTCTTAAGCTAAAGCGCGACAGATTTGAGGCCAAGTCCATCGCTTCTTCAATAAAAAGATAGGGAAAACTGAGATAGCGTCCGTTTTTGATATAGAGCTGGTTAGCTATTTGTGTATCTAACTTGCCATGAATCTTAAGCAGGAAGCTTAAAAAGTCCTGACTGGCCTCGTCAAAGTTGTCAAAAAAGAGGTCGACATAATGAAGGGCCCCTAATGAATACTGCCCAAAATTTTGTAAGGTTCTCAAAAAATAAGGGATATCTTTGATGACGTAAGCTCTTCCTAGGCGTTCACTATATAGACGCAGGTCAAAATACATGAAATAATCCATAGAGAAAACATCATAAAGTTGCGCACTGTCTTCAACATACACTTCAAGCGAAAACTGGTCCGCTCCAAAACTTACCTGTGTTTCACCATTCAAAGCATCCAAAAAAGAGGCATTAGCAGCCAGGTCATCATTTGCAACCAGCTCTATCTTTTCTAGATTTTTCTTATCTTCTTTGTTTTCTTTAGCTTCGTTCTTGAGATATTCTTCAACTGCGGCAATATGCTTACAATACCGATGATTACGCTGAAACTCTGCACAGGAACAATAGTCCTGCGCCCCATCCATATCGTAAATCACCTGCTCTCCATCGACATCAACGGAAAGTTTAAAGTCTTCTATTGACGGATCAATCAAAAGGCCCTGACCGTATAGGGCGATTCCCTCACTGCGCACGCGCGCCGGCATCATTCTGCTCATCTTGTTTTTATCCTATTTTGATGCCTTCTTGCACCAACTCTCCGTCTTTTTTTCTTACTCATCCTATTAAAATGTGCATATATTATACCATATCTCAAAGCTTTTTTCACGACAGTCTTCAGAAAGAAAAGCTTTGCTTTTGGACATAAAAACTCTTTTTTTATAAGCGGTGTTCATCTTTTAGTAAGTCATTGCTTGATGCTGTTACCAACTCCAAAAATGTTTTTGAGAAAGTTTCTGGTGGTTCAGGAAAATCTTGGTTCAGCCAAGCAGTGACAATGCTGATAATATTTTTAGAGATAATCTTTACTCTGAAAGCTCCTGATAGGTGCATTTTTTTCCGCGAATCATTTTCATCTAAAAATGGCAAAAGGTATGTGCTTAGCCTTGTTTCAACCATCCTTCCATAATACGAATCCATAGAAGTAGTCGTTAAGACCCTAATCCAAATCCTGTATTTGTAAGCTATGGGTAAAATTTCCTTCGCAAAAAATATAAATGGTGATTCATCTTTCTTTAGAGCCGCACTGTCCAAGTGTTTAAATATTTCCAAATTTATTTTGTTTCTGATATCTTCCAGAATCTCCTCTGTATTTTTATAGTGCTTTTTATAAATAGCCTGTCTGCTTACATTTGCTTCTCTCGCAATTTCACTTAGCGTAAAATGCTGCCTATTTGGCTCTTGTAATGCTAAACGGAAAAAGGAATTGATTATGTTTTCACGTGTTCCTAACCCCATCTCCTGTCCCACCTTTTCTTTATTTTTCGAATTATTAATTTTTCCTTAAAAGACTTCGGGGATAATTTTAATAAAAAAGTTGACACTTTGCAACCAAAAACTCATTTAAAGATAATAAACAACGTATATTCTTGCATTTTCGAGTCTTAAAAAATGTGTCAAATCATACACTGTGTCAACTTTTAACTTATTTACACTTGATGAGAGTTGTGTTAATTTTAATATAAAGAAACATACATTCTATATATTCACATTAAATTTATAATGAAAGGTTTTTTTATGCTTCTATCTCGAAAAATATTAAAGGGTCTCCCTTATATGACCTGTATCCTGCTTCTGATCAGCGGACCGATTTCTGGAATTCCTGCGAGTCATGTAACAGCCGATACACTGCAGACTCAAGCAACTCTCTCTGGAATCACTGGACGAACAGATGGTATCATCCATAAGGGGCAGCCGAAAAAGCAGATTCCCGGAAATGGGCAAGCCTATCAGATTGCTCAAGGAATAACAGTATCTGGTAACCAAGGTTCTCCCGAATGGGTATTCACTGCCGATGAAACTGCAATACCTAATACTACCTTCACTGTCTATGTTTGTGGCGTAGGCAACAGCTATGTTATTTATACAATCACGGTATATGGCGCCGGAACATACGTCCTTGATGCAAGCCAATATGGTTCATTTAATCAAGGTCTATCCCTTGAAGCACCTGAAGAACAGCCCACTACAGTAAGTGGTTCTGTTCGTGTCCATTATGTGGATGAGGCGGGTCGCCCTATTGCAGCAGTTGAAAACCTAGAAACCCTTTCATGGCTTGAGGGGGAGCCAGCTCCACAGTATCAAACCCTCAATACGCCTCTGTACCGTGAAAGCATCACTTATAATGGGGAGATATATAAACTTGATACAAGTCTCATCCCGAGCAATGCCAACGGTTTTTATCTTCCTAACCAAACTATCGCTATCACTTATGTCTACAAGCGCCCTGTGTCAGAAAAAGTTAAGGGAGACGTCATTGTCCATTATGTAGATGAACACGGTAAAAATATCGCAAATGATCAGAGACTTTCAACCTTGTTCTGGTTTGTCGGTGAAACAGCTCCTGCATACCATACCTTAGATACTCCCTTATATCAAGAAAAAATTAACTATGAGGGGAAGGTCTATGAGCTAGATGTAAACAAGCTCCCCAGCAATGCCAACGGATTTTACCTAGCCAATCAAACCCTCTCTGTAACCTATATTTATAAGTTAAGAGCAATCCCAGAAAACCCAGAAGAAGCTTCTGATTTACCAAGGGCCAAAGAGGACTCCCTCCCTGAAGCCAAAGCTGATACTTCCAAGCTTCTAGACAACTCATATACAAAAGAGAAGCTCCCAAAAACTGGGGAAAAGTCTACTTCGAACATCATCCGCCTTATAGGTAGCGGAATATTGCTCGCCCTGTATTGCATGATACGAAGGACCCAATGAAAGACTATGAGATAAAGAGAGGAGTTCAGATAGTTTCAACAAGAAGTGTTTCACAGGATGTTTCAGAATACCTTGGTTAAGCTTTTTCATGTCTTAAACTTTTTATCGCCTCAATCTTCCATTAAGGAATAGAGAAGTATCGATTCAACAAAAGCCAAGGGTTACAAAGAGCTTCTTTTCTCTATTAATTCCTGTCCTCACCGTTAAAATAAAAAAAAGCCAACTCAAAGTCAGCTTAAATTTTGAATCAATCTTTCGATAAGTACATCCCTGTCCGCAATCCATTGCGCTCGATTGTCTGCCAGATGCACCCGATTGGACAGGAAAATCACTGCTTTTTTCGTTTCTAAATTCATCAAAATAAATGTTCCTGTATAACCTGTGTGCAACAGCCATTGATTATGGATGAAATCCCAAGCCAAGCTCCTTGGACGTTGACCAAAAGCAAAATTCTTTTGAAGGGTCAGATACTTTTCATCTGCAAAATAAGCCTGGACAAACTTTACTAAATCACCCATTGGCGCAAAAAGCCCTGCGGAGCCACAATGCCTACCAAGTACTCGTGCCTTAGGATCATGAACACTGCCTACTTTTACATCTTGACTTGTAGGAACAGCATTTGTGACAGGTCCAAATGATGTGTCATACATCCCCCATTTCTCAAATACCTGTGCTTTCAAAATTTCATCTAGAGGTTGGTCATAAACTTTTTCAAGCATAAAGCCCAGTAAGATGAAGTTAATATCTGTATAATGGCAGCTCTTGTCCTCCGTCACCTCAATATGATCAATGGCAGCCTTTAAGCCAAAAAAGTCCAACTTGTCACGATTCTTTATAAAAGGATTGATTCCTGTGGTGTGTGTAAGAAGTTGCCGCAGCGTAACCGAATCTTCATGAAAGTCAGGATAATACTGTGTAAAGGGAGCATCAATATCCAGCTTGCCAGACAAGACCAGATTAATCACAACTGTGCCCGTACCTACAACCTTAGATACAGAGGCCAGATCCCACTTTCGCCCCGAAGCCAAGGGGCTTACTTCCGGTACTATTTCCTGATTTCCACGAATAAATTCTCGAACCTCCTGCCCTTCCACGAGGGCAAACTGGCAACCCGGAAAAACTCCTTGATTGATGTAGTCATCAATCTTCTCTAAAAACTCTTTTTCTTTTTTCATAGGCCTTGCTTGGTGAACCAAAGTTCCATATGCTGCGGAATATCAACCGCAAGTGTTTTTGCTTTTCTATCTAGATACAGTGTGTCTGTGGATAAACTTTCTGCGAAGCGAGTGAGGTCAAAGTCTTGAGACACCTGAAAACGCAAAAGCATCAAGTCTAACTTTTCGTCCATCGGTGCTGACAGATCAGGACCTTCATCTTCATGAAAGACAAGACGTAAATCAGGGAGCTCAATGCTGTTTCCCACTGCTTTTACCCCCAATATGTGTTCGTACTCTGTAACAATGGCCTTGTCCTCCACATTAATCTGAACTTCTTTGACAGAAAAATCTGACAAGCCCAAAAACTCTCCCTCATCAAAGTCCACATCTGCCTTGTCCACCTCGATTAAATCTGACCAGTCCTCTACAGAAACCATTAAAAAAACATCATTTTCTGGAGACACAGCTTCAAAAGCCCAGCTGTCTTTCACTTGATAAAGATGAGAAACTTTGTCTATATTACGCGCGAGGAGTTGCTCAATCTCATCTCCATCTGCCTGAATAACTGTATGCCCATGTTTTTTTACGCCTTGAACAGAAGCCAAACCTGGAGATTCTTCCAGTATTATTTTTGGCTCTTTTACTGCATAACCCGCCAAAAAAACTTCAGCATTTTCTTCATGAAGAACTTTCAAACCTAAAACTTCACGGTAAAAATTTAAATTTTCTTCGCGGTTTAACACGCGATAGCCAGGCAAGCAAACTTCTAAGTTATCTATAAATTCTTTCATTTTATTTCTCCATTAATCTTCTTACATTTTATTAAAAATTATTCAAAGTATCAACGATTATATGTTAGAATTATTTTATGACTAGATTTAAAGACCTCATAAAAAAGCCTTGGACTTGGACTATCCTTCCCGCTCTTCTCTTTGCACTCCCCTTTTCTTTAAGTGGAGGCTGGCTTCAGTGGTTGAGCCTCAGCCTTATTCTTTACCTTATTAGTTTGATTTTTACCTATAAAAAAGCGATATGGCTTGCGTTATTTGTGCTTTCCTTATTACCGAGTTTTACTACGGTACTTATAAGCCAGCTGCACTCAGAAAAAGCCTTTTCTTCCCTCGAGCAAGTTGTCTTCTTTTTTATTTTCTTTCTCTCCTTAGGCTTGTCCTACTTTCTGGCACGCCGTCGGAAGATTATCCCTCCCATTGCACTTAAGGAATTTCCTCTGGGAAAAATTTGCCTAGGTTTTGGTGCCCTTTTCCTCACCTCTCTCTTCGTTAACTTACTTGCTCAAGCCCTTGGACTACAGACAAGTACGGAAAACCAAGAAGCTCTGGATAAACTCGCTCAGATAATTCCCCTAGGCATCTTTGCCACTCAAACCATTTTTGCTGGTTTTTTTGAAGAACTAACTTATCGTGTCGGTCCTTTTGAAATCCTCTTTGAAAAAAACAAAATTTTAGCCTTTCTAACAGCCAGCCTACTTTTTGCTGCCGTGCATAGCCCAACCGACCTTTACAGTTGGCTTCTCTATGGTTCGATGAGCCTCGTTTTAACAAGCTTCTACTTTAAGTATCGCAACTTCTACCTCAACATGGCTATCCACATGCTCTGGAACTTCCTCGGTATAAGTACGGCATTTTTGATAAACTAAAACCATTATGGTATAGTTGATACTGTAAAATTAAAAAATTTGCACAATGGGTGCTCTTAGAATCTCTAAGAGCTGAGAAACACCATCTGACCTGATCTGGTTAGTACCAGCGTAGGAATGTGTCTGTATAAAGGACTTTTGTCCTTACTTCTCTTTGACCCTCCTTTGTGCCTACAAAAGGAGATTTTTTTATGCATCATTCTAAAGTTTTGGCGCTTACTGAAACTGCCATCGCAGCTGCCATAGCCCTTGTCCTGAGCTTTCTTTCTATCAACTATGCTCAGGTTTTCTATCTTGAACTTGCGGTTATCCCTTTGCTTATTTTGGCCTTACGTCGGGGAGTTCTATGGGGGATGTCTGGTGGACTTGTCTTTGGCTTGCTCTTGATTGTTTTAGGACAAGCGACCGTGCTTACACCTGTCCAAGTTGTTTTAGAGTATATCATCGCGCCGGTTTCTCTTGGATTAGCCGGGATTTTACGCCAAAAAGATTCAAGTAAGCCTCAGATAATCTTGACACTTGCCTTTTTCGGTGTCCTCATCAAGTACTTTTGGCACTTTATCGCAGGTGTTGTCTTCTGGGGACAGTATGCTTGGAAAGGTTGGGGGGCTATTCCCTACTCACTTGTTGCTAATGGCGTTAGCGGGCTCGCAACCGCTACTCTTGCCTCCCTTGTTTTACTCCTTATCTCAAAGGGAGCACCTCAAATTTTTCAGAGCAAAAAGTGATATGATATAATGAAAACATGAGCAAGAAAAGAAAACTAAAGAAAACACTGGTTGAACAAATCTTGGACAAGAATCACATTAGTCACGAAAGTCTTGCCATCAATGCTTTGGAAGATAAACTGCTGCCTAGTGATATTGATCGCAGTGACATTTACAAGACACTTGCACTTACAGGGGATAAAAGCGGACCACTCATCGGCATCCTCCCCTTAACAGAACACCTTTCTGAGAAAAAATTAGCCAAAGTTTCAGGCAATAAAAAAGTTCATATGATTCCACAAAAAGATTTGCAAAAAACTACGGGGTATATACATGGTGCGAACAATCCTGTAGGAATTTGGCAAACTAAAAAATTCCCTATCTATATCGATAGTCTCGCACTTGAAGCAGATAAGATTATTGTATCAGCCGGAGAACTGGGACGCTCTGTACGCCTCAATCCTAGAGATTTAGCAGCTTTTGTTCATGCAGAATTTGCTGACATCCGTGAATTTTAGGGAAAAAGAGAAAGCGCTCAATGATAGCTTTCTCTTTTTTCACTTTCTAAACCTTATAGTCTATAAAATAACACTTTACAAAAGCAGCTAAAACAGCTAAAATTAAGCTATGTTACCTAAGATTATTGCCACTTTGTACCCTCTTCTCACATGGCTTGTACTGGTTTTTGCTTTTAAATTTTTGCGTATCCGTCAGTTGACACGCCGCAAACTCCTTATTGCTGATGTGTATGTTCTGTTCTTGATTTATGGACTTCAACTTTTTTCAGAGCAGCTCACTGCTGTCAACATTTTGCCCTACTATCTTTTAATCTTATCAATCTTGGCTCTAATCTTGCTATTGCTTGATTTGTTCTACTATAAAGCTTTCAACTATAAACGCTTCTTTAAGCTTTTTTGGCGTCTCACCTTTATAATAACTCTAGCTCTCTATATTGCCATGATTGTGATGATATACTTGCATTAAGAAACAAAATATTTTGTCAATGCTTTTAAGTGTGGAAGATGAGGATAAAGTTTAAAAACAAAAAACGCTTAACTCCGTGCATAAGGATGCCGAAGTTGAGCGTTTTTCTTCTTACATCAAGCTCTTATCTCCTTTTTATTTCTAACAAAAGCAGTGTTATTGATGAACGATGAGGGCTGGACGAGTCCCTCTAGCTCCCCACATGTTATCTCTGGCGCCACCATCGCTTAGCCCTCCACTATCAGGGAATATATTCCAAGCATGTATGTTTGTTGAAGGTGTACGAAGCCACCATCCATTCTCTCCTGTGGCCAGTCTTTCTATATTACTAGGAAAAGCACGATCTGAACCTGATAAACGTGCCACATCAGCTAAAGAAAGGGAAAAAGCACGCGGTGTTCCGCCTGAATCAACTTGACTTTCATCCGCCATCACCTCTGGGAATGCGTACAGATTTGTAGGAAGAAAGCCAGCATCTATAATGACGCTCCCCAAACCCGTTTCTCCTGTGGTAAAACTATCCGACACAGGTCGCACCATGGCTTGGACATCTAAGCTAAGTTGACTATACCATTGATTATTGCGGTCATTTTGACTATTGAAGCTCGCACTAAGTATTTCATTCAGAATAATCAAATGATTCCCTCCACCTTGATTCTCCAAATAACGGTACTGCTCCCCAGCCATAGTAAAGATGGTTCCCGGTGCCATGATGCTAAAGTTGATTTGGTCAGGTTGGACATTGTCATCTGGTCCCGGGTTCCCCCAGTTGTTATCGATAGAACCGTTCTGTACGGCTGTCAGGAAGTCTGACAGGTCATCATGATGCGTATAGTCTGGATCTACAGCCAAGAAATCACTGATACGGTCAGGACTGATCAGTTGCCCGTCCACATGGATACCGTAATAATATTCGCCCGGGATGTTGTCCGCCGCTGCGGTCATCTGAGCGGCATCCAAGAGGTAAGAGGTGGTCTCTCCTGCTTGGAGTTGATTGGCCCAGTAGGCCCAGCCTGTTTGGTGGTCAATCACCCAGAAGTTCCCGACTTTCAGGTTATTGGGTAGGGCTGCCCACTGGCTGATTGTCATTGGGGCACGTTCTTGTTGCAGGTTTTGAGCGGCATCATGGCTGACTTCTTCGCCCGGCCAAACTGGTCCGCTGTTGTCAAAGCTGTCGCCAGAGGACCAGTAGGCATCTGTACCGTCTCCGGGATGTGTAGCTCCATCTGTGACACCGTCTGTGGCTGTACTTGTGAGCCAGTCACGGGCATGCCCTGCAGAGGCTGTCATCAGGTCTTGGTTGTCCCGGTTGAAGGTAGGCATGAACCACGGGGCATCTTGACCTGAGCGACTCCAACCAAAGGTCAGGTTGGCGTAGGTGTTGAAGGCAGCTGAGTCGCCTACACGGGTGTTGAGATTGGTCTCTGAGGGACGCATGACCGTCCAAGTGTTCACTTGGTCACGGATGGTGCCGGTCACTATAGGCGTAAAGTCTGTATCTCCTGCTGAGCGTTTCTCCATGAACTCGGAGAGGCGGATACGGGCCATGAGGGGCACATTGCCATAGTTCTCCACGAAGACGTCCTTGTTTTCGGTGTCTCGGTTGTAGTAGTCGTGGACACGGCCGCCGGGGATGTTTTCTCGGAGCCGGTCATTGATGGCCCGCTGGTTGAAGGCTTGGAAGGCGAAGGTGCCGCCTACCAAGAGCAATAAGAGGGACAGGAGCGCGAGGTTGCGCAGCCGCCGCTGGTTTTTCTTTTCTGGTGTCATAAACTCCTCCTTTGACGTAACTTGTACTTTTAGATTTTCATTACATATACATTTCTAATGTTACGTTTACTTTCTGAGTCTATAGTATAAAAAAAAAAAAAGGTCAAATGAAATGAGTGTTTGATGAGAAAAGGGGACTTTCTGAATCTGTAAAAAAAACCAGCTCATTAACGCGGGCCATACCACGCCAACTGAGCAGGTTTTATTCAATAAATCTAAGCACTCATTTCCCTTTTAAGCGAAGTTTTATATAGACTTTCACTAAAAAGAAGTTGACAAGGAGTACGAGTAAAATATAAAGTTTGGCATGCAAAAAAATTAAACCAAACACGAGCTCTGCAGCTGTGACAAAGAGCATTATACGCGACAAAACGCATTTAATGGCTGCAAACTTTGAAGAGCGACGTAGTGGATAGATGCGTGTCAAAAGTTGATAATCAAAAGATTCTTGCAAAGCAAACAATTGAAAAAGCAACAAATAGTTAAATACAGCCACCAAAATCACCGCAACAACAGCATTCTCAATAAAAACTAAGGATAAAACCGCGAGGAGCAGTAAACGCAAAGTCAGTGATAAATAATCCCCAGAACGTAAAAAAGCACGGCTAAAGAGGTATTCGTAGGTACGAAGTGTTTTTGGTAATAGAAAGTCCAGATATCGCCGGCGGCGGCTTTGTGTTTTTAAGCCCTTAACGTTGGTAAAGAGCGCAAAAAATCTCAAAGTATTGGTCTTACGGTTTTCTTCATAGGAAATCAATGCCTCCCAGGCAATAATCCCATTTGGGAGTATCTGGCGTAAACGGAAAGCTAAACCAGCTGCTTTCAAGAAGAGCAATATAAGAAACCACAACACAAGGGAAAGCAGAGACCAGTTTAAAAGAGGTGCAGCAAGTCCAATCAGGATAAAGCTGATAAAGGCTGGTAAGATCAGGGAACGCAACCAAGAAATATATAAATGTTTGCGAACTGCTCTCTCCTGTGGCAGCAGGAAAACCTTATCAGCAGACTCAACAAAGCTCGCTAGTCTTCCAAAGGCTTGACTAAGAGCTGATATTAAAACAATCAAGACCACTTTACCAGCCACATTTAAACTATGCGCCTGTAAAAATTGAGCATACTGTACAGCCAGTGCCCCCAACAAAATCATCAAGAAAAGCACAAAATGATCATTAAAAACATAGCGCAAGTATTTGAGGTTTTGCCGGTAGTATGCTTTACGGCGTTCTTCAAACAAGCTATTCATGAGCATTTACACCTTTCGTCAGTTCTAAATAAATTTCATCAAGGCTGGCATTTTCCTTGCCAAACTTTGCGCGTAATTCATCAATAGTACCAGCGACCAGCACTTGGCCTTCATGTAAGATAACAAACTTATCACAGAACTTTTCTGCTGTCGAAAGAATATGTGTACTCATCAAAATCGAAGCGCCAGCATCACGCATAGAAAGCATCAATGTAATCAAGTCTTGAATCGCTAATGGATCCAGTCCTAAAAATGGTTCATCAATAATATATAGGCTTGGATCTGTCAAAAAGGCACAAATAATCATCACTTTTTGCTTCATCCCTTTGGAAAAGTTAACGGGGAACCAGTCCAACTTATCTTCCAGACGAAACGTTTTCAAGAGCTCCTCTGCACGAGGCATAGCCTCCTCCACAGGTACTCCATAAGCCAAGGCTGTGACTTCAATGTGTTCGCGTAACGTCAACTCCTCATAGAGACTTGGAGTTTCCGGTATAAAACCGATTTTCCGACGATAGCCTTCCAGATCTTCCTGTAAGGTAATGCCATCTAACTCAATTTGACCAGAATAAGGCGTTAAAAGTCCAATTACTTCCTGAATCGTCGTTGATTTTCCGGCACCATTAAGACCGATAAGACCAACCAACTCTCCATCTGCTATATCAAAACTTACATCATTAAGGACTGGATGACCAAAATATCCTCCAGTCAGATTACTTATTTTAAGAGCCACATTAATATCTCCACTTCTTTTCAAAATTGTTATAAGTTAATTTTATCATATCCCCCCTTCTTTTGCTCCCCTCTACTGCACAAAGTCTTTAGCCTAGCTGTTATTATCCTCTTCGTCTTTTTGGAGAGTTTCCATCGCTGTTCATCAAACGAAAAAGTGCGCCTTTGGCCATCAAAGACTGGATAATATGCAGATGATTCCTCAAACTTATGTACTCCCACGATACGATGATGATGCTAGGCTGCTGCATCTTGGTCCCCTTTGGATATCAAGGGTTGCCTCACCTCTCAGAATCTTCTGAATTAATCTTATAACTTTAGGAGATTACAGTCTGAAGACAAGTGCCCAAGATGCTCCAATCAGAATACCTGTATAACAATTGACCTTTTTGAAGGATACTTTAACTTCTTGAAAAAGATTTGCTTTCTGAAAGGGACATTTTAAAAACTTTTCCTAACCAGTAACACTAAGCAAAATTAAAAGATTTTGTTATAATTTACTTATAACAATTAACAATGCAATAAGCCACTGCTGGCTGCAACTCAACAGGGAGATTTCTTATGGATAATTGTATTTTTTGTAAAATAATTGCGGGCGAAATCCCAAGTACTAAAATTTACGAAGATGAGCATTTAATCGCTTTTCTAGACATTACACAAACAACAAAAGGTCATACGCTTGTTGTGCCTAAAAAGCATACACGAAACCTGCTGGCCATGGTCCCTGAGGAAGCTTCACAACTTTTTGCTAAAATTCCAGAAATTGGCAACAAACTTGTGAACTCTTTTGGCGCGAAAGGCATGAACATCTTACAAAACAATGAAGAAACAGCTGGTCAGACTGTCTTCCATACTCATGTACATTTGATTCCACGTTATGCTGAAGATGATGGTTTCCACGCTGAATTTACAGCGCATACTTATGATTTACGTGCCATTGCGGAGGAAATTCAATGAAAGAGTTCATTCATGATATCTCAGAAATCTTTTCAAGGCTTGGTAAAGAAATAGATGACGTCAAAGCCAACTTGGAAAAGGTAAAACTTGAAGCAAAAAAAGCTGATCTCACAGGTCAAGAAATTCAAAGAAAGATAAATGAATTTCAAGCTGTCGCTCAGCCTAAAGTTGATAAAATCAACGAAATTTTAGAAAAACTTGCAGAAGAAAACAATGGAAAATAAGGTGCTCTTGCACAAAGTCCTATTTATCCCTATCTAGGCAAGTGCTATAACCAAAAACGTTCAGTTTTGGTACACTTTGTATCATAACTGAGCGTTTTTCTATTTTTAAAAATTATGTTCCGACTTTATTTTCACAATTTATTGACACTTTTCAGCAACTTAAAAATAGGGACTACTTTTTACGATTGTCCATATAAAACTGCCTGCCCCAGAATATACCTACACATTGGGAAATAACAAAAAATCCCGCAACTACTAAAATTTCAGTCAATGCACCGTTGTTGCGAAAGTATGTAAAAAAATAGCGTGACGTATAAAGGACGAAAAGCAAAATTAACAGCATAATATCTATTATGATGAGGTGTGTCCAAGCTTGTCGCCCATCTTTTTTTATAAGCCAAAAACTCGCAAAAAGTAACAAAACTGAAATCAATTGCAAACTCAATATTGGAAATCCAAGTATTGTTCCCATAATTATAATTGTCCAAATCATTACTGAAAAAGCTAACAGGAAGATAATTCGTTTCATATTATTATTGTATCATGAAAGTGTCATTTTCTCTAATATAAATTACCGAATATTACTATAACCTTTCTGAAAGAAGACTTTTATGATTTTCGAAAGATTTTAGTAACAGAAAAAAGAGACTGCAGTCAAAAGTCACAAACAAAAAAGCACCTAACCTCAGCATTGCTATGTACAGAGTTAAGCACTTTTTTCATGTTTGGGACTTTTGTTTCAGTCACCTGTAGTTGTGACTTAGAAGCTTGTTGTGTCAACTTTAACACCAGCACCCATAGTTGTAGTCACTGAAAGGTTTGTGATGTAAGTCCCTTTAGCTGTAGCTGGCTTAGCAGCCATGATAACAGCATTAAGAGCTTTAAAGTTTTCAACAAGTTTTTCGTTGTCGAAAGAAACCTTACCGATTGGTACGTGGATGTTACCAGCCTTATCCGCACGGTAGTTCACTTTACCAGCTTTTGATTCTTCAACAGCTTTAGTTACGTCCATTGTTACAGTACCAGTTTTAGGGTTTGGCATGAGGTTACGTGGACCAAGGACACGACCAAGACGGCCTACAACAGCCATCATGTCAGGTGTTGCGATAACAACGTCGAAGTCCAACCAACCACCGTTGATTTTAGTCACGAGCTCATCTGCACCAACAAAGTCTGCTCCAGCTGCTTCTGCTTCTTTAGCTTTTTCGCCACGAGCGAAAACAAGAACGCGAGCAGTTTTACCAGTACCGTTTGGCAATACCATTGCACCACGGATTTGTTGATCAGATTTTTTAGTGTCGATATTGAGGTTGTATGCAACTTCTACAGATGCATCAAATTTTGCGATTGAAGTTTCTTTAGCAAGTGCTACTGCTTCTTCAACGCTGTAAAGTTTAGTTGCGTCTACTTTTTCGAGAGCAGCGCGCATTGATTTGCTTTTTTTAGCCATTTCTATATTTCTCCTTGTGGTAATATCGGTTGTCTGTTATTGTAACAGCCTTCCACTTGTGTGGAATATGAGCGATGATTAATTAAGAATTAACCTTCTACTACAAATCCCATAGATTTTGCAGTACCTTCGATCATTGACATTGCTGCTTCAAGTGAACCAGCGTTAAGGTCAGCCATCTTAGTTTTTGCAATTTCTTCAACTTGTGCTTTTGTTACAGTTGCAACTTTAACTTTATTAGGTTCTCCTGAACCTTTTTCAACCTTAGCTGCTTTTTTCAAAAGAACTGCTGCTGGAGGAGTTTTTGTAATGAATGTAAATGATTTGTCTTCATATACTGAGATTACAACTGGGATGAGCATACCCGCTTGGTCAGCTGTACGCGCGTTGAATTCTTTAGTGAATCCCATGATGTTGATACCTGCTTGACCCAAAGCTGGACCAACTGGTGGAGCTGGTGTTGCTTTACCGGCAGGAATTTGCAATTTAACGAGTTTTTCTACTTGTTTAGCCACGATAAATTTCTCCTTATTATATTGTTTTCGTGATGTGGTATGATGATAGATCTTTCTATCTTCCACGCCTGTATGCTAAAGACATACTTAAGCATTCTATCAAATATGGTCACTTTTGTCAAGTTTCTATATTTCGACAACTTCGTCACAAGCCGCCACAACTGCTGGATCATGTGTGACGATGATGACTGTTTTCCCTTTGTCCACCTCTTGCCGAAGCAAGCTTAATATCAGGCCTCTATTTTCTCCATCTAAGGAGCCTGTCGGCTCATCAGCCAAGATAAGCTTACTGCGCTTCAACAAAGCCCGGGCAAGGGCCACGCGCTGTTTTTCGCCACCAGACAAGGCGTATACTTTTTCACTCAGCTTATGAGAAATACCGACTTGGTTTAAAACTCCTCTCATCCTATGGCGCTTTTCTTTCCCGCTGAGTTTTTCATAGACTAGAGAAATATTCAGATTTCGCTCAATGCTCTCGTCTTCAATCAAGGCAAAATTTTGAAAAAGAAAAGCTATGTGATTACGACGCATTAATAGGGCTTCCTTGCTGTTTATTTTGGGAGCCTTTTGTCCTGAAATGTATACCCGACCTGAATCCACTTCCTCGATCAATCCAATCAGATTAAGCAAGGTCGACTTTCCAGCGCCACTTCTTCCTAAGATAGCTGTCATTTTCTCAGCTGGGATACTTAGAGAATAGTTATCAAAAATCTGATGTTTCCCAAACTTTTTGCTGATTTCTTGCAGTTCTATCATGTGTTTTTATGCTCCTTTCAAGGTGGTGACGAGTTCTTTCTTTTCGAGACGGGTGAGGAGGTGGAAGACTAAAGCAAGCTCGATCAAAGCATAGAGTATATAAGCTTCAATAACCGCTAAGTCATGCCCATGTAATAGAGCCTGAGAGAAGAAAATCAAATTTTGAATAGCAATGAGGATAAACAGCATTTTATATGTTCTAAAATAGGAAATGCCTTGCACCCGTCTAAGTACTAACTTCTTCTTATTTACCTTAAAATAGATTACCGTTGTGGATAAAATCATCAGGATAAAAAGCACAAAAGCTAAAACATTCATAAATACCCATGTTATCGGTTCACCAATAAAACGTTTGACCTCAATTTCTGCAATTTTTGATGTAGGAACAAAGGAAACAAAACTTGCAGCTACTAGGTCTTTCTTCAAACTTGGCAGTATCTCTAAATACGTTTTTTCTATGTTCTCTTTTATTGGAATCAAAACGCCTAGGGTATTATTTCCGTAAAACATATTGCTATAAGTATTAACCCCAGCGTTATTTACCGTATGCACCTCAATTATATCTGCTACAAGTTCTTGTTTTTTACCATTGGAATAAACACCGCCTGCTTCCCCTTCAAATATAGGCATACTTTGTTTATCTTTCATCAAGAACACCTTGATTTCTGTTGCTCGAAACCAGGCGCCCTGCATCTCTAACAAGTCATTATAAGCTTTTTTTATCTCCTCTACTTTACTTTTATAGCGTTCGTTGACAAGTATAACAGCTTCTTTAGTGCTTTTATCTATGTGAATTGGGTTGTTTTCTCTATCTCTAACGGAATATTTATCGAGATAGGCAGAGTTAACCTCTATCCCTTGATAATCTTTGAGCTTCTCATGCCCTAAGATTTTTTGGGTTGCGTGCAAACCGCCGTTACTTTCTATATATTTAAATATCTCCGTGTGTCTCGAGTTATACTTAGCTTCAGAATAACCTGAATTCCATCCTGCAAAAACACCATAACCCTCCAAGGGTGTCTTATGCATCAAACCCAAACTGCTATTTAATAAAAGGATAATCCCCATACTTGTAGAGACACTGGCCGCAAAGATATAAACTTTAACCAGATAAACCAAAATGTGGACGCGCTTTAAGAAAGACTTATTATTAGTTTGAGCCACTAAAGATGCTCGATTCACGATACCAATAACAAGCATTACCAGAAGCAGACTTAGTCCCATCAACAGGCTGAGACTTATCAAATATTGAAAATCGAAAGCTTTCAGAAGAAAGATGCTGTTTAATAACCCTACAAAAAGCTGTACAAGCAGAAAACTCTTCATATAAATCCGCAGAAGAATTTCCCAGTTTCCCATTCCATTAAGAGCATATATAGCAATCTCCTTACTTCGTAAGCTCATCCAAACAAGAAGGAAAATAAAATAGAAAAAAAGAATCATCTTGATGAGAAAACGATACATATCGTTCCCACGAGTGATTAAAGGCTGGGGATTGTACCATTCAGGTTGAGCGCTTAAGCTGCTTGAACTGGTTGCCAGATTAAATCTTTGGTTTATTTTTTCACTCAAAGCTTCTAATATTTTTTCTTTCTCACTTGATTCAAAAAATACTGCGGCTCCTTGGTACTCTTCATCAGTTATTTTTTTTAGCGGTTCTTTGATCACCGTTACTTTTGAACCGTGATCCATAAACTCTTTTTGACTTTGCTTTTTATAGTCTGTCTGAAAATAGGTTATGTTAACCATTGGGTGGCTATAGTAGATATTTCCTTTACCATCATAGTCGGCACCAATAAAGCGGGAACGAACAGTAAAAGGAGCATTAAACTCCTTTGATACCTCATCTATGACTGCTATAAAATCTTTCCGCTCAAGTATTTTTACATCATCTGTCTCATAGCGCTCAGTATCTCCTATCTCAGGAGGATAGATTTGGGTATAACTTGGCTTACTCACATAACGCGTAAGCCTATCTGACTCAATATCATTGTAGCGCATATAGGCAAGCATCACACTAACGAAAGAGAATAAAAGCAATAATGTAAGCTTTAAGACTTTATTCATTATTACTTACCACTTATTACCCCTTGCTTCATATCGCCACTCCATTTTCCCATAATAATCACCTGTAGAGGAAGTCCAAACTTTCCAACCAGGACCATACCAGCCACTCTCCCCTCTCCTGCCTCCAGATACATAAGCACGACTTTGATGAGACACCGCCCAGTTATAATACTCCGCTGTCAAGGTCTTCTTCCCCCATGATGCATCTGGCCACGTTCTAGAGTATGCCACCTGCCGCCCATGACGTGTAAAGTTATTCTGCAAGATCCGAACAGCACGCTCTAGCTTTTCCACGCTATCGCCCAAAACACCATCGGCAGAGGCTTTTTCAGCAGTCGTCATCTGACTTGTCCCAAAAAGAGTTAGTCCTAAAGTTGATACAGCAACAAGTTTTTTGATTTTCATAGCAATTCTTCCTTTCAAAGATGAATCTTTTTCTAAAGCAACAGTACTTCTTTTTCCTCCTTTTATCTTAGTATATTCAGTCTAACATAAGAAGCCTCTTGTATTTTTTCACTCACATTGGGTTTTTATGAAAAAAACGAAATACTTTAAGCTTGAAAAATCTTCCTGCTATATTCAGGGGGAAATTAAAAAAAGACCGAAACAGTTCCGTCTTTTTACATTATATTTCACTCCGCAATCACTTCAACCTTATAACCATCTGGGTCAATAATGAAGTAATAACGTGTGTCTGAGTTAGGAAGCCCCTTAAGCTCTGTAACTTCAAAGCCTGCTTCTTTTTGCTGTGTGTGCAGTTCTTCCAAGTTATCTACAGAAATAGCGATGTGACCATAACCATTTCCCAAATCATAGGCTTCGTGATTATAGTTATAAGTTAGCTCTAACTCATAATCATCACCCGGCAAGGTCAGATAAACTAAAGTGAATTCATATTCTAAAAAGTCGCGGCGACGTTTTTCTTCAAAACCAAAAGCCTCTTGATAAAACTTGATTGAAGCTTCTAAGTCTTTTACGCGGTAACAAGTGTGTGCCATTTTCATTGTTTTTTCCTCCATTTTTAGGCTTCTAAATACATTGCCCAGATATCATCAAAAAGTCCCAAGTTAAAGTAAAAAGGGGCATAGGTTTCCAGATAAGTAGAAATTTCATCAAAGTCTTTCGATTGTTTGGGAAATTGCGTATCCGCAAAAGCCAGATTAGCCAAGCGGGTCACGTCATCCACCTCAACTGGCGCGCGATGGCGCATCAAGTAGGTATAAAAGGGCTGTCTCATTGCCAGTTTTCCTCCAAAAACTTATGACGTAAACGGCTAGACAAAGCATAACGCTCAGGATTTTTCTTATAAAAGCCTTGATGATAGTCTTCTGCTGGCCAGAACTTTTGTGCAGGTTCTATTGTTGTGACAATTGGACGGTCAAAACGTCCTGAGTTTTGAAGGGCTTCTTTTGACTTCTCCGCAACTTTTCTTTGGGTGTCATTGGTATAAAAAATAACAGGGCGGTAGTTATCCCCACGGTCCTCAAATTGCCCAAACATATCTGTCGGATCCGTTTGTTCCCAGTAAAGTTCTACCAAATCTTCATAAGAAATTTTTTCCTTATCAAAGATAATTTCCACTGCCTCAGTATGTCCTGTCTGATGGTTACAAACTTGCTCATAAGTTGGATTATCCACATGCCCTCCTGTATAGCCACTTGTCACAGCAAGAATCCCTGCTTGCTCCTCAAAAGGCTGGACCATACACCAAAAACAGCCGCCTGCAAATATCGCTCTCTCTTTGCTCATCCTCTTCCCCCCGTTCTTCTTCGTTGAAGATATTATAACAAAACTCCCTCTCTCATGCACTTATTTTTTTCTTTTATCAGAAACAGTGTTCCTCCTAAAACAAAAAAAGCTGGATCTTTCACCAACTTTTTAATGATGTTTTAGGAAAGAAGCTCTGTTCCCTCCGGACTCTGTTTGACTTTTTTATTCTTCATCAAACCACCAAGCGCTTTTTTAAATTGTCCTTTAGAGATACCAAAAGTCGCTTTGATATCCTCTGGCGCTGACTTGTCGTTAAAGGGCATTTTGCCTCCCATACTTTCAAGATAAGCGAGAATCATCTGTGCATCTGCATCCAACATTTCATGGGCACGTGGTTTTGCACTAAGGTTTAAGCTACGGTCTTGCTCACGGAAACCTATCACACGCACTTGAAGTTCTTGACCAATCCGAAGTGTACCAAAGGCTTCATTAGGGTGAATAAAACCAAGCATGTTATTGTCTGGGAGATAAACAAAGGACCCTGTTTCCTTATTACGATGCACAATCCCTCGTAAGTCTTGGTTTTGCATATTGTCATAGGCTGGTCCTGAGATTTCCCAGAAATCTTGGTGCCAAGCTAATTTTCCCCAAAGGCGATTTTTGGCATCGACGACGATTTTGACAAAGAGCTTATCCCCTTTTTTAGGCCATTGGTCTTTATCTTCAGGTAAGGGAAGGTCATCAAGTGAGACGACAATATCCTTCCCAGCCAAACCAATATCAACAAAGGCACCCAAGTCACGACGAACGTCTGTCACTGTACCCCAACCGAATTTTTCGCGCGTAGCAGTTGGTTCTTGCGTGGTTAGGCACATCTTGTCAGATTTATCCATATAAGCAAAACCTGTGACGATATCCCCTATCTGATGTTCTCCCTCTGATTTTGCGAGGCGGATAATGTTATCCTCTTTCTGCAAAAAGTAAAATTGATCGTTTTCTGCTGTAATAATCGCTGAAAATGTAGTTGCTAATAAATTATTCATTCTTTTCCCTTAAAAACGGCCCACAGAGCCGTTTATTTTTGATTGTTTTCTTGCTAAAGCAGTATTAAACATCCAAAAGTTCTTTTTCTTTCTCTGCAGCCATTTTGTCTGCTTCTTTAACAGCATTGTCTGTTACTGCCTGAATGTCTTTTTCAAGTACTTTCAAGTCATCTTCTGTAATTTCCTTTGCCTTTTCTTGCTTTTTCGCAGTATCGATAGCATCTCGACGGATGTTACGGATTGCAACTTTTGCACCTTCGATATATTTGCCCATCTCTTTAACCAACTCTTTACGACGTTCTTCTGTCAACATCGGAATAACCAAGCGGATAACAGAGCCATCATTAGCCGGTGTGATACCAATGTCACTTGCATTCAAGGCCTGCTCAATATCTTTCAAGATTGTTTTGTCAAAAGGCGTAATCATCAAAACACGTGCTTCTGGGATTGTGATTGAAGCCAGCTGATTCAGCGGTGTAGGTGCGCCATAATATTCTACAGAGATGCGGTCAAGCAAGCTGGCATTGGCACGCCCTGCACGGATGTGTCCCAGCTCACGTTGCAAGCTGTTCAATGAGTTATTCATACGTTCTTTTGCATTGTCAATAATTTCGTTTGCCATGATTTTTCCTTTTTATTTTATTATTATATTTATTCTACTGTAGTTCCGATGTCTTCGCCCTGAACAACACGTTTGATATTTCCAGACTCGTTCATATTGAAGACAACAAGCGGAATGTGGTTATCCATTGACATTGTAGAAGCAGTAGAGTCCATAACATGAAGACCTTTTGTGATAACGTCCATGTGTGTCAAATTATCAAATTTAACTGCTGTTTCATCAAGTTTTGGATCGGCATTGTAGACACCATCTACACCATTTTTAGCCATTAAAATAACGTCTGCATTAATCTCCGCTGCACGAAGTGCTGAGGTTGTATCTGTGGAGAAGTAAGGGGAGCCTGTTCCTCCTGCAAAGATAACAACGCGTCCTTTTTCAAGATGACGCTCTGCACGACGACGAATATAAGGTTCTGCCACAGCCTTCATCTCGATAGCCGTTTGAACACGTGTTGGCACGCCAAGTGCTTCAAGTGTATCTTGAAGAGCCAAACCATTCATAATCGTAGCCAGCATCCCCATATAGTCTGCTTGCGCGCGCTCCATACCGATTTTTTCCCCAGTTACACCACGCCAGATATTACCACCGCCACAAACAATGGCAATTTCTGCCCCCAGAGCATACACTTCCTTGAGCTCCTCAGCAACTTTTTTAACTGTTTCAGGATCAATTCCAAATCCCTTGTCACCTGCCAAAGCTTCTCCCGAAAGTTTCAACAGCACGCGTTTATATTTAATATCAGCCATAGTTACCTATCTCTTCTCTATTCTTTTTTATCCCTACTATTCTACCATAAATTCAATCTGAAAAAAAGACCATACGGTCTTTCCAAAAGATTATTTATTTTTTGCGGCTTCGACATCACGTGCAATAACCAATTCTTCGTCTGTCGGAATAACCAAAACTTTAACGCGTGACTCTGGAGTAGAAATGATACCATTCGCACCACGCACATTCTTTTCTGGGTCAATTTCCATGCCAAACCATGACAAGCCAGCGACGATATCACGACGTGCATCTGTATCATTTTCACCGATGCCAGCTGTAAAGATAAGGGCATCAGCACCATTGAGCACACCAAAATATTGGGCGATAAACTTCTTCAAACGGTCAATGAACATTTCGTAAGCCAACAAGGCTTTTTCATTGCCGGAGTTACGTGCTTCTTCTAAGTCACGCATGTCACTTGAAAACTCTGATACGCCGAGTAAGCCGGATTTTTTATTGAGAACATCAATGACATCTTGCGCTGAACGTAGACTAGGGTCACTTTCAAGCATATAAGAAATCACAGAAGGGTCCATTTCGCCAGAACGTGTCCCCATCATGACACCTGCTAGAGGTGTGAAGCCCATTGAAGTATCTACTGACTTCCCACCTTCGATAGCTGTAATCGAAGCACCATTACCGATATGCGCGGTGATAAGTTTTAAATCTTCGAGGGGTTTTCCTAAAACTTTTGCTGCTTCGCGTGATACATACATGTGTGATGTACCATGTGCTCCATATTTGCGAATAGCATAATCTGTATAATACTTTGTCGGAATAGGATAACGGTAAGCTTTTTCTGGTAAAGTCGTATGAAAAGCCGTGTCAAATACCGCTACAGCAAGAGCATCTGGCAGCAGGCGTTGGAAAGCTTCGATCCCGAGTACATTTGCAGGGTTATGCAAAGGCGCTAAGGTCGAAAGGTTTTTTATTTCTTCTAAAACCTCAGGTGTAATAACAGTAGATGCCTTGAAAAACTCGCCCCCTGCTACGACACGATGACCAATAGCTGTGATTTCACGGAAGCTACCGATAAGCTTAAAATATATCAACTCGTCCATCAAGAGTAAGACTGCTTGACGATGATCAACTATGTCTTGCTCTCTCTTATGCACTTGATCATCAAACTTGGTTGTTGAAATAGAATCCTTCAAACCAATACGTTCAAAGATACCTTTAGCAATAACCTTTTCTTCAGGCATCTCATAAAGTTGCCATTTTAGAGAGGACGATCCAGCGTTAACAGCGAGTGTTTTTTCCATATTTTAAAAATCCCTTTCAACATGTAAGTGTTTTCTTTTGCTCTTACTAGTATAACATAAGTTTAGGCAATATCTCTATTGATATCTTGTAAGAAGGGGTAAAAATCACTTGTATCAGCGTGCCGAATGCTGTCTTGAGCATACTTTCTGTTTTTATACACTTGTTCTTTAGTTGGAAGAGTTGATGATGAGGGCTGGGCGGATGCCATGATTTATAAAATGTTTACCATGTCCACCACGCAGTTGTCCCCAATCATTCGGACCATAAGAATCACCAGTAACCCTCCAAGCTGTGGTTGATGTCGATGGAGTACGTATCCACCAAGCTAGAGCATTTCCACTTGTACGCTGTACACGAGTGGGAAAAGCACGGCCTGAACCTGATAGGCGTGCCACATCAGCTAAAGAGAGGGCAAAGGCACGTGGACTCCCACTCGTGTCAACTTGAGTCACATCAGCCGCAACTTCTGGGAAATCATCAAGATTGCCAGGAATAAAGAGGGCACCGCCTGTCCAAGTAAGTTCTACCTGTTGGACTTCCCCTGTCACAAAGTTATCTGCCACTGGTCTTACCATAGCTTGAACTGCTGGCTCAAGGCCATCATACCATTCATCAAGTCGAACGTTTTGGTTATTCCAAGAAACATTTGCAATCGCATCATTCCGTATAATCATATGATTCCCAGAACCCATGTTCTCTAGATAACGGTACTGCTCCCCGGCCATGGTAAAGATACGGCCCGGACGCATGGTCGAAAAGTCAAAGTCATCCGGTTGACTGTCTTCATTAGGGAGTGGGTTCTGTCCATCATCAAACATCACCCCACTCTGGATACCTCTGAGGAAGTCTTCCAGCTCCGGATGGTGTTGCTCTCCGTCATTGAGGAACTCCTCATGCTGGTCAGGACTGACTAAGCCACTCTCGACATGAATCCCATAGTAGTAGAAACCGTTAAAAACCTTGTCCTCAATGGCAGCTGTCATCTCCGCTGCATCAAGCAGGTAAGAGCTCGCTTGCTCACTGTCCAGTCTGTTGGCCCAGTAAGCCCATCCTGTGTTGTGGTCAACCACCCAGAAGTTGCCTATCTTGTCTTCGTTAGGCAAGTTGCTCCACTGGTTCATGGTCATTGGCGCACGGTCCTGTTGTAAGTTCTGAGCGGTTTGGTTGGTCACTTCTTCTCCCGGCCAGATTGGACCACTGTTGTCAAAGCTGCCGCCTGCTGACCAGTAAGCATCAATTCCGTCTCCCGGATGCGTCGCACCGTCTGTGACCGCATCTGTAGCACCGTTCCCTTCGATCCAGTCCCGCGCATGTCCTGCCGCTGCTGTTCTCTGGTCAAGGTTGTCATGGTTGAAGGTGGGCATATACCATGGGGCATCTTGACCGGAACGTTCCCAACCAAAGATGAGGCTGGCATACTGGTCGAAGGCATTTGAGGCATTGCTATTTTCTCGGTCATTGATATTGCCTGCGCTTGGAATCCATGTGGTCCAGTTTTCTACATCGTCACGGCTGGTCCCTGCGACTAGGGGCGTGAAGTTTGCTTCGTTACGCTGGCGGGTTTCGAGGAACTCGGACAGGCGTATCCGGGCCATGATTGGCCGTTCGCCGTAGTTTTCCACGAAGACATCCTTGTTTTCGGTGTCTCGGTTGTAGTAGTCGTGGACACGGCCACCGACATTGATGTCCACTTCATTCAGCCGGTCATTGATGGCCCGCTGGTTGAAGGCTTGGAAGGCGAAGGTGCCGCCTACTGCGAGTAACAAGAGCGACAGGAGTGCGAGGTTGCGCAGCCGCCGCTGTTTTTTCTTTTCTGGTGTCATAAACTCCTCCTTTGGCGTAACATTTACTTTTAGTTTTTCATTACAAAAACATTTCTAATGTTACGTTTACTTTCTGAGTCTATAGTATAAAAAAAAGGTCAAATGAAATGAGTGTTTGATGAGAAAAGCGAGGAGGGCTTTCACTTGACCTTGTTTTCAGATTCCGGGCCCAGCGCCTGAAAAGTGGATAAAAAAGAAGCTTCTGACTAGGCAGGAGCTTCTTCACTTAATCTCACCACTTTTTACTTAGCTTTCGCCGCTTCAACATCACGCGCAATAACAAGTTCTTCATCAGTTGGAATAACAAAGACCTTAACACGTGATTCTGGCGTTGACAGTTCACCTTCAAAGCCAAAAACATTCTTAGAAAAATCAACATCAATGCCAAACCATGATAATCCTTTTAAGACAGCTTCACGTACAGGAGCGGAGTTCTCCCCAACACCAGCAGTGAAAACAATGGCATCTGCACCATTCAGAACAGCCAAGTACTGACCGATAAATTTTTGGATACGGTCCACATACATCTCAAAGGCCAGGTTTGCATCTGCATCACCAGCATCGCGCGCAGCAATGATTTCACGCATATCTGAGGACAGACCTGATACACCAAGCAAACCTGATTCTTTATTCATCATATTGACAACATCTTGTGCATCCTTGAGTGTTTCATCATTGGCAATAAGGTAAGGAAATACTGACGGGTCCATATCTCCTGTACGTGTTCCCATCATTATCCCTGCTAATGGTGTGAAGCCCATCGAGGTATCCACTGACTCGCCAGCCTTAACAGCAGTGATAGAACCACCGTTACCGATATGCGCAGTAATGATTTTCGTCTCTTTAATATCCTTGCCCAACATTTTTGCTGCTTCCTGCGCAACAAACATGTGTGAAGTCCCGTGTGCCCCATATTTACGCACAGCATTTTCAGTGTAATATTTCTTAGGCAAAGGGTAACGGAAAGCTTTTTCCGGCATCGTTGTATGGAAAGCCGTATCAAATACTGCAACAGCTGTAGCATCAGGCAGGAGTTCCAAGAAGGCTTTGATTCCTGCTGCATTTGCTGGGTTATGCAAGGGCGCAAGAGGGGAGAGGTCTTCAATCTCTTGCAAAACTTCTTGATTAATCAGAGTCGATTTTTTAAAGATTTCTCCACCAGCAACTACACGGTGTCCCACACCCGTGATTTCCGTAAATTCTTCAACAATATGGAGACGTTTCAAATCTTCAAGCAAAATGTGAACGGCTTGCGTATGGTCTACAATATCAAGTATCCGCTCTTCTTTTTTGTCTCCAAACTTTACAGTTGTAACTGAGTCTTTTAGCCCAATACGTTCAATCAAGCCTTTGGCAAGAACTTTTTCTTCAGGCATTTCATACATTTGCCATTTCATTGATGATGAACCAGCATTAACTGCAAGCGTTTTTGTCATTTTATTTGTTCCTTCTTCTTTTAAGTTTCTCTTAAATTATATCACAAAACCAAATTGAAGGCAGTGACTGGCTAAGAGTTTTTGGTCAAATCTTAACATTTTTCACAAACTCAGACATAAATTCTTGTAAAACAGAAGGGTCTGCTAAGTCGGTCAACGGATAGACAAAAGTAGGTGTGTTCCTCTGATTTTTGCTGAGTAAATAAATCGATTTCCCAGCACCTTTAAACAGTGACGAAGGCAGTGTGATAACCGCTGCAACATGGGCGTTTTCTTTTATCCAGCCTTTCAGGAGTTCTGACTGTGCACTTGTTAAAAGATTATCCGGTGCTAGGAAAAGAGCAAATCCTGTTTCTTTGAGATACTTAAAGGATTGTTCCATCATCAAATGATGGACATAAGTATGCTCTGATTTGTCGTGAACTTGAAAATGACTGGCTGTTTTATCATCAGGATAATACCCAACTGGAAGGTCACTGATTACAACATCTACAGGCTCTAGAGGCTGTGGCTTCACCGCATCTACTTGCATAAAGCTTGCATCTGTTCCCATCACTTCTGACATTGAAGCAGCCAAATCCAGTAATAAGTCATCTGCTTCAAAACCGACATAATCCAACTCTTTCTGCAAATAAACCAAGAGCGTTTCTGCTAAGTTTCCCGTACCTGAGCCAAACTCCAGCACACGAACTTTCCTGTCCTTATGCAGTTCTTCAATAATAAAATTAAAGATAAACCCGATAGAATCTGGTGTCAAGCTGTGATTGGCCTGCATAGGTGCTACACGTGACCCTTGGAGTAAAACAAACTGAAAAAGTTTCTGCCACTCACTTTTTGTAAGATGCATTGAGCGCACCTTGTCATTGTTGACTTTTGTAATGCCAGCAAACTCCAAAACGCCCAGATAAGCTGCATTTTGTTCCACAAAGGCATCATAAAAATCCGTCATCAGTTCAGCTTGGATCCCCATGATGTTCTCAAGTACAAGACCGAAGGCTTTTTCGATTTTTTCTATGTCCATATTACCTCCAAAAAATAGTCTGTCAAAGACAAACTATTTTTTCTATAATTTTTCAATTTCCACAAATGCCTTAAAAGCAAGCGCCAAGAGGGCAACTACCATCACAATATCATATAGAGCTGCTCGATGACTGACAGCTTGACCAATTATGACAGCAATAATAAGCACAACTACTGAAGCAAAGACAAAGATATCTGTACTTCTTCTCACGTCCTTAGGCATTAAAAAGACATAGCCTAAGGCAAATAAAACCAAAAGTATCAGATAAAACATGCTTTTCTCCTTATCTTAGTTTGCTTTTAAAACTGCTCCTCTTCTGAGCTCAGGAAGACATCTCAACTCTGTTATTCAGCAGTTTTTTTCTTTTTCGTTGCTTTTTCACGCATTGCTTTATCAAGAATTTGTTTACGCAAGCGAATAGATTCTGGTGTTACTTCCATATACTCATCATCTCCCAAGAATTCGAGTGACTCTTCGAGTGACAAGATTTTAGAAGCATTAAGCACTGAAGTAGAGTCTTTATTCGACGAACGGACATTTGTTTGCTGTTTCGCTTTTGTTACGTTAACAGTCAGATCGTTATCACGCGAGTGTTCACCGATGATCATACCGCCATAAACTTCTGTTCCCGGCTCGACAAAGAGGACACCACGTTCCTGTACATAGCCCATAGCATAAGCTGTTACAGTTCCCTGATCCATGGAAATCAAAGCTCCTCGGCTCCGTCCTCCGATTGTTCCTTTAACCATCGGCATATATTGGTCAAAGGTGTGGTTCATGATACCATAGCCACGTGTCATTGACATAAATTCTGTTGTGAAACCAATCAAACCACGTGCTGGAACTAGGAAGACCAGACGTGCTTGACCGTTACCTGTGATTTCCATGTCTAACATGTCACCTTTACGCTCTGAAAGAGCTTGAATGATAGAACCCTGATACTCTTCTGGTGTATCGATACGTACACGCTCAAACGGTTCGCACTCTACACCATCAATTTCTTTAACGATAACTTCTGGACGCGAAACTTGAAGTTCATAACCTTCACGACGCATGGTTTCGATAAGGATAGACAAGTGCAATTCTCCACGCCCTGAAACGATCCATTTGTCTGGTGAATCAGTATTTTCAACACGGAGTGAAACGTCTGTTTGAAGTTCTGCTTGCAAACGTTCTTCAACTTTACGTGCAGTTACCCATTTACCTTCGCGGCCAGCAAAGGGTGAGTTATTGACAAGGAAAGTCATTTGGAGCGTTGGTTCGTCAATGTGGAGTACTGGCAATGGTTCAATGGCATCTGTTGGTGTTACAGTTTCACCAACGAAGATATCATCCATACCAGAAACAGCAATCAAGTCCCCTGCTTTTGCTTCAGTGATTTCTTGACGTTCAAGACCAAAGAAACCAAAAAGTTTTGTGACACGGAAGTTCTTCGTTGAACCATCAAGTTTAGACAAGGTTACATTGTCTCCCACTTTGATCGTTCCACGGAAGACACGTCCGATACCGATACGACCAACGAAATCATTGTAGTCCAAGAGAGAAACTTGGAATTGCAAGGGCTCATCCGAGTTATCCACTGGAGCTGGGATGTGTTCAATGATTGTGTTGAAGATTGGGTCCATGGTTGCTTCTTGATCTGCGGGATCATCGCTCAATGAAGATGAACCGTTGATTGCTGAAGCATAAACCACCGGGAAGTCCAACTGATCGTCATCTGCACCAAGCTCGATGAAAAGTTCCAAAACTTCATCGACAACTTCTTGTGGTCGTGCAGAGGGTTTATCGATTTTATTCACAACAACGATCGGTGTCAAGTTTTGATCCAAAGCTTTTTTCAACACGAAACGTGTTTGAGGCATCGTACCTTCATAAGCATCCACGACAAGAACAACACCGTCAACCATTTTCATGATGCGTTCTACTTCACCACCGAAGTCCGCGTGCCCTGGTGTATCCAAAATATTGATACGTGTATCGCCATATTCTACGGCTGTATTTTTAGCAAGGATTGTAATTCCACGTTCTTGTTCAAGAGCGTTAGAGTCCATTGCGCGTTCAGCAAGGTTTGTACGGGCATCAAGCGTTTGTGATTGTTTAAGTAATTCATCAACCAAAGTTGTTTTACCGTGGTCGACATGGGCAATAATCGCAACGTTTCTGATGTTTTCGCGTAATTTAGTCAATTTATTTCTACCTATTCTTTCGAAAATTTCCTGCGGAAATCGTATCTCCACAGCTTGAACGCTAGCTTTCATGGGCGCCCAAACAATATATCAGACTTATTATAGCACACTTTTAGGCAAAGGCGAAAATGCACGCGTTTACAAGTTTTATGGCAAAAAGTTCTGCCCCTTCTCTTATAAATTGAACATCTGTCTTTGAAAAAATCAGAGCTAAATCCACGACGAATGCAGAGAGAAAAATTCCTCCCAACACTTGAAAACCGCTTACAGTTAGGGTAAAATAGAGAGATGAGAACACTTTACGATGTACAAGAAATGTTAAAAAAATATGGGTTTATTAATTTCATGACCAATCGCTTAGATGCGATTTATTTTATGCGACAAGAACTCTCCCAAATGGTTGAGCAAGGTATTTTCGAGAAAAGTGATAAGGACTACCTTACAGCTCAACTTATTTTACGTCGTGAGGAAAGAATTGAGGAGGACAAACAAAATGGCTAGCAAAATTATTGGTGTTGATCTCGGTGGAACGTCCATCAAGTTTGGGATTTTGACACTTGAAGGGGAAGTACAAGACAAGTGGGCTATTCCAACAAATATCTTGAACGACGGAAAACATATCGTCCCTGATATTATCGAATCCATCAACCATCGCTTGGAACTTTACAGCTTGGATAAATCAGACTTCATCGGTATTGGTATGGGAACGCCTGGTACAGTTGATATTGAGGCGGCCACCGTCCGTGGTGCATACAATCTAAACTGGGAGGATACCCAGGAGGTTGGAGTACCAATCAGCCAAGGTGTTGGCCTTCCCTTTATCCTTGATAATGATGCAAATGTTGCTGCTCTAGGTGAACGCTGGGTGGGTGCTGGCGAAAATCAGCCGGATGTTGTCTTCATCACTTTAGGAACTGGTGTTGGCGGCGGTATTGTTGCTGCCGGTAACCTTATACACGGCATTGTAGGTGCCGCTGGGGAAATCGGACATATCGTTGTAGAGCCTCATAACGGCTTTGCTTGTACTTGTGGAAATTATGGCTGTCTTGAGACGGTAACCTCTGCTACTGGTATTGTACGTCTTGCGAGAAAATTCGCGGAAGAATACGAAGGCGACAGCCAAATTAAAGCAAGCATTGACAACGGTGAAGAGGTAACCTCTAAAGATATCTTTATTGCAGCTGAGGCTGGCGATGCCTTTTCACTAAGTGTCGTTGATAAGTTTGCTTACTACCTTGGCTTTGCTTGCGCAAACCTTGGAAGCACACTTAATCCTGCTGCTATCGTTATCGGAGGTGGAGTCTCCGCTGCTGGTGAATTTCTTCGCTCCAAAGTAGAAGCAAACTTCAAAAAATATTCTTTCCCAACTGTACGTGAATCCACAAAAATCAAACTTGCTGAACTGGGGAATGATGCTGGTATTACCGGCGCAGCAAGTCTCGCTTTAAAATTCAAAAAATAATCTGAGGAGAAAATAAATGCTCTGGGTCATTAACTTTATACTTTTAGCTATCATTATCGTCTTTTTCATCTATCCACGTTGGACACTTAAACGTAATGCCAAAGTCGTGGAAGAACCTGAGTTTGACCGTTTGATGGCGACATCACAACTTATTGATATACGAGAAGCTTCAGAATTTCGTGTCAAACATATCCTCGGTGCTCGCAACTTACCAGCTTCACAAATGGAGCAGAGCCTGAATGCTGTCACTAAAAACAAACCCGTTTTGCTTTATGAAAATGGCAAACCCCTTGCTTCAGTTAAGGTTGCTAAGCAACTCAAAAAAGCTGGTGTACCTGAAATTTACATCCTCAAAGATGGCCTTAACAACTGGACAGGAAAAATAAAAAAAGGATAACAAAAAGACCTTGAAACAAAGGTCCTTTTTTTGTTATCCAAGCTCAGCTTCAAGCATCCAGATTGTTTTTTCAACGTCACCCAACGCAACTGTATAAAGGTCAACTGTAACTGCATCACCTTCAGATTCAGCTACGTCCATACCTTCTTGGAAAAGTTTCGCCAAGTATTTATAGGCATTTAAAACGTCTTGCAAACGTTCAGACATTGACTTGTCCCAAGTTGCTGGTTGAAGCTCAATTTTTGACTTTTCATCAAATTCTTTAAGTGTTGAAACAGGTGAACCACCGATAGTAATCAAACGTTCCGCAAACTCATCTAAATGATCGTTAAGTCCATCCATGAACTCGTCCATTTTAGGATGCAATGTTAAGAAACCAGAACCACGCATATACCAGTGAGTTTGGTGAATAAGCGCTGCTGCCTTAGATAAATCCGCAACTGTTTGATTCAAAACTTCTTGTGTTTTTTCCTTTGACATAGTAACCTCCAATTTTTTATTTCTATCATAATTATATAAAAATATGACCAACTAATCCAATAATAGAACCGCACTTATCATATAGATAGTGGTCCCAATAATATATAGGAAGATTTACAGCACTTTAAGTATAAGATAATCTCTTATTCCCCATAAATTAGAGCTTGTCTGCTTGTCCGTAATCTAATCGTTTAACTCCCCATTGCGGAGGAGATATGCCAAAAACGCAAACAAATAGGGGAGCCATGGAAGAAATTCATCAAATGGATACTTTTAGGCAATAATAAATAACCAAGAGAATATTAACACTTCCACTGCTGCTCCTGCTTTTCTGTGCATTCCTCTTTCACTGTCTCCAATAACATTTTAGTTGAGGAGACCTCTTCATGTTATTTTTTACCACATGGTGGGATGACAAGTGCTTTTTTCTCCCACATTCTGATACCGACACCTAAGCATGTTGCATTTTTGAGGCTTTTATCCCAGCTGCCTTACCTCATACAATTTTATTTCTTTGGTGAATTTTTACACTTTTTTACGTCTTCATAAGTATGCTTGTATTTTTCATTTTTACGGTTGGTTGTATTGTTGGCTCTTTTCTGGGAGTGGTTACCGACCGCTGGTACTCAAACGCTTCGATTATCTGGGGACGTTCTCGCTGTAACAGCTGTCAAAAGCTACTGACATGGAAGCAGTTAATCCCTTTGCTTTCTCAACTCATTTTTAAAAGTCGCTGTTTCTATTGCCAGGCCCGTTTTTCTTATAGCTATTTTTTTCTAGAGTTTTTGACAGGGATTTTATTTGTAGCCGCCTGGTTTGACTTAGATTTTTTACACTTTTGGACCTTGCTTCTTAGCTTGCTTCTAAGCAAGTTTGACATTGATTCTTTTTCTTACCCCTTGAGCCTCGGGCTATTTTTTTCCGGAATCTTTTTCTTATGCTTTCCCTCAAATGCTTGGTCTTATTTTTGGTTGAGCCTTGCCTACTTTTCTTATTTTTTCAACATCAAAATCGGCGCTGGAGATTTTCTCTGGATTTTTCTCGCATCATTTTCACTTTCATTAAATCAACTGCTTTCCTTGATTCAAATTGCGTGTATACTTGGACTCTGCTTCATATTTATCAAAAAAGAACGAAAATTACCTTTTATTCCTTTCCTTAGTCTGGCATATCTAATCGTAATTCTTCTGCCCCAAATCCAGTAAGTGTCACCCCCAGAAGTCGAACGCCTAGAGTATCATCATAATCAATTTCCTCAAGTAAATCTTGAGCAACAAGTGCCAAATCCTCCGCATCACTCAGTTTCTCCGAAAGTTTTTTCCTTTTTGTTAAAGTTCGAAAATCTGAATAACGGAGCTTTAAAACGACTGTATCTCCTCTAAGATGATGTTTTTTAAGACTGTCCGCAACACGTTCTGACAGATTGATGAGTTCTTGCCTTATATCTTCAATCTGATAAAGTAATTTGCTATAGGTTTTCTCTTTTCCTACAGACTTACGCTGACGGCTGGTAACTACTGCCGAATCATGGATACCATTTGCTTTCAGAAAGAGTTTCCATCCGTAAAGACCAAAGCGTTCTGCTAAAACTAAAGGATCTGCTGCCTGTATGTCTGCTCCTGTAAATATGCCCATCTCATGAAGCTTCATTTCTGTTGCCTTACCTACCCCATGAAATTTTTCAACTGGAAGATTTGCTAAAAATTTTTTAGCATCTTTAGGCATGATAACCGTCAGACCGTGTGGCTTTTCATAATCCGAAGCAATCTTTGCTAAAAACTTATTATAAGAAACACCTGCCGAACAGGTCAAGCCAAGCTCAACAAAGATATCATGTTGAATAAGCTTGGCGATTTTTATTGCACTTGTTGATCCTATCTTGTTCTCAGTTACTTCAAGATAAGCTTCATCAATGGAAGCAGCTTCAATTTCATCCGTATAGCGCCTAAAAATTTCACGCACCTGTCCAGAAACTGCGCGGTATTTTTCATAATTTCCACTAATAAAAATAGCCTGTGGACAGAGATCATAAGCTTCCTTGGCACTCATTGCTGAATGAATACCAAAAGCCCTTGCTTCATAAGAACAAGTTGAAACAACACCCCGTCCTCCTGTTTGTAGAGGGCTTCGGGCAATAACAACAGGTTTTCCTTTCAAACTTGGATTATCACGAATTTCCACCGATGCAAAAAAGGCATCCATATCAATATGGATGATTTTACGTGAAGTATCATTGATTAGTGGAAAAGTTAACATATTTTTATTATATCATAGACAGTCCTAGGGGAAGTCACTTCCAAATTGACATGGAGGTTCCAGAATGCCTGCCAACACTCCTTAAGAAGCAAATAGAAAGGCTAACGCAACGACAATCGAACCAACAGATTGATCAGATTCCACTACAGCATTCCGTGCTTTCACAATCCCTCCTCTCTCACATGGTAATTTTTCAAATAAAAACTTAGCTTATCTCACTGGAGAAAAAAGACCATCTGCTCCTTTTAGAAAAGCAGTTCTTCTTTATTCTCATGCTTCTTTCCTTTAAACCAAACATCAGAAAATCTAAAAGAGAGGCACTAAAAAAGACCAGACTCTCTCAAAGCTCTGGTCTTAGAACTGTATTAATTTAAGTGCAGCGCTCTATCCTTTTACACTTATTTAGCCTTTGTGTAAAGTTCGTTTACCTTGTCCCAGTTAATCAGACTAAAGAAAGCCTCAATATAATCTGGGCGAACATTGCGGTACTTCAAGTAATAAGCATGTTCCCAAACGTCAAGACCAAGCACCGGAATTTGACCGTCAGAAATTGGGTTATCTTGGTTTGCTGTGGAAACAACTTTAAGTTTACCGTAGTCAAGAACCAACCAAGCCCATCCTGAACCGAAACGGCCTGTGGCAGCAGCTTTAAATTCAGCTTTAAAGTTGTCAAACGATCCGAAAGCTTCATCAATTGCTGCAGCAATGTCACCTGTTGGTGCACCACCTGCATTTGGAGCTAACCAGTCCCAGAACATTGTGTGATTGAGATGTCCACCACCATTATTGCGTACTGCAGTACGAATATCTTCTGGCAAACGGTCCAAGTAAGCCACTAATTCTCCAACAGTTTTATCAAAAAATTCAGGGTGCTTCTCGATTGCTGCATTAAGATTATTTACATAGGTTTGGTGATGTTTATCATGATGCAAATGCATTGTTTCTTCATCAAAGAAAGGTTCCAAAGCATCGTATGCGTAAGGTAATTCTGGAAGTGTGTAAGCCATAATTTTCTCCTTAAATGTTAATATACTCTATATTATAAAGAAATAAGAACCGTTTACAAAATTATCTGCTTATCTTTTCTTTCTTCAAGGAAATGCCTTAAGGCCTGATCATAGATAAATTCGACTTGTGATAGATCACAGAACTGGCGTGCTCCAACTAGAGCATAGAGTTTCACCAGCTCATCTTTCCACTGACTAAACAGTTCATCCAAGGCTTGGGAGCCTTCAGCTTTAAGCACAGATAGGACGTAGCCGGCAGAGCTTACGAGAGAGGCCCCCAAAAGTTGTGCTGCAAGAATATCCATTGAAGAGGACACACCTCCCGTAGCAATTAAGGGTTTATTGTTTTTGGCCAGTTGAGCTTCTACCAGACTTTCTGGACCTGTGAAGCCGTAATGGTCTAGGTTTAGAGTAGTCTGCCCTCGCTCACGTTCTATCCAAGCAAAGTTCGTCCCTCTTTTACCGCCAATATTAATTCCTGCTACAGCTGTTTGGCTGAGCTGTTTGAACATCTTTTGGCTCATGCCAAAGCCGACTTCTTTGACCACAACAGGGACACCCAAGTTTTCGGCAATATCATTGATATTTTCAAGCCAGTAAAAAGAACGATCTCCTTCACTGTCTTTCATGACTAACTCTTGACCCGTATTAATATGGATTTCTAAAGCATCAGCAGAAAGCATTTCAACAGCTTTTTGAGCATTTTCCAACGAATGCCCTGCACCTATGTTCGCAAAAATAAACCCTTGAGGGTTATACTGGCGCACTTGACGAAAGCCTTCTTCCAGCTCAGGATATTTAAGGGCAATTGACTGTGAACCAACAGCCATAGCAATATTTTGACTGGCAGCGATTTCGGCAAGCTCTAAGTTGAGCTTGTTTCCTCTTTTTGAGCCGCCTGTCATAGCTTCTATGTAAAAAGGATATTCAAACTTATGTCCAAAAAGAGCAAGAGATAAATCAACTTCTTTTGTGGAAATTTCAGGTAAACCGTTCGGAACCAAACGCAGAGCAGATGAAAACTCAGAACGGCTCCGCCCTTCCTTCCAGTATTTTAAGGCAAGTGACAAATGCTCATCTTTACGATGACTATGTATTTCTTTACTCATTTACTTTTCCTATCCTTGCTTTTTCAAGCTTCATTCCCTCTGCTTCAAGGACCGCCCTTAATTCAGCTATGTTCTCCTCATGTTCTGCAAAGAGAATGATATTTTCACCAAAACCAGCACCTGAAATTTTCCCGGCCAATTCTGGACGACTATTAATAATATTCAAGGCTAAGGCAAGTTGCTCTGTCATGTAGCCTTTGGGCTGAGTATTTATAAGAAGAAGTTGATTTTCTAAAAGCTTCTCTTTAAAAAGAGCAAAGTCCTGCATATCAATAGCTGTACTAATCTCAATAACGAGTTCATCACTCTTTTCAAAGAACGCCTCAGGCAGCTCTTGTTTTAATTTTTCTCCTGTTTTAGAAGATTGATCGGTTTGTACAACATAAGGCTGCCAGGGAATATTTATGGGAAGAACACGCTGATGGTTTTCATAAAAGATACTTCCACCATACATAATAGCTGCCACATCCCCTCGTGAACCGCTCCCTTGTACATCGTAATGCGCTTGTCCAGCAAGACGAAAACGCTGTTCAAGTGACAAGTTTAAACGAAAAAATTCATTAAGCGCATTGACGACACCCACGACAACACAGGCGGATGAGCCATAGCCTTTTTTATTTTCTCCAAGACCCAGCTCGCTTTGGATTTCAAGCTCAAACTCTTTGTTCAATCTGACTTCCTTTCGGACATATTCAATCGCCGTCATGACAAAATTCCACGGCCCCGTTCGTTCAGGCTTAAAATTTTTCATTGAAAAAGCATAGTCTGGCATATCAACATTGGTTCGTAAGAGACTGAATTCTGTCGCTGCTGTAATGCTGACTTGAAAATCACTTTCTAGACTAGTGACCAGTGCCAAGCCACCTGAGCGAGTAACTGCATATTCTCCCGCAATAAAAAGCTTTCCAGGAACATCTATCTTACAAGTATTCAAGACCACCTCCAGCATGTGCAACGTCAAAAGTAATTTCTGGGAAATTCACGCGGAATTTTTCTAAAAGTATCTTCTCTGTAGCTTTATCCGTAATAATTTTCACATTAGGTCCGGCATCAATTGTCACGAAAGCTAAGAGCCCTGACTTATAGCATTCTTGCGTAAAGGCAATGATACGCCGTGTATCCTCTATAAAATAATCAAAAGGTTCTGCACATAAACGGTTTTGTTCATGCATGCCTAAAGCATTGTCTTCCGCAAGGCGGCCTATTTTTTCAATATCTGCTTGGCGAATGGCTACTTTCATTTCTTCCAGTTGACCTGCTGATTTTTCTACCCAAGAACGATAGGTTGGTGCGGTTTGCGCGAGCTGCATCCCTTGTGTTGAAGGCATTTTCTTTTGCGCGCTTGAAATCTCTGCTACAAGCATTGACAGGTGAATGTCTTCATCATAAAAACTCTCCGCATAAGAAGATGCATCATCCTCGCCCTTATTCCAGACCGCAAAATTTCCAAAAAGCGAGCGTGAAGCTGAACCAGAGCCACGACGAGCAATGCGAGACATTTCGGTCAAATCTTCCGGCAATTCTAAGAGCCTAAACATTGCACCTGTTAAAGCCGCAAAACTTGATGCCGATGAGGCTAATCCTGCTGCAGTAGACACATGATTTTTCGAAGTCACTAAGACACCAGGAAAATCACCATATTTTGCGCGGAGCATGTCTAAGAAATTATGCACCCGTGTTGCATCTGCAGTTTGTCCATTTAAGACCAGTTGATCCTGAGCAGAAAATGCGACTGAAGTCGTTGTGTAAAACCGATCCAAAGTCATTGATAATGAACTCGTTGTCGGAATGTTTAATGCCACGTTCGCTTTCCCCCAATATTTAATCAAGGCAATATTCGTATGCGCTCTTACAGTAATTTCATTCATTTTATTTTTCCTCTTGTAGGGATTAATCTCTCTCATTATAACAAAGGTACTGAAATTTAGCCATTTGTTATTTTTTCCCTTATCTCAACTTCCGCGGATTTTAAAGGAAATACGCAAGTTGCTGTGGTTCTTCCCTCTTTTTCTTCTCCTAGATAAAGAAAAAAGAACAGGAAAAAAGGATTACCACTGGCTGCGCACTGTGTGTATAATCAACTGTTCTGATTTGTTGTTTTAATTTTTGTTGAATGAGAAAAGATATAGCGCATGTGTCCTCTATTTTACCACTGTAACGTTACAAGGGGCATGGTTAACAACATAGGCTGTAGTTGAACCTAAGGTCATTCGCTCAAAATAATTTGCGCCCGTCGCTCCCATAACAATCAAATCACTTTTCTGCTCCGTCGCAAATTCTACAATTTGTTTTTTAGGAAGTCCAACAACTACAAAGATTTGACTTTTCACAGTATCTTTTACCACATCCAGAGCTTCTTGTACAATCATTTCTGAAGCTCTTGTATAGCGCTGTTTAGGGATAGGCAAAGCATGACCGTATAATTTCCCATCATCTTGTACTATCAAAATAGAAAGTTCATCCTCGTTCGCTTGAGCAATTTCCACTGCCTCACGAAGTGCCTTGTATGCATTTTCTGAACCATCTACTGGCACTAAAATGTTTTTATATTTCATCATGATATTCCTCCATCACTTTGCTTATATTATAATGCTTTCTAAAGACAAATGAAAGCGCCACGCTTTATAAATAGATGTACTTCAACAGTTAGGACAGTTCAGCGACTAAGGGCATTGTCTATGAATAACGTTCCATTAAAACCTTAAGGCATTTTGAAATAAAAAAACCTAACAGCATTTTGAAACACTGTTAAAAATGCAGCCGTCAAGTGCAAAAAGTGAGAACATGACCAGCACCAAGCACTTAGGACGCTTTTTATTTTGCCATTTTTACGTTATAATCTCCCTATGGCAAAGAGGATTAATTACCCTTAATGCCATCTAGGTTATCAAGGGTACAATACGACACACTCTCGCATCATACTCGACCACGGGGGAGGTGTTGCCTATGGTACATTTGATAAAGGATACAAGCTTTGATAATAGCTATTGCGGTTGCAGTTTCTATAATTCTTAGTGCAGTAGGAACTCTTGCTGTTCGTTTAGCAGTGGCTTACAGTATAAGAAAAAACGCTAACCGTAAAGGAAAGCGTTAATCATTGTAAGTACTCGACCTAGTGAGGGAGTAGTTGGCGCTACTCTCTCTTTTTATGTACTCATTCTACCATATTTTAGTAATTTTTTAAAAAAGTTATGCTTATCACTTTGCAAAGTTAGCTCTATTCTTACCGTTACTATGTTTAAAACTTCCTAAGGATTGGTTGAAAAATCAACATAAAAAGCGGAATTTCACCGCCTTACTGTTTAAAAAGAGTAAATCCACGTGTTTTTCGCTCCATTTTTCAAAAGTTTTTGGCTGATATGGATGGCATCTTTTTCATTAGAAGCCAGAGCGACCATTACTCCGCCTAAGCCAGAACCCGTGAGCTTAGCTCCCAGTGCGCCATTTCTTAGGGCTGTATCCACAAGAGTATCCAGACGTGGATGCGACACACCAAGGGCTGAGAGATTTTCATGGGCTTGATTCATCACTTGCCCAAACTCCTCCAATTTATTGGTCATCAAAAAATCTTTTGATGCTTTAGAAAGGCTCCCCAGATTCTCAATATATTCTTGAGCCTTTACCTTGTTGTCAGATAACTTTTCTCTTACTATACTGATAGCCTGACTTGTAAAACCATGTACTCCTGAGTCTCCGATAACCAAATGACCTGAAAGCTTCAAGTCAAAGGGTTCCGCTGTTTGTCCCTTGATAAACCAAAGAGGCGAATCAGAATTAACGGTTGCCACATCAATACCCGATGAGCGCCCGTGTGTGATGTTCTCTGAGAAATTAGCAAAAGATAAAAGAGTCTTATCCGTTAGCTCTGTATCAAAGAAATCATAAAAAGCACGTGTGATGGCTGTTGCCAAAGCAGCGGATGCCCCCAAACCACGACCCAGAGGAATATTGGAATCTACTTCCAAGGAAAAAGGAAGCTTTACAGACTGAAATTTCTCTAACAGACGTAAAATAAGTTGGCGTACCCCCTCAAATTCGTCTCCCAACACATCTAATCGACGACGAGATTCATTATTTTCAATATATTGTCCGTATTTGATAGAAGAAATCGTAACCGTTGTTTTCAAAATCTTGACAGGAAGCGCAATGGCAGGCTGCCCATGGACAACTGAATGCTCCCCAATCAAAATTAATTTAGCATGAGCTGTTCCTGTGCCCATTTTATTTGTAGTCATAACTATAAATTCTCCATTAAGGTACACAAAGGTACTTGACAATTTTATAAAATTTGAGAGTGAAAATCAAGTGGCAATTCCTTTTTAAGAAAATCTTTAGGGCAAATGGCGGCTTTGTCCTCTCTTTTCCTAAATTTTAGAAAAAAAGTTATAATGAAGCTATGGAAAATTTACGTTTGGCACTTGAAAACATGGAGATTGTTACTTTGGATGCAGCCATTAAATACAGTGGTTTAAGCAGAGAAGAGGTTCTTGATTTTATCCTTGACAATCCTCAGCTAAGGATTTTTGATGAGACAAATCAGCGCTGGATTAATGAAAATGTGGACGGACACTGTTAAGCATAGTCAGAACTGTTCAGATAAAAAATTTATCCAAAATCAGTAAAAATCGCTCTATTCTTCTCTGTTGAATGGAGCGATTTTTACTTTTTAAAATTTTTTTATAAGTCATGATATTGCGCATAAAGCTCTTGGCGCACCAAGTTCCGCTCTTTGGCAATTTGTTTAATGGCCACATTGGGCTTTATACCTTCTTCAACTAGACGAGCAACGGCCTCCAAAGGGGAAGTTTCTTCAACCCCCTCAATCTCTACCTCACCGCTAAAACCCGAAACGATAATCAAGCATTCTCCTTTTATCGGTTGTTCTTTCAATGAGGACAAAATTTCAGAAATTTTTCCGCGCCGGTATTCTTCATAGATTTTGGTCAATTCTCTGACCAGAGTCACTTGGCGATCGCCATAAACCTGAAGTATATTCTCTAAAGTTTCTGCCACACGATAGGGGGATTCATAAAAAATCTGTGTTTCTGGATAAGACCGCTTCATTTCCAAAAACTTTTTCTGTTCTCCCTTTTTGCGTGGTAAAAAGCCATAAAAAATATGAGGCTGAGGCACCAAACCTGAGGCGATAAGCGCTGTAATACCTGCGGAAGCGCCCGGGAGAGCAATGACATCAATATTCCGTCTAATAGCTTCAACAACCAAGTCATGACCAGGATCCGATATCGAAGGCATTCCTGCATCGGATACCTGAGCTACTGACTTTCCTGACAAAAGAAAATCCAGAATCTTGGGAATTTTCTCAAAGGAATTATGTTCATGAAAAGATTCTTGTGCAACTTTGATCTCAAAATGGTTTAAAAGTTTTTGAGTATTGCGCGTATCCTCACTTGCTACCACGTCCACACTGCGCAATGTTTCCAGAGCACGTAGGGTCATATCCTGCATATTTCCAATAGGCGTGGGCACCAAGTAGAGTTTTCCAGCTTTTTTTTCCCCTTTGAAACTTCTTTGTATATTGATCATCTGTATAAAAGCTCCAAACAATCCAAGCAATTCTCGCCATCTTGCAAACGTTCAGCATAATGTAAATGGCACACATGAAAGCCTTCATTAAAAATTTGAATAAGATTTGGATTAGGCTCATTTTTTGATTTTGAGCTAGCTTTTCCTTCTTTCTTCTCGACATGAGCCAAACGCTCACGTAGCTTTTCATTTTCCATGCGAATTGTCGCATTTTCTCTTAACGATTCATCAAGCGCATCACGTACTGCTGAGATCTGGCTCAATGTATAAGCTAAACTTTCTTCTAATAATCCAAGTTGCACATAAATCTCATTCTTATCAATCATTGTTTCCCCCATAAATCACCTAGATATTAAGATTTTTTACATCTCAATCTCTGAAATATCAAACTCTTTTATCGTATGCTCAAGCTGTAGCTTAATTTTATTGTTCAAAATATTCAATCCGATAACTTTTCCTTCACCTTGTGCAGTCGTAATATGCTCACCAAAATCAGGGAAATTTTTTCGTGCTTCCCGGTAAAACTCGTCTTCATAGGACAAACAACACATCAAACGCCCACAGAGCCCATTGAGCTTGCTTTGTTTCAAAGACAAGGACTGATTTTTAGCCATCTTAATTGAAACATTAGGAAATTCGTAGATAAATTCAGAACAACACAGCGGACGTCCACAAGGACCCACTCCTCCATAAATCTTTGCAGCATCACGCGCACCAATCTGTCTGAGTTCAATACGTGTACGGAAAGTTGCTGCCAATTCTTTCAGTAACTCTCGAAAATCCACTCTGTTTTCCGACGTAAAGGACACAAAAAGCTGACTCTGATTTAAATTATAAGCTGCGTTTGTAACCTTCATATCAATACCATGAGCAGCAACAATTTGACGAATTTTAGCACATGCTTTCTGCGAAAGTTCCTCCGTTGTTTCAATCAACTCCTTGTCTTCTTCTGTTACTGCACGCACAATTTCCCCCGAAGTGTCCACCTCACTTCCTTCCGGCAGTTGCTTTATCACACGCCCGTGACATTTTCCTTTTTCATTTTGGATAATGACTTGAGTTCTGGGCGTAAACGCTTCGCAGCCACTGACAAAGGTATTCTGTTCCCCATGCGTAAACTCTATTTCATAAATCATAGTATTTTCTTCCTATTTCAGTACTATATATTCTAGACAAGCTCCGAAGCGAACATTACTTTTCCACATCTGTTCTGCCTGAAAAGTGTTTTGAAGCTTTTCAGACAATTTCTCCTGATTAAAAAGTTCTAAGAGCAGTGAAAAAATAAGTTTCTGCTTCTCTTTTTCCTCAACATTCTCCACTACATTTGAAAGATAAAGAAAGGCTTCTCTCTGATCGGTTCTTATTAATTTTATCAGCTGTTGTAATTTATTGAGAGTCTCAGTAAACCAGGAGGCACCTGCTATCTCTTGGGCCTCTTCAACAGAAGTGCAAATTCGTCCAAGCAATTCTGCCTGTGTTTTTAAGATACCACTGTTTTCCAGAATTTCCTGCATATAAGCGCTGTTCTTCGGAAAGCTAAAGACTTGTGCCCGCGACTTTACCGTGGGTAAAATCAAATTTTCGTTTTCTGTCAACAAAAAAACATGGGTTGCATTATCTGGTTCTTCAATGGACTTAAGGAGAGCATTCGCTGCATTACTGTGCATTTTTTCTGCCTCGGTAATGATCACTACTTTTTGACTTCCCTCAAATCCAGACTGGCTAAAAACCTCTGATAAATCGCGAATCTGACTTGTCTTTATAGTTTGCCCTTCTGGACGAATGATGTGCAAGTCAGTAAACTCTTCCATCGCGACTAAACGACAATGTCGGCACGCTTCACAAGGTAGACCCCTCTTTGGATTTTCACAAAAAACCGCTTGGCTCAACCATAGCGCCATATCAAAACTGCCAAAACCACCACTAAACAGATAAGCATGACTCAACTTATGCTTTTGCAAAATATGTTGAAAGCGTTGATAAAGCATGGGTTGGATTTCTGCGATTTTCATAGAAACTCCTTAATTTTGAATTTTTATTACAAGAAAAATCTTTTTTTGATAGCTTTTAGCGTATCTGCAACAACTGTGTCAATATCTTGACTTGCATCTATTGTGACAAATCGTTCTGGTTCATTTTGCACAATTTCTAAGTAACCTTGTCTGACTTTACGATGCATTTCAGCACGCTCCAAGTCAAGGCGGTTCAGCTCATCCGTTCTGTTCTTCATGATTCGCTCCAGCGCAATATCTGTATCAATATCGAAATATAATGTTAAATCCGGTTTAAGACCGTCTGTTGCAAACGCATTAAGCCAATTTACAGGTTCAACGCCAAGCGCACGTCCATAACCTTGATAAGCAACTGAAGAATCAATAAAACGATCGACAAGCACAAGTTTTCCTGCTGCAAGAGCCGGTAACATTTTCGTTTGCATGTGCAGCCGCCTTGCCGCAGCAAATAACATCAGTTCCGTCTTGCTGTCAATTTCTGTATTCTCTGTGCTAAGAATTATATTGCGAATTTCTTCTGCCACACGTACTCCGCCTGGTTCCCGTGTTGCAAGCACTTCATATCGTGATTTTTCTAGTTCAGGAAGTATTTTTTGTAAAACAGTTGTTTTACCTGCTCCATCTGGACCTTCCAAACTAATAAGTATTCCGTTCATAACTTATATTATAGCAAAAAAGCAAGGAAGTTGCTTTTCTCCAAGTGCCCTGTTAGCTAAAATCCAGAAACGAATTTTTGTACTTTTTCAGCTGTAATTTGCTTGACTAACTTCCCCAAAATCTGAATCGTATATCAAGCCTCTTAATGTTACTTGGAAGATTATTGTGACAAACTCTATGCAAAAAATCTTATTTTGTAAACATTTTTTACCATATAAGTTTCTTATTTTACAAATGATTTCGCTTTTGTAAAATTTCTATATTATGGACATCTTTACCTTGCTATACTACTGTAATAATTGTATAATGAGAAAAGCAATTAATATTAAATACATCTAAGCGAAAGGATTATCATGAAAAAAATTCTTGTTGTTGACGACGAAAAGCCAATTTCAGATATTGTTAAATTTAATCTCGTCAAAGAAGGGTATGAAGTAGTCACTGCTTTTGATGGTGAAGAAGCTCTTGAACTCTTTGAATCAGAAAAACCAGACCTTATCTATCTTGATTTGATGTTGCCAAAAATTGATGGCCTTGAAGTCACACGTCAAATCCGTAAGACTTCTGAGGTTCCAATTTTGATGGTTTCTGCCAAAGATACAGAGTTTGATAAAGTTATCGGTCTTGAACTTGGCGCAGATGATTATATTACGAAGCCATTTTCAAACCGTGAATTGCTGGCCCGCATTAAGTCAAACTTGCGGCGAATTACAAACATGCCTGTAGAACAACCCAAAGATTCTAAAAAAGAACTGGTTATCGGTACTTTGCGTATCAATCCTACACACTATGCAGCCTACAAAAATGAGAAACAGTTAGATCTCACGCATCGTGAATTTGAGTTGCTTTACTATCTTGCACAGCATCTTGGTGAGGTAATCACACGTGAAACGTTGCTTGAAACTGTCTGGGGCTATGACTATTTTGGTGATGTCCGTACTGTTGACGTTACCGTTCGCCGCTTGCGTGAAAAAGTTGAAGATACACCAAGCCGCCCACAATACGTATCTACACGTCGCGGTGTTGGCTATTACATGAGCGAACCACATGAATAAATTCTTTAATTCGATAGTATTGAAAGGAGTAGTGATTCATCTACTTCTTTTTGGCATTTTTGAGATAATGAACAGTACATATTATCTTAGTGATACAAAAGCCCTCTTACTGTTTTTTATTTTTTACATTGTTACTCTGAGCTTGCTTATCTGGTACCTCAGCAACTTAGCACAGACTGCAAATAACATTTCCAATCAAGTTGATAATTTTCTAAATAATAACTATAAGAATCTCCAAAAATCAACGGAAAATGATGAACTCTCTACAGCTTATAATAAATTAATCATGCTCGGACATGAAATCGAAGATCGACAAGAACATCTCGAAAATCAAAGAAACCAACTGGAAAGCATTTTGACCTACCTTGTCGATGGTGTCATCACCACGGACAGACATGGACATATTAATTTGGCTAACCATGCAGCTCTAAATTTACTTGATCAGTCGAATGATGGTATCCTCGGAAAAGAACTGATAGAGATATTAAAAATATCCGACAAATACTCTTTTCACGACCTGCTTCAGGAAGAACCTGAACTGATCTTAAACACTGTAAACTGTGAAGGGGCAAGTGTTATTCTTCGTGTTAATTTCATGCTTTTTCGAAGCGAATCAGGCTTCATCTCTGGTATCATAGCCGTTTTGCATGACACAACTGAACAAGAAAAGACCGAACGAGATCGCCGCCTTTTTGTATCTAACGTTTCTCATGAATTACGAACACCTTTAACTTCTGTCAAGGCTTACTTGGAAGCACTAAACGATGGAGCACTGGCTGACCCTGACTTAGCGGCGAGTTTTGTTGACGTGTCTCTCAATGAAACAGACCGTATGATTCGGATGATTGGCGAGCTGCTAGAACTTTCACGCATGGATCAAGACAAAGTCAAACTTCATACTGAGATTATAAACTATGTTGACTTTATCAACTATATTCTTGACCGTTTTGATAAAATCATCGAAAAAAATTATAGCAACTTCAAAATTAAACGCCAGATACCTCGCCAAGAAATTTGGCTTGAGATTGACACTGATAAGCTCTCGCAAGTTATTGACAATATTATTAACAATGCCTTTAAATATTCGCCAAATGGTGGCACTATAACTGTAACGGTATGGTGTAATAACAATAAAGCATTTACCTCTATTGCTGACCAAGGTATAGGGATTCCTAAGCCTGCTTTGTCTAAAGTTTTTGATCGCTTTTATCGCGTAGATAATTCTTCTCGAAACAGTCAGATTGGTGGTACTGGTTTAGGACTGTCTATTGCCCATGACATTATGAAACTGCACAAGGGCGATATTCAGGTCACTTCTGACGGCAAAAATGGCTCAACTTTCACTCTGTCTTTCCCCTACAGTGATGAAATCAATCAAGAAAATAATGACTGGGAGGATTTTGCTGAATGAGCAAGGAAGCAGCATTTAAATATTCAATTTTAGCCTCTGGAAGTACTGGAAATTCTTTTTACTTAGAAACACCTCAAAAGAAAATCCTCGTCGATGCGGGACTATCTGGTAAAAAAATAGAAAGTCTTTTAAGAGAAATTGACCGTGATATCAAGGACATCGACTCCCTTCTCATCACACATGAACACGGTGACCATATCAAAGGGATTGGGGTTCTTGCGCGGAAATACGGTATCCAACTTTACGCCAATGAACTGACTTGGCAAGAGCTGGACAGTAAAAATTCATTGGGAAAAATCCCGCATGAACAAAAACATGTTTTTGAAATGGGAAAAACTAAAACTTTCGGTGACATTGACATTGAAAGCTTTGGTGTCAGCCATGATGCTATTGCCCCTCAGTTTTATCGTTTTATGAAAGACAATAAGTCCTTTGTTTTGTTGACCGATACAGGTTATGTTAGTGATCGGATACGAGGAACAATTGAGAATGCAGATGCTTATCTCATGGAAAGTAATCATGATATCGAAATCCTTCGTATGGGCGGCTATCCTTGGAAAACAAAACAACGTATCCTCAGTGATCAAGGGCATTTGTCCAACGAGGACGGTGCTGAAGCAGCCTTTAGGGTTCTAGGAAACAAGACAAAACGTATCTTCCTCGGTCATCTTAGCTTGAACAACAACATTCAAGAGTTAGCCCACATGACTATGGACGGGTTTCTTGCTCAACATGATGTGGATACTAAACGTGATGTACATATCATTGACACCAGTCATGAGCATGCAAGCAAACTCTATGATATTTAAGATAAATCCGGTATTCCCCTAAAGAGGAAACTCAAAAATCGTTCAGTCAAGCCTTTCTTTAGGCTAAGATTGAACGATTTTTTTGCTGTTGAGTAAGATTAAGGGGTTTTATTGGTTGATGATGAGAGCGGGACGAGCACCGCCATTTGGAGATAAATGGGTCATAGAAAGGTCACCATGCATCTCACCGTTGTGAGCTCGCCAACCTCCTTCCAGATTATCTGGAAATGCTCCTACAGTATTTCCTGGGGTTCGGAACCACCACCAAGTCCCGTTGGACACAGTCCGTTCTTGAGTATTAGGGAAAGCACGTCCTGGACCCGATAAGCGGGTTACATCTGCCAAGGAAAGGACAAAGGCACGAGGACTACCAGTTGGGGCAACTTGAGTCACGTCAGCTGCAACTTCCGGAAATGCTCCCAAGTTTGTTGGCACCCACCTAGTCCCACCTGCTGACCAGATAGCTTCTGCATTCTCAATCCTTCCTGTCACAAAGTTATCTGAAACTGGCTGAACCATCGCTTGAACTGTTGGATCAAGATCGCTATACCACTGATTACTGCGATTCTCCTTATTATGGAAAGTCGTAGATGTAATCACTTCATTTCGGATAATCATATGATTATTGGCTCCCATATTCTCCAAATAACGATACTGCTCCCCAGCCATAGTAAAGATAGTCCCCGGTGCCATGATGCTAAAGTTGATTTGGTTAGGTTGGACATCATCATCTGGTCCTGGGTTCCCCCAGTTGTTATCGATAGAACCGTTCTGTACGGCTGTCAGGAAGTCTGACAAGTCGGCATGATGCGTATAGTTTGGATCTACAGCCAAGAAATCATTGATACGGTCAGGACTGATCAGTTGTCCGTCCACATGGATACCGTAATAATATTCGCCCGGGATGTTGTCTGCCGCTGCGGTCATCTGAGCGGCATCCAAGAGGTAAGAGGTAGTCTCTCCTGCTTGGAGCTGGTTAGCCCAGTAAGCCCAGCCTGTTTGGTGGTCAATCACCCAGAAGTTGCCGACTTTCAGGTTATTAGGTAGGGCTGCCCACTGGCTGATTGTCATCGGGGCACGTTCTTGTTGCAGGTTTTGAGCGGCATCATGGGTGACTTCTTCGCCCGGCCAAACTGGTCCGCTGTTGTCAAAGCTGTCGCCAGCAGACCAGTAGGCATCTGTACCGTCTCCGGGGTGCGTGGCGCCATCTGTGACACCGTCTGTGGCTGTACTTGTGAGCCAGTCACGGGCATGCCCTGCAGAGGCGGTCATCAGGTCTGAGTTGTCCCGATTGAAGGTGGGCATGAACCATGGGGCATCTTGGCCTGAGCGGGTCCAACCAAAGGTCAGGTTGGCGTAGGTGTTGAAAGCAGCTGAGTCACCTACACGGGTGTTGAGATTGGTCTCTGAGGGACGCATGACCGTCCAAGTGTTCACTTGGTCACGGATGGTGCCGTTCACTATAGGGGTGAAGTCTGTATCTCCTGTGGCGCGTTTCTCCATGAACTCGGAGAGGCGGATACGGGCCATGAGGGGCACATTGCCATAGTTCTCCACGAAGACGTCCTTGTTTTCGGTGTCTCGGTTGTAGTAGTCGTGGACACGGCCGCCGGGGGTGTTTTCTCGGAGCCGGTCATTGATGGCCCGCTGGTTGAAGGCTTGGAAGGCGAAGGTGCCGCCTACCAAGAGCAATAAGAGGGACAGGAGCGCGAGGTTGCGCAGCCGCCGCTGGTTTTTCTTTTCTGGTGTCATAAACTCCTCCTTTGACGTAACCTGTACTTTTAGATTTTCATTACATATACATTTCTAATGTTACGTTTACTTTCTGAGTCTATAGTATAAAAAAGGTCAAATGAAATGAGTGTTTGATGAGAAAAGGGCTGTTTACTTTGGCTTGGAGCTTGCTTGTTTCTCTCTTCTGAACCAAGGAAAGCATGAGAAAAGAAGTCCCGACTGGAGCTTCTTGACTCTATGTTATTAACAGTTGACTGTCTTTTATTTGTTGCCAAGTTCTTTTAAAAGTACGGCAAACTCTTCATCCGTCAAAGTAACACCTTTACCCATCTTTTTATGATCAGGTGACCATTGACGGAGGTCATACTTTGCTTCCATACCATTCCAAGAAACGCGGTTAAGCTCTTTTGTCCAACCTTTAGCATTCTCAGACAGTGTAATAAGATGTTCCTCAATCTCAAATTTTAAATCAGCCATATTTACCTCCTGTAAATTAATACGTAAAAGTAACAAACTGTTCACGCTTAATCTTCGATTAGTTTAATATCCACGCCGAGAGCTGTCATCTTTTCAATGATACTGTCATAGCCTCGCAGGATAAATTCGATATTTTCGATTGTCGTTGTACCTTCTGCAATAATACCTGCCAAGACCAATCCAGCTCCCGCACGTAAGTCCGTTGCACGCACACGCGCACCCTTAAGTGTACTCGGCGCTTCGTAAACGATTCGATCATCGACAGTTGAAATAGCAGCACCCATACGTGCCATTTCTGGCACATGATTGACACGTTTTTCATAGATTGTATCCATAATCCATCCACGACCTTTCGCTTTGAGCAAAAGTGGCGTAATGGGTTGCTGTAAATCTGTCGCAAATCCTGGATAAGGTACTGTCTTTATATTAACAGCTTTCAAGTTTTCAGAGCGATGAACTTCGATAGAGTCTTCACGAATCGTCATCCGCACACCCATTTCTTCCAGTTTAGCAATGAAGGATTCTAAATGCTCATAAATCACGTTATCAACAATAACACCCTCACCGACAGCTGCAGCTAAGGCCAGATAAGTCCCTGCCTCGATACGATCAGGAATCACTGTATGACGTGCACCATGCATGTCTGCCTTCCCCGTGATACGAATAACATCTGTACCAGCCCCCCGAACTTTAGCACCCATATTATTCAGCAAAGTAGCCACATCAATAATTTCTGGTTCACGCGCAGCATTTTCAATAATCGTAACACCTTCTGCTGTACTTGCCGCAAGCATGGTATTGATTGTCGCTCCTACAGACACCATATCCATATAGACAGTTGTGCCATGTAATTTTTCTTCTTTGGCTTCAAGGTGCATTGCGTTTTCAAGATAAGACAGCTCTGCTCCTAAAGCTTCAAAAGCTTTAATGTGCAAATCCATCGGACGTGGTCCAAGATCACAGCCTCCCGGTAAACCAACGGTTGCTTTCCCAAAACGTCCAAGCAAGGCACCGTTAAAATAATAAGAAGCACGTAAGGAGTTTATCTTACCGTAGGGCAGAGGCTTAGAAACAACATGGCGTGTATCGATGGTCAAAATCCCAGCTTCAATGTCGCGCTGAATTTTCGCCCCCATAATCTCCATAATCTCTACCAGACTCGCAACATCAGAAATATCAGGAACACCTTCAAGAGTTACAACATCATTGGCCAAAATAGTTGCCGGAATAAGGGCGACAACACTATTTTTAGCTCCAGAAATTGTCACTCTCCCCGAAATACTTCGACCACCATTGATTACTATCTTTTTCATAAAATTATTTACTCTATCACTTATTGTTTTATTTGAGACATGAAATACATGTACCCTCTATTCTACCATTTTTCCTTTCTTTTGGATAGATAAAAAAGTGTTCTTTTTCCTTCGCATACATCCGCACAGGGTGTCTGCCTCTAAAATCATGTCATATTATTGTATATCATTAGAAAAAAATGATAATATAACTTTAAAGACTAAATCAAAGAAAGGGATAAATGATGAATTTTTCACTCAAAACTTCCTTCATCCCAAATAAAAAGAAATCCAACTTTTTTAAGGCAAATTATTTTTTTAATATTAACAAGGACATGCTCCACCATCTTGAAAGAGCAAAACTCTCTCCACTGCCTCTTCTCAATGAGGCAGACTACCAAAACTATCATAAGATTTTCAACTCCGAGGGCAAATGGATTGGCATGAGTTCGGAGCTCCTCCCAAAAAGTCAAAGTTATTCTCTCAAAAACAAAACGTTGAAGCTTCAAGGCTACACGTTTGAAGGTTGGGCGAAGGTCCGCAACCGTCACAATGTACTTGCCACTCCTCAATCACAAGAACAGGCTCAACTTTACGCTGGTTCAAGTTCTGTTATCCACCGTACGAGAGTCTATAACCCAAGCTTTCTATGGAAACCACAGGAGAATCCTAACTTTGAACCTCTGGGACAAATCTACGATTTTCACGCACAATGGACACCTATCAAATATCCTATTCGCTATAGTGCAAGAACAATCTGGAATGAATCTCTAGATTGGACGCATCCTGAAGGGATGAGGAGCATCGAACAAGGCTATATTTCCCAAGCCAAAGCCAAGTTGCCTTACTACCAGTTCATTGGTTGGCAAGTTGAGGATAATCCTGTCAGCAAGGACCAACCCATTATCCCGCCCGGCGTTGGTGCTGTTGATATTGTTGCTGTTTTTGAACAAATATCATAATCTAGGTCTTCGTCATTCTTACAATAAAGATTCTAAAAACATTAAAATATCCCCCTTACTTACTCTAGAAGCTTTTAATTTTATAATAAATTTTGTCCTTCTGGATAATCTAGCAGAAAGGAGGACCTGAAGTGTCAAATTTCGCTATTACACTTTTAGGCTCGGTTATATCAAGCTGTATCATTGCTATCTTTACTTGTTGGCTTAACCATAAAGATAAGCGCCAGATTTATTGGATGTGAGCCACGCATAACAAAAACGCTCGTACGGGAATACGAGCGTTTTTGCGTGTCAAATTTCGTTGGATTCATCATAACACATTTAGAGTATTTGTCCAAAAGTTAAATCTCAACTCGCCCACTAAGCAGTTTTTAGAGTCGAGTTATGTCGCTGTGGCCTTTATATATAAAGGCTATTCTTAATTTTATTCAAAGACAAACTGGTTATGATAAAGCTCAGAATAAAAGCCGCCGAGATTTACAAGTTCATTGTGGTTTCCTTCTTCGATGACCTCACCATCTTTAAGAACAACAATCTTATCTGCATTAAGAATTGTTTTCAAACGGTGTGCGATAACAAAAGAGGTACGCCCAGCGATGGCTGCTTCCATCGCCCACTGAATTTGCTCTTCCGTTACTGTATCAACATTAGAGGTCGCCTCATCCAGAATCAGCAATTCTGGATTTGTCAAAATAGTTCGCGCGATTGAAATTTGTTGCTTTTGCCCCACAGAGAAGACGTTGTCCTCATCGTCTACCATCGTGTCATAGCCATCTGGTAAGCTCTCAATAAACTCATGAATATGTGTTGTTTTAGCTACTGTGATGACCTCATCCATCGTAGCATCCTTCTTCCCAAACTTGATATTATCCGCAATTGTACCAGAGAAAAGTACAGACTCTTGTAGAACAATACCAACTTTAGAACGTAAGGAATCTAAGTCAAACTCACGAATATCTGTATCATCAAACTTGATTCCGCCCTTGTCCACATCATAGAAACGATTCATCAGGTTCATGACGGTTGTTTTTCCTGAACCTGTCGGGCCAACCAAGGCAACCATTTGACCTTTTTCAACATTGATATTTACATTTTTAAGGACTGGTTTTTCTGGAAGATAACTGAAGTCAATATTTTCAATGTGAACCCCTTCAGAAATACCTTCAAATATTTTTCCATTTTCAGGACGGACTTCTTCTTTTTCATCAAACATGACATTCAGACGTGTTGCACCAGTTACTGCAAGCTGCAACTGACCGAACGAGGATGAAATTTGCATGATGGGGTTGTAATACTGTTGCGCGTATTGGATGAAAGTTGCAAGTAAACCAAAGGCTGCTGCTGTTGATAATGAAGCATCATTAAGCAGGATATTCGCTCCTGCAAAGATAACCAAGGCCAAAGTCAAGAGTGAGAAGCCATTCATCAGTGGGAAAATCATACCGGACCAAGCTTGCGCCGCAAAGGTTGTTTTACGCACTTTATCATTACGGACTTCAAAACCTGCAATCGCATCTGCTTGAAGCCCTTCAACGATAATCGCTTTTTGCCCAGAAATTTTTTCATCCATATAAGCATTAAGTTCGCCGACTTCTTTTTGCTGCTTGTCTGTGTACTTTTTAGCTTGGATAATGATAATCACTGCACAGAGGATAGCGACAGGTGTCGTCGATATTGTAACCAAAGCCATCTTGACATTTTGATCAAAAATCATATACAAAATCCCGATGAAGAGGGCAAAGTTGGTCGTTACATTGACCGCCGCTTGATTCAATGTGTTTTGAATATTATCCAAGTCCGAAGTGAAGCGGGCGAGAATATCACCATCAGCATGGCGATCAAAGTAAGAAATTGTAAGGCGCTCCAACTTACCAAAGAGACCTTTACGCATACGGTTTGTGGAGTGTGCAACGATACGTGTAAAGAGCAAGCTATAGATGAGCTGAGCCACACCTGTCATCAAGTAAAAGGCCAAGAGCATCCACATCAAATTCATAAAGTCAGCCTTACTTGGCGCTTGTGAGGTAGCCACTTTCATCAAGTCAGCAATAGACTGCCCATTGAGCGTTGCACGGATAACTTCTGGTACATTGGCATCTGTCAATTGGTGCCAGTCTGTTGGAATTTTAGCCAGAGCTTGTAAACTGTCAATAGTCGTTCCAGCCGGCAGATTTGACGTTACCGCTGCAGGAACATTAGCAGATGTTAGGCTATGCCAATCAACCACATGACCTGCGGCCTGAGACATTTGACTAGCGATCTGCTGCAGCGCCTCTTGAGCCTGACTCGAGCTAGCCGCGATTTGTTGCAAACCTTTGACCGCTTCATCAGCATGTTGATGACTAAAATAATCCCCCACATAGGTAGAAAGGTGTGTGATAGAATCCCCAAGAAGTACGGGTGCTTTAACTTGCAGATAGGTAGCTGCAATGATAAATATCGCAATCACGAGGAACTGTAATTTATATTTTTTGAAGTAGAGATAGAAGAACTTCAATGCACGAGATGTATCATTCATAATCTTTTTTCATTTTCTTGTTTTCAATAAATGGTTTGAAGAACAATGAAAACTTAGTCCTCCTTTGCTTTCTGTGTATCGTAGATTTCACGGTAAACCGCAGAGTTCTCAACAAGCTCTGTGTGTGTCCCTTGCGCCACGAGTTTACCCTCGTCAAGAACGAGGATATTGTCTGCATGAACAACAGAAGAAATCTTTTGGGCGATAATAATTGTTGTTGTATCTTTCAAGTCTTTACTTAAAGCTTCTTGCACCAACTTTTCTGACTTGGCATCAAGCGCTGATGTTGAGTCATCCAAGATAAGAACTTTAGGATCCTTGATGATTCCCCGTGTAATAGACATTCTTTGCTTTTGACCACCAGAGAAGTTATTTCCACGTTCTTCAACCTGTGATTCATAGTGTTCAGGAAGTTTTTCGATAAATTCTGCTGCTTGAGCAATTTCTGCTGCACGGCTCATTTGCTCTGCTGTGGCATCTGCCTTGCCCTGTTTCAGATTTCCTGAAATTGTGCCCGAGAAGAGGATAGCTTTTTGCAAGACAATCGAAATCGTGTTTTTCAGGGTCGTCTTGGAAACATGCCGCAGGTCTTTGCCCCCGACACTTACTGTACCTTCTGTTGGATCAAAAAGACGAGGAATAAGCTGAGCCAAGGTTGATTTACCAGAACCTGTAGCTCCGACAATCCCCACCATTTGACCGGGTTTTATTTCAAAACTTATATCTTTCAGTGTTGGCTGTTCATCATTAGGATAAGAGAAGGAGACATGTTCAAACTTGACAGAGCCATCAAGCTCCTCATCCGGAACATCTTCGAAGACCATCGCAGGTTCGGTTTCGAGCACTTCTTTGATACGTCCAATCGAAACAAAACCACGCGATGCAAACATGGACATCATTCCTCCCATGATAATAGCCATCATGATTTGCATCATATACTGGATAAAGGACATGATACCACCAAGCGTGCTAGCAGCTGTATTTAAATCACGAGTAACATAGGTAGAGACCAAAAGAATCGCTCCAAAGACAGCCAATTGAGAGATGATTGTAAAGGCTGGAATCATGGCAGCAAAAGTATAGCCTACAGCCATATTGTGGTCCAGAAGTTCATCAGAGGTTTCATCAAATTTTTGGATTTGGTCTTTTTCCTGAACGAAGGACTTAACAACACGTGCGCCACGCAGGTTTTCTTTAGCAATCCCGTTAATGCGGTCCATCAGTTTTTGGAAAACCATGAAGTGAGGCCCCATTGACTTCATTGACAGCATGGTTACTATTACGATGAGTACAACCATGACAACGATAATCCACCAAAGTTCTGGCATGGTGATAATGGACAAGACAAAAGCTCCGACAAAGAGCAAGGGCACCCGGATCAAAACTTGGAAAGTCATCATCAAAAGTGTCTGCACTTGGTTGATGTCGTTTGTCATGCGTACAACCAGATTTCCAGCATTAAACTTCTCAATATTTTCATAAGAGAAAGTTTGAATCTTACGGAAAGTTTCTTCACGGATATCTGCGGATACTGACTGTGCAATCTTTGCTGCAGTAACTGTATTAAGGATAGAACCAATCAATCCTACTACAGCAATAAGTAAAAGAGACACGCCGTAATGATTAATTTTATCGACCTTATCTGATATTGAGATAGACTCTGCCATGACGCTTAGAATGTTCTTCATGTATTGCGGTTGCCAAAGAGCGGCACCAACTTGAAGAAGCATGGTAGCAAGGGCAGCGAAGACAAGAAATTTGTACTTGCCAATGGCTTTCATTACCATAAATAAAAAATTTCCTTTCATTTTCTTGTCAACAATGACAAAAATAAATACGTTAGCTGAAAAATTATAACATTTAAACATTTATTTTTCAATACAAATAACTAACACTGTTAATCTTTTGTTTAGTTTATGTCTTACATAAACTAACAATTATATTCTAGCGCTTTTCAAAAGAAGTGTCAATGATTTGTGATGCCTTAGTTAAAGGGCAGTATCCTTCTTTTAATCTTTTCGTTCTGGGAAAGGGAACACCGTAAGCCTTTGTTTCTTTCTGTTCAACTCTCTTAGAGAGGAAACGTCAAGCCTTTTTGAATTTTATCGTCACAAATGTATTGCTGAAAAGCAGGCAAGCCGCTTTTCTGATATAATTGTGTTATGAACAACGGTAAAATTTCACGCTCTCACAGCCTTAAACTTGCCGAACGTGGCGTGTGGGTCAGTATAGGCGCCTATATCTTTCTTTCCCTCTTACAACTTGGAGTCGCACAATTCACTCACTCTGCTTCACTTTTGGCCAATGGTTTCAATAATGTCACTGATATTCTAGGCAACATCGCCATCGTTATCGGTCTACGCATTGCGCGCATCCCTTCTGATAATGACCATGCCTATGGGCATTGGAAAGTTGAGTCTATTTCCAGTCTTATCTCCAGCTTCATCATGTTCCTTATCGGTTTTGAAGTCCTTCGGCAAACCATCGTCAATTTTATAGAAGGAAGTTCAGCAGAAATTAATCCAATTGGTGCTATAATCGCACTATTTTCTGCTCTCGTCATGATTTCCGTTTATTTCTACTCTAACCGTTTAGCTAAGAAAACACAATCAAAAGCACTTGAAGCCTCTAGCAAAGATAACCTGAGCGATGCGCTGACTTCTCTGGGTACAACTGTTGCTATCATTGCAGCTGCCATGCATTGGATTTGGTTAGACCGCATCATGGCTTTAATCATTTGCGGCTTCATTCTCAAAACTGCTTATGATATTTTCCGAGACAGTGTCTTTTCACTCTCTGATGGTTTTGACGATAATCTTTTAGAAGATTATAGGGAAGCTATTGAGCTGATTGACAAGGTCAAATCTGTTAAAATGATTCGTGGGCGCACCTACGGCAGCAATATCTTTCTGGATGTTGTCGTTGAGATGTCCCGTGACCTCTCTGTCTATGAGAGCCATGCTGCTACTGAAAAAATAGAACGTATGCTCATGGCTGGTTTTGATGTTTATGATGTTGATGTCCACGTCGAGCCCGCTGCTCTACCTGAAGAAGAACACTTTGCTTCACGTGCTTTGGAACTTCTCCCAAAGGAAGAAATGCTCCTCAATGGTCAAAATCTTAACCAGCTGCTAGCCCCACAGTTTAAAGCTATCACCAAAAACGGTGAAATTATCCAAGCAGAAAGCTTCATCGCTAACGCAACGCCAAAAGAAAGCTTAGCGATTAGAAACTATCAGGCAGAGCAAGTCAGCAAGAAAACTTTCATCCTCACCTACCATTATCTGGAAAACCAAAAGAGCTATACTGTATCAAGTGTCTGGCGAAGAAATGAATACTGGCGTTGTATTTACCGTCAGTTAACAGAAAAAGTTGAGGAAACTTCTGACGTTCTTCCCACTCATGAAGACACTAAAACAAGTTCTTAATAGTCTCGGTAACAGGCTGAAATATTGTATAAAAAGTACAATCTCTGTGAAGAAATTGTACTTTTTATATATAGGGTTGTTGATGTTCTGTTACTGATGGATGATGAGGGCAGGGCGAATACCTAACCACCCAGGTGAACCTTGGTGAACTGCAAGTCTCCCTGGAGTATCTACAACCCAATATCCCATTGGATAGCCAAAAACAAATGGCTCCCCGTGGGTACGAAGTCCCCATGGCCTCATGGCTATACTCCCCCGTTCACTAGCAGTAGGAAATCCGCGACCATATCCGGATAAACGTGTTATATCAGCTAATGATAAAGGAAAAGCCCTAGGTTCACCATTAGGATCAACTTTAGTTATATCCGCTGCAACCTCACCTGTTAAATTGTTTGGTATCCAGTGTAAATTTTGACCAGACTGTGGTCCTTCAAAAGTAACATCGTTAAATGTCACCATTCCTACCCTTGGTATGGACATGGGAGATACAATCTTACGAACATCTTCATGGAGATCGTTATTAAACCACCGTGACATTATACCTCTTTGTTCACCAAAAGTGAAACCTGGATTTCGAAGAGTATCATTGAGAATAATTAAATGATGTCCATTATCCATATTTTCAAGATAACGGTACTGTTCCCCTGCCATTGTAAAAATACGCCCAGGACTCATCAGACTAAAGTTAAAAGCACTTACAGGAGAATCTTCATTGTAGTAGGGATTTTCTGTAGGCAGCCCGCCCCCATTCTCACTTTCATCATCCACTGCATTATTACGAATACCACGAAGCAGACGTTCTACATCTCCACTTTCTGGCTCATCGTAAAACTCTTGCTCCGGCGTGATCAACTGGCTGTCCACATGGATAGCATAATAATAAGAACCACGAATATCATGTGCTGCCTCTGTCATCACCGCTGCATCAAGCAGGTAAGAACTGGTTTCTCCCTCCTGCAGTTGGCTGGCCCAGTAAGCCCAGCCTGTCTCATGGTCGATTACCCAGAAGTCACCGATTTTATGCTCATTTGGTAAGGCTGCCCATTGCTGGAGTGTCAGTGGGGCACGGTCTTGCGGCAAGTTTTGTGCTGTTGTATGTTCAACGCCCTCAAGGGCACCGGGCCAGACTGTACTTGTTGGACCCTGACCATTTGTATAGCTCTCTCCTTCTTGCCAGTAGGCATCCTCACCTGTCCCTGGATGAGTGGCCCCATCTGTACTGCCGTCTGTGGCGCCAGTTCCAGCGATATAGTCCCGGGCATGACCTGCTGCGGCTGTCATCAGGTCGTTCTCCACATGGTTGAAGGTTGGCAAGTACCAAGGCGCATGTTCTCCTTGACGGGTCCAACCAAATGTCAAGTTACTGTATTGGTTAAAGACAGCAGAGTCCCCCACACGAGTAGTGAGCGTGTTTCCTTCTGGAATGTAGGTGGTCCAAGTTTCAATTGCATCCCGCTCAGTATTAGGCACTACAGGGGTGAACTCTGTTTCTCCTCTTCCTCGAATTTCCATAAACTCAGACAGACGAATCCGAGCCATGATAGGTTCCTCCCCATAATTTTCGACAAAGACATCCTTGTTTTCCGTATCTCGGTTGTAGTAGTCGTGAACGCGACCGCCCACTTCGCCCAGATTATCTCTTAAACGGTCGTTAATGGCGCGCTGGTTAAAGGCAGTGAAAGCAAATGTTCCTGCAATCAATAGAAGGAGTGTGAATAGAACCAGAGCAATTCCCAGTTTTTTCTTGTTTTTTACGTGCATTTTATTTTTCCTCTTTTTTAGTTTTTTCGGTTAGAAGTGATGTTGAACAGGAGTACTTTCAGGCACAGGACCAGCAGTACACGGCAAAAAACGTCCCAGTCATCCGGAACGTTTTGGTGCATGCGAAAAAGAACGATAATCTACCGCGTGTTTATGTGCTGTGCTGTGCTGTGCTGTGCTGTGCTGTGCTGTGCTGTGCTGTGCTGTGCTGTCTGATTATAGAGCATGGCTTTTTCCTCGTCAAGTATATTGTGCACACTAAGTAACACAATATACATATTATATAATGTTATTGTAATCTTTTTCTTATCAATTTCAAAATGATATTTAAAAAAGTATCCGATGACAAAGAAAAAAATGATGCCAAGCCAAAGCAGGGGGGCTATTCTAATGTCAGACAAAATGAAAAAAAACAAAAAGTACTTACCTGCAACATTCTTATGCATTAGGTAAGCACTTTTCATCTTTTTATGTTTTTAGACGTCTCATAATCTGCGGTAAACGTTGAATATTATCAAATACCATCATGAAGATAACTGTTCTTATGGGTATCTGCACCAGTAAAGGAACACGTGTAGCCAGCAAAACCTTAAAAGGTGTCTGATACATGAGCGAAAGCCAGAAAGTATTGAGCAGCACTGTTTGGAGCAGCATTGTTACACTCACAACAGCTAAAATATAAAGCCAGTCTTTACTTCGCGTTATGCTGAACTCCTTGTTGTAAAAAGCCCAACCATAAATAACACCGACAATGACAGGTGTTATAGTCATACCCGGTGAAGAGATACTCCCTCGAAAAAGCACACCTAAGATATCGCCTAGTCCTAGGGCTACTCCCGCCCATAAAGGACCAACAAAGAAGCCAATCAAGCCATCAGCCACAAACCCCGGTGATAACTTCCAAAGACTACTCCCAAGAGTAAAAGAGCGTAAAATGATGGACAATGCCAACAAAATCGCCAAGAAAACAAGCTGTATAAGTGACAGCTTCACAGTAAACTTTTTCATATAGTACCTCCCAAGGATTTGGTGAGTAACTGATTATATGAGAATCAGCGGATGCAAGCCTCTACCGCACTTGAAAAATCAAGTTTCGTCTGTGAACGACATCCCATTTCACAGCACTTAACGCATCGGCCCTACTCTGTTTATTTTTTACTTCTCTAGCTTATCACAAGCTTTGTTCAGATACTTCTCAATTTCAAGGCTTTTCTTTTACATTGGATTTTAGATGTTTACAGAGGTTTCCCGCCGAGAATAAAAAAGTGCTCAAAAGTCAATTTTATCCGACTTTCAAGCAACTTTTTACTTTTTAAAGTTCTTTTTCTACAGCAGCAATTGCGGCCTCAACGGCAACTTTTTGATTGTTAATCAATGCGACACGCGCATCGATTTGTTTAATCGCCATCTCAATTGAACGTTTAAGTCCTGGATTACTTAATTTTGGCTCAAAGAACGCTTTATATTCTTCAAATTTTTCAGCTGTTTTGAAAACATTTCCTGGGTAGATAACAAATTTATCATAACTCATGTCTCCACCGAGCTTCTCAGCGAGCCACTCCCAGTTTTCACGCTCCCAAGTCCATGCAGCATCTTGAGCAAAATCTTTTGACAGGAGATAGAACCATGAGAAAGCAATATCTTGTGGTTTCACAACATCAGCGTTCTTGAAGTCCTTCAAGAGACTTTCAATAGCAGCCTCATCACGAATGTTAGCCACAGCTGCTGCCAACTCACGTTTTAACTCTTGCAAGCTGGTTTTTGTGTAAATATCCATGTAGGAAGCTACAAGTTCTGCAGAGTTCGTAACTTTGATTTCGTTAGTCAGAATGATTGGACGGATGTCCGCAGGAATAGTCGCTACATTATCCTTGTGTGCTGCATAAATTTCACTTGCTTTCGCTACTGCTTCAGGATTTTCAGCATAAAGTATACGAGAAAGTACTGTTCCGCGCAGTGTCTCATCGCCAGCAGATTCCCCTGCTTTTTTCTCCCAACCTAGACGGGCATAGTTTTTCGCAAATAACTTACCAACAAGGGATTTGTATGATTTTTCAGTCTCTGATTCATCGTCAACGAAGATATCCAATTCCGCAAAAATTTGATTGAGGGCTTGGTTAACGATATAGCTTTCTTCATTAGCGAAGGCAGGCAAAATTTTCACCACGTCAGCATAGCTGATTACCTCACCTTTAGCGAGATATTTGCGGTCTTGTAAAATTTGGAATTTCGTAATGTCTTCAAGATTTGCGAGGTCAGCCAAAAGATTGTCCAAAAGCTCGCCTTTGTAATCTATAATATAGTGTGCTGCATGCGCTTCATTGAAGAAAAGCGGTTGACCTGCATTTTCAGCTTTCAGTGCTGCATAACCCGGAATTTCAACCTTTTCCGTAGTCAATGTGTCTGGCAAACCTTTCCAATTTGTATTCAATGGGATTTGCCACAAGCGCCCTTTGTCCTCACCTTTACCAATGAAGAATTGCTTTTGACTTAAGACAAGAGTGTCATCAACAACTTCCGCAGTCAGTACTGGATACCCTGGCTGATTAACCCATGAGTTCATAAATGCACCGACATCCTTACCTGATGTACTTGAAAGCGCCGCCCAGAGGTCTTCACCTACTGTGTTCCCATATTGGTGTGTTTCAAAGTATTTGTGAAGTCCTGCTGAAAAGTCTTTATCTCCAAGCCATTTACGGAGCATCACCATCAGGCGAGAACCCTTGGCATAGACAATAGCAGCATCAAAAAGTGTACCGATTTCGTCAGGATGATTAACCTCAACGTGAACGGATTGAACGCCATCTGTAGCATCACGGTCTAAGGCAAGGCTAGCTTCTCTAACTGAGAAACTTTCCCAAACTTTCCAGTCAGGTTCAATGGCATCAATCGCCACGTATTCCATGTTGTTGGCAAAGGATTCGTTGAGCCACAAGTCATCCCACCAACGCATCGTCACCAAATCGCCAAACCATTGGTGAGCCAACTCGTGCGCAATGACTGTTGCTACATACTGTTTGCTGGCAACCGTTGCATTTTCTGGGTCAACCAACATGCAGACCTCACGATAAGTGATACAGCCCCAGTTTTCCATAGCCCCTGCTGAGAAGTCAGGGAGCGCTACGTGCCAGCTGTGTGGCAATGGATACGGTGTTTTGTAGTAGTCTTCGTAAAATTCAATCGAACGAATCGCGATATCTAAAGGAAAATCTAAAACGGCTTCTGAATGTGCTTTTGTTGAGAAAGTTCCTACTTCAATACCAGACTTGGTACGTCCTTTTTTATACTGCATCTCACCAAAGACAAAAGCAAGAAGGTAAGTACTCATACGAACTGTACGTTCAAAAACGTGAATACCCTCGATATTGAGAAGCTCTGGCATATTAGAAATGATAATATCACCCGGCTCTTCATCAAACTTAACAGAGAGATCGAATGTCGCTTTAGCCTCTGGCTCATCAATAGATGGGAAGGCTTGGCGCGCAAAGTGCGATTCAAATTGCGTACCGATGAGCATTTTCTTCTCGCCGTCTACCTCATAATATGAAGGATAAATCCCCATCATATTGTCTGTAATCTTGCCTTCATATTCAAAAGCTACAGTGACTTGTCCTTCATGACCGACTTTAACAGCGATTTCTTCATTGGCATTATCTACAGTAAAGTCTGCTTCGACACTAAAAGCAGAAACCTTAGTAATATTCAAATCTTTTTGATGAAAATAAACAGTGTCTGCTTTGGCTTCACCTTTGATAGCTACTTGACCTTTGAAAGTTTTAGACTTACGGTCAATATCAAGGAAAATTTTATAATTTTCTGGTACAAATGTTTCGATTAAACGTTTTACTGCCATAGTTTTTCGCTTCCTTCTTTAGTTAGTTTAACCAATTATAACAAATTGTTTAGAAAATTTCGAGAAAATAAACAAACTTTACTGCACATTTCAAAAAAGGAGGAAAAACCAATTTTTTCTGGTAAAATGAAACTATGAAAAAAACAAGATTTTCGGTAACCCTTGATGAAAAGGGGAAACTCCTCCTAGAGCTTGCATCTGGTGCAAGCATCCGCATTTTTGAAAGTCACAATAGTCGCTTTGCCCTACAGGAGGGCGAAATATTTTTGTTGACGAAAAAAGGGCAGATTATTATGATTGCTGCGGATAAAAAGTCAATGCCCAAACTAGAGTTTGACAAAGTCATTGTCCTTAATCCCAACGCTTATGATATAGACAGCAACTATCTAGAGGCCTTTCTGATCGAAAAGGCACAGGAAGCAGGGATGAAACTGGCAGCACAAGCTGAGTCGCTCAAGATTCCTAAAAACATCTACCAAGCCTGCAGTAAAGCCGCGGCGGAATTTTTACCTAGCTTGGAAGCTTTCGGGTTTAAATTTGCGAAGAAAAAAGCTTTCTCCGCTAAGGCACAGCACCGTTGGAAAAAGGCAATTTCTGATATTGAATTTCACATTAAACATGAAGGAACATCTGGGACTGTTATCTGGCAAAAGTCTACTGAAATGCGCCTTCTTGCAGGGGCAAAGATTTTGCCTGATGATGCCGCCTCCAAAAGAGCAGATGGAACCTTTGGTTTGGCAGCAAAATTTACATTCACACTTAGAGAAGAAAACAAGGATAAATTTGACCCTAAAACTTGGACAACGACAGAGGATATCATTTTGCGCTCTGTGAATGAAGTGGGACATTTTCTTTATTTTGCAGGGACCAACAGTTGGTTGGAAATGTTTGATGATGAAGGGCGCTCTATACATGAACTGACTGTTGTCAACTAAGGAGCACTTATGATTGACTATACTTTGGAACACAAACCCTCTTTTGTGTTATCTGCTTACGGTTTTCCAGTCCAAGCTTCACTGCAAGATTATCGCACCTTATTGCTTGAAAAGGAACTGTTTGAAAAAACTTTACGAACAGATGGGCGTTTTGACAAACTCAAAAAACTGGCCAAAAATGACCGAGAATGGTCCGTCAATGATGATTACCATGGAAAAGCTTGGAACTATTTTGCGGTGGAAACCAGAAAAACAGTCAAGGACGATAGCCGCTTGATTAAATTCCCTGAGAGTGATTATATTGTTATCGCTGCTACTGCGGATAAGGAAGACATCTTTGAACAGTTGTCTCATCAAGCTTTCCGAAACATCCTCCCAACAATGACTGATTATGCTTACCTTGGCGGTTCAAATGCTGCCTATCGGCAAGAGAGAGGGGATGGGAGCTATTATGGAGAATTTTGGCTTCCTGTTGTGAAAAAATAAAAAGCCTCAGAAAAGGAAGACAAAAAGTTTTTGGAAAGGGTGTAAATGTATTTTTATGACAACTCGGCATTTTAACGGCGTTTGTCCTGAGCTTCACACCTTTCAAACTGAAATAACACGTGAGAGCCTCCCTTGCTCTCGTGATTTTTCATGCGCTTGTCATATAAAAAAATAATTTTATCAGAGTATACCAAAAAACGCTCAACCACAGCATTTTTATGCATAAGGTTAAGCGTTTTTCATTTTTGATATTTTTGTCTCAAGCTCTTTTTACAACAACTGTAGGCATAAACCACTTCTCCCCACAACAAGAAGGTGTTTTAGAAAAACTGCGAACTTTTTACATGTCGCGAAAAACAAGACTTGGGCGTGCATTGAGCGATAAATCAGCAAGATTTCCTTTTTCCATTTCAACAGAAGCCGCAGCAGCAATCATTCCAGCATTATCGCCACAGAGGCGAAGAGGGGGCAAGATAACCTTAATATCTGTCATATCAGTAGCCAAACGTTCGCGTAAACCTTGATTTGCAGACACCCCTCCTCCAACAATCAACGTCTTCGCTGGATACTGTTCAAGTGCGCGTTTTGTTTTTTCAATGAGAACATCTACTACCGCCGCTTGGAAGCTTGCTGCGAGATTTTCTAGATCATCCGCAACTAAGTCCTTTCCTTGTTGCTTTGCGTTATGTACAAGATTGATAAAGGCAGATTTGAGCCCGCTGAAAGACATCTCGAGACCATCTGCCGCGGTCATCATCGCACGTGGAAAAGCATAGGTATCTTTTCCTTTATGAGCGAGCTCATCAATTTCTTTTCCTGATGGGTAGGTCAGTCCCATCACACGTCCAACCTTATCATAGGCTTCTCCTGCGGCATCATCTCGTGTTTCCCCTATTTTCTTATAGTTCCCCTCAGATTCAACATAGACAAGCTCCGTATGCCCACCACTGACTAAAAGCGCCATTGCTGGATATTCAATCGTATCCACCAATGCAGCTGCCATAAGATGACCAGCCATGTGATTGACCGGAATAAGCGGGAGTTTATGAGCCCAGGCAAAAGTTTTCGCCGCCATAATCCCAATGAGCAAGGCACCAACAAGTCCAGGTCCTTCTGTTACAGCTACTGCTGTAAGATCGGAGGCCACGATGCCAGCTTCATCCAAGGCTTCATCGATACATGCTGTAATTTGTTCAACATGATGACGGCTGGCAACTTCCGGAACTACTCCACCAAAACGTTTGTGGCTATTCACTTGACTCGCGATGATATTAGAGAGAAGCTCTGTTCCATTTTTTAAAACAGCAACAGATGTTTCATCGCAAGAAGTTTCAAAAGCGAGTATATATTTATCCTTCATTTTATTGTATTTTCCTCATTAAAATCGCATTTTCTGTCGGATGCGAATAATAGTTTTTTCGAGTATGAAACTTTTCAAAATTATATTTTTGATATAAGTTTTGAGCAGGTATATTCGATTCTCTAACTTCTAAAAAAATTGTCCCAGAAAAATCCTTTATTTGTTCCATCAGAGCACTGGCAATTTTTTTACTTTGAAATTCTGGTTTGACTGCAAGATTGGTGATTTCCATATCACCCATGATAAGCTGAACAGACAAAAAACCAACCAGCTCTCCCTCAGCTTCTGCTAGAAAATAGGTGTCCGTTTTCAAGTTCTTCCTGAGATATGCTTCAGACCAAGGCGAGCGGCCATAGCAGGCTTTCAAAATTTTTTCTAGCTTGTGCGCTAACTTTGCTCTATCGGCTTTTTGAACATCAAGTCGCTTAATTTTTAGATTCATTTTTCAACTGCCTTGACATCCATACCGCATCTCCACCATCTTCATAATACTGTGAAATCAGCTTACCTGTTGAAAAACCTAAGCGCCGATAAAGCCCTTGGGCTTTGGTATTGTCACGGCGCACTTCAAGCGTTACCTCATTTTTACCGAGTAAGGTCATCAGTCGAATCATCTGGTTCACAAGATGAGTTCCCACTCCTCTCCCTTGATAGGCTACTGAAACAGCGAGGTTAGTGATGTGAACAACCTTCCCACGCTCTGTGAGACGAATACCAATAAATCCAATAAGTTTTCCGTCAACTCCCGCAGACACGAAAAAGGCATTTTCATTCTGAACAATTTCATGCTCAAAATGCGAAAAGGTCCATGGAACTTCACCATTATAAACATCACGCTCAATAGCTAGCATCTCGACAATGTCTTCACGTTCCGCTAAACGATATTCAACACCATCAATATTAGACTTTAACTCAACTTCATCCATATTTAGATAGCGGCGTGGTTCAAATCCTTTGAACATATTCGCCAGCAGCGCTTTCAGCTTCTTCATGTGTCTCCAACCATTTCTCTTCTGCTTCAACTTTTTTCAAATAATTTGGAGCAAAGCCATGAACTTCTACCGGTTCAAGACTTTTTCCAAGACGTGCCATTTGATAAGCCGAGGGTAATTTTTCTAAACTGTCTTCAATAATCTCAAAATTCGTAAACTCTGCCGCTTTGATATCAGCTACAAAATTCTCCGTCTCTCCTGTAAATACGATTGGCAAATTTTTATCCAATTTCTCTAAGAATTCATGAAAAGCACAATGCTGACCGGAAATGATTTCCTCGTCTCCCTTATAGAGGGCTGCATAGGCATTGCCACGGCGAGCGTCCATCACAGGAACGATTGCTTTATCTGTTTTCAGCCTTTTCGCGATAGCTAAGAGACTTGAGACACCTACAAGTTCTTTATTTAAACTGTAAGCCAATGTTTTTCCTACAGTAGCTGCCAGGCGCAAACCTGTATAAGAGCCTGGACCTTGTGCGACAACAATCCGATCAAGCGCACTTGCTTCAATAGCAGCCTGCTGCATCAAGAAATCCACGGAAGACATCAAAGTCGTGCTGTGATTTTTCTTTAAGTTTAGAGTAATTTCTCCCAATAAGACACCATTGTCAACAAGTGCCACAGATAGTGCCTTACTGGAACTGTCGAAAGCTAAAATTTTCACGAGTTATCTCTCCATTCTTCCTATTTCTATTATACCCTAATGTTTGCTGCTTTGTCTGAATGCTTAGGCTCAGAAAACATCTGAAAATCCTTTTTATAATCTAGAAGCATACGATAGCTTCTATTATAACATTTTTTATATTTCTTGAAATTTTTTTCTTTGATAATTTGTAAAGATTCACACTTGTTCTTTTTTCACAAGAGGAAATAGGCAGATGCAGACATTTCGTTTACCCCAAATGCACATTCAAAGCACACACATTCTTTCACTGCTTGTCTTCGCAAGATTATCCAACAGCTTCATTTGAAATTTGAAAAAGTCTAAATAAAAAGAGCTTGTGCTGAACAAGCTCTGCAGAGACCGTTTAAGACGGTTGATTCATATGTGTGCGTGTGCTTACTCCTCTTCTAAAGGGTGACCGTAAGCCCTTCCTGAGCACAGCATTAAAATAGCGAAAGCACCGCTCATCGTATCAGCAGCTTGAAACTTAGAAACTGCTGAAATGTGACAAGCTCACTGTGCTTGCATATGCGCCTAAACGTCAAAACTGAATTCGAAATTTCTTTCTCATTTCAGACAAACAAATAAGTTTAGTTTATCCGTAACTATTCAGACTTAGTGCGTTTTGCACCGTACAGTGAATACAAGACTAAACCAATAAGTAACCAGATAAAGCAATAGAGTTTTGCCAATCCATCGAGGTTTTCAAAGACAATGACTGAACCAATAGCACCTAAGGCTGGCAACCATGGATAAAATGGCATTTTATAGCTTGCCTCAGGCAAGTCTTTTCCTTCACGCGGACGAAGTGCAAATATTCCGACGGATACGAAGATAAAGGCAACCAGCGTTCCTGCTGAGATTAATTGCGCGAGGAAAGTGAACGGGAAAAAGGCACCGATAACTACTGAGATAGCAGTTAAAACCCATAAAGCGTTAGATGGATTTTCGCGTTTGTCGATTTTTCCAATGCTTTGTGGTAGCATACCATCACGTCCAAACGCGTAGAGCAGACGTGAGCCTGCAAGAATCATTCCAAGTAGAGCAACGAACATTCCTGTGTCTGCAACTATTGACACAATTTGTGAAAGAAGTGGGAAACCAGCTTCTGTAAGAGCCCATGATACAGGAGCCGCATTACCGGCATATGCTGAATAGTGATGCATTCCTACAAGAACGAGTGTTACTGCTGAAAACAAAGCAACGGCAATGGCGAGTGATCCCAAAATTCCCAATGGCATTGTGCGTTTTGGATTTTTCGCCTCAGCTGAATTAGCCGCAATAGAGTCAAATCCGATGTAAGCAAGGAAAATCATCGATACTCCTGCAAGTATACCTGATACACCACCAAATCCTGTGTTTGGATCATGTTTAGGAATAAATGGCACATAGTTTTGTGGTTTTATAACTGTTAAACCAACAACAATAAAGGTAAGGATAGCCAATACTTTTAAGACGACCAAGACCTGCGCAACTCTCCCCGCATCGCTCGCACCACGCCAAACGAAAAACGCTGCAATCAAAATAACTGCTAATGATATAATATCAACGATTCCGCCATTTGTTCCAAATGGATGTGCTAAAGCTGCAGGCAAATGAATATTAGCCGTTGCAAGCAAATGTTGGAAAGTAGCTGAAAAGCCTGAACCTACAAAGGCAACCGCAATAAAATATTCTGCAAGTAAAGCCCAACCTGCAATCCAACCAAAACCTTCTCCAAATAAAATAGAAATCCATGAATACGCAGATCCCGCAAATGGCATAACTGTTGACATTTCAGCGTATGCAAATGCTACCAAACCTGCTACAACAGCGGCAAGCAAGAATGAAAATACAACCGCTGGACCTGCAAACTTCGCTGCAACAATACCTGGCAGTGTAAAAATTGATGTTGAAATTATTGTCCCAACACCGAGCGCCAAAAAGTCCTTGACACCAAGTTTTTGTTCCAGCCGCTTATCTTTTTGGCTGTATGTTTCAAATTTTGCTTTCGTAGAAAACCCCATAATTTTTTCCTTCCTAGTGATTTATTTTTGCAAATCATCAAAGATGAAGACGAGGCAGCTAATGTTATTCATCTTTGTGCTCTCCATTTGCCTACTGGACTGCACTCCTAGAGGCCTGGACAAGTATGAACAAATGACCAGCACCATTTAAATGATGGTATTAATCGAATAATTTCGCAATATAAATTTTTCTGACTCTATCATTTTGATAATTCACATCATTAATCTTAACATTATTTTGGGAATAGTTCAAACAATTGCATAATATTTCCTTTGTCATATCCGTTACCGCTTTGCTCGCCCTTAACTCTAACTTTTCCTCTGTAACCTTTGCTTTTCATTATCTATAATTTATGCTAAAATGAGAGTAACTGTAAAACTGAAACATTGAGAAACAAAAGAAAGGAAGGCGAGTATTTACTCGCTCAAATATAAGATGATTTTCAAAGTATTTTACCAAAAAGATAAAACCCGTTCACCACGCCGTGAAACAACAGAAGTTCTCTATCTCGACCTTGATGTTACCGATACACGTGAGGGGATTATCTTAGCCCGCGAACTTTTAGCTAAGAACACAGATTACCTCGTTGAATTTATCGATTCACTTTCAGATGAAGCTGTTGAATATGAAAAAGAAAACGGCGGTCTTGAGATTACAAGCTTTTAATTTGAAAAAATAGGTAAATGCAGCCTACCTTACCATAAGATTTACAGCAAAACACTTTAGAAGGAGACGTCAGTCAAAAATCTAAAGTGATTTTGTCATACAACTATATAAATGAATAGAAAGAAAAAAATGATTAAACCACTTAAAATAAATAGCGATGAAGTCGCAGTTTACGCTATAGGCGGACTGGGCGAAATCGGAAAAAATACTTACGGTGTCGAATATAAGGATGAAATTATCATCATTGACGCGGGTATAAAATTTCCTGAGGATGATCTCTTAGGTGTTGACTATGTTATCCCTGACTATAGCTATATTGTCGCAAATGTCAACCGTATCAAGGGACTCTTTATTACACATGGACACGAAGATCACATTGGAGGGATTCCTTTCCTCCTCAAACAGGCAAACATTCCTATCTATGCTGGACCTCTGTCACTTGCTCTGATTCGTGGAAAGTTGGAAGAACACGGACTTTTGCGTGATGCAAAACTTTTTGAGATTCATGCGGATAGCGAAATCAAGTTCAACAACTTGAGTGTCAACTTCTTCCGAACAACCCACTCTATTCCAGAACCTCTAGGAATTGTTGTCGAAACACCCCAGGGTAAGATTGTTGCCACAGGTGACTTCAAGTTTGACTTTACACCTGTCGGCGAGCCTGCCGACCTCCATCGCATGGCAGCTCTTGGTGAAGAGGGTGTTCTACTGCTCCTCTCTGACTCAACAAATGCGGAAATCCCCATCTTCTCGCACTCTGAGAAAGTTGTTGGTCAAAATATCATGAAGATTTTTGAACGTATTGAAGGACGTATCATTTTTGCCTCATTTGCCTCAAATATCTTCCGCTTGCAGCAAGCAGTTGACGGTGCTGTAAAGACTGGACGTAAAATTGTCGTCTTTGGTCGCTCCATGGAAAAAGCTATCGTTAACGGTCTTGAACTCGGCTATATCAAAGCACCTAAAGGCACTTTCATTGAGCCAAATGAAGTCAACCAATACAACTCCAGTGAGCTTCTCATCATGTGTACCGGTTCGCAAGGTGAACCGATGGCTGCCTTGAGTCGTATCGCAAACGGCATGCACCGTCATATCACACTTCAAATGGGGGATACCGTCGTCTTCTCGTCTAACGCCATTCCAGGGAATACGCACGGTGTTAACCAGCTGGCGAATACAATCACTGAGGCTGGAGCGACTGTCGTTTATGGCAAGATGAACAACATCCACACCTCAGGTCACGGAGGCCAGCAGGAGCAAAAACTCATGCTACGTCTCATCAAACCAAAATACTTTATGCCTGTCCACGGTGAATACCGTATGCTTAAAATCCATGCTGGCCTCGCCCAAGACACTGGTGTGCCAAAAGAAAATTGTTTCATTTTGGAAAATGGTGACGTTCTTGCCCTGACTGCAGATTCAGCCCGTTATGCTGACCATTTCCCTGCTGCTGATACTTATGTCGATGGTTCAGGGATTGGTGATGTAGGAAATGCTGTACTTCACGACCGTCATGAACTTGCTGAAGACGGTATTGTTCTCGCTGTTGCAACTGTCGACTTCAAAAACAAAACTGTTCTTGCAGGACCTGATATGCTGAGTCGCGGCTTTATCTATATGCGGGAATCTGGTGATTTGATCCGTAATGGCCAACGTGTCCTCTTCAACGCCATACGTGAGGCAATGTTAAATACCGAAAATGTCAATGAAGCCTCTGTTGCCCGCGCGATGCGTGAAGCTCTTGCTCCTTTCCTGTACAAACAAACAGAACGTCGTCCACTGATTGTGCCAATGATTATGACGCCTGACGATAAGTAATATAAAAAAGAGCCCTGTGCGCTACATATCCAGCACATGGCTTTTTTCTACGACTCTTAAGGGTTCGTTTAGCTTTTTTTGCTACAGTTAAGGAAGTAAAAATATTTTTAATCCATCAAGGAGCCCCATGAATAAACTTTCCAAAATTATCTTCGCTTATTATCTTTTCTTTCTGTTTTGGGGCATTCTCTTTAAGTTCAACATTCAGGACACGCTAAATATTGCACAAAACTTTCCCACACGGAGCCTCAACCTTTCACCTTTTTCTGCCTCTGGCGGACGTTTAGAAGTCCTCTTCAATGTGCTTATCTTTATTCCTTTTGGCTTCTTTAGTATATACCTCTCAAAAAATAGATCCTTCCTCGGAAAGCTCTGGATGATTTTTACTGTGAGCTTCTTGGTGGAAATTCTCCAATATTTTTTAGGTATCGGAGCCAGCGACGTAACTGACTTAATCACCAATACTTTTGGAGGGCTAATCGGAATCGTCATTTACCAGATAACGCAGAAAAGTAAAAATGCTCAGAGTCTTGTCCATCTTCTTTTTGCTTTTTTCCTCGCCTTCTTTACGTTTCTCATCCTCTCTCACTAAAAAAGCTGACCCATGTCAGCTTTTTTCTATCTTCGCATATTCTTCCGAAAATCTTTGATGAAGCAGCACTTTTTCGTCCTCACTAATAAAAGCTCCATCAATGGCATAGTGATTAACTCTTTCAAAGTCACTGATTTGGAAATCATACCAGTTCGCAATTTTCTCATATTCTTTTTGCAGGCTGGTATTGCTAACGGTACGGTTGTCTGTATTTATCGTGACATGAATCCCACGTTTGTAAAGAGCCATAAAAGGATACTCAGACAGATCGCTGATGGCTTTAGTCTGGAAATTACTGCTTGGAGCCATTTCTAAGACAATTCCCAACTTTGTCAATATTTCTTGATATTCTGGAATATCCTTGGTCATAATGCCGTGCCCGATACGGGTGGCGCCCATTTCTACAGAATCAATAATATTCTGTGCACATCCGGGACACTCTCCGGCATGCAGGGTAACTTGCACACCACGGCTGGTTACTTTTTCCAACAATTTTTTAAACTTAACTTGGGGATAATTGACTTCATCACCTGCTAAGTCAAAGCCCACCAAATGGTTGTCAGCTATTTCATCAAAAAGTGGCAACAGCTTCTCTAAACGCTCTAGGGGAACTTGACGTAAACCACAGAGCAAGATATTCACAACAATATCAAAGTCTTCCTCTGCACGTGCCGCCCCAGCAATAACAGCTTCTACAGCTTCTTCAAGGGTCAAGTTTTTTTCCAAATGTTGACCAGGTGCAAAACGTATCTCGATGTACTTTACATTATCTTCCGCGGCTTGGCGCGCCACATCATAAGCCGCCATTTCTAGGTTAACATAGCTTTGAAGTAAGGGAAGAACAAAGTCAAAGCGTTCCAGATACTCCAAAAGACTTTGTGTTGTTTCGGGTGCTTGGGCGTGTTTGAGGATTTCTTCATCGCTCATATTCAAATCTTTTCCTATGTTATTTGCAAGTTGCTTGATGCAAGCCAAGCTGAGAGAACCATCAAGATGACAGTGAAGTTCAACCTTTGGCAATAAAGCAATCGTTTCTGGTTTAAGCATGAGATTATGGCCCCCGTAAAAATATATTTTTTCTATTTTACGCTTTTTTCTTGAGACATGCAACTCTTTTTCTTTTACTGAGAGGCGCTTTTCTCTTTCATTACGAAAAGCATATTCACTGGTGCAAGCCAAGAAAATAGTAAATAATTCTCAACATCAAAAAATCATATCTTTCTGATCCGTAGGATGTCAGAAGATATGATTTTTGTTTTAGGAGTTTATGCTTTAGTTGGGTTGGTTGATGATGAGGGCAGGGCGGGCGCCGCCATTACCATAGCTAGTTATCATATTGCCAGAACCGTTTCCTAATTCACCATTTTCTTCCGCATCACGGAAAGCTCCTACGTGCCATGCCTGTGTTGAAGATCTAGGGGTGCGTAACCACCACCATGCCGGTCCAGGATGGCCACTATTCTGAAAAGCGGCAAGACGCCCTAAACGATTAGGGAAAGCACGTCCTGGGCCTGATAAACGTGTAACATCTGCTAAAGATAGTGCAAAAGCACGTGGAGTACCATCTGTATCCACTTGAGTTAAATCTTCCGCAACCGTTGGGAAATCACTTAAGTTTATTGGTAACCATTGACCGGGGCCCTCAAACACAATATCTTCAGAAGCTACAGTCCCCGTCACAAAATTATCTGCCACCGGTCTTACCATCGCTTGAACTGTTGGTTCAAGGCTATCATACCATTCATTCATACGGATATCCTGATCATTCCAAGGAACACTTGTAATAGCATCATTCCGGATAATCATATGATTCCCAGACCCCATATTTTCAAGGTAGCGGTACTGCTCCCCGGCCATGGTAAAGATACGCCCCGGACGCATGGTCGAAAAGTCAAAGGCTGCTGGTGCACTGTCTTCGTTAGGCAATGGGTTTGGGCCGTCATCAAACATCACCCCGTTCTGGATGCCTCTGAGGAAGTCTTCTAACTCCGGATGGTGTTGCTCCCCATCATTGAGGAACTCCTCATGCTGGTCAGGACTGACTAAGCCACTCTCAACATGGATCCCATAGTAGTAAAAGCCGTTAAAGACCTTGTCCTCAATGGCAGCTGTCATCTCCGCTGCATCAAGCAGGTAAGAGCTGGCTTGCTCACTGTCCAGTCTGTTGGCCCAGTAAGCCCATCCTGTGTTGTGGTCAACCACCCAGAAGTTGCCTATCTTGTCTTCGTTAGGCAAGTTGCTCCACTGGTTCATGGTCATTGGGGCACGGTCTTGTGGGAGGTTTTGGGCAGTTTGGTTGGTCACTTCTTCTCCCGGCCAGATTGGACCACTGTTGTCAAAGTTTTCGTTTGCTGACCAGTAAGCATCAATTCCGTCTCCCGGGTGTGTCGCGCCGTCTGTGACCGCATCTGTAGCACCGTTCCCTTCGATCCAGTCTCGCGCATGACCAGCCGCTGCTGTTCTTAAATCCAGGTTGTCATGGTTGAAGGTGGGCATATACCATGGAGCATCTTGACCTGAACGTTCCCAACCAAAGATGAGGCTGGCATACTGGTCAAAGGCGTTTGAGGCATTGCTATTTTCTCGGTCATTGATATTGCCTGCGCTTGGGATCCATGTGGTCCAGTTTTCTACATCGTCACGGCTGGTCCCTGCGACCAGGGGCGTGAAGTTGGCTTCGTTACGCTGGCGGGTTTCGAGGAACTCGGACAGGCGTATCCGGGCCATGATTGGCCGTTCCCCGTAGTTTTCCACGAAGACGTCCTTGTTTTCGGTGTCACGGTTGTAGTAGTCGTGGACACGGCCGCCGACATTGATGTCCACTTCATTCAACCGATCATTGATGGCCCGTTGGTTGAAGGCTTGGAAGGCGAAGGTGCCGCCTACTGCGAGTAACAAGAGCGACAGGAGTGCGAGGTTGCGCAGCCGCCGCTGTTTTTTCTTTTCTGGTGTCATAAACTCCTCCTTTGGCGTAACATTTACTTTTGGTTTTTCATTACAAGAAAATTTCTAATGTTACGTTTACTTTCTGAGTCTATAGTATAAAAAAAAAAGGTCAAATGAAATGAGTGTTTGATGAGAAAAGCGAGGGGGACTTTCACTTGATCTTGCTTTCAGCTTCCGTGGTCAGCGCCTGAAAAGTGGATAAAAAAGAAGCTTCTGACTAGGCAGGAGCTTCTTCATCCCTATCTTTTTTCTTACTTTCTCTTAGTTTACCACGACACTTGCCGCAGGCGTATTTCTTGATATCAATCTTACGCTGCCGCTGATAAACCTGCTGGCAGCTTTGACAGACATAAGTATATCTTACCTCCTTTATAGACGGAGCATAGCGCAGACCTCCAACTTGCGCAAGCAGCGTTTTGAAGTCCTTATCTTTATGCCTGTAACCTCTTTTTTGAGCAAAGAGATGATAGTGTACCAGCTCATGCAGGATAATACGGTCAAACTCTGGCAGTTCCGCCATCTTAGGGTTAAAATCCAAGTGCATATCCTTGGGGAAAAAGCGACCGCCCGTGCTGCGCAAACGGTTATTCCACTGAGCTCTATGTCTAAAAGGACGACCAAACTTTGCCAAGGAAAGTTGGCGTACATGGTTAGTCAACTCTTTATTGTTCACGTGGCTCTACCAAAGTCAGATTGATTTTTCCGCGTTCTTGATCAATGGACTTGACCCAAACTGTCACAATCTGTCCAACAGCAACGACTTCATGAGGATTTTTGACAAAGTTTTTGCTCAGATCGGAAACATGAATCAAGCCATCATTTTTAATACCAATATCCACAAAGGCTCCAAAATCAACAACGTTACGAACTGCTCCTTCAAGTTTTTGCCCCACGCGCAAATCTTCAGCAGAAAGGACATCCTGACGTAAAAGGGGCGCATCAAAACTATCGCGTAAGTCACGGCCCGGTTTTATTAAGTCAGAAATAATATCGGTCAAGGTTTCTTGTCCCACGCCCAGATGTTCTGACATTTCTTTGACATCAACCGTTTTCAACACTTCTGCCAAATGCGCATCACCCTCGGACAAGCCAAGATACTGAAGCAACTCCTTAACAACTTTATAGGACTCTGGATGAACTCCGGTATTGTCCAAAAAGTTCTTGGCATCAGGTATGCGAAGAAAACCGGCTGCTTGCTCAAAAGCTTTAGCTCCTAAGCGTGGCACTTGTTTCAGCTGGCTGCGACTTGTCAATGCACCATTTTCTTCACGGAATTTTACGACATTATTCGCTAGGGTTTTGTTAAATCCAGCCACATGAGAAAGAAGGGCTGGACTAGCTGTGTTTACATTTACCCCGACTTGGTTAACAACTGTTTCGACCACAAAATCTAGGTTTTCGGTCAGTTTCTTCTCCGACACATCATGCTGATATTGTCCTACACCAATAGCTTTCGGCTCGATTTTAACCAACTCGGCTAATGGATCTTGCAGACGGCGGGCAATGGAAACCGCTGAGCGTTTTTCAACAGTGAGGTCAGGAAACTCTTCCCGCGCCAGCTCTGAAGCAGAGTAAACTGAAGCGCCAGACTCGCTGACAATGACGTAAAAGACATCTGATAAGCTATTTTCCTTAAGCACTTCCGCCACAAAAGCTTCTGACTCCCGACTGGCCGTACCGTTACCAATAGCAATCATATCCACTTTGTAGGTTGATATAAGTTCCACCAAGTCTTTTTTAGCCTGAGCGATTTGGCTGGCATTTGCTGGTTTTACAGGGTAAATGACCTTTGTGGTGAGAAGCTTCCCTGTAGCATCCACGATGGCCAACTTTGCCCCTGTACGGTAGGCAGGATCAAAGCCCATAACTGTACGCTCCTTTAGTGGTGCAACCAGAAGCAAATTCTTTAAATTTTCACCAAAAACTTCGATAGCCGCATCTTCTGCTTTTTCTGTTAACTCAGCGCGAACTGCCCGTTCCATGGCAGGAAGCAATTTTTTCTTTACTGCTTCCTTAATTGCCAAACTCATATATTTGTTATTGCGAGCAGCAAAACGGTTCTCGAAGAAACGTAAGATTTTGTCCTCGTTATGTTCAAACTTCACAGAAAGAACACCTAGCTTTTCGCCACGGTTAAGGGCAAGCACGCGGTGGTTAGGGAGTTCTGCAATTTTTTCCGAAAATTCATAGTAAATTTGAAAGACCTTTTTCTCATCTAAGCTTTGATCTTTGAGGCTACTTTCAATCAGACTGTTTTGTTTGCCCTCACTTAAAAGCCAACTCCGCAGTTTAGCATCCTCAGATATTGCTTCCGCCAAGATATCCATAGCACCTTGTAGTGCTTTTGCGGCAGTTTCAAAATTCTCATTTGTAAAACTTTCAGCTTCTTCTTCAATATTTGCGGCGTTTTTTACGATAAGCTGTGCAAGTGGAAAAAGACCATTCTCTTTAGCAATTGTTGCTTTGGTACGACGCTTTTCTTTATAGGGAAGATAGAGGTCTTCTACTTCTGAAAGTTTCTGCGCAGCCTGTATCTGGGCTTTAAGCTGGTCCGTTAACTTCCCCTGCTCTTCAATTTTTGAGAGTACGGCTGTTTTGCGATCAGCCAACTTTGTCAGGCTGTCGTTTTCATTGATGATTTTTTTAATCTCAACTTCGTCTAAACTTCCAGTAACTTCTTTTCGGTAACGAGCAATAAAAGGTACAGTGTTCCCCTCTGCTGTAAGTTCAAGAACTTTTTGTACTTGGGAGCTTTGAATATTTAGCAGTTCAGCTATTTTTTGCGTATTTTCCATACCTCCATTTTATCATATTAGCAGCAATTTCATTTCATCCCGAAAAAAAAATGGATGGGAAGCAAAAAATACTTCCATCCATTTCATAAGAGGCTTAAAGCCAAAGGAATAACAAGCTTAGCTTTTCGGCATTTCACAGCTGTCAGACTGTCGAAGACTATTTTGAAAAGGCAAAATCAACGCAAGTGCAAAACAGGGTAAACTTTTCTGGGGAAGCACAGGAACTCTCTCCAAATGGAGAGAGTTCCTAATAGACTTCAAAATTTCTTGTGATCTTACACTTCTTTATGGTTTTTTCACGACAAACAAAGGATATCTTTCTTTGCTACAAGGTATCTTGGCTTTAGATTGTATTAAAAATCATAAGTGTTTGCTTTGTTGATAAAACAATAATTTCCAAAAACAATTACTGAGTAAAACCAAAGACTTCTTTTCTATCGTAGAGTTTCATTAGTTTTTCAAAGATAAATTGTGCGAGAAGTGCAGCTGCAATCGGAACGATGAACCATGTCAAGAAAGCAAGGAGCAGAGACAATCCTGCTTCCAAGGAAGCAAGGGGACCAACCAAACCAACTAAGCCAAAACCAGCCGAGCTAGGCACACCCGATATGCTCAGTAAAGCTACAGGAACAGCTGATATAATGGCTGTAAATAGGCAGGGAAGCATAATTATCGGATGTCTAAATAAGTTAGGCATCATCATCTTCATGGCACCTAAAGCTATGGCAACAGTAACACCCGACTTGTTCACGCGCCAAGAATTAACCACCAATACCAAGGTTGTCGCAGCCACGCCCATCGCTGCTGCACCAGCTGAAACGCCACTAAGCTGGATAGCCATCCCGATAGCTACTGTTGATAAAGGAGAGATGATAAGAAGTGCAAATGAGCAAGAAATCAATATACTCATCAGGATAGGTTGTAATGTTGTAAAAGAATTAATTCCCGCTCCAATAGCTGTTGTGATGCGTACCACATAAGGCAGGAGTAACAAACCAAGAAAACCACTGCCTGCACCGATAATAATTGGATTAAGCACAATTCCTACTGAACCAAAGCGATGGCTTAATAATTTGACCATGATGACTGCAAGCGCTGCAGTTAACATCGTATTTACAATATCGCCGGTCCCTGATCCAACATAAGCTTTCACCGCTGGATTAAATCGTATAACACCTGAACCAACAAAGGCTGCGCCTGCCACGACAGACATCTGCATCGGGTTAAAGCCAAACTGTAAGGCAATCAAGGCGCCGATAAGTAAAGGTGTTGCCATTTGAAAAATAAGGACAACTTGACCTAAAGTATCTAAAAGTGGTGCCTTGCCTAAAACTTTTAATAGAGCTGCCAATACTGCGTTAGGAATTAATCCGACAATAATACCAATGGCAGTTCCATTTAGAACTTTATTTACAAAATCAAGTATTGGTTTTTCTGTTTGTTTTTTGGTACTCATTGTTTTTTCCTTTCATTTATTTTACATTCAAAATTTCCTCTTTACAATGTATAAGCTGTGTTAGAAAAGCACAGTATGGCGTTGCAATTCCATATTTTTGGCCTTTCTTCACGATAGCGCCATTGATATAATCAATTTCTGTTAAACGATGGTTAATCATCAAGTCTTGATACATAGAGGGGTAGTGTAAACCAATTCCCTCAGGATCAAATGTAGCTTGGATTTGTGCGATAGCCACCTCTGCCTCCAACTCTACACCCTCCTGTGCCGCAACACTGATAAATTCGTTAACAATTGTTCGAATAATTGTATCCGCATGTGTTGTGTTACCAAATCCCGCAATGTTCACATCTAAAAGGGTGCAAAGACCATTCAAGGTTCCATTAACACAGGCTTTTTTATAAATTGAGTAAAGAACATTTTCAGAATACATGGCATTTAGCCCTGCTTCATTCAAGACTGCAACAACTTCTTCTGCACCCTTTTGACCGTCGGGATGAATGTTTTGCAAGTCTACACTTCCTTGACCAAATAATTTTATCCGACCTGGTCCCTCCATACCTGCAGTCCACATGGTATTTCCAAGTAAAATATTTTCTTTAGCAACATATTTTTCAACAATATCTTCATGACCAATGCCGTTTAATAGACAAAGAACTTTTGTATTTTCATGGATTACGGATTGAATGGCTTGTAGCATTGAGTCTAACTGCATTGCTTTTGTAAATAAAATAATGAGGTCGACTTCTAAATTTTTATCCACCAATTCAGAAGGTAAATACATGGGCAATTCTACAACGCGCTTTTCCCCATCCAAATTAATATGAAGCCCGTTTTCTTGAACAGCCTTGACATGCTCTTTCCATTGATCAATCAATATGACATCTTGACCAGACTGAGAGAGCATGTAGCCAAAACGGCTTCCCATAGCGCCAGCACCTGCAATTGCAATTTTCATTTTTCTTCCTACTTTCTTCCTAGAGACTTGTGTTTATGTATTCACAATTTATATTTTACATTATTTTTTTATATTTTTCAGTGGTTCTTCCCACCCTTGGTACTCCACCTAAGAAAATAGCTCGGGCACATTGTTAAGCCTCAAGTCTGCTTTTTCATGTGATGAACATTAAGTATCGTACTCAAATAAGGTGCTTCATTTTTCAAGCTCACTCCAGAAATCATCTGCTATTTTATGAATAGATGGTTTTTGCTTCACCTGAACGATATTCTTTTTATCTTTCAAGCTTTTTAAAATATTTTTTAGCTTTTGGCGAGAAATTCCTATACCTCTTGCCAAGTCTGCATCGGTCAGCACATACAAATTGTCATACATCCGCACCTGAGCAAGAGGATATATGACTGAACGTTCATCGCCAGTCGGCTCATATTTTTGAATATTTTCCCGTAAAGCACTAAGTTTACTGTTCCAATTTCCCAAGGAATTCAAGACCTTCTCCTGTGCCTTGAATAGAAGGACAAACATATCCAAGATAAAAATAACAGATAAGAAAACTCTCCTGAACTTTTCTTCAAAAGACAGGTATTAAAAAAATTTTAATACTGTATAAGAAATTAAATCTCGCCAGTATGTCTCTGTGATTGTATGAGGCACAATAACATTGAATAGCATCACTATTCAATCCTTAGAATTTGAATCTCAGTTTTTGAGAACATTTCTTTTATTTTAGATGAAACAAGTCAGATACAGCATATTCTACAGCAGCAACAATAACGGATATTTGAGAGTCAGAAAGTCCAATCACTTATATATTATCGTAGCCATATACATAAAAGCGTTGTGTCGGCATTGTATGTCTACAACTTCTTTACTTTGTTGCTCTAACTCTCGTAAAAATTCATACATCTTGTGATCGAATGATGAAGCACTGATGTAGCTAACAATAGTTTTAGTTTGCATAGCTCCCTCCTGTGATTTTATAAATTTGTTTGTTTTTGTTGCAATTATATATACATTTTACTATATTTAATAAAAATAGTCAGTGATTTACTGTGGAATATGAAAATATTTTTCTGATATAAACAAACCTAGCTACTATACAAAATAGAAAAACAGCAATAAATAAGGCTTCTAACGCACATTTATAACAGTAAATTAAAGCATAGAAACATTATTCCTCTCCCTTGAATTTATCTAAAAAGTAGTGATAAAGCTCTATTTTTTCTGAAACAAAAAGCCGTATATCCTCGATATACAGCTCCTTATTTAGTAAAAATTTATGCTATTTTTTCTGAACCTTTTAATCAAATACAGGCGTATATGTTCATAAAAGTAAAGCTTGCCTTAATATAGACACTCTGATACAAGCTAATGTACTCAGAAACAAGCTTACAACATTTTGTTGTAGAATTCGACGATAAGCGCTTCGTTAATTTCTGTATTGATTTCATCACGTTCTGGAAGGCGCACGAGTGTACCTTCAAGTTTTTCAGCGTCAAATGATACGAAGTTTGGACGTCCTTTAGTTGCTTCAACAGCTTCAAGGATTGCCGGAACTTTCATAGATTTTTCACGAACTGAGATAACTTGACCAGGTGCTACGCGGTATGATGGGATATCAACGCGTTTGCCGTCAACAAGGATGTGACCGTGGTTTACAAATTGACGTGCTTGACGACGAGTAGTCGCAAGACCAAGACGGTAAACAACGTTATCCAAACGTTGCTCAAGCAAAGTCATGAAGTTGAAACCAAGAGTTCCTTCTTTAACGCGTGTAGCAGCTACGAACAAGTTACGGAATTGGCGCTCAGAAACACCGTAAGTGAAACGGAGTTTTTGTTTTTCAGCCAATTGCAAACCGTATTCAGAAAGTTTTGAACGGTTGTTAGGGCCGTGTTGACCAGGTACGTAGTTACGACGTGCAAGTTCTCTACCAGAACCTGTAAGTGAGATGCCAAGACGGCGAGATTGTTTCCATGATGGACCAGTATAACGTGACATGTATATGTCTCCTTCAAATATTTTTTGAAGAATATTGACAGCCTCGAATTCGTGCATTTTACTTTCGCCTTACAGCTTCGGTTACTTCGTAACAAGTAAAATGTTGACGAGTTTTCTAGCTGACTGCTATATTCAACCTCACTATTCTAGCAAAAATCCTAGACTCTGTCAACTTATGATAGAATTTGCACGGCAATTTCATAGCTTATTAAAAAGTTATAATAATCTTCCAGTAAAACTGGATATAACAGCATTTGTAAGGAAAAATATGGCACTGTCGTTACGAAGAGTACAGAAATGGACATCTCCCTCGAACGCTTTCATTTACAAGTGTCCTTCTAGAAAATGCGCGATTTCTCACAAATTATAAAATTTCCGTGAGGACTTATCCTCTACTTATCTCTGGCTCATTTCCACTATTTAGATTTTATTTTTACTGGGACAGCTGTTTTTCTTTCTGCTTGTTTTATGTTTGTTTGATAATAAAATACCGGAATCCCTGCAAGTGTAATGACAATACCAATCATAGCAAGAACAGGTTGTTGTGTAATCATCGTCCACATAATAAATAGAGCACCCAGCATTCCTACAACAGGCAATACTGGATATAATACCACCTTATATGGTCGATGCAAATCAGGCTCCTTTTTTCTTAAAATAAAAACTGCCAAAATCAGAAGAAATGAAAAGAACCATATCACGAAGATGACTAAGTTAGTCAATATTTCAAAAGAACCTGCTGCCATAAAAACACATGCTAATCCAGCCACCAAAACAGCCGAGACGAAAGGAATAGAGTTCTTATTGAGTTTGCTCAAATATTTTGAAAATGGAAGAGATTTCTCTAAAGATAAAGCATAAGGAACACGGATAGCCGTCATTGTATATCCATTGAGTGTACCATAAACGGAAATCAAGATGCCAATAGTCACGAGTTTTCCACCATTTACACCAAAGAGTTGCTGAGCAGCATCTGATGCTGTGTTCACATTACCCGAGATTTGATCCAAAGGTAAAACTTTCAAGAAACTCAGGCTAATAGCAATATAAATAAAGGAAATAATGAGCAAACCAATGGTGATTACTTTTGACAAATGTTTCTTTGGATTTTTCATTTCACCAGCAATATTTCCTACATTCATCCAACCGTCAAATGCGAATAAACTCGCGACTAAAGCTCCACCTAAGCCCGTAAGGAGACCGACATTTTCTCCTGCTTGAACAGGAAATAATTGAATGTCTACTTGTGAGCGAGTGGTTAGACCAAACATAATAATTAAAAATATCGGAATCAGCTTCAAAATCGAAGTGATCTGTTGAAAACGAGAAGTAAAACGAGAGCCAAGTAAATTAACCGCCATAATTGATAGAACTGCGGCAATAGCAATAGGTAGCAATAAGTTTTGAGGAAGTCCTAATAAATTTAGAACCTGAGTAGCAAAGATAATGCCCAAGGCAGCTATATTTCCCGGGTTATAAATCAAAACCTGAACCCAACCAAATAAAAAACCAACCATCTTTCCATAACTTCGTTCCAAGTATTTTACGGCACCTCCCGTCTCAGGAATGGCTGCCGCGAGTTCAGCAACACTCAATCCTGCACAAATAGTTAGTCCTCCCCCTACAATCCAGGCCAGTAAGGTGAGCGAGGCTGACTGTGTGGCTGCAGCCATTGTGGCAATTCTGAAGAAAACTCCAGCACCAATAACCGTTCCTACAACAATAGACAAGGCACCAAAAAAACCGATATCACTTTTCAAGTCTTTTTCCATATCCATCTCTTCTTTCTTATGTATTCACTAAAATTTTTAGTGTTACGCACCATTATACTTTATGTTTTTGTATTCTCCAAACAATTCATGAATTTTCTGACATTTGTTATCTAAATTTAATGTTTCTGATTTATGGAATCTAAATGACAATGACAAACTCAGCCACGAAAAATCCTCAGCAAGCGCAACTAAAAAGTCGATCAAAGTCAACTTTTTACACACTGCTATCACTCATTTTTTAGCGATTACCACCGCAGAGTTGGCAGAATCTATTTTGTTGCTATGTTCCCCATCTTTTCTAAAGTCAGCCTTGCACAGAACCATGCACAATCCCTTTAAAAATTAATACCAGCCTGTAGGATTATACCAACAAGAAAAAGTATCAGAAGATTTTCCATAAGCAGTTGCAACTGCCCATTGTTTAAATCCAGCATTTGCTATTCTGATGACATTACCTACTCGAGCTTTAGCTCCATGTCTATTATATTTAAAGCTATAGTGACTTGAATATCCTTTTTTCTTTCTTCCCCAATCATAAAGGTCAGAAAAATACACCCATCGTCCTGACTCATGATTAATAGCAGGTCTTGTTTTCTTGCTGGTGTTAGTCCCTAAATTACTTTCTACAATATTACCTTCAGGATCAAAATGGATATACCCCTCAGAATCTGATGTGTGTGTGATATCCCCGTATGGCTCTTGTTTGTCCGCAAAAGCCACTGAACCACCTAGGAAACTTCCAAACAGTCCAAGAGAAAGCACTAAAGTTGCTAAATATACCGTTTTTTTCATATTTACCTCCAAAAAAATTGTTTTATATACAACGTTACTAAGTCTTCGATAATTTTAAAGCCTAGGATTGTTCATGGTCCTGTGTAAGGCTGATTTTAAAAAATGTCAGTATAAAGGATACCTCTAAAAACTCAGACTTTGCAGCTTTGGCTAAAAATTCCAAGGCTTCGTCAGTTTTCCTCGAAGAGAAAATTTTAGCTGAAATCTGTCATCAGCAGTTTTTAGAGGTGTCCTAAATTTAAAGTTCTATAGTTTTATTCCCTTTCTTTGCCAGTTCCTCATCATGGGTGACAATGATTACTGCTTTCCCATTTATCGATTGTTGAAATAAAATATCAGTGACGATATCTCTGTTTAGCGAATCTAAAGAACCTGTGGGTTCATCTGCTAAGATAAGTATGGATGGTTTTAAAATAATTCGCGCGAGTGCAACGCGTTGCTTTTCACCTCCAGATAAACTACTAATGGTTGTGGATAGTTTTTTATTTAAATTGACCGCATTCAGTGCCTCCTTTTTTTGTTTTACTTTCTCTTTCCTACTTAATTTGCTATATTTTAAGCCTATTTCTAAATTAAAATTAATTGTTTCTTCTTCAACTAGACCGAAATCTTGAAATAAAAATGATATTTTATTTCTTTTTATCTTCAGTTTTTCTTTTTCTTTCAGCTTTGCTGTTTCAACACCTTCAAATAAATATTCTCCTGAACTTACCGTATCGTTCATCCCTAGTATGTTTAGCAGCGTCGTCTTTCCAGAACCGCTAACGCCTTTAATCGTCACAAAATCACCCTTATTTACAGTAAACGCATTGATTGAAAAAATGGGTTTATCCTGTATTATTTTTTGGATATTAGATAGAGAGACTATTTCGTTTTTATTCATCACTTTCCCCTTTAAAGATTTAATTAGACTTTCTTTTTTCAACCCTAAATAAAGTCATACTGACTATAATGACATTGAGTAACATAGCCAGAAAGATATTAATAACAAATTCTTTGCTGATTTCAGACGAGAATACAGCTATAGATAAACCTATCATTAATTCAACTATCAACAATAAAAAGACGGATGCATAAGTTTCAAAAAAGGAATAACCGTTGAGCCTTAGCAAATAAAATTTTTTACTATGATACTGAAAAAAATAAGCAGTAGTAAGTAAGCAAACAATAGAAAAGGCAAATACAGTCAATAAGGATCTGGTTAATAAATAGCTGAACGAACCGGACAGGCTTTTTATTAGCGTGATATCTGATTTTTCATAGGGGACAAAAGAAGGTAAATTATCCGTCAGCCTGTTTTTCTCTAAAAGCGCGTTAAGTTTTTCACTTGCTTTCCCCGCTGTTTTTATTTTGATCGGTGGATACTGATCACCATTAAAAATATTCCTGTCCCAACTGTCACTGTTTTTGAGTGTTAAAATATCTAAAATAGGATAGTCATCAATCCATGGCTTATTGGGAACAAAACTGTAGATAGGTTGTTTATCTTTGATATAGATAATCTCCGTTAATTTTTCCTCATACTGGGGCAAGTCTTTAAAATAGTATTCTTCTATCTTCGTCAAGTCATCAGTTCCCTTGAATCTTTTGGGAATGAGTAATACTCTTTTTTCTTCACTTTCTTCTATAAGGACTCTCTGATTATTTTCATCTAAAATTTCGAATTTTTTTAAATAATTAGGGTTGAGTTGTATCACTCTCCCAAATACTTCGTTCTCTTTTGTATTATAATGTTGTATACTTACCAGCAAGCTTCCCTTTTGGTTTAAATAGCGATAAATTTCTTCCTCTTCTTCTGCTCTAGAATCCTTGTCATGAGTAAATTCAAGCTGATTTTTTCCAACAATAACAGGAAAAAAAACATGATAGTTATCCTCACTTATTTTTTTAGGCACTTCACTATTAAAGGTGATATTGGATGCTTTATACATAATCGTTGCTATATCTATATTCGTTACGACTAACATCATCAGAAAAATAAGTTTTATTGCTGTTGGCAATAAATGAATAAATAACTTTTCTCCTTTATTTTTACTCTCTTTTTTTCTGCGATTTAACTTCTCCACAACATAAACCATCAGCAGTAACCAAACATAACTCAAGGATAGGAGAAGTCCAATATTGATTATAAAATTGACACAATAGATGCGTGAAATGGTTCCTAATAAATAGGTAAGTAAAGCAATGGATGCAAAAATACAAGTTGCATACCCCTTGCTGATAAAGTTATTGATGCTTGCTACGATAGAATAGCCATTTTGTCGTAAAATATGAATTTTTTTATGAAGCGAAAAAATCCAAAAACTTAACATCACCGTAAAAAAGGTTATGCCAATCTTTAAATAGCTTGAAATATTGTAAATGTCCCTACCCGATGATAATTCATAACTTTCACTTTTTTCAAAATCTGCAAAATCTTGATAAGTATAGTTCTCACCCAAAGCTTTGTTATAAGCGTTTTTTATCTGTTCTACCGTATCTTTATATTTATTTTTATCCTCTGTTTTTATAAAAACTTGCCACTCAAATTCATTTTTATTTTTTAAATTATCTATACTGTCAATAGATAGGACTGACTTACTCAACGGAGGGCTGTACACGCTTTTTTGATGCGTCTGAGGTGCATACAAGGTTATCTCTGCTCTGGATAGGAACTTAAAATTAATCCCTTCTTCAATAAAGTACCCTTGGTCTACAACTTTGTACAGAGTAAATAATCCCTCCTGTTTTGAAATTTTTTCTATAATATCAATCACTCTGTTATTCTCTTTTTTACTGGTTATTTTTTTAGGTTTTTTTAAAGGGGAATAACTATCCGTATAACTAAAAAAATCTGTCACCTTATCTCTTGAATAGTGCTCTACCTGAAAAATAAACATGCCAAATAAAATGCTAAGCAGAAGGATAACAAGATTAAATTTTAAAATTCTTTTTTTCAAAAAAAGCCTCGTTTCATTTTAGTTCTTTTACTCTAAAGGTTTGTTTTCTACTATTTTTCGATAGGTTCTGCCATTTTTCCTTTCAGATTCTCCTCAAAAGTTTTAGCTTGACCAACTCCCAATCCTCCTAAGGCTAACAAAGCAATACTCATCAGTCCAATAGACTTTCTTAGTTTTTTCTTCTTCATACGTTCCCTCTTTTCCAATAATTTTTATTTATGCCTACACTATTATTCGTAAAAAAGTGCAAGATGTAACAAAGAATCAAAAAAATTACTTTTTTGCACGCTATCTTCTATTTGGTTGGTTTGACATATATAACACTTCCTAATATTAGAATGACAAGATTACTGATAGATTCAAAGCAAAAAAAATAGACTCCGAAGAGTCTATTACTTAACTTAGTGACATTGACCGCAATACAAGGTTAGTTTTCATTTCCAACGAAAAAACTCATCCACGAAAGATGAGTTAGGGTTAGTCGGTAATCGGGAAGACAGGATTCGAACCTGCGACACCTTGGTCCCAAACCAAGTACTCTACCAAGCTGAGCTACTTCCCGGTGGTATAAAGATTTCTGAATTGACGAGAACTAGCCTCCTCTTTAGGTAAAGAGTACTTGCAGGGTAAATTTGCCAAGCAAATTTCTATCCGCAACCTCAAAGCAGTGCTTTGAGCTCTACCAAACTGAGCTACTTCCCGGTGGTATAAAGATTTCTGAATTGACGAGAACTAGTCTCCTCTTTAGGTAAAGAGTACTTGCAGGGTAAATTTGCCAAGCAAATTTCTATCCGCAACCTCAAAGCAATGCTTTGAGCTCTACCAAACTGAGCTACTTCCCGTGGTATAAAGAATTTTACAATAATAAAACGGGCAAGCCCGACTTAATTATTATGCACCCGGCAGGATTCGAACCTGCAACCGCCTGATTCGTAGTCAGGTACTCTATCCAGTTGAGCCACGGGTGCGCTTTTTGACTACCTGACTATTATAGCAAATCACCTTTATTAATGCAAGGACAAACTCATAAATAAACAAAAAAACCGAAATTATTCAGTTCTTTGCGTAAAATATATGCATCAGTTTTATTTAAAAGCATTCCACATAAGGAGGAGGGCAGCCAATATGAAAATGCTCAGTAATAAAACAAAATCATTTTTCGACCATTTGAGCTGACGATATTTACTTCTTCCATCGCCTCCTTGATAGCCTCGCGACTCCATAGCGACCGCCAAATCTTCTGCACGGCGAAAGCTTGAAACAAAGAGAGGAATCAATATCGGGATAATGGAGCGTACTTTTTGTAGAAGATTTCCTTCACCAAAATCCATTCCTCTTGCCTTTTGAGCATTCATAATCATAGTTGTGTCGTCCATCAATGTTGGAATGAAGCGCAGAGAAATCGAAAGCATTAGCCCTAATTCATGGACAGGGACTTTAATTTTCTTCAAGGGCGCTAAACCAGTTTCGATACCGTCTGCCAATGTTAACGGCGGTGTTGTCAACGTCAACACTGTTGACATAAAGATAATTAACACAAACCGGAAGAAGATATAAAGTGCATTAATCAAGCTCTCTGTTGATATTTTCAATATCCAAAACTGAAAAACAATGTGTTCCCCAGGCGTAAACAGCATCTGAAAGATGACCGTAAATAAAATCAAACCAATCATCGGTCTTAAGCCTTTAAGAAAATAAGAAATAGAAATCCCTGATAAAAGTACGCCGGCGAAAGTATAAAGAATTAGGAGTAAATAGCCTAACCAGTCATGTGCGAAGAAAATCACGATAACAAAAATAAACATGACTAAAAGTTTACTGCGAGGATCCAAGCGATGAATCAGCGAATTTCCTGGGATATAGCGTCCCATAAGCATATTTTGCATTCTACTTTTGCGCCTCCTTCAGCATTTGAATCAACTCTTGGCGTTTAATAGGCAAATGGTCAAAGACAACACCTCGCTTCTCCAATTCTACAGCAAACTCTGTTGTTTTGGGGACGCCAAGCTCATGTTGCATTAAGAAATCGACATTTTGAAAAACGTCCTGAGGTGTGCCCGATGAAATCACACGACCTTTTTCTAAAAGGTACACCTTGTCCGCATATTCGGCCACGTCATCCATATTATGTGTGACCAAAACGACGGTCTGCCCTTTCTGGTGCAAATGACTAAAGAGCTCCATCATCTCGATACGTGCTTTAGGGTCCAATCCAGCTGTCGGTTCATCAAGAACTAACACTTTGGGCTCCATTGCCAAAATCCCCGCAATAGCAACACGGCGCATTTGTCCACCTGATAATTCGAAGGGCGATTTTTCAAAGTTTTTTTCTGCTAAACCTACAAGCTCCAGCTTTTCGCGCGCAATCTCTAGTGCTTCTTCTTGCGAGACACCAAAGTTTTGTGGACCAAAAGCGACATCTTTCAAAACCGTTTCTTCAAAAAGTTGACTTTCTGGAAACTGGAAAACAACCCCCACTTTTTTACGTGCCGGCTTGATTTCTTTTTGTTTACTGCTGGCTTGAATAACAATATTGTCAATAGTTACCTTACCTTCTGTGGGTTGTAAAAGACCATTCAGATGTTGTAATAGCGTTGATTTCCCTGAACCTGTATGGCCAATGAGAGCAGTATAACTCCCCTCCTCAACCTCTAAATTGATATCAAAGAGAGCACGACTCGCAAAGGGAGTATTTGGTTGGTAAGTGAAGTTTACCTTATCAAATTTAATCATTTTCTCAGTCTTTCTGCTAAGATGTCTGCCAGTTCTTCTTCATTTAAATATTTTTCTGGCAAGTTAAAGTTTGCCCGCAAGTCTTCTGCTAAACTTGAAGTAAAAGGCATATCTAAACCAATATTAACCATGTCTTCACCCGAACCAAAAAGTTCTTCTGGTTTGGCCGACTTGATAATTTTACCGGCACGCATTACTAAAACACGATCAGATAAAGTTGCCTCATCCAGATCATGAGTAATGGAGAGAACAGTCAAATTATATTCTGCCTTAATTTCACGAATGACACGCATGATTTCAGCGCGGCCTGTAGGGTCAAGCATTGAAGTTGCCTCATCAAGGATAATAATTTCTGGGCGCAACGCGATAATCCCCGCAATAGCAACACGCTGTTTTTGTCCACCGGACAGACGTGCCGGTTCTTTGCCTTTAAATTCTAACATGTTGACTTGTTTTAAGGCCTGATCTACACGTAAAATCATCTCTTCACGTGGAATGCCTTGATTTTCCATTCCAAATGCGACGTCGTCCTCGACAGTTGCACCAACAAATTGATTGTCCGGGTTTTGGAAAACCATTCCTATTTTTTGACGAAGCGCCCAAACATTTTCAGAACTTAAAATTTCTCCGTCAATTTTTATACTGCCTGATACATTTTCAAGTAAACCATCAATAGCGCGAGCTGTGGTTGATTTTCCTGAACCATTTTGACCAATAATAGAAACCCACTCTCCCGCATGAACAGCAAAAGATACCCCATCTAAAGTGGGCATTTCTTGTTCTTCTTCATATTTGAAAGTCAGATTTTCTACTTCGAGGATTTTATTCATAAAACTAATTATACCAAATGCCTTGCGTTTTCGCTATCTCTCATTTTTAGAAAAAGTCCTAACATCAGGACTTAAACATTTTTTCAAAATCAATATCCTCTTCAACAACTTTAAAGTCTTTCAAGGCTGATTTTAAAGCAAGATTTTTTGCTTTCTTGGGAAGCTGATAATACCTTTCTGACTCACGCACAGAACGTCCAGAAAGTTTTTGAAAACTTTTCTTCTTTGGAGCTTTTGGCTTCTTGGACTTTTCAGTTATCTTTATTTCTGGAAAGGCAAGGATGAGCTTTTCAATGATTTTTTCCACACCGAAATTACTTCCTATCCAGAAAGGGGTGCCGCTAGATTTCGCTGCCTCTTTTGCAAATCGTACCGAAGCATGGGCGACATTGAGATTACGGATCATCACAAAATCAGCTTGTGCTACCAAGTGATTGATTTCTGCACGTCGGGGCTTTTTCTTGTCAAATCCAAGAAAAGCCACTCCTATTGCTGCTAACCCTTCACGTAAATCATGCCAATAGCCTGATTCACAAATGACTAAAACAGTCCTCATATCAGTTTTTCCTTATGAATTTGTTCCACTGCTGCTTTTCCGTCATTGAGTTTTTCCCAAATGACTACTCGGTTTTCAGCCAAGGATTTTTTCACATCAATGATCCGTTGGTTTGAAGACCCTCTAAATTGGAGCAACAAGTTTTTCTTACTGAGTTCAAAGCGACCGTCTACAAGTATATCAATATTTCGTAAGAGTTCAAGTTTGGTTTCATCTTCTTGCAGAAGTTCTTCCCAAGTATAGCCCGTCCAAGACCAGATATCTTTTTCAGGAAGCTCTGCACGTATACGCTTGACAAGCGGTAATGCTACACCCGTATTAAGGAAAGGCTCTCCACCAAGTAAGGTCAAACCTTGAACATAAGACTGGCTCAGGTCTGCCATGATTCTTTCTTCCAGTTCTTTCGTATATGGACTGCCATAACGGAAGTTCCAAGTTGCTTGATTGTAGCACCCTTCACAGTGGAATTTACAGCCGGATAAGTAAAGCGAGCAGCGTACGCCTTCACCATCAACAAAATTGAAAGGCTTGTAATCTGAAACATAGCCTTGTTCCAAATCTGAAGCAAGCCACTCTTGTGGTTTTGGATTATTCATCGGTCTTTACTCCTATCTCTATTTTATCTGAAATTTATCTTCTTAATCACAATGAGGGTGATAACGCTCAGACATATTGCCTATCATGAGTGGCTTTAGCCACAATGATAGCAGCGCATAACAATAGGAATCAAAAACAATGCTTTTTTGATTCCTACCTAATGAGACGCTCAGGTAATTCTCATAGGAATTACCGTCCATCATTAATTCCTTTAGGAAAAATGATGGTAGCGTATCAAAAAAATGAGCACTTCTTCCGAAACTACTCATTATATTATACTACTTTTTAGACCAAATCATTTGATTTTCTTTGCTCACGACGTGCAATAAACGGAAGGAGCATCCCTAGAAGAATCAAAACAATAGGCGTCAAGATATTTGAAGTCAATTGGAACCACCAAGCAGATGGATTTGCAGCGAAATCAACTTTTGGTACCATCCCAAGGACACATGCTACCAAAGTAAACAGGAAACACCAGACACCCGCCAACATTGCCAAACGTTTTTGCTTAATAAATTTGTATTCAGAAGTAAAGTGTTTTATCGCACGATTAAGCATGATGAAGGCGAAGAATACCCACATATAGCGCATTGGCATCACGACGGAGTTTAAGTTTGTCAGCCATTTGACCAGTTCGTTCATGTTTCCAATTCCAAGCAGCGGCATCAAAATAACGATACTTACCAAAATCCCTGTCAATACAAAGCCATTGATTAACGTTCCCTTAGCAGTTGTTTTACGCAACCAAGCTGGAACAAATTGTGGGTCTGCATCCGCAAGCAAGATACGCAACGGCGCATCAATTGAAAAAGCAAGTGCGGCAATTTGACCAATGCCTTGAGTAAAGGCATAAATGTACATTAAGCTATTGCCAATACCGTAGTGTTCGCCTAGCATTTGGAAAGCCGCATAGGCACCATTTGCCATCAAGTCTTCTGGAAGATTTCCACTTGTAAAGAGCATCCCCATTGCTATTGAACCAAGAACAGCACAGACTCCTACCATGGCAGCTAATACAATCATCGCTTTTGGAAACTCACGCGCTGGACTCTTCATCTGGTTAACATAGGGTGAGATTTTTTCTGCACCACCAACTGCAAAGACCAGCATTGAGATTGTCGTAAAGTAGCTGAAGTCAAACTTAGGAATATAGGTACTGATATTTCCCATATCTGGTGTCGCCATAGCAAAATTTTTGGAGATAAATGGGACACTAACTGCCATAACAATAAAGAGTAAACTCATGACAAACATTGCTGTTCCAGCGAGACCCCCAATGACTTTAAGTGTGTTTAAACCTTTTGTTGCGAGCCAGAGAAAAAGCAAGAAAATAAGCAGGGAAAGGATAGCCACAAGCGGAACTGACATTAAACTCACCAATTGACCATCTCCTCGCCCAATCCAGCCAAAGGCAATTAAAATCGCTTGAGGTTTTTGGGCTAAGTACGGGATATGCACAACCCAATACGTCCATGCTGCATAATAAGCCAGCCGTTTTGTAGTGGTTCGTTCAACCCATGAACTCACTCCCCCTTTACTGTCTTTAAAAGTTGACCCTAACTGACCAACAATAAGTGCGTAGGGGACAAAATAAAGTGCCAGAATCAAAAGCCATGAGGTAACAACAGTAATCCCTTGCTGGGCAAAGTTATTCACCACATTTCCCATCCCCCAAACCATGTTGAAGGCAATAAATGCGACGGTAAACCATCTAATCTTTTTAGTGTCCATATGACTCCTTAAAATTTTTTATCACTCTGCGGACAAGTATCTTTCAGACATTCAATAAAAAAGCGGTTACACTAAGATTATAAAACAAAACTTAAGTACTGTCAATTTCATCTCTAAAATTTCCTAACACCCTAATAATCCCTCGCTTCCCTCTATTCTAATGTGAAGGCGTCTGGGAAAATGTAGAAAATTGACGGCCTCTAACCCAAAATGCCGAAATAAAAAACATTCAACTGCAGTACACTTCGAACCCAGTTGAACGTTTTTTATGTTTTAAAATCTCGTCTATTTTCTGTCCTTTATTTCACAAATTTACTTTTAACATGATCCACATCTTCACTGTCAATACTTTCTCCATCTCGAAGGACACCTACCGAACCATTCATGTGCTTCACTCGCGATGATATTTCTTTATGACGTCCATGAACCATTGGTCTTGCTTGAGGATTTCCAAGGTAGCCACAGGTACGTTTCACAACATCACAAGTTTGTGGATTTGTATTTCCACATTGTGGACATTTAAAACCGCGCTCTGTCGCTGTGAAATCCCCTTCGAAACCACATTCATAACAGTGATCAATCGGTGCATTTGTTCCCAAATATCCGATACGGTCATAAGCAAAATCCCAAACAGCTTCAAGCGCACGAGGATTTTGTTGAATCATTGGATATTCGGCATAATGGATAAATCCACCATTTGCGTAAACAGGATAATCTTTTTCAAATTCCAATTTTTCAAATGGAGTTGGGTTTTTGCGCACATCATAATGAAAACTGTTGGTATAGTAATCTTTATCGGTAATGTCAGCTACTGACCCAAATTTTTCTTTGTCCATACGGCAGAAACGGTCTGTCAGGCTTTCACTTGGTGTAGAATACACTGAGAAATGGTAACCCGTTTCTTTACTCCAGTCTTTACACTCTTGATTCATGCGTTTCACTATTTCAAGGGTAAAGTCTTTTGCTTCCTTATTGTTTTCCCAAGTTGGGCCGTAAAAACTTGTCGCAACTTCATAAAGCCCGATATAACCAAGAGAAACAGTTGCCCGATCATTTTTATAAAGTTCATCTACCGAGTCTTCCGCATTCAAACGCCCCAAAGCTCCATTCATAAAGAGGATCGGCGCATTTTTGGGTTGAGCTTCCTTTGTACGGTTCACACGGAAAACCAAAGCATCTTTAGCGATAGCAATGCGTTCATCAAAGATTTCCCAGAACTTTTCTTTATCCCCTGCTGCTTCTAAAGCAATACGTGGGAGATTAACTGTAACAACACCGAGGTTGCTACGGCCAGCTGTAACATCCCTGCCATTTTCATCTTTCCATCCATGAAGGAAACTGCGGCAGCCCATACTGGCCTTAAATGAACCTGTCACCTCAACAATCTTATCATAAGATAGGATATCTGGATACATCCGTTTTGTTGCGCATTCTAGTGCTAAGTTCTTAATATCATAGTTTGGTGTCCCTACCTCAAGATTAAGCCCACGTTTGAGTGTGAAGATTAACTTAGGAAAGATTGCTGTACGATGTTCCTTACCTAGACCACCGATACGTACTTTCAAAATTGCTTTTTGAATTTCACGTGCATACCAATCTTCTCCCAAACCAAAACCAACTGTGACAAATGGCGTTTGTCCATTTGAAGTGAAAAGCGTATTGATTTCATACTCCAAGGACTGCATGGCATCATAGATGTCTTTTTTGGTCTTTGCTTTGGCGTATGCTTCACGTTTTTCAGGCTGTTCGATCCACTCTTCTGCATCTTTTAAATGCTTCACATAGTTCAATTTTGCGTAAGGTGCCAAAATTTCATCAGCACGGTCAAACGAACAACCGCCGTATTGCGAACTCGCTACATTCGCAATAATTTGTGAAGCCTGAGCTGTCGCAGTTTGAATAGATTTGGGTGAATCCACCTGTGCATTTCCTAGCTTAAATCCATGTTCAAACATATTTTTAAAGTCAATCAAACAGCAATTTGACATGGTTGTAAATGGCGAGTAATCCAAATCATGATAGTGAATTTCTCCCTTTTGATGAGCGTTAGCCACATGAGGCGGAAGCATCTTCAAGCCAATTGCTTTAGAAACTGCTCCTGCCGTCAGGTCACGTTGTGTATTAAAAACATCGCTGTCCTTGTTGGCGTTCTCGTTAACAACTGTGTGATCTTTGTTGATAAGCTTTTCAATAGTAAAGTTAATATCAGTTGCTTTACTTCTTTCAAGATCACGCTGCGTACGATATGTGGTATAGACCTCTGCCCATTTTGTTTCTCCGAGCTCCATCAAGACATGCTCAACGATACTTTGAATTTCATAAATCTTTACATTGTCCGTGAAACGCGTAAAAATTTCGTGAACTACACGCTCACAGATTTCAGCGATACGTGTTTCCGAAACTGGTGGTACTACTTCATCACCAGCCTTTTTTAAAGCATCAAAAATTTTGCTGCTGTCGAACTTTACAGAACGTCCATCACGTTTTATAACGCTAATTTCTTGAACCTCTACTGGGCTTTCTTCAACCACCTTCATTGATTTGCTCTCCTATTTTTTTTAATTCCTTGCCTTCTATTCTATCAAATAACTTTTGCTTTTTCCACTATATATAGTATCTATTTTTATGAAAACAAAAGAAAGCACACTATATATAGTGTTACAAAGAAAATAAAAAAAGAGTCAAAAAACACCCTTCTTTATTCATTGATAATTTGAATTTGACAAGATTTCATGGTTTCTAAAGCTGCACAGTGACTTTCAGGCGTTACCCCAGCACAACAAGAGGCATCCACAATAATTTTCACTTCAGGTGCAAAAGATTTAATCAGCATTGCATTTGAAATCACACAGATATCCGTACAAATACCAATAAGTTCAACCTGCTCAACTCTCTCATCTCTGATATATTCTGCGAGCTGTATTGAACCGAAAATATTTTTTTCAAAGATACGTTTAAACCCTACCTGAGCTTCTTTTCGAATCTCCCAACCCTTTGTTCCTTTTTGACAGTGAAGCACGGGCAAATTCTTTCCTTCTTGCGTTGTTAAGTAGTCTTCAAAGTGCGTATCTTGTGTAGCTAAACGCTCACTCTCTTTATAAGTATCCAGCTTCTTAATAACCCTTGGAACAATAGTTTGTGCTTCGACTGTTCCTAAAGAGCCATCTATAAAGTCATTTTGAAAGTCAATCAATACCAGTAGTTTTTTCATATGCAAAGTGTAACATACCACCTCAATAAGGTCAAATACTTCATAGATAATCAAAAATGAATGAGGAAGTCACCAATTCCCAATTGCTACAAGGAAACTAACCGGTTTCATCAAAGCTGTTAAAGCTTTATCTATCCACTTCAAATGACAATTCTCTCCTGCTTTATCTTGTATAACTTCTCTATTCAAAAATGAAGTTTTCATATTCATTTATCTATATAAATATTATATAATTATTAATATAAGGGTCTGTAGACGTACAATCCCCGATAGGATAAAAGCGCTTGTATAGAAATGAGGGGAACACCTTAGAGATAAAGAATAACCTATAATCCTCTTTTTCATGGATAAGTTTTGATTAAAAGCACGTAAGACTCACCATAAGCAGTTAGGGCCCCCGCTCCTTGAATCAATCAACTGTGGTATCTCGCTTTTAGAAAAAATCTATATACCATGCTTGTTAAAAGGGGGAGGTGTACTAAAGATAAAAAACAAGTAGGAGGTTCGTTATGAAATGCAAAACAATAATGGAAAATATCGTTTCTGAAAACAGCACATCTGTATTCGATAAAAAAGTAAATGCTTTTCTAAAAGAACTGGCAGATGATGGTTATTACGTTTTAGAACAGCACTTTCAGCATACTCGCTCAAGCTTAGCAGTATCAATTATTTACAGTACGGAACCACGAAAAAAGGAGCTCTAATCTAATAGGAGTGGAAGCTTGAGGAGAAATATGGTTCTGGAATACTCAAAAAATATTATGTAGGAGGACTTTGACTTGCTCAAAGTTTCGTCAAGTCCTCAGATTCTACTCAGTCATCGTGCTTCCTCCTTTCCCACACAAAAAAACGCTCAACCACAACACTTCTGTGCAAACTTTGAGCGTTTTTTTATTTTATTAATGGTATTTCTTATCTAAATGGCTGTAAATAGGAAGACCAATTAATGTAAAGATTACACCAACCAAGGCTGGAATCTGATTACTCATGTAGTCTGAGCTAATCAAAGTCATGAACAAGATGAAGACACCACCGCCAATTGCAATAATTGGGATAATCGGATAAAGTGGCACCTTGTATGGGCGTGCCAGTTCTGGCTCTTTCTTACGCAAGATAAATACTGTAATGAAGACCATTGTATAGAAAATCCAAATTACAAATATCAACATATTTGTAAGGAAATCAAAGGCATCGCTTGAGAACATAGTTACAACCAGCATGATTGCAGCAATAGCAACTTGAAGTATACCTGAATTTACTGGAACACCACTTGCTGAAAGTTTTTGGAAAGTTTTCCAAAATGGGAAAGACTTTTCTGTTGCCAAGGCATAAGAAGCACGCATACCTGTCATAGAATAACCGTTGATTGTTCCATAAACAGATATCAAGATACCAATGGTAACAAGTTTACCTCCCATACCGCCAAATATCTTATCGGCTACCATAGCAGGAAGATTGGGATCATTTTCCATCAATGTTGGGATACCTAAAGTACGGATATAGGCAGCATTGACAAAGATATAAACAAACATGATAGCAACAATACCCAGGATAATTGCACGCGGCAAATGTTTAGCTGGATTTTTCATTTCTCCAGCGATATTTCCTGCATAAATCCAGCCATCATAGGCAAACATTGTAGCCAACAAACCTGAACCAATGGCTGAAGCCAACGACAAGTTTTGTCCTGCTTCGATTGGCAAAAGCTGAAACTCAACACCACCAGGACGAAGTAAGCCAACGATAACAATCAGGGCGATTGGGATAAGTTTAATTACAGTTGTTACTGATTGTAAAGCACCACCAGCTTTTGAGCTGATAAAGTTAATCAAGGTGACTGAAACAGCTGCAATAACACCGACAATAGCTGTATTGGCCGCGCTCACATTCATTCCAAACAAATTCAAAAATTGTGTTCCAAATACGACAGCAAGGGCTGCAATATTTGCTGGGAAGTATATGATTGATTGTGCCCAGCCTAAGAGGAAGGACCAGCGTTTACCAAAACCACGTTGGATATAACGTATCATCCCACCTGTTTCAGGAATAGCTGCTGCAAGCTCTGCAGCAGTTAACCCACCACAAATCGAAATAATACCACCAAGTACCCAAACCAATATGTGTAATCCAGCCTGTCCCGTCAGTTCCGCAACTCGACCTGCTTTAAAGAATACACCTGCACCAATAACCGTGCCCATTACCGTCGTAAGGGCAGGAAAGAAACCAAGCGTACGCTTCATTTCATTTTTTTGTTCCATAAGAGCTCCTCTTTAAAAGATAAATTTTGACAAGATTAATATTGTCTTAATGTTGATTACTACAATTAGCATTAGAGAGTAATCTCGAAACCGATTACTCTCTAATTTTATCATATTTTTTAAACTTGTGATAGAGTGAACTTAGTTTTCTCAACCTTTTAATTTTTCAGTAAGTTTTTCAAGCATATCCTTAGTCATCGCATCCAAGTCGTATTTAGGATTGAAGCCCCATTCTTCTTTAGCGCATGTCGCATCGATAGAGTTTGGCCAGCTGTCTGCAATAGCTTGTCGTACAGGATCTACATCGTAATCCATTGTAAAGTCAGGCATGAACTTTTTAATCGAAGCAGCAATCTCTTCTGGTGCAAAACTCATAGCTGTGATATTGAAGGCATTACGGTTGACTAACTTGTCTGCTGGCGCGTTCATCAAATCAACAATCGCATCAATCGCATCAGGCATGTACATCATGTCCATCTTAGTTCCTTCAGCGATAAAGCTTGAGTAGTGACCGTTTTTGATTGCTTCATAGTAGATATCAACAGCATAGTCTGTTGTACCTCCACCAGGCAAGGTCTTGTATGAAATCAACCCTGGGAAACGTACACCACGTGTATCTACACCAAACTTCGTATAGTAATAGTCACAAAGCAATTCCATAGAAACTTTTGTTACACCATACATTGTATTTGGACGTTGAATTGTCACTTGTGGTGTGTTGTCCATTGGAGTACTTGGACCAAATGCAGCAATAGATGATGGTGAGAAGTACTGTAGACCAAGCTCACGCGCTGTCTCCAAAGCATTAACCAATCCACCCATATTAAGCTTCCAAGCAAATTGTGGCTTCGCTTCTGCTACTGCAGAAAGGAGGGAAGCCAAATGGATAATTGTGTCTACACCATTATCTTTGGCAATCTTCAGCATCTTGTCATGATCCATGACATCCAAGATTTCAAAATGTCCATCTGTCACAACTGGATTTCCTTCAACTTCGCGGATATCCGTTGCGATAACATTATCAACTCCAAGATCATTGCGAAGACGTTCCGTCAATTCTGAACCAATTTGTCCAAGTGCGCCTGTGATGAGTACTTTTTTCATTTTATTTTCTCCAATATATTTGATATATGTTTAGTTACGATAGAAATAATTTTTCTGGACCAGAGGTTAGATTAAACCAATCTCTTTCCCTACTTTGGCAAAGACAGCAACTGCTTGGTCTAACATTTCTTTAGTATGTGCTGCTGTTGGCATCGCACGGACACGACCTGTTCCGAGTGGTACAGTTGGGAAAACGATAGGTTTCACATAAACGCCATTTTCAATCAGTTTCTTAGAAAACTCTTGTGTTTTTGCTTCATCTCCTAAGATTACAGGTGTGATTGGTGTTTCTGATACACCTGTATCAAAACCAGCTTTTTGCAGTTCTTCTTTGAAGTATTTTGCATTGTCCCAAAGTGTTTCCACATATTCCGGATGATCATGCATCAACACGAAAGCTTCTTTTGCAGCTGCAGCTGCACCAGGTGTCAATGAAGTTGAGAAGAGGAAAGGACGTCCTTGTGACTTCAACCAGTCAACTAAAAGTTTTGACCCTGCAACATATCCCCCAACTACGCCGATTGCTTTTGAGAGGGTACCAATTTGGAAGTCAATTTTATCCTGCAATCCAAAATGTTTTACAGTACCAGCACCGCCACCCATGACGCCTGAGCCATGCGCATCATCAACATAAGTGATTAAATTATATTTTTCAGCAATTTCTACAATTTCTGGAAGTTTAGCAATATCACCATCCATTGAGAATACACCGTCTGTGATGTACATTACCTTATTATATTCGCCTGACTCTGTTGCCTCTCTTGCTTTCGCTTCAAGATCAGCCATGTCTTGGTGTTTGACACGAATAATCTTAGCTCCTGAAAGACGACATCCATCAATAATTGAAGCATGGTTAAGTTCATCTGAGAGGATGGCATCTCCTTTTTTCATGACTGCACTGATGGCCCCCATGTTACAATTGAACCCAGACTGAAAAGCTATCGCAGCTTCAGTGCCTTTGAACTCCGCAATGGTCTTCTCAAGCTCAATATGAATATCAAGCGTTCCATTAATTGTACGTACAGCTCCTGCACCAGCACCATACTTGTCTGTTGCCTCTTTTGTTGCCTGAATGAGTTCAGGCCGTGTAGCAAACCCCAAATAATTGTTTGAGGCAAGGTTAATCATTTTCTTGCCTGCAACTGTAATCTCTGGGCCATTGGCGCTATCTAGAACGTCAATTGTGTTGAGCAAACCTTTTTCTTTCAGGTTTCCAAGCCCATTTTCGAGGAACTCCGTTAAAACTTTTGAAGTCATTTTACAACCTTCTTTCACTTTTCGGCTACATTTTCTGTAACCGTTTACAATTAGTTTAACACTTTTCAAAAACTCTTGCAAGATTTTTTGGACTGTTTGCTTATATTTTAATTTAAATTACACATTTTTGTTAATTTTGTGATTTCAAGTAATTTATCGCACAATTAAAAAAGACTGAAATATGCGTAAAAAGCCCTGGGTTACAGAGCTTTTTTACCTATGAATAATTAAAATATTAAGATTTACTGCTCCTCATCATTCGCAATCAGAAAGTGATCAACAATATCTTCGATACGTGCCAAGTCAACGTTACCTCCAGACACAATGGAAACAACCTTCTTGCCTTTCACATATTCATCCACTTTCCCTGCAAGAATCGCTGCAGTTGTAAGAGCACCAGCACCTTCTACAACGATTTTTGTACGTTGAATAAGGTCTTTAATCGCCAACTCAATTTCTGCTTCCGAAACCAGAACCATATTGTCAACAATTTGATTGACAACCTCAAATGTCAATTCGCCTGGATAAGCAACGTGACAGCCGTCTGCAATCGTTGGTGCTTCATCATGATAAACTTTTTTACGTGCCCTAAACGATGCTGTCATTCCATGACAGTTTTCAGCTTGTACACCAATAACTTGAATATTAGGATTGAAAGATTTTAAGGCAACAGCAACCCCTGATATTAAGCCGCCACCACCTACAGGAACTAAAACTGTATCGACGTTCCAAAGGTGATCTAAAATTTCCAGACCTATTGTTCCTTGACCAGCCATTACTTCTGTATCGTCATAAGGTGGAATGTAAGTAATGTTGTTTTCCTTAGCATAGGCTTCACAAAAATCCTTAGAATCATCAAACTGCTCGCCTTCAAGCATTACCTCTGCCCCATATCCACGTGTGGCATCTACTTTTGCCTGTGGTGCGCCCTTTGGCATGACAATGATGCTCTTAATGCCTAAAAGTTTTGATGTCAAAGCAACACCCTGTGCATGATTACCAGCTGAACACGCAATAACACCGCGCTCTTTTTCTTCCTGAGACAACTGCGCAATTTTATTAAAAGCGCCACGGAATTTGAAGGAACCTGTTAACTGCATGTTTTCAAGCTTCAAATAAACTTCTCCACCTGTTTTAGCAGTTAAGAACATTGACTGAATCAATGGTGTTTCACGCGCATACTGTTTTACAATATTTTGAGCTTTTTTTATATCTTTAATCGTAACGGGCAGGCTTGCTAAATTTGTCATCGTTTTTCCTCAAATCCTTTCTAAAATTCTGTATAGGTGACATCAATTGAATCAGCAAGAGGCTTGGAAACCACTTTTCCCTTATAGACACTCAGTCCTGACAGAAGTTCTTTTGATTTCAACGCTTCGTCCAGACCTTTAACAGAGATTTCTTTGAGGAAAGAAAGGTTACCTTGAGCTAAGGCAATGGTTGCTGTACGTGGTGTTGCACCCGGCATATTTGGTACTGCATAGTGAATAATGCCATGTTTAATGAAAACAGGATCTGCATGATTCGTTGCATGATCTATTGTTTCCACTGTCCCCCCTTGGTCTATAGCAATATCAACAATGACTGAACCTGGTTTCATTGATTTAACCATGTATTCTTTCACTAATTTTGGCGGTTTAGCACCTGGAATTAGAATTGTTGAGATAAAGACATCTGCAAGTTTGATATTTTCTTCTAAAGCTTCTGTTGTTGACTTGACAATCTCAACATTTTTTCCTTCATAACGCTCTTTAAGCTGCGCGATACGCGCATCTCCAAGTTCAATGATGATAACTTTGCAGCCTAAAGCTACTGCTATATCAGCAGCATTTTCTGCAGCATTCCCACCACCAAAAATAACAACAGTACCAGCTTCAATGCCTGCGATACCTGGCAAGAGGATTCCTTCACCACCGTGCTGTTTTTCAAGGTAATATTGTCCAATGTTTACTGCACGTCGTCCTGCAATAGCTGACATTGGCTTGAGCAACTCAAGAACACCATTGATGGAGATATTTTCACCAGAAATAGCTGTTACACCCACCTCCATCATTTTTTCAACACAAGCTTTATTCGCTGCTAGATGAAGGAAGCCCCAGATAATCTGACCTGGTTTGAAGTATTTGTATTCAGATTCCATCGGTTCCTTAACTTTAACGATGAGCTCCGCTTCCCAAGCAGTTTCTGTATCTACGATTTGAGCTCCAGCTGCCTCATAAAGATCGTCTGTAAAGCCACAACCCGCACCTGCATTTCTATCAACAAGCACCTCGTTCCCCGCTTCAACGAGAATTTTCGCGTTTTCTGGGGTCATCCCTACGCGTGCTTCACCTTGTTTTGGGTCTTTAATTACACCAATTTTCATACCTAATTGTTTCTCCTTTTGTGAAAATTTTATCAAGTATATTATAGCGCTTTCATTCTCTTTTGACAATATTTTTTTTAAAATAAAACATTCTTTTAATATTTCCTTATTCTTATTGTACATATTCTGCAAATTATAAAAAAAGACACTCAAATCTTTCAATTTGGTGTACTTTTTAAGGACATACTTCTTAGTGATTGACTTCATCTGGGTTTCGAGCAAGGCCTGCTTTGCCATGAAGACTGTCGATAAAGGCTATATCTTCATCTGACAAATCAAAATCAAAAATGTCTGCATTTTCTTTGATACGACTTGCTGTTACAGACTTTGGTAAAGGAAGGTAACCTTTGTGTAGGCTCCAACGTAAAACAACTTGTGCCACTGTTTTCCCATATCTGTCTGCAATATCAGCAAGTTCAGTGATGGCAAAAATCTTACCTGTGCCGAGTGGACTGTAAGCTTCTGTCAAGATATTGTGTGCTTTATTAAAAGCAACGACCTCTTCTTGCTGGTCTGAAGGGTTGACCATGATTTGGTTGACAACAGGCTTTATCTCAGCAACTTCAAGTAATGGTTTCAAATGACGGGGATGGAAGTTTGATACACCAATCGCACGCACTTTGTTATTTTTCACGCCCTCTTCCATCGCTTTCCAGACAGCTGCGTTTCGTTCAGCAAAATTGGGGCGGAAGGCTTTAGGATTCGGCCAGTGAATCAAATAGAGGTCAACATAATCTAAACCGAGTTTTTCTAGACTTTCATCAAGTGCTGCTCTTGCATCTTCAGTCGTTCCAAGATCCCAAAGCTTTGTGGTAATAAACAATTCATCGCGTGCAATCCCGCTGTCTTTAATTGCACGTCCCACGGATTCTTCATTGCCATAAATGGCAGCTGTATCAATATGACGATAACCAACTTCTAGAGCCGTTTTAACTGCTTGATAGGCTTCTTCACCATCCTTTGATTGCCATGTTCCAAAACCAACTTTGGGAATTTCCATGCCATTTGAAAGAGTATAAGTTTCTATAAGTGACATAATTTCTCCTTATATTTATATTAGTGCAGTTAGCTACTGCCAAAGCTCAAGTGTTAAACTTGAATAAGCACGCTGTGGATTAGTTAATTTCTCCAATCGCTAGACAATTTCGAAAAGGCTCTAACTACAGCTTTTCTTTGTTTTCTTACTTTATTCTATCACTTTATGAAAGGAGACAAAAAAATTTGGTTCGGAAGTGTAGAAGGAGAACGCGGATATTGGAAGAATGAAGAACAGGTGTTTCCAGTCTCTCACTCGTTTCCCGCTGAAATGATGAAGTTTAGGGAGAGTGTTGAATGCTTTCTTTAAGCTTCTGCTTGGTAAATAAAATGGCCTGAGCGCCCATAAGCCCATAAATACGAAGAAAGGGCTACATACTCATGCGAGCAAAGCTGCTCAGCGGTTGCAACTTCCCCACGTCAGCCGTTACCTCAATCCCTAAAAGCACCATAACTGTCCCTCCTCCTGCCACACGCTCCGAATAATTAGAACATGTACTGCTAAGTTAAGAAAGCTACCGTGCTGTGCTGTCTGATTACAGAATATGGTATGTCTCCCGTATTTTTTATATTCATCGCTTTTAAGTTAAAACGACTTCGTAATTATACAACAGGATATTTTATCTCCTGTTGTCCAGAGTTTTTCGGAAAACTCAGGCAAAGACTCTTTAACATTACCGTCATTGTTTTACGTGAAACCCCACACCTGTCTCATCCAATAATCAAAACTGTAAAGAGACAAGATGAAAAGTACTTGAGCCGGAATGTGTTATAATAAAGGTGTTTGTTTAGGCGGTGCCTAAAAGATTAGCGCACTGCAGTAGGAACAAATTATCAAATGAAAAGTTAAAGTATTCAACGTCCATAAAGTAAGGAAAAAGGAGAAAAACAATGGCCGAAGTCGAATCATTCCAACTGGATCACACAAAAGTTTTAGCACCCTATGTACGTTTAATCGGGACAGAAACCGGTCCTAAAGGAGATAGCATCACAAACTTTGATGTTCGTTTTGTCCAGCCTAACCACGGAGAAATACCAACGAGTGGCTTGCATACCATTGAACACGCAATGGCGAGTTTAATCCGAGATCGTATTGATGGCATGATTGACTTTTCACCATTTGGCTGTCGCACGGGTTTCCACATGATTATGTGGGGCCAACCCAGTTCTGAGCAAATTGCCAAGGTTATCACTTCTTCCTTGGAAGAGCTTGCGGGAGATAGCTTTACTTGGGGCGATGTTCCTGGTGTTTCAGAAAAAGAATGCGGAAACTATCGCGATCATTCACTATTTTCAGCGAAAGAGTGGGCGAAAAAAATCCTGAACAAAGGCATCTCGTCTGATGCTTTTGAGCGCCAACCGGTAAAATAAAAGTTAAGGAAAGGAAGTCATGGGAAAGTATCAGCTAGACTATAAGGGACAGGCTGCTGTCCAAAAATTCCACGAAAAAAATTCAAAAACTAAAACTGACAAATTAGCCAAAATCGAGGCATTAAAAAAACAATATTTGTCTCAAAAGAAAAAAGAGAAAAAATCATGAAAAAATTAAACATCGCATATGTCGGCTTTGGCAAATCAACCAACCGTTATCATATTCCCTACATTAAGATTCGCGACCATTTTAACATCTCGCGCATCGTTAATCGTACCTTAGGCAAACGCCCTGAGCAGGCTGTTCTTGAGGCAAATGGTACAGTCTTCTCAACAGATATTAACGATATTATCCAAGACGACAGCATTGATCTGGTTATTGTTGTCACCCCCGGTTCTGCCCACTATGAAACCAGTAAGAAACTGCTGCTTGGAGGAAAGAATGTTATCTGCGATAAGCCTCTAGTAGAGACTTTAGAGCAAGCTAAAGAACTGGTTGGGCTTGCCAAAGAAAGAAAGCTCTTCTTTATGCCTTTCCAAAACCGCCGCTTTGATAGCGATTTCCTGACGGTTAAAAAGGTTTTGGAAACAGGATATTTAGGGGATCTGATTGATTTGACTGTAACAATGGATCACTATCGCCCAGCAGATGCAAGTAGGGGCGAGAATTTCGATGGTGCTTGGTATGGTCATGGCGTCCATCTGGTAGATCAAATGGTTTCACTCTTTGGTAAACCTGAAACCGTTCAATACGACATACGTTCTACACGTGATGCGGATGCTGTAGATGACTATTTCTCTGTCAACTTGATTTATAAAAAATTCCGAGCAACTGTGCAAGCCACAGAACTAGCTGCTGTCAGTCGTCCAAAATGGGTGGTTTATGGCTCTAAAGGAACATTAGTTAAAGAACATGTTGATCAACAGGAAAATGATCTCAAGGCAGGGATAGCTCCAGGAGACGAAGGATTTGGTGCCGATACATCCCAGGACTTCGCACAACTAACTTACTATAACCAAAATGGAGATCGTATCGAAAAGTCAATCCCAACAGTTTTGGGTGATTACGGTCGTGTTTATGATTCAGCCTATAACTCTTTAGTTCACGGTAAAGAAAAGTTGGTTTCAGATGAGCAAATTCTGGCGGTTATTGAAACACTGGAAAATGCTTTTAAATAAATCCTCACGGAGGATTTTTCTTTTTTCACTCTTTTATTTTTCAGTCAAAGAGTGAGTCGTTTGAGCAAAAAAGCGAAAGAGAAAATGTTAAAATTGAACCATGACTATTACATTCAAAAACGTCACCAAAAGCTACGGAGAAAAGGCTGTACTTTCAGACATTAACTTCTCTATTGAAAGCCATGAATTTTTTGTACTTGCAGGTTCTTCTGGCGGCGGGAAAACAACATTGCTCAAGATGATCAATCGGTTGATTGACCCAAATCAAGGGCAGATTTTTATTGACAAACAAGATATCCAAACCATAAATTTACGAGAGCTTCGTCTACAAATAGGCTACGTTCTTCAGCAGATAGCACTTTTTCCTAACATGACTGTTTTAGAAAATATCGGGATTATTCCGGCATTGAAAGGCTGGAGCAAAAGCGAAATCCGTCGGCGTGTTCTCGAGCTCCTGCCACTGGTTGGGCTTGAAGCAGATAAGTACCTCAATCGTTATCCCCATGAGCTTTCTGGGGGTGAAGCGCAGCGAATTGGCATTTTACGCGCTATCGCCTGCAAGCCCAAAATTATTTTAATGGACGAGCCTTTTTCTGCCCTAGACCCTATATCACGTAAACAGTTACAAGAACTTGTTAAAGATTTGCAAAAAACTTTGCAAATCACGACGGTTTTCGTCACGCATGATATGTCCGAGGGAATGGCAATGGCTGACCGTATCGCTATACTCAAAGAAGGCAGGCTCCAGCAAATTGGTAAACCACAAGAGATTTTAAATGCACCTGCTAATACATTTGTCGCTGAATTTTTTACTGACTATCAGCAAGACCTTTCCCGATATAAGTTAAAAAACTTTGAAAAAGCTCTTGCAGACAATCATTTTTCAGATGACACTCCCTTGACAGATGTCTTGAAAAGTATGGAGGTGAATACACATGAACAATCTGATTAATACCTTTCAACAACAGGAGGCTCAGTTTTGGCTCGCCTTGTTGCAGCACATCCAGATTTCTTTAATTTCGCTTTTTATCGCCATACTGATTGCACTTCCTCTGGCATTGCTCTTAAGACGTTATTCGAGATTAGCTGAACCCCTGCTGCAAATCACAGGAATTTTTCAAACTATCCCTAGCCTGGCCTTATTAGGACTTTTGATTCCCTTCGTTGGGATTGGCTCATTACCTGCTATTATTGCTCTGGTAGTCTACGCTCTCTTTCCAATCATCCAAAATACCTATACAGGGCTTCAACAGATTGACTGTTCCTTGATTGAGGCTGCAAGAGCCTTTGGTATGAATCGTCGTGAACGTTTAATGAAGTTTGAGCTTGCGCTTGCCCTGCCCTTTATCATGGCAGGTATAAGAACCAGTGGCATTATGGTTATCGGAACAGCAACATTGGCCGCTCTTATCGGGGCAGGAGGGCTTGGAAACTTTATCCTCTTAGGTATCAACTCTAACGATGTCAATCTTATCTTAATTGGGGCTATCTCCTCTGCACTGCTGGCTGTTATATTTTCAACCTTGCTTCACTTCTTGGAAAAAGCCAAGCTCCAAACCATACTGATAAGCTTCTTTGCGGGACTTTTACTCTTATTAGCCTCTTATTACAATCCTCAGGCAAACAATCACCCCAAAATTACCATTGCTGGTAAGCTTGGTGCTGAACCTACTTTGCTGATTAATATGTACAAGGAAGTGATTGAGAAAAGCAGTGATATTGAGGTAACTCTCAAGCCAAACTTTGGAGATACTACCTTCCTCTACAATGCCCTAAAATCTGATAAAATCGATATCTATCCAGAATTTTCAGGAACTATCTTGACAACTTTCTTAAAACATCCGACCACATCAACTGACCCTCAAACCGTTTATGAAGAAGCACGCGCAGGTATTGACAAACTAGATAATCTTGCCTACCTTTTACCGATGAATTTTCAAGATACTTATGCCTTAGCTGTTAAAACCCACTATGCAGAAAAATATGATCTTAAAACTATTTCAGACCTTCATAAACTTCCTACTGTCAAAGCTGGTTTTGACTTGGAATTTTCCAATCGTCAAGATGGATACAAAGGACTTCAAAGTCTTTATGGTTTAAACTTTGATGTCAAAACAATGCAGACAAGCCTTATCTATAATGCATTAAACAGCAAAAATGTCGATATAGCTCAAGTTTACTCTACCGACAGTCAAATCAAACAATACCAGCTTACCGTGCTCAAAGATGACAAAAAACTTTTTCCGCCCTATCAGGCAGCTCCATTGATGAGCAAAAATTTGCTCAAAAAATATCCCCAACTGGAACAAAGTCTGAATAAACTTGCAGGAGCAATCACTGATGAGGAAATGATTAACATGAACTATGCGGTCAATGTTGAACAAAAAGATCCTGCCGCTGTTGCACATGAGTTTCTAGTTACACATGATTTACTATAAATCTTACGTCGGTAATAGTCTGAACACCCAAACTCATTTTAGGTTAAGGAATTACTCTTAAGTCTCGCCTCTCCTTCACGCTCCTCTCTTTACTCTATCAGGTTTTACTGAATGAATGTGATACAACTGGAATGGTATAATTAAACTATGAAAAAATATGATGTAATCGTTGCTGGTGCTGGTCCCTCGGGCATGATGGCAGCTATAGCCGCATCTGAAAATGGCGCACATACAGCTTTAATAGACAAAAATCCAAAAGTAGGGAAAAAGTTACTGATGACTGGTGGTGGCCGTTGCAATGTCACAAACAGACATTCAGTTGAAGAAATCATCACCCATATCCCCGGCAATGGTCGCTTTCTGCACAGTGCTTTTGCCCAATTTTCCAATCTTGATATTATTAATTTTTTTGAGAAAAATGGCATAGCTCTTAAAGAAGAAGACCATGGAAGAATGTTTCCCATAACTAATAAATCCAAAACAATCGTTGATGCTCTTTTTGATAAGTTACAAGAACTTGGTGTTGACTATTTTCCGAGTTCTGCTGTCACTCAGCTCAATATTAAAGATGGAACAATCAAAGGTTTGGAAACAGAAACTGACAGTTTCAAAGCCTCATGCGTTATTCTGTCTACAGGAGGACGGGCATACCCCTCAACAGGTTCAACTGGTGATGGGTATAAGTTGGCGAGAAAGGCAGGGCATACTATCACGCCCCTTTACCCCACAGAAGCTCCTCTTGTTTCCTCAGAGAAATTTATCAGTGAGCGAACTTTGCAAGGCATTTCCCTTCGTGATATTCGGTTGAGTGTGTTAAACAGCAAGGGAAAAACTCTCGTTGAACACCGGATGGATATGCTCTTTACCCACTTTGGCATCAGTGGCCCAGCTGCTCTACGTTGTTCAAGTTTTATTAATCCAGAGCTTGCCAAAGGAGCTGAAACTGTAACCGTCCTTCTCGACAGTTTTCCCGACATATCTACTGCACAGCTCCTCAATGAATTAAAGCAAACGGCACACGGCAATAATAAAGCTGTAAAAAATGCCTTTGCCTCACTGACCCAAGAACGCTTTTTACTTTTCTTACTGCACCAAGCCCAGATTGATGCAGATATACCTGCTAAACAATTAACGGAAAAGCAGCTCGAAAAGTTCTGCTCCCTTCTCAAAGCTCTATCCATTCAAATCAGCAAAACATTCCCTATCGAAAAATCTTTTGTCACAGGCGGTGGTGTGCAGCTCAAAGAGATTAACCCTAAAACGATGGAAAGTAAGTTAATCCCTGGATTATATATAGCAGGAGAGCTTCTAGATATAAATGGCTATACTGGAGGATATAATATCACCTGTGCCTTTGTTACAGGACATGTTGCAGGAATCCATGCTGCCGAAATGTCTTCTTATATAAAATACTAAACACTTACACGAAAGAATTTCTATAGATAAGTTAATTCTTGCATTCCTTTTATTGAAATGGTATCATGTTAAGGTACCGTTTCGCGGAAGTGGCGGAATTGGCAGACGCGCAGGATTAAGGATCCTGTGGCCTATCTTGGCTGTGCGGGTTCAAGTCCCGCCTTCCGCATCTCTATAAGGATTTAAGCACTGGTTTTCGAGGCTGGGTGCTTTTCTTTTTTTCCAGAGTGTACCATGAGTGTACCATTCCTGCGCGCGGCTTCAACCGTTTCAAAAACAGACTTTTGAGCCTGCGCATTCACATGTCCATAAGTATGCTCTGTCACATTAGATACCGGAGAGTGTCCCACAATCCCCTTTAAGGAGAATTGATTCACACCCGCATTAAGAGAATCAGAGATAAAGGTGTGTCTGAAACCATGAGGGGTCATATGAGGTAAGTTGTAAACCTGCTCCACCTTCCTCAATTTTCGATTGAGCCAGTCTCTCTCCAAAGGTTGGTTGACACCATGCTTCGGACTGGTAAAGCTAAAGAGAAACTGATTTTCTGTTTGCTCAATATTCATTTTTACCAGAAGAACCTTCTGCTCCTACTTCCACTGACGCAACTCCTCTAAGAGGCTCTCGTTCAGCTGAAGATAACGAAAACGGTACTTATTTTTCATGCCTCTGACACGCATTATTTCCCAGATTGAGAACCTTTCTCAAGGCGATAGCTCAAATCCACAATCCCTGTCTTGAAATCAATATCCTTCCAAACCGGATTATCCACACCTTTATATATATATTCATAATTAAAGCACAACATCCTCAACTTATACCCTTGCATTATTGAGATAACTATTGATTTCCCAAAACTCCGCAATTTATCCTTTCCAAAAAAACAATCAAACTTGCACAAGCTCGCTCATATCCCTTATTATTCAAATGTAAGCCATCATAAGTGAATTGACCCACATTTGCCTCATTAACACCTGATTTTTCATATCCATTCCACACAGGTAAGTCATAATAATTACCAATTTCTAGAATTGCTCTAACATAGTCTCTCAAGTAATTGCCAATCAGGTTAGGGTTTTGACAGTTATAGCCATCTTTGTCACGCTGAAGCGGTGCCATTAGGACAATTACTTGGTTAGGATTAGTTTTTTTAATATGTTCTATTGCTGTTTGAAAGGCACCAATAAAAGTGTCCTCATCAAAGCTTTCCTTTCTTATTTTACCGATTTTTCGATCTAAACGATAATCGTTAGTTCCACCTGCAATCACGACTAAGTCACTCGGGATATACTCCTCTAAAACAGTCGAAACTGTCCCTGAACCATTTGCAGAACCATTCGCTACAGGTCGCCCAGATATCGCCAAATTCTCCAAATGACTGAATCCCAGTGCACGTTTTACTAAAGTTTGATAACCAATAGCAATTTCACCTGTATCAGAATAAGGTTTACCATCCTGTTCACTAATTGAATCCCCAAACCACTGCCCTCTTTTTCCAGACCAATCCATTTTATTTCCAACCCTTTCATGTATTTCCCTTCCCATTTCATAAATAGTCTAAATTTGATATAATGAATTACACAATAGGGAGAAGGACCTTACTATGCAATCTGCAGTCTTATTAAAAATTAAATCACTAGAATCTACATTTACAACTAGTGAGTACGAAATCAGCCAATTTGTAACTGAACATCCCGATTTTGTTATTGCCAATACAATTACTACACTAGCAAAAAAAATCAATACTTCCGAGGCTAGCATCAATCGTTTTTGCAAAAAAATCGGGTTCAAAGGTTTCAATAAGTTCAAAATTGCGCTTGCACAATCTACAACTCAGTTTGAAAAGCTTAATCAAGAAGACATTGATGACTCCAATTTACTTGAGTATATCACTGCTGATTACCAAAAAATGGCTGTCAACACCTGTGCCCTGCTTGACGAAAAAACCATTGAAGAGGCTGCTGCTACAATTATTCTGTCTAGAAAAATCTTCTTGATATCAATTTATCCCACTTCCTTTATCTGTGATGAGTTTGCTTTCAAACTAAGGCAAATTGGTTTAGAAGTCACTCACTTGAAAGAACCATTAGAGGCCCAACTTTCCATTAGCAATATGACTAGCGATTCTTTGCTCATAGCAGTAGTTCCATCTATTGTGACCAAAGATATCATTCCCTTCTTGGCAAACGTTAAAAAGAATAATATCAAAACAATGCTACTGTCTTCAAATGATAATCCAAAAATTGATAATTTGATTGATATTAAGATGATTACGCCTGATCATGTCATGGCAAATAACAGCCTAACTCTTTCAAACACACCTATGATTTCACTCATTTTTGATATCATATATGCGACAATACTTCGTGATAATCGTGCACTGCGCCAAAGAAAACTGAGTAGTGATACAATCATCAACTCCTTCCAAGCCGCGGATTCATCGCGATACGAGTGGTAAGACATGTAATAGAGCTGGGGTTTACAACTCCAGTTTTTTTATTTTTTCAGTGCCTCTAAGGCCAAAGCAAAGTTTCCAAAGGTTGCTGAACCGTTATCTGCTACACCACTAATTTGAATCAAGTCATCCAAATCAGGTGTTTGAACATATCCATTATTAAATTCATTAAAATATTTACGAACCTTAGTCATATCTATCGATTGTAAAACTGAGCCACCAAAAATAATCCGCTCAGGCGCCAAATTAACATAAGTATTGTAAGCAATTTGCCCAGCATAATAAGCGATTAAGTCAAAGACTTCATGGTCTACCGGCAAGTCTTCTCCACTCCTGCCAGTTCGTGCTTTAATCGATGGACCACTCGCCAAGCCCTCAAGGCAGCGATTACCGTGAAACGGACAAACTCCTAAAAAATCACGATCTTTTTCATGCCGTTCGACAATTGCGTGTCCCATCTCAGCATGAGAAATGCCCCCAATAAACTGATTACCTTGAACAGAGCCTCCCCCTATACCTGTACCGATGGTAAAGTAGACTATAGAATATGTGCCCTGACCATTGCCAAACATCTTTTCGCCATAAGCAGAGCTATTCACATCTGTTGTCCAAACAACCGGTACTTTCAATGCTGATTTGAGAGGTCCAACTATATCCGTATTTTTCCACCCTAATTTCGGGGTACTGGTAATAAATCCGTAGCGTTCAGAATCTTCTTGAATATCAATTGGTCCAAAAGAACCTACTGCTAAGGCTGTCAGTTCATATATCTCAAAAAATTTTATCACTGCTGTCAAAGTTTCTTCTGGGCTCGTCGTTGGTAATTGTATGCTTTTAATAATTTCAAAGTCAAAATTTGCTACAGAGCAAACAAACTTTGTCCCACCAGCTTCAATGCTTCCTAATAATTTCATATATGTCTCCTTACTCTAGTTTTAAAAAATCGTGTATCTGACACACGATTTTTTAATCATTTATTTTGAAAACCTTTTCAAAATTCTGATACTCTTCTTCAAGTTCATTTTCTTTCATCTGATTTGTCTTTAAAATGTATTGGTAATCATAGTAATTTGGCAAATAATTTAGCTTCAAAAATGTTTTAGCAAAAGCATTAGCTGCTATTTCACTAGCACGCGATATTTTTGCCTTTCTAGACAAGCCTAAAAACTTAAAGGACTCAATGCTTTCAAGGTTTTCAGAAACACTTTCATCAAGTGTTTCTTCCAAAAAATGAAAAAGTTCATGGGCTAGCACAATTTTTTTCATTCCCTCGAAAGTCACATCGTTTTTATCCGCCAGATCTTGTATGGAACGATTGTAAATCACAATCTCCTTGTTTCCCTTTGTATCAACCTCAAACTGAGCGCGAAACTTCACTTTATAAAATGAACCCTCGCTTTTTGCTGGAGTTACCAAGATATCTAGCTTTTTAAATAAATCCTCCAGAGTGCTCCCCTGATACTTCTGAGCTAGTGCCTTGCCTTTCTCCAAGGACGAAGAAATATAATATGAAATTTTTTTGTCAGGTATTTTATGAAAAAGCATATCTTGTTTCAATTCCAAGTAGGCTAAAAATTCATCTGAAAATCTGTAATTCATCTTATACGCTTCTCCTAAAAATTAGTTATTTGTAAGCAACCGCGATTAATTCTTCTGTATCGTTCAAATTTTCTGTTTCAACATCCAAGATTGATGTCAACTGCTCAATGGTCTGCATTCCTGTCAAGTCTAACATTTTTTCCTTATAAAATATATAAACTTTCGGAATGGTCGCATTGGCATCAGAATAAATCGTATGTTCATCAACAAACTGTAAGAAATCTGAATCCGCTTGATTTTTCTTGAAAACAAAAGAGTAGGCATTACTCTGCTTAAAGCGTACTACACCTTCGCTATCAATGACACAGATATTGTTTTGCTTGCTCTTAAAGAAAAGTTTTTTCTTTATAACTAAGGAATTCATCAAGTTCCAGCGACCAATCTGAGCTTTTCTTTCAACAGTAGATGCATCAACAGAAAGCGCTTCAGCAGTTAACTTCTTTAATTCTTCTTCTGTTACTTCTTCGGCTCCAAGATTTTTTTGGCGCAATTCGGTTGCTCCTGTAGCAACGGCACGAACAATATTTCTTTGTGTATCAATTTCGATGTTGACATCTACAGTTTCTTCATTCGCTCCTGACTGAACAATTTTTTCAATAACTTCAGCGCGTATTTTCTTGATATCTTTTTCTGTAGGATTAACAATTGAGCGTTCAATCTGCTCGCGTACCATAGCTAAGGCAACCCCGATAGTTGAGATATATGGTGCATTTTGCGCTAATTTCCACTTCATAGCATAGCGCTCAGCAAGGGCAGGAACAACAATCGCTCCAGAGCCTCCTCCTCCAACAAGGGTGATAAAATTCTTATCCAACTCATACTCAGCAATCAGGTCATCAATAACTGGCTCTAACTTATCAATGGCCAAACGAATAACTTCGCGTGCGGCATCTTCTGCAGTCATTTTCAGATAATTACCTAGAGCTTCCCATGCGTATTTGTTCGCTTCTGTATTACCTTGAGCATAGTCACCATCTGGAACATAGCCAAGTAAGTTAGCTGCACCTGCAAGAGTGTATGAATATTGTTTTCCGCTCTCACCTTTAATAATCACGTACTCGCTAGGATCACCTTCACGTGGTGAAACAAACGCGATTTCAGGATTAAGTAGATTTTCTTTCTCTGTAAAGTTTTCATAATCAAGCCCCGCGATGTGAGCAGAGCGTGGTCCGACATCAATAATTTTGCCATCTTTAGCACGAATCATTGAGCCACCTGCAACTGCTAATGTCCGAACATCTAGTGAACGAAGGTAAGTCTTGTGTCCCCCGACTTGCGCATATTTAATCATTACTTTTCCGTTTTTGATTACAGAAATGTCAACAGAGGTTCCGCCTACTTCAAAGAAAATGCCATCTGATACCTTTTCATACATCAGTGCTCCCGCAACCCCTGCAGCAAGACCGGACAACATTGTCAAAATTGGTCGTTGGCGCACTTCATTAATTGACATAACGCCACCATCACAGCGCATAATCATCAAGTTAGATTGGATATTGGTTTTCAATACTGCATCTTCAGTCATATTCGCCGTTTGCATCATCTTAGGAATGAGCGAAGCGTTGACAACCGCCGTACGTGTACGCATTTTTAAACCATAAAGCTGTGAAATTTCATGTCCACCTGTCGCATACAAACCTTTTTCCTGCGCTTGTTTGATAACCAGCTCTTCATTTTCAGGATCATCTACGGAGTAAGCTTCAGAAGCAACGATAACTTGCGCATCTTTACCCATAAACTCTTTAATTGATGTCTCAATAGCCAAATCATCTAATTTCGAAGAATCAATAAATGTATGCTCTGAGCTTAGAAACTTGTTCGGTGCCAGTTCAATATCACCAACTGCGGTTTCTTTCCTGGCAGAGCGCGCATCCATACCCGTTCCCATGCCTATAATCCCGACCTTCGCAACATCGCCTTCCAAAAGTGCATTTGTTGCTTGAGTTGTCCCATGAGCGATGAAGGTTACATCGGACGGCGCAATATTATTTTCTGTCAAGATTTTATCGATAATATTCACAATTCCTTTTGCCACACCTTCTGAGTGAGTGGTTGGAATTTTAACTTTGGCAATGACCTCATAACTGTCGTTATCAATCGCTACTGCATCAGTAAAGGTTCCTCCAACGTCAATACCAATTCTTACCTTTTTTCCCATTTTCTTTATTTTTCTCTTTTCTAAAATCTAGTAACATTCTGACAAATTTGCCAGCAAATAAAATACTTGAGATGAGCGTTTACTCCCACCTCGCATTTAAGTATTAAAACAAGTAGAAAGTTGAAGCAATCAAACCAATAACTGTTGAAATCCAAATCCAAGGAATTGTTTTCTTCAACACATCATTAACATCTGTTTTTGTGAAATCTGACACCCAGACATTATGTGAGTTTGTAGGATCACATACTGCTTGTACATTAGAATTCAAACGCAAAGCAACCATTGCCATAACTGGGTTCATACCACCAGCAACAAGTAAGGAAACAATTCCTGAACCAAGACCCCAAACGTTTAATGGACCACGATAAATTGCAAGCGGAGCAAGCAAACCGAAGACTACAACAAACATGATTGGACCGTTAGGAATGATAGCCTCAATTGCACCATCCAAGATGGTTGAAACCTCTACTGACATGACGGCATTCAGCAACATACCAATACCTATCATCAAGCCTGCTGCTCCAGCAATATCCTGAATCCCTTCGACAAATGCTGAGGATACAACATGAATTGGATTCTTCGGAGTACTTAATAATAAAGCAGCAAGAATACCTGTAATAATAGCCGCTACAAGTGGCACATTGAAAGCAAAAACTAAAACAACTGGTACGATTGGAGCAATTAGAGCAATTGAGCGCACGTTATTGTTGCGCCCTTTATTCGCGGGCATCGCCCAAGCTTTTCTACGTTTTCCGTTAAATTTTACAAAGTAAACCACCATGATAATAGACATGATAATCAAGGGAAGTCCCACCATCCAAGAATAAGATGTCACCGTTTCAAGGGGGAGACCAAGCACATCAATATATACCGCAAGAGTAGAAACTGAGAAAGTTACCCCAATACCATTGGCCAAAAGAAGAATGATGCTAGAAATCATGGGAGAAAGACCCGCAGATATCATGATTGGGATAATGATTGTCCCAACCAAAATGACCATTCCAAGCCCGTTAGAGGCTGTAAAAATAACTGACGCTACGGCTAAGAAAGAGAGAGCAAGCGGTAATGCTTTATCACCAGCCATCTCTGCAGCTTTTTTGATAATCAGCTCGGTAACACCAATTTTTGTCAATATTTTTCCGAAAAGTGATCCAAAAATCAAGCCTGAAATAGCTGTGGCCATACGCATTGAACCATCTTCAAGAACACCCTTAACCAAGGTAAATTTCTCTGGGTCCTCTGACATAAAAGGTACACCTGCAATAACAGAGATTAAGATTGCCATGATTGGAAGTGCCAAGATTGTTGGCAACTTGCGTGTCATCATCAGGGCTACTGCGCCGAGGAAAACAACTATAATTCCGATTAACTGTAAAGTTTCCATTTTTTATTCCTTTTTATTTTTCAATATAAGCTTTTTGTGCAATAAGTATATCTTGTAATGCCGAGACATCGACTTCTTTAACAGACTGATTTTCTTTCAAAGCCAGGACAGAAGCAAGACCAGCTGCTTGTCCGAGTGCAGTCATTGTTGGTGTCGTACGAATCGCTGCCTGCGCTTCAAAGGAAGCAGAAACACAGCGTCCTGTTACTATGAGATTTTCTAACTCGTTAGTAATCATGATTTCATATGGGATTTTGTAATAGCTATCAAAAGTACTTGCATCAAACTTCTCATGCTCTATTTCTTCACTCTGTGCACTATGAACTGAAACTGTTCCTTCACCTTTAGGGTTATGAATATCAATGGGGTAACCCGAATGAGCAATGTGTGTTTTAAAATCCGTTCTTTCCAGAACGTCTTTATTAGTCAGCGTATAAACACCTTTAATTTGACGTGTTCCACGGATACCAATACTTGGTCCTGTGTATACTATCTTCGCATTTCTGAATCCAGGAATATCTTCAACTAAAAACTTAAATAACTCTGCACATTGCTTTCTGCCGAGCATCTCTGCGCGTGTCAAACTTTCTGCGGAGACACCACTTCCGTTGATAATACGTGTTGTATTAATAATGAATTCACCAGGGACATTTGTTTCAAAAAATAAAATATCTTCACGGGGGATACTGAGACGTCCTTCTTTTTTGGCTTTTTTAAATTCCTCATCAAAACCAATAAATGAAAGAATTTCCGTATTTTTCATTACATTAAGATTTCGGTTGAGCCGTGGGAATTTCTCTGGATCTTTCAGAACCGTGTTCTTAAGCTCTTGTGTGTCCACACCATAAACTTTAAGATTCATCGTCATCGGCTGCATCGCTTGGTCAGATTCACGCCCCAGTTGGAATGGAACTCCCGCCTCAGTTGCTAAATCCGCATCCACAGTTGCATCAATGAAGTATTTTGCTGTCAAGTTTGTCAGTCCATCTTTGTTTAATACGGTAATAGACGAAATTTTACTGTTCGTTTTTTCAACAGACACAAGATTCGTGTGAAACAGAATATCACATCCTGCTTCCTGCACCATTTCATCCAAAACAATTTTCAAACCTTCTGCTGAAAATGGTGTTAAATACGAAATATAATTGGTAGAATCAAGCACATGACCTGGCGAGTAACCCTTTTCAACCATGCGCTGGACCATCTCTTCACCCAAACCTTTTATAACCTGCTTTTCTCCTGCAAAAAAAGTCATCATAGGGCCGACACCATTTGCTGTTAAAGAACCGCCGAAATAGCCATACTGCTCAATAATCAGCGTTTTAGCTCCATTTCGTGCACTTGCAATCGCAGCGAAGACACCAGACATGCCACCACCTGTAACGATCACATCATAATTTGTTTTCATTATCATTTACTCCTTGCTTTTTCGTTAGCGCTTACATTTTATATAATAGCATTTCTTTCAAAATGTGTCAATTTTTATGAAAATAAAATCCAATAATATGTTATGATTATAAAAAAGGAGTAAAAATATGATTAATTATTCTGTAGAGAAAACAAAAGAAAGCATTGATTTTATCACGTTTAATATCCATGATAAACTTGAAATAACTTTTGCAAATATCGGAGCCTCTATCTTTGAAATAAAATTTTCAGATTGTGCAGGTAATTTGGAAAATATAGTGCTAACCCCTAATTCACGACAGTACTGGATAGAAAATAGAACTTTTTCAGGTAGTATCATTGGTCCTTTAGCTGGTCGCTATGAAATTAATGATACCTCTCTTGAAGTGAACAGACCACCTTATCATTTCCACGGTGGAAATACCGGATACGATAAAAAAATTTGGGACTTTGAAATTAATGAATTACCATATGAAACCCAGCTTATCTTTACTTTAAATGATCTTGAAAACCATTTGAAAGTAAAGGTCATTTATTCTATCAATCAGCATTTGCAGCTAAAAATGGCTATATCAGCTATTGCAACCAAAAAGACTCATTTCAACCCAACCAATCATATCTATTTTAATTTGAGCGGAAACAATCAAGATACTGTTGAAAGTCACACTCTTTATCTCTCAAGCAATCAATATTTTGTAGAAAATACAGAAAAAGTAATTATCGGTAGTTCCAAAATCACAAAGGATGATATACTTGATTTTTCAGATTTAGATGGAAAATCATTAAAAAATTTAAGCACTTTTGATGGTTTAGACACTACTTTTTCATTAGACAAGAAAAAAGTAGGGATAATCAGTCATCCTCAAAGTGGACGAGCTGTTAAAATAAATACTACATTACCTGCAGCTGTCGTATTTACCTTGAATCAGCCACAAATACATTTCGAGAATAAACCAAAATATTCTGGAATTACTTTTGAAACACAATACCCAGCTAATAACTTAGAAAAAGTTATGCTTAAAGCTGGTGAAGAATATTTTTCCGAAACTACCTATAGTTTCTTGAATTTAAAGGATAAAAAGATGGATGGGAACAGTTGTAACTTGATTTAAATAAGACATGCCCAATTGTTTATTTAGAAAAAATATAAAATATTTTAAAAGAAAAAAATCCCAGACTTATATGAGTCTGCTGAAAAACTTTACATATTTTTTAAAACACAATATATTGTGCAATAAAAATAGAATTATATCTATATGTCGTATAAAAAGAGGCTGGGGCAAAAGTCCAAAATAATGAAAAAACGCTAAATTTCGGCAGATAATGCCCTGATTGAGCATTTTTGTTTTTTCTATTTTTGCTAAAACTGATCAAAAACCGACTTTTGCCCCAACTCCTTTCCAGTAGCCCCGACTTATATACTGAGATTTTTAAAACATTTTTGTTAGATGCCTTATCAAGCATAAAGGCAGCTGCATAAATAACTTATCAATGTTTCTTATACCTTAAAAAGTACAGTAGACGGGTGCTTTTCTTTTTTGCCCTCGTCTGAATATTATATGTCCATTTTTGATGATGTCTGGTACTCTCATCTTTTACTTGCAATCATCCATAAGTAGATTTATTTTGTTTTCTTCTTTTCATTTTATTCTCGTTAAGTCAAAGAAAATACCTTTTCCAAGCACTTTTAAGACGGTTACGTCATAAAATTTTGTAACTATTTGCAGGTCCGGGGTAAATTTTTTCAAGCTATTTAAAACAATACAACATTCTAGTTTCAAAGCTTGTAAGCATGTTATACTGGATTTAGTTATTGGAGGATTTAATGTTTTATTTACTGTTCTTTTTAGTCATTTCTGCCATAGGTTATCTACTCATAAAATTTAAAGATCGAAGCATTATGGGTGGATTACTTTTAGCTGCAGGTCTAATACTCTCTTTCTTCACCCTTCTACTCTTGGGACTGGTATTTCTTGATGAGAAAACAACTCACGGCTCCACAATCTCTCTAGGAATTTTTTATTTTCTCATTCCCTTAGTTTTTTTAGTTCTTTGTATTTATCTCATCCTAAACTCACAAACGATGCGGACCAGAGAAGGAAAAAGTATAACTGCTAAACTTTCTGCTGCTTTGGGACTTAACCTCATTATTAGCCTCCCTCTCTTCTTAGTATTGGTCTCAGGGCTTATAAATGTTCCTTTATTTCTCAGCATTATTTTAATATTTCTCTTGCTGCTTGACTTAACTCTTACTTTCATCTTCATGGCCTACTTGCTTTATTCTTGGATGTATCAGATGTTCCCCGTAAAAAAACAAATCGACTATATCATCGTCCTTGGATCAGGAATTTCTAGCGAAGAGGTTCCTCCACTTTTAAAAAGTCGTTTAGACAAGGGAATCGAGTATTTTTGTAAAAATACCTCTTCTAAATTTATTGTCAGTGGTGGACAAGGTGATGATGAGCCCGTTTCTGAAGCTTTTGCTATGAAAAAATATCTCCTGTCTCAAAATATTCCTGAAGAAAATATTATCATGGAAGACCAGTCAACAACAACTTATGAAAACATGCTTTTCTCAAAGCGTCTTATTGAGGAGGATTGGCAATACCATTCTGAATACAATAAACGGTATCCTGTCATTATTTTTTCAACGAATAACTATCATGTCCTTCGAGCACGTTTATATGCTCACAGAGTCCATCTTAAAGCGGAAGGTGTTGGTGCTCCAACTGCTTTCTATTTCTTACCAACAGCACTCATTCGTGAATATGCTGCATTACTCTCCCACAATAAATTTTGGGTTATTGGGCTTGTTCTTCTGATTTTCTTGATTATAGTAAGCAGCTTCTTGCCTATATAGTGTAGCCTTTGAACTAAACCAGTGCAGGAGTAGATACTGATAAATTTTCTTTTCGTGGCAAAAGTGGACTTTAACTGATTTTAATCAAAAATATAAAAAATGCTTAATCCCTGCGCCTTTATGCACATGATTAAGCATTTTTCACTTTCAAATTTTATTTTTTTATCTGGATAAATAAGACCTTAAGATAGTCACCTTCTGGAAACGTTTGAGACACCTTAAAATCTGAAGGCAAGTGTTCCTCTTGAAAAATAACGTAACTTACACCTTTATCTTCCAAAGACTCTTGAACCATTTTTTTAAACTTTTTCCGACTGACATTCGCAGCATTTGTAGAAGCAATCAAAAGGCCATTATTATTCAAGATATCCACAGATTGCTGAACCAGTTCTCCATAATTTTTAGCAACAGAAAAGGTCTTTTTCTTATTTCGTGCAAAACTTGGTGGATCCAAGACAACAATGTCATAACACAACTCCTTTTTCTTGGCATAGCTAAAGTAGTTAAAGACATCCATGACATATATTTTTTGAGTTTCTGGGGCAATACCATTCATTTCAAACTGTTCACGTGTTTTGTCCAAAGAACGCTTTGCTAGATCCACTGAGGTTGTTTGGCTAGCCCCACCAAAGGCAGCTGCTACAGAAAAAGCACCCGTGTAACTGAACATATTAAGAAGTGTCTTACCCACAGCTAAACCATTTGCCAAAGCTCCTCGAACATTTTTCTGATCCAAGAAAATACCGGTCATTAAGCCCTCATTCAGATAAGTTGCATAAGTAACACCATTTTCCTTTACCGCTAAAGGCTCTGGAGCTGCTTGACCATAGAGAAAACGACTCTCAAAGTGCAGCCCCTCAAAGCGAATTTTCTCATAAGCTCCTTTAATTTCTGGGTAAACGGACTGAAAAGCAGCGATAATATCTGAACTTTGTGCATAAATAAAAGCATTGTACCAACTAAAGACAGCATAACCTGCATAATAATCGACAGTTACCCCGCCTAAACCATCACCTTCACCATTAAATAAGCGAAATGCTGTTGTCAACTCATCTTGAAAAAAAGAAAGTCGGTCATTTTTGGCATTCTCAAACTTTCTTTTATAAAAACTTTGATTGATGTCCTCTTGTGCTTGGGTTAAGACCCAGCCTGCCCCCTTATTTTGCTTGGATAAGTATCCTCTCCCCAAAAAGTTTTCCTTCTCATCAACAAAGTCAACAAAAGAATCTTCTTTTGGAAGAAACTTCAAATCATCCGCAACAATTAACGGAAAAGTACGACGAAGTTTTATTGCTGCCTGTTTTTTTACTGTGATTTTCTTCATGATATTATTGTATCAAAAAAAGTCGTTCATCCCTCAATTTAAAGGCAGCCTATTTACGTCATACAATGCTTACTGCCCTCAGATAAAAACCTTGTCATTTCATTTATTAATTTAAATCAAGACACAGGAAATTTATAGGCCTACTTCCTTTACCCCTATCCCTCTCCTTATTCATCGTTCGACTATAGAAAAAAGCCAAAGTCAAAAGACTTCAGCTATAATCTGTCTGACAAGACGAGGGTTTATTTTTCATGTGATTATTTATCTGTGAGAGCAGCAAGCCCTGGAAGAACTTTACCTTCAAGAAGTTCCATAGAAGCTCCACCACCTGTAGAAATCCATGAGAATTTATCTGCACGACCGAGGTTGATTGCTGCTGCTGCTGAGTCACCACCACCGATAATTGATTTCACGCCTGGTTGAGCGATGATTGCATCCATTACACCGATAGTACCAGCTTGGAAGTCAGGGTTTTCAAAGACACCCATAGGACCATTCCAAACAACAGTTTTAGCTCCTTTAAGTTCTTCAGCAAAACGTTTTACTGACTTAGGACCGGCATCAAGACCGAGGAAACCTGGATCAACTGCTTCACCTTCAGTATCTTTTACTTCAGTATAACCAGCAAAAGCGTTAGCTTCTTTTGAGTCTACTGGCAAGATAAGTTTACCGTCTGCTTTTTCGAGCAATTCTTTTGCCAAGTCAAGCTTATCTTCTTCAACCAAAGAATCACCAATTTCGATGCCTTGTGCTTTGAAGAATGTATAAGCCATACCACCACCGATGATAACTTTATCTGCTTTACCAAGCAAGTTTTCAATAACACCGATTTTATCTGAAACTTTTGAACCACCGAGAATTGCTACAAATGGGCGAACTGGATTTTCAACAGCATCTTGGATATAGGCAATCTCATTTTCAAGCAAGAAACCAGCTACTGCTTTATCAACGTTTGCAGAAATACCTACGTTTGAAGCATGTGCGCGGTGAGCAGTACCAAATGCATCGTTTACAAAGATACCATCTCCAAGTGAAGCCCAGTACTTACCGAGTTCAGGATCATTTTTAGATTCTTTCTTACCATCAACATCTTCAAAACGAGTGTTTTCAACAAGCAAGATATCGCCATCTTTCAATTCAGCAATAGCAGCTTCCAATTCAGCACCACGTGTAGTCCCTGGGAAGACAACTTCTTTGCCCAATTTTTTACTCAAATCTACTGCCACTGGAGCAAGAGATTTTCCAGCTTTGTCTGCTTCTTCCTTAACACGACCAAGGTGAGAAAAGAGGATTGCACGGCCGCCTTGTTCAAGTACATACTTGATTGTTGGAAGTGCTGCAGTAATGCGGTTATCATTAGTAATTACACCATCTTTAAGTGGGACATTAAAGTCCACACGAATAAGAACTTTTTTACCTTTAAGATCTACATCTTTAACAGTCAATTTTGCCATTTTCTGGAAATCTCCTATATTTTTTTATTTACTAATAAAGTAATTATATCACAATTTAGGCAAAACTTTCTTTACAAGCTTCATCTGGCACGATAAATGCATGAAAAAAATTTTGAGAATGAAACGACCATTCTAATATTATTTTATTCTGAAACCGTAAAAGCCGGCTTTCCTCCATTTAAAATAGTTTAGTTTTCATCAAAGATTATGTTCAAAAGTTTTTCATACTTGTCTCAAATGTCATTCTTTTTCATATAATATTTGCTTTATCTTCTCTTTCAAACGATACTTCTCCATCCTATGTAATTCACCGCCTGACAGATGATTTTTCAGTAATTTACGATATCTCAGACTCAAACGTTGAAGCACTTCTTCAAGCAAAGTTGCTGAAATCAACATGTGTTCAGGAGTGTCAGCTTTACATTTCAAGGCATCTGAATGCTCGTATATATCTAGACCACTCCCACAGTCAAAACCCCGCTTGAACGCTCGCTCTCTTCTTTTTATATCTATTAGCCTCTGTTTATATCGTACTTTAAAATGACAATATAGCTTTTCATGAGTCACACCATCCTCAAGCAACTTATAGAGAACCAAGCGTCCTTCCTGTCGATAATCATCCATTGTCCAAAGATTTATCTTAATTAAATGACTGTTCTTCCATACAATATGTTGAAGCGAATGAAATATTTCTTCCAACTGTTCCTTATCTAAATTATTATTCAGCATCTTGCCTTCATCTCCTCTCTAATTCTCAAGTCCTTTTAATCCTAACTATATGCTATAATTTACCTCCCTCCTGTGGTGTCTCTACTCCTAACAGTAGAATACCATAGCTTCGCGTAAAACTGACATCTTGACAAATAAACTACCATATACAGCTCTCTATTTTCATAGTAAAGTAATCTATAGAAATTATCTGATATTTATCAGTAGTGCTACATAAACAGTTCCTTTCCAAAATAAAACAGCTAAAGTATCTTTGAGCTGTTAAAAACTATTAATATAAATCCAATTAAACAAAAATACGAGGAGCACCTTGATTTTCAAGCCTTTATCAAATAATACATCACACTATTAATACCGCTTAATATTCCTATAATTTTTATACATTTCTTAACAAACCCATCAAGTCTCCCATTAACAATTCAACAGCGAACATGCAAAAGTATTTATTAATTACTCAGTCACTATAGTAAACTTGTTAAAAGCTAAGTCAAATCCTTTAATTAAACAACGAAAAAACCAAGAGTCGCTAAACCCTTGGTGTGAGTGATGCCGAGGACCGGTTTCGAACCGGTACGAAGGTTACCCTTCGCAGGATTTTAAGTCCTGTGCGTCTGCCAGTTCCGCCACCCCGGCAAAATATGGAAAATCTCCCACAAAGGGAGAACTAACAAAGCGAACGACGAGATTCGAACTCGCGACCCCAACCATGGCAAGGTTGTGTTCTACCCCTGAACTACGTTCGCACGCTTACTGGAAAAAGTTACTCATTCCCTAAACACTCTATCTGCCCTCTAATAAAAACAGTTAAAGCAATGCCGACTACATGATTCGAACACGCGACCCTCTGATTACAAATCAGATGCTCTACCAACTGAGCTAAGTCGGCTATTAAAAAGAAATGCGGATGAAGGGACTTGAACCCCCACGCCCTAAAGCACTAGAACCTAAATCTAGCGTGTCTGCCAATTTCACCACATCCGCTTGACAAGTGCTCCAACGCTCTATACCTCAACCTATGGTCAAAGTATGACCCGTGCTGGGCTCGAACCAGCGACCCTTTGATTAAAAGTCAAATGCTCTACCAACTGAGCTAACGAGTCTTCTCTTTGTCTTACTTTCAAGTATCTCTACTCGAAACGGTTCCGACGGGAATCGAACCCGCGATCTTCGCCGTGACAGGGCGACGTGATAACCGCTACACTACGGAACCTATGGGAGTTAACGGGATCGAACCGCTGACCCTCTGCTTGTAAGGCAGATGCTCTCCCAGCTGAGCTAAACTCCCAATAACTTGGCATTTACCCTATCTCGCAGGGGGCAACCCCCAACTACATCCGGCGTAATAGGACTTAACTTCTGTGTTCGA